>JAZLCW010000042.1:0-15422 GCA_045614445.1 Candidatus Cryptobacteroides sp. | reverse complement strand
ATCGTAGGTGGTGCAAAGGTATCATCAAAGATCACTATCATCGAGAAGCTCTTCGACGCTGTTGACAACATGATCATCGGTGGTGGTATGGTTTACACATTCAAGAAGGCTCAGGGCGGTCAGATCGGACGCTCACTCTGCGAGGACGATCAGATGCAGCTTGCTCTCGATACACTCAAGAAGGCTGAGGAGAAGGGCGTGAAGATCTATCTCTCTAAGGAGGTTGTGATCGCTGACGATTTCTCTAACGACGCTAACACCAAGATCTGCCTCAACTCAGAGATTCCTGACGGTTGGGAAGGTATGGACGCAGCTCCAAGCACTCTCGCTATGTGGGAGGAGGTTCTTATGAACTCTAAGACTATCCTCTGGAACGGTCCTGTAGGCGTGTTTGAGATCCCAGCATTCGCTAAGGGTACAAACCGTATCGCTGAGATTCTTGCTAAGGCAACAGCTGAGAACGGCGCATTCACCCTCGTAGGTGGCGGTGACTCTGTAGCTGCTGTAACTCAGATGGGTTATGCAAGCAAGGTAAGCTACGTATCTACAGGTGGTGGCGCAATGCTCGAGTACCTCGAGGGTAAGGAGCTCCCAGGTATCGCAGCTATCCGCAAGTAATCCAGGATACACGATCATAAGGAGGCTGATGTCATGCACATCGGCCTCTTTTTTTGTAGTTTTTATAAGGATTGCCCGTCTATTTGTTATCTTTGCAGCCTTAAAACACAAAATTATGCTTGAAACATTGGTGGTAAACTGGAGCGTGAATCCTGAGATCGTGGCTATCGGGCCGTTATCACTCAGATGGTATTCGCTGCTTTTCATATCTGGATTCATCCTCGGATGGTTCATTTTCAAATGGTTCTTCAAGAGGGAGGGAGTTCCTGTAACTCTTCTGGATCCTCTTCTCTACACCTTGCTTATCGGAACCATCGTAGGAGCCCGTCTGGGACATTGTCTTTTCTATCAGCCTGATTATTATCTTGGCAGCTGGCAGGGATTCGGAGAGATTTTCATGCCTTGGAAGGGAGGTCTGGCCAGCCACGGAGGTACAATCGCCCTGTTTATCGCGATGTATTGGTTCGCGAAACATTACGGTAGGAAATATGACTTCGATTTCGTGTGGATGCTGGATCATCTTGCTATTGCCGTATGTTTTGCCGCGACATTCATCCGTCTTGGCAACCTCTTCAATTCAGAGATCTACGGTGATGTGACAAATCTGCCTTGGGGATTCATCTTCGAGCTCAGAGGCGAGACCGAGCCTAAGCATCCGACACAGCTTTATGAAGCTCTCAGCTATTTCCTTCTGGGAGTTTTCCAGATATTGATGTATAAGTTCAGACTGCCGAAGCTTCGCAGGGGATTCTTTATCGGAACATTCTTCATCGGATGCTTCGGAATGCGATTCCTTATCGAGTTCATCAAGGAACCTCAGGTAGGATTCGAGCAGGATATGGTTCTGAATATGGGTCAGTGGCTGAGCGTACCGTTCGTTCTTCTGGGAATCGCCTTCCTTGTATATGCTTATGTGAAGAAGCAGCCGGCAATGATTGTTCATCCGCAGAAAAAGAAGGCTGAACCTACCCATTTCGCTAAAAGTCTCAATAAATAATGGAAAACAATAGAATCGCCGAGGTCCTGGCCTTCCTTGAGAAGCATGGCCTCGGCTATAAGCTTCATACTCATCCGCCCCTTCCTACGATAGAGCTTGCGCTGGAATATTGGAAAGAGATCGATTCCACTCATTGCAAGAATCTTTTCTTCCGCAATCATAAGGGTAACCGCCATTATCTGGTGGTTTTCGAATGCCATAAGGAAATGCAGATCCATTCTCTGGAGCATATGCTGAAGCAGGGTAAGTTGTCATTTGCTTCAGCTGAGCGAATGGAACGTTGTCTGGGCCTTCTTCCGGGTTCTGTATCTCCGCTGGGACTTATTCACGACCCTTATACTGAGGAACTTACCAAGGAACATTTCCCGAATGGCCATAGAGTGAAGCTTTTCCTGGATAAGGATCTCCAGACTGCGGAGAGGGTCAGCTTCCATCCTTGCGATAATACGGCGAGCGTCGTGCTCTCCAATGCGGATTTCATGAAATTTCTGGAAATCTGGGGTGGAGAATACGAGTGGCTGGATGTTACTGCCGAAGTGTAAGCAGGGTCTTCTTCAGCTTTTGCCTGTACTTGAGAGGTGACACTCCGGAGTGTCTTTTGAAGAATTTTCCGAAGGCCGACTGGTCGGAAAACGAGAGTTCTTCCGCTATCTGCTGTATGGTCAGTTCCGGGTCTCGAAGCAGTCTTGCCGCGGCTTCCGCTCTGACGGATGCTATCACTGTTCCGACTGTCACTCTTGTCTTCTCCTTTACGATGAGAGAAAGGTATTGCTTTGATATACAGAGCTTTTCCGCGTAGAACTCCACTGAGGTTTCCTTGTGTATGTGTTTTGTCAGAAGTTCGGCGAACTCCTTGATCAGACTGTCTGACCTTTTCATGTCCGTGTGATGCGAAGGGATACCGTTTCCGTACCTTCTCCATATCATGTCAGCCATGTCGGTGAGCAGTATGTAGAAATAGGCATAGTTGATCTCTTCAGCGAAATGGTGGTCTTTGTTGGACAGGGAATCGATCATGTTGCTGATGTCCTTGTGCAGGATTCCGATGTCCTTCTTGTCCATGATGTTGCCTCCGATGCCGTGGTCGATGCTGAATTTGAAGTCGCTAGGGAAAGGGTTTCTGTTCCGGAAGATATCCTCGACGACGCTCTTGTCTGTAGCTGTGGCCATAGCGTGGAAATCCTTGCCGTAACGGATGTCATAGATGTCCGTCCAGGTGGGGAGGTTGACATATGTGTTTTCCTTGAAAGTGAACTTTTCACCATTGATTATCATCTCCATACTGCCTTTCAGGACTATGATCACGAGATGGTATTTGGGTCTTCTGGGCTTGCTGTATGAGATGTGGCCTTCGCCCTTGATTTCGCAGGCGAAAATATAGTCCTCGATATATCCGACTCTCGTTACATTCTTTGCGCCGAAAAGGATCGCCGGTTTGTTGCTACTCATTCTTTTACTTTTGTACTGCAAATATAGATAAATTGAAACTTTGAACCAAATCTATATAATTCTAAACCAAAACGGGGATTCGAAAGGCTTGAATTTTGTTGTAATTTTGCGGCTTGAAAAAACTGAATCTATTATAAAGAATTTAAGTGTATATAATGATGAAAAAATCAGTGGTAATTGCAGCGCTCGTTGCGGGAACATTAACCATACCGTTCTCAGTTTCGGCGCAGTACAAGACAAATGATGTGGCTGAAAACGGCTCTCAGACTCAGGAGATTCTGGCTCAGGCCGAGTCATCGGAGACTCCGGTAGTCATCACATTGGAGCAGGCTCTTGAGATAGCTCTGAGCGAGAATGTGTCAGTCAAGGTGGCTGATATGGAGATTGAAAGAACCGGTTATGCAAAGAAAGGTACATATGCAGCCCTTTTCCCTCAGATCGATGCGTCTGCAGCATATCAGAGGACAATCAAGAAGCAGGTGATGTATATGGACTTCGATATGAGTTCTCTTGGTGGCCTTGTCGGTGGTGGTACCGGTGAAGGAACTGAGATTCCTGATGGAACAGATGCTTCAGGCGCCGGAGCAGGAACTGGAACGGATGATTCGTCATCATCATCAAGCAGTGGCGGAATGGAAGTCGGCCGTTGGAATACCTACTCGGCAGGTGTTACGGCAGCGATGCCTCTGGTAAATGCTCAGCTCTGGCAGAGCCTTAAGATTTCAGGTCTGGATGTGGAGCTTGCAGTAGAAAAGGCCCGCTCATCACGCCTTGAGACCGTAACACAGGTCAAGAATGCTTATTATGCGATTCTTATGGCCAAGGAGGCATTCAATGTTTACAAGGAAGTATATGAGAACGCGGTAAGCAATTATGATGAAACCAAGAAGAAGTTCGATGCCGAAAAGATTTCCGAACTTGAACTTCTCAGAGCTAAGACTACCGTGGCCAACGCTATCCCTAATGTCTATAATGCCGAGAGCTCGATCGTTCTCGCATTGTGGCAGCTCAAGGCTGTTCTCGGAGTAGATCTGGATATGAACCTCGATGTAGCAGGAAAGCTCGAGGATTTCGCCGATCAGATGCTATATGACATCCATCAGCACGACAGCGTGTCTCTTGACTACAATACTACAATGAAGCAGCTGGCTATTCAGTCTGAGATGCTTGCCGAGACTATCAAGCTTCAGAAGTATGCATCTATCCCATCGCTTTCTCTTGCTTTCAATTACAGCCTCAACGCGATGACCAATGACTTCAAATTCAGCACATATCGCTGGACTCCATATTCGTATGTAGGCCTTAGCCTGAACATTCCTATCTTCGCCGGTGGAAAGCGTTACCAGCAGATCCGTCAGGCCAGGAACCAGCACCAGCAGGTACTTCTTCAGAAGGACAATACTGAACGTCAGCTGAAGATAGCCATCCGTCAGAGTCTTACCACAATGGAGACAAATATGAAGAGCTATTACTCAGCTCAGGATGCGGTGGCAATGGCGGCAAAGGGCTACAGCATCGCCGAAAAGGCATATCAGGTGGGACGCAGCACTCTTATCGAGCTCAATGACGCTCAGCTCGCTCTCACACAGGCCCGTCTGGCAGAATATCAGGCAATTTACAATTTCGTAGTTGCAAAGTCTCAGCTTGAGCAGACACTCGGACAGGATTTCATTGAGTAGTTCCTGTTTCGTGCTTGTCGAGGAATCAAATTGATAATTAATATATAAAGAAATATGAAGACTATTTTCAGGACAATGTCGGTCGCAGCTGCTGTCGTATTGGCGGCAGGATGCGGCAATTCAAACAAGAAGGCTGCAGAGCAGGTGGCAGCAGAGGATATGACTCCTACTGTGGCTGTAACCCAGGTGTCAGTTCGTGAGGTGCCTCAGGAAGAGACTTATACCTCTACCATCCAGGCATATGTAAAGAACAATATCGCTCCTCAGACTGCAGGACGTATCAGCAAGATTCTTGTGGATATAGGAGATTTCGTAAAGAAAGGACAGGTCGTAGCTGAAATGGATCAGACCCAGCTCGCTCAGGTAGAGCTCCAGCTCAAGAACAACGAGACAGAACTTAACCGTCTCAGAGGACTCTATGAGGTAGGAGGTCTTTCAAAGTCAGACCTTGACGCTATCGAGATGGCTTACAATGTGAGCAAGACACAGTATGACAACCTCAAGGAGAATGCGACTCTTGTATCTCCTATCAATGGAGTAATCACTGCCCGTAACTATGATGCAGGTGATATGTATGCTATGAGCGCTCCTATCTACATCGTAGAGCAGATCGCACCGGTAAAGCTTCTTATCGGTATCTCCGAGTCAGATTATTCCAAGGTAAAGAAGGGTGACTCAGTGGAGATTACAGCTGATGCTCTTCCTGGAAACACTTTCACTGGCAAGATCAACAAGATTTATCCTACAGTAGATCCTGCAACCCGTACTTTCACAGTGGAGGTAGTGATCAATAACAATAACAACGCCCTCCGTCCAGGTATGTTCGCAAGAGCAACCGTGAATTTCGGAGTAAACAACAATGTCGTGATTCCGGATGTGGCTGTAGTGAAGCAGCAGGGCTCAGGCGAGAGATTCGTATATGTTCTCAATGCTGACGGAACAGTTACATATCAGAAGGTAGTTCTCGGACGTCGTATGGGTGCTGAGTATGAGGTGCTTGAGGGTATCGCAGACGGTGCCAGGATCGTGACCGGCGGTATGATCCGCCTCAAGGATGGTATCAAAGTTATTGTTAACGAATAAAGACAGATTATGAGTATTTACAGAAAAGCGGTAAATAACCCGGTTACCACTGCGCTGGTCTTCATCGCAATGGCGATCTTCGGTATATTTTCGCTGATTAACATATCATTGGACAGGTTCCCTAAGTTCGATGCGAACGTCGTTATGGTGATGTCTTCGTATCCGGGAGCCAGTGCGGAGGATATCGAGACTAACCTTACAAAGGTGCTCGAGAACTCCCTGAACGGTGTGAGCGACCTTAAGGATATGACCTCCACTTCTAAGGAGAATATCTCGCTTATCACCCTCGAATTCGTGGAAGGTGTGGATATCGATGTGGCTACGAACGATGTCCGTGACAAGCTCGACATGGTTAACTCAGTCCTTCCGGACGGCGTGACACTTCCGGTTATCTTCAAGTTCAGCGCGGACGATATGCCTATCATGATCATGGCAGCTACTGCCGATCAGAGCTATCAGGCACTCGACAAGATTCTGGATGAAAAGGTGGCTACACCTCTTGCCCGTGTATCGGGAGTGGGTACGGTATCGATTGCCGGTGCTCCTCAGCGCGAGATCCAGGTATATTGTGATCCGAACAAGCTCGAGGCATACGGACTTACAGTGGCAGGTATTTCTCAGATTATCGCTTCAGAGAACAAAAACGTACCTTCTGGTACAATCGATATCGGATCGAATGCATATTCCCTTCGTGTGGAGAAGGAATTCAACGCAGCAGAGGAAATGCTCAATGTCGTTGTGGGACACTCAGGTGGCAAGACCATCTATCTCCGTGACGTGGCAAGAGTCATCGACGGTGTCGAGGAAAGATATCAGGAGTCTTACATCAATGGCGTCCAGGGTGCCCAGATCGTGATCCAGAAGCAGGCTGACGCCAATACCGTCAATGTGATCAAGGGCGTGAAGAAGGCTATGAAAGACATCCAGGAAGGACTTCCTTCCGATATTGAGATCAGAACTGTCGTGGATGGATCGACAAACATTCTTAATACTCTGAACTCATTGAAGGAGACTATTATCGTAACCTTCCTCATCGTGATGCTCGTCGTTTATCTCTTCCTCGGAAGATGGCGTGCGACATTCATCATCGTTCTTTCTATTCCTATATCCCTCCTTGCATCATTGATGTATCTCTGGGCTACCGGAAACACTTTGAATATCGTGTCAATGTCATCACTCTCCATTGCCATCGGTATGGTCGTCGATGACGCCATTGTGGTACTGGAGAACATTTCGACACATCTTGAAAGAGGAGCCAAGCCGAAGGAGGCCGCTGTACATGCGACCCAGGAAGTGGGTATTTCCGTTATTGCTTCAACATTGACAATGCTTGCCGTGTTCCTTCCGTTGACAATGATCAAGGGTATGGCAGGTCTCATGTTCAAGCAGCTCGGATGGATCACAAGTATCATTATGATCGTATCGACAATCGGTGCATTGACCCTCATCCCTATGCTTTGTTCGCAGTTCCTGCGCTTCAAGCCTAAGCACGGAAGGCTTCACGATCTTATTTTCGGAAACTTCAACAAGCTTATTGATGCCATTTCTGCAGGATATGGTCGTCTTATCAACTGGTGTATCGGTCACAGAACCATCGTAGTGATAATTTCTCTGGTAATCTTCGGCGCGACAGTCGGTGGTATTGCCCCTGTCATGAAGACTGAGTTCTTCCCTAAGGCTGATGACGGTCGTATCACAGTCCAGCTCGAGCTTCCTGCCGGTACAGGTCAGGCTGTGACAAGGGAACTCGGTCACGAGATCCACAAGAAGTTTGCTGCTGCCATCCCTGAAATAGTGAACTGCTCTTATGCACTCGGACAGGCAGACTCGGATAACTCTTTTGCTGCTATGCAGACCAACGGTACCCATGTGGTTTCGTACAATATCAATGTAGGAAGTATGGAGGATCGTGAGCGTTCTGTCGCACAGATCGCTGATGTGGTCCGCGGTATTCTTGCCGATTATCCTGAATTCAAGAAGGTACGCGTGACCGAAGGTGGCCAGGGCGGTATGGGTGGTGCTTCCACTGTCGATCTTGAGATCTACGGATATGACTTCGAGACCACCGACGTCGTGGCTAAAGAGGCTCAGGCTAAGATGCTCGAGTCAGGAGTCTTCGCTCAGGTGCTTCTCAGCCGTGATGAATATACTCCTGAGTATCAGGTGGATTTCGATCGTGAAAAGCTTGCTGTGAACGGCTTGAACAGTACCACTGCAGCTTCATATCTCAGTGCAGCCATGAACGGATCGACTATGTCATATTACCGTGAGGACGGTGACGAGTACGACATCCGTGTGCGCTATGCTCCTGAGTTCCGTACCAGCATCGAGGATATCGAGAATATCATCATCTATAACAATATGGGCAAGGGTGTCCGTATCAAGGACCTCGGTAAGGTAGTGGAGTCTCTTACACCTCCTTCTATTTCCAGAAAGAACCGTGAGCGTCTCATTACAGTTTCAGGAGTCGTGGCTAATGATGTGGCGCTTTCTGATGCGGTCGAGGCGACAGATGCAATTCTTGACAGCATGGTGATCCCATCAGAGCTTGCTACAAAGATCGGTGGTTCTTATGAGGATCAGAAGGATATGTTCGGCGACCTGATCATGCTCCTGATTATGATCATCATCCTCGTATATATCGTGATGGCATCTCAGTTCGAGTCATTCATGAGCCCGTTCGTGATCATGTTCTCGATTCCGTTCGCTTTCGTGGGAGTGCTCCTCGGACTCTTTGTGACAGGAACACCTCTTGGCGCAATGGGTATGATCGGTATCCTCATCCTTATGGGTATCGTGGTGAAGAACGGTATCGTGCTCATTGACTACACTATCCTTATGCGTGAGAGAGGAAAGAGCATCACCGAGGCTTCTGTGATTGCTGCAAGATCCCGTCTCCGTCCTATCCTCATGACTACTCTTACTACCGTCCTCGGTATGATTCCTATGGCAGTTGGTAAGGGTGAGGGTTCTGAGATGTGGCGATCGCTCGGTATGGTTGTGGCATGGGGACTTTCGATCTCGACACTCGTCACCCTCGTGATCATTCCTACCGTATATGCTTCGATGGCATCTTGGCAGGAGCGTCGCAAGGCCCGCAAGGCAGCCAGAGCCTAGGCATTTATGCTCTCTGCTGAACAGAGTGATAAGTTATCGGATATTAAACAAAGAAATAATATTGAAAAATATGAAAGGTATTTTTATAGCTTACGATCAGGCTTACAATATGGAGATTGCTGATGTTCTCGAGCAGCTCGGATGCCGTGGCTTCACAATGTGGCAGGACATTGCCGGTCGTGGAGGATATACTGGTGAGCCACACCTTGGTAACCATGCCTGGCCTACAATGAACAATGCAATCCTTACATTTGTTCCTGACGAAAAGGTGGATGCCATTCTTGAGCAGCTTCGCGCTATGGATGAAGAGACACCGGATCTTGGTATCAGGGCATTTGCCTGGAATGTGGAAAAATCATATTAAAATTCCCTTCGCTTGAGCGTAAGCGAAAGTTAGGTATCGTTGTTGTAAATCCAGTTGCAATTCTTTATATTTGCGACTGGATTTCTTTTATAAGATATCTGGCACAAACTATTTTAAGTAACTTATTAATACAAAGAATTATGGCACTGACTATAACTGACGCGAATTTCGCTGAGACATTGAATACTGACAAGCCTGTAGTGGTAGACTTCTGGGCTACATGGTGTGGACCTTGCAAGGCAATTGCTCCTATCGTAGAAGAGGTTGCTGCTGAATATGAGGGCAAGGCAGTAGTGGGCAAATGCAATGTGGATGATTGTGATGATACTCCGATGACTTATGGTATCAGAAGCATTCCTACCATTCTTTTCTTCAAGAATGGAGAACTTGTTGACAGGCATGTGGGTGTGATCGCTAAAGCTGATCTCGCAGCAAAGATAGACTCGCTTCTCTAAAATTCTAAAAATATGAAACGAATTTTGACAGTTGTGCTGGCAGCTCTTATGCTGACCGGCATTTCGGCATCTGCCCAGGCTAAATGGGGAGTTACAGCCGGATTGAATTTCAATACATCCAAATTTTCAGAGGTGGATGTTAAGGCAAGGACTGGCTGGAGCGTGGGTGCTACCTGTCTCCTGGACCTTCCGCTCGGATTTTCAGTCCAGCCATCGCTTCTTTATCATCAGAAGGGTGCGAATCTTACAAATGAAATATCGCAGAGTATGGGATTTCTTGAGTTGCCTGTCTCTGTACAATGGGGACCGGATCTCCTGATCTTCAGACCTTTCCTTGATGTTACTCCGTATGTAGGATACGCTCTTTCCAATAAGTTCTCTGCATCGGTAGCCGGACTTGATTTCAGTAGCGAAGGATGGCTGGGTAAGAAGAGATTTGAGTATGGTCTCGGTCTTGGTGCCGGTGTGAATGTATGGAAGCTTCAGCTCATTGCAAGATATAACTGGAACTTCGGTTCTCTCTATAATGTGGAAGGATGGGATGATATAAAGCCACACATTAAGGGCCTGAACGCCAAGAGCGAGAATTTCGGTGGTGTGACACTCAGTATGGCATTCTTCTTCTAAGAAACTTGATGATGAAAGACAGAATTGCGGTTTT
Source organism: Candidatus Cryptobacteroides sp. (assembly GCA_045614445.1). Classification (GTDB taxonomy): domain Bacteria; phylum Bacteroidota; class Bacteroidia; order Bacteroidales; family UBA932; genus Cryptobacteroides. The sequence continues at coordinate 4,999 of JAZLCW010000042.1, read as the reverse complement.
TTGCTCGGCAAGTTTCGAAATAGATCCAAAGTACAATAAAGTCGCCCGAGATTTTGTCCGGGCGGCTTCATTGCGTGGATACGGTATAGTTTCGGGCGGAACAATAAAGGGCACGATGGGGGAAATTTCCGATGAGCTTCGCGACTGTGGCGGTTATCATCTGGGAGTGATTCCCCGTTTTATGGAGCAATATGTATATCCGGACCTGACAGAAGTCATCTGGACTGATACAATGGCTCAGAGAAAGACCCTTCTTCGTGAGGGTACATGTGCCGTTGTGGCTCTTCCAGGCGGTATCGGAACATTGGATGAGGTTATCGAGACATTTGCCCTGGTACATCTGAAGCAATATTCCGGAAAGATTTTTCTCCTGAATCACGAAGACTTCTATGAGCCGTTGAGGCAGCTTCTGAGACACTATGTCGATACAAGAATGATGACGGAGGAAACGATGTCAAAGATAATTTTCGCTCAGACTCCAGATGATATTCTGGATGCTATGGAATAAGATAAGTATATGGATATCAAGTCAGTAAGGGAATATCTTGGGAAAGATTGGGAATCAGTAAGGGAGAAAATCGAGACTTCTCTCATGAGTGATATTACTCTTTTGAATTCCACCAATTCTTCGATTCTTTCTAATTCAGGAAAGCAGCTCAGGCCTTTGCTTGCCCTGCTTATTGCCCGTGCATGCTCCGCTCATCAGATTTCTGAGGCTACAGTCCGCTATGCGGCAACAGCAGAACTTCTGCATAATGCGACGCTTCTGCACGACGATGTTGCTGATAACAGTGACCAGCGCAGGGGTGTTCCTACCATAATGTCGCTTATGGGTCCGTCCGTTTCGGTGCTTGTGGGTGATTACTGGCTTGTAAAGGCAATGGAACTGATCCTCAGCTCTGCTGAAAGCGATCATCTGGTGATAAAGATTTTCTCCAAGACCTTGAGCGATCTGGCTGAGGGTGAGATGCTCCAGCTCCAGAAGGCTCAGAACGGAGATACCTGTGAGGATGATTATCTCAGGATAATATACGGCAAGACAGCTTCACTTTTTGAAGCGACCTGTGTGTCGGCGGCCATTTCTGTGAATGCTTCGGATGAGTGTCAGAAGGCAGCCAGGGATTATGCTGTTGCTTTAGGTATCGCATTCCAGATCAAGGATGACATATTGGACTATTCCGGAACTGAAAGTGTAGGAAAACCGCTGGGAGTGGATATTCTCGAACAGAAGATAACTATGCCGCTTCTGGGTGCTATGGCGAATGCTCCGGTTGAAGAGGCCAGGATCAGGAGCCTTGTGAAAGGTATAGTGGATCATCCTGAAAACAGGGATGAAATCGTCGCTTTTGTAAAGGATAATGCAGGACTGGAATATGCTGTGCAGCAACTTGACAAGTATGTTGCTCAGGCAGTGGATGCATTGTCTGTATTGCCTTCTTGCGTGGAAAGAGAACTTCTGCAGGATCTGGCGTATTTTACAGCTAAAAGGGTGATGTAATGAGGTTTGCGGATGTCATAGGAAATGCTGAAGTGGCTAAGGCCTTGGTGTCGATGGCCGACAGCGGCAGGGTAGCTCACGCGATGCTGATGTATGAAAACGAGGGATGCGGCGCATTGGCCCTTGCTCTTGCATATGTGCAGTATCTGAACTGCGCTCATCCTGCAGATGGAGATTCCTGTGGCGAGTGTCCTTCCTGCCGTCAGATGTCCAAGCTCATCCATCCGGATGTTCATTATGTGTTTCCTGTGAACAAAGGTCCTAAGACCAGCGATGACAAGCCGACTTCAGAGTCGTATATCAAGTATTGGAGAGAGCTGGCATTGGCCAATCCGTATTTTACCGAAGCGGATCTTCAGAGGGCGATCGGTATTGAGAGCAAGAACGGTCTGATTGCTGTGGCGGAGGCGAAGTTCATTATCAATACTCTTTCATTGACCTCTGTAGCTGACGGATATAAGGCGGTGATTCTGTATCTGCCGGAGAAAATGAATCAGGAGACGGCAAACCGTCTGCTGAAAATGGTGGAGGAACCACCTGAAAAGACTCTTTTCATATTTATCACACATAGTCCGGAGAAAGTGCTCCAGACAATTTTTTCCCGCTGCCAGAGTGTAAGGGTGATGCCTTTGACAAAGGAGGAAGCCGAGAAAGTCAAGGCTTTGAATCCTTTTGATGACAGCGAGGAATATGACAGGTTCATGGATCTGTTCGCAGATCTTATGAGGGCTGTGGTTTCCGGGGATCTCCAGACTGCATTGGAGTGCGGAGAGATGGCAGCTGCACTGGAATCGCGAGAAAAACAGAAAGCTTTTTGTACCTTTGCGGGTCAGTGCATAAGAAAGATTTTTATGATCCAGCAGAATATGCCTCAGATAGCTGATGTGGCTGAGCAGGAGAAGGAATTCTATGACGGAATGGCTCAGCGATGCGGCAAGGGTTTCTGCGTAAGGACAATAACCAATATAGAGAAAGTGGTGGCAATGATCGACAGGAATGTGAATTCCAAGATTCTGTTCTGCGATCTTGTGAACCGTATGTATTTAGGCATTTGGTCACGTTAAGTGGCTTTGAGACTTTAGCTTATGAATGAATCAAAGAAATATGACTGCTCAAGAGGATGTGTAGTGGAGCGCGCGGAGAGTGGGGAGCTTGAGTGCAATTATCGCCAGGGATGCTGCAAGCTGGAGGTGTATGACTGGCTTGAGGGAGTGAATCAGGAGCAGTATGATGAGTTTTTCGAAGTTCGCTTCAAGAATACCCGTAAGGGAATCTATAGAAACGGATCAGGACAGAGTGTCAAGACCGGTGACCTTGTGATAGTCGAGGCGGCCAACGGTCATGATCTGGGTATCGTGACATTGGAAGGCCCTATTGTCGGTCGTCAGATGAAGTGCAAGAGAATCAATCCTGAAACTTACGAATTCAAAAGGATATACCGTAAGGCTAAGTTGTTTGATATTGAACGATGGCAGGAAGCGATAGCGCGTGAGCACGAGACGATGATCCGTTCGCGTCAGATTGCTGCCGAACTTGGCTTGGAAATGAAGATAGGTGACGTAGAGTTCCAGGGTGACGGAACCAAGGCGATCTTTTATTATATCGCAGACGGACGAGTGGATTTCCGCCAGCTGATCAAGGTGTTTGCAGAGGAATTCCGTATCCGTATCGAGATGAAGCAGATCGGAGCGCGTCAGGAGGCCGGATTGATCGGAGGACTCGGTGTCTGCGGACGTGAACTCTGCTGTTCGAACTATATCTCAAGTTTTCAGTCGATTACGACATCTGCAGCCCGTTGTCAGGACCTGTCCCTGAATCCACAGAAGCTTGCTGGGCAGTGCGGAAAGCTTAAATGCTGCCTGAATTATGAGACTGCGGCTTATATGGATGCACAGTCACGTATTCCTAAAGTGCATAATCCTCTCGAGTTCGAGGATGGTCTTGCATATCTGATGAAGACAGATATCCTGCGTGAAATCATGTACTTCTCATATGATCCTCAGTCATTGGCAAATCTATATCCTTTGTATGCCGAGGATGTCTGGGATATCATAAGGATGAACCGCAATGGCGAGAAGCCGGAGTCACTCAAGAGTGATGTCGAGCCTGTTGCACCTGAGTTCGTTACTGCAGTAGGTGATGATGCTATCAATCGTTTCGATGAAGCCCGCAAGCGTAAGAAGAAGAAAAAGTCCCGTGGTGGAAATTCCGGTCAGAAGAAGGCTCAGAGCGAGGGCGCAGTTGACAATAAACCGGTAGAGCAGAAGCCGGCAGAAAATTCGGGAGAAAAGAAGCAGGGAGGTCATAGAGGCAATAAGGGCGGCGGTCACAGAAACAATGGAAACCGTCATAAAAAAGATAAGCCGGCAGAATAAGTTGTCATTGTCATTCTGAGAACGGCCTTGTCGAAGAATCTGTTTTATGGGAAAAGATAAATTAAGAAAATTCAGAGAAAACGAGACTTTCAGGTGTCTGGTACAGCCTGCAACATCGGAGGTTCTCAATTGCGATCATCCGCTCAAGGGTAACTGGGGACGTGATTTCTTCGGAAATGACAAGCCTATTGTCCTTGAACTTGGATGTGGAAAGGGAGATTATACCGTGGACCTGGCTGAACGTAATCCGGCGTTCAATTATATCGGTATCGACATCAAGGGTGCGCGCCTTTGGAAGGGTGCCAAATATGCCACCGAGCATAATCTGTCCAATGTAGGTTTCATTCGTACGCGCATCGAGTTCATCGAGTCACTTTTTGCGCCGGGAGAGGTTTCTGAAATATGGATAACATTCGCGGACCCTCAGATAGGACGTGAGAAGAAGCGTCTTACTGCTCCTTTGTTCATGAACCGTTACCGTAATTTCCTGAAACCGGGCGGTATCGTGCATCTCAAGACTGACAGCCGTTATCTCCATGAGTATTCAAAGGCAATGGCAGAGCAGAATGGACTGAGGATATTGGCTTCAGCTATAGATATTTACGGTGCAGATAAGGAACGCCTGTATGAAAGCGGATTGTCTTCTTTGTGCGGTCGTGCGGCTGTGGATGCGTTGTTCGAGGTGCAGACTTTCTATGAGTCTCAGTATCTGATCCAGGGCTTCGAGATCACATATCTGTCATTCATCGTCGATCACGAGGGAGACTATATATCTCCTGAGTGGGATGAGGATACCTGGAAGGATGAGGGACATCATTTCGTTATTCCTTCAGGACTTTCAGTCGCATCGAAGTTCTATCCGACCGAACAATAAAGTATCAGCGATCTACTTGATCTATAGTTATTTATGCAAAATGCCTGCTGTGATTTTTCAGCAGGCATTTTGTGTATGTGGCTAATTTGCAGGCGGTTGCGTGATTCTGGGTTTGTCCCGTCCTGAAAAAAGTTTACCACAAAACGGTAACTTTTATGCAACCTAAAGTGTATCGAGCGATGCAGCGAGCTCAAGGGAAAATGCTGCGTGAGTACTTTTCTGGAGTGCCCGTCGAAAATCTCAGCAAGAGAT
>JAZLCW010000041.1:0-3042 GCA_045614445.1 Candidatus Cryptobacteroides sp. | reverse complement strand
TGAAGATATACCGTGCCGAGGAATGAATTAGAAGCATTGTTCACAGAAGCGACCTGTCCAGGAGCGAACTCTGCAAGCCTGAATTTTGTACCGTAGTCCATCTTGAACGCCTTGAAAAGTGACTCGGTCCTGTCAAAGCTGAGCATGTATTCTGTAAGGGACGACTTCAAAGTGAGGTGGTTCATTACACCGCGGTACTCCTTGTGCTGCTCCTGAGAGCTGGTATATCTGTTTACGGAAGCCCTAAGGTCCATGAACGACCTGTTTCCGTCCACATGCCAGTTCACGGTACCGATGATATTGTTCCATCCCATTTTCTCATCTGCGTTGTCAGCGGCCGTGAACGAATATCCGTCCATGCTGCCGAGAAATGAAGCGTTCAGGACGCTTCGCTTTCCTGTCTGCCAGCGGAACTTTCCATAAATATCACCTACTCCTGCACCGAAGTTGTCAAACCCTCCGAGCAGGTCAGGAAGCATTCCACGGATCGCTTTGTATTCCCATGCCAGAGGCGAAATTCTTCCCGAAAGCATAAAGGACATCTTCTCGCTTATCGGGGTCTCAAGAGCAACGCTTGCAAGGAAATTGTTCAGCGCAGCACTCATCTTGAACTTCTCCCGGTTCGTGTCTTTGGTCGTTATCTTCAGATGTCCTGCAGTAAAGTTCGAGCTGCTGCCCTCAAAGCCTCCCTTCATGAGCGAAGCCTCCGACATCACATCCTGAGGTATAATCGTAGTCAGGCCGAGGAGATGCGAATATCCATATACCGGTACACCGTCAAGAGTGATGAGGTTGTTGCCCATGTTTCCTCCGCGAACATAGAACGCAGTCGTTCCGTCCGCACCCGTAGTCACGCCCGGAAGTCCCTGAGCCCATCGGATAGGATCACCCTCTCCGAGAGGAGAAATCACCCTGCGCACGCCCTCTAGGCCCGTACTCAGCTTTCCAAGGCTTTCGACAACCCTACGGCTGTCGGTCTTCAGCGCAGCTGTTAAAGTGTCATGACGTTCCCATTCCTGAGCGCAGATGACTGAAGGAAAAAACATCAAAAAAATAAGAATAGTTGGTATAGTAAATATTCGGTTCATATTGTCAGTCGTTCATTGCTATATATGGTTTCCGTCTCCGTCTATTCCGTATCTCTCGAATTCTCTCATTGTGATGGCAGATTTTATATTGGCGCATTGCTGTATCTGTTTTGCTTGGGCGGCGAATATGCCAACACCTCCGACTATGTTTGTATATATATTGTCTCTAAGATATATTGCCGACATGTCAGTTGACTCCTTGATTTGTTGAAAATGCATAGCATCCCTAAGATATTCATTGTAATTACCTGACAATGAAAGGAAGACAAGATATCCTTCCGTAGGATAAGGCTCTCTTGGAATATTGCCGAAATAGTGATACCAATCTCCAATAAAACTTCCATATACCATAAACTCATATGGAAGCCCCTCATTTTCTTTTTCATGTGCTGCTATCAGATCTAAGATATGCTGCTTCTCAATCAGGAGATATTGTTTATGTTTATGTACACCCTTAAGATCAATATATGCGGCTTCTATATCATATCGATCCGATGCGGCCTTGAAAAGTTCCGGCATATAGACTTCCCCTGTAAGATTGAAATTATCCACAATAGGAACATTGGTAAATATCTCATCTGCCAGTTCGTGCCCGCCGGTCATTGGGTTATAGTTCATTCCATAAATCAGAGTAAATTCCGGAATACTTATTATACTGAAGATAGTTCCTTTGAACCCTGATGCAATAGCGAAGCTAGGAATCCAACCTGAAGCCCAAGTCAATTCCCGTGTTTGGGCATATATGTCTACCAGCTCGGGCATGACATCCTCGGCATATATAAGATCATATCCAGGCACCTGGACTTCAAGACGGTAATGATGCATCGGTGTCGGAGTGTAGTTAAGTGTCCATAAATCACCTTCACGCTTCTTAAACTGGCCGACCGTAAACTTTCCTGTAAGATCCAATAGTGTTGCCACCGCCTCCGTCAATGGCTCAGCCTCATTCTGCGATGCTCCCTTAGTGAAGTTCAGACGAAGTTCCTGAACATCACTATTGGTCAGAATACACTCCACCACCACCTGAGGGTTCTCCCCCGCATCAAGAATCACCTCCCTGACACATGAAGTCAGACATACGAGCGAGAGAGTTGCAATGAGTATAAGAAAGCGTTTCATAAGCAATCGGATTACTTATATAACTTGCCAGAAACAAATACACTGCTTCTAATGCTTAAAATCAAGGAGATAATTATCAATAATTTCCCTGGTTTCAGGTATGGAAGGGCGTAGATGTTCTCCGAAATCCACGATTACTCCGTCTTTGTCGATCAGGATATAGAACGGGATTCCTGCGCCGAGGTGAAGGATAGGATCGAGTCCTAATCTCTGCTCGTTGGTCAAATGATATGTTTCAATGTCAAGCGCATTGACTCCATCTGTTCCATGGTCGATATAGAAGTTCACGATACGCAAAGGCTTGCCTTGATAAGCCGCTGCAAGTTCCTGAAGATATGGAAGCTCTTGCTTAGTGCCGGGACACCATGTCATTCCGATGTTGACATAGATTACTTTATCTTCATTCTTTGCAATTATCGATCGAAGCAGAGCAAGGCCTCCATTTGGTTTGATATTAGCCACCTGGCCCTCACGAGGCTTATCTGCATTGAGGATGGCATCAGAAAGAAGCTTCGGATTCTGCTGGAATGACTTCTTTAATGCATACCTGTCTCTAGTATTGAGTTTAAGAAGCGGGAATGTCACCGTCTCATTGAAAGCATTAAAGTATTCCTCAAAGCTTTCTACATCATTAGCCTCCAGCAACTGGTTATAGAAATGAGTCGTAAGCATCTGACGGAGCATCTTGTTTCTAGTAGCCTTGTTGATGAACTTGACAAGAGACGGATAATCGTTAATCAGACGCTCATATGCTTCAAATCCCTCATTCGCCAGCAGCCAGTAGCCGATATTCGAGGACAGCTCGAAAAGGTTGCTGTTCACATAGTCCGGATCG
>JAZLCW010000040.1:0-65489 GCA_045614445.1 Candidatus Cryptobacteroides sp. | reverse complement strand
TTCATTCGCTTTACGAATTCATCGAAAGCATTGAAATAAAGTCCCAGGTCAAGGTAATGGACAAATGCCTGCTTTTCGTCTCCGATATCGACAAAGGCAGCGTTCAGGGCTGGAAGAATCTTCTTCACTTTTCCGAGATGTACATCTCCTACTGAAAAGCTGTGCCCCTGGCTGGACTCTTTGTTCAGCTCGATAAGCCTGTGGTTTTCCATCAGCGCTATCGAGACTTCCGTTGCACTTACGTCAACAATCAGATCCTTTTCAGACTCCATCAGGAATTTCAATGATAAGATTTTTTCAAAAAAAGAGGCCGACCATCCTGGTCAGCCTTCTTTAGCGGACTGCTAAAATGGCAGACACTGTGAGAAAATTACTTTCTCTTCTTGTGTCTGTTCTTACGCAGGCGCTTCTTGCGCTTGTGCGTAGCCATCTTATGCCTTTTATGCTTCTTTCCGTTTGGCATAATACTTTGGTTTTAAAATTATTGTTATATTTATTTTACTTCGTTTACAAATACCTTAGCTGGCTTGAAAGCTGGGATGTTGTGAGCAGGAATAGTCATTGTAGTATTCTTAGTGTTATTTCTTGCTGCCTTCTCAGCTCTGTGCTTGATGATGAAGCTACCGAAGCCACGGAGATAAACTGGATTACCCTTTGCGAGTGAGCCCTTAACTACTTCCATAAATGCCTCAACAACAGTTGAAACTGTCTCCTTCTGGATTCCAGTCTCTTTAGCGATTTCGTTTACGATTTCTGCCTTTGTCATAACTTTATTTTCTTTATATATTATAAATCAAAAATATTGTCGATAGAGAAGTGCAAAGATAGTCTGAATTTTTTAATTAGACAAATCAACTGCTTAAATTTCAACGAAAAAACTTTAATCACCGCGATTTTTCATCTATTGATATATCTCTTTTCCCAGATTTTACCTGTCGGATTCCATTTTTTTCTGCGACAGTCCATGTCCTCCGTACAGACATCATCAGAAAAGGCCTTTGAAGTATCTGAACAGTAATGCACAGTGATTGTTGGCCCCGTTTACTTAGTGACAACATCCAATCATTCCGCTTTTTGATTGAAATTCTGACATCATCTGCCTCATTTGCGGTACTGGCACAGAGATTGACCTTATATATATTATAATATTAACAATGAGGTAAACTGCCATTTTGTCAGATGGCAGTCTTGTGTCTCAGCTCTTGTTCATAAGGTTAGGGTGTAACTTTGCCGGAACAATGAGGTATATATTGATGTGAAAAAAGTAATAAGATAGAATATATGAAGGATATAATGAATGAAATCTTTTCTCCAGCAGGGGCGGAGGTGAGCGTGATTCCGGTGATGCAGGGAGATGCGATGATGAAGCTTGATGAAGCTCATCTTCCTGATTCGCTTCCTATTCTTGCTCTCAGGAATGCAGTGCTTTTTCCAGGTACTGTCTATCCTATCACCATCGGCAGAGAGAAGTCTATCAGGCTCATAGAGGATGCAGAGAAGAATAATGCATTCATCGGTGCTGTTCCTCAGAATGATCTGGCGGTGGAGGATCCCCGTGAACAGGATCTTTACGGATATGGCACAGTGGCAAAGATCGTCAAGACACTTGAAATGCCGGATGGCACCATAACAGCCATATTGCAGGGCTACAAGAGATTCGAGATAGAGTCTGTCGTGGAATATACCCCTTATATGCTCGGAAGGGTACGCTATCTTGAAGATATTGTCCCTGAGACGGATGTGAAGATCAGGATGATAGCTGAGTCTCTCAAGGAGAAGGCATCTTCCATCATCCGCTCGTCATCTTTTGTTCCTCGCGAAGCTGCTTCTGCCCTTAAGGGAATCGATAACTTCGAGTTTCTGGTCAATTTCATTGCTACAACTATCGAGGTGGAGAACTTTATGGACAAGGTGGAGCTCCTTCAGTACGGCGACCTCAGGGCGCGTGCGATGAAGCTTCTGTCAGTTCTTGACACTCAGGTGGAGCTCCAAAAGATCAAGCAGGAAATCAATCAGAAGGTAAAGACCGAGATCGATCAGCAGCAGAGGGAATACTATCTGAATAATCAGCTCAAGACCATTCAGGAAGAGCTAGGGATGGACGATGTGGAGGAGTTTGCTCAGCTTCGTGCACGTGCGGAAGAAAAGTTATGGCCGGCATCAGTGCAGGAGATTTTCGATAAGGAGATGGCTAAGCTCGAAAGATATAATCCAAGTTCTCCTGACTTCAGCATACAGTATAACTATATCCAGTTTATGCTGGATCTTCCTTGGGGAGAGATGTCAGTCGACAATCTCGATCTGAAGAATGCCCAGAAAGTTCTGGATGAAGGTCATTACGGACTGGAGAAGGTGAAGGATAGAATCATTGAATATCTTGCTGTACTCAAGCTCAAGGGGGATATGAAGTCTCCGATTCTCTGTCTCTACGGCCCTCCGGGTGTAGGAAAGACAAGTCTTGGAAAGTCGATTGCCAGAGCTCTTGGACGCAAATATATCCGTATCGCCTTGGGTGGTGTTCACGATGAGTCAGAGATCCGTGGTCACAGAAAGACATATGTGGGCGCGCTTCCCGGACGTATTCTTAACGGCATCAACCGCGCCGGTACTTCAAACCCGGTCATCGTTCTCGACGAGGTGGATAAACTCACCAAGGATATGAAGGGAGATCCGTCTTCTGCACTTCTGGAAGCACTTGATTCAGAGCAGAATACAGCATTCCACGATAACTATCTGGATATTGATTACGATCTGTCTAACGTGCTTTTCATCACCACTGCCAATAATATCGACACCATTCAGCCTGCCCTTAAGGACCGTATGGAGATGATCAATGTGAGCGGATACCTTGCAGAGGAAAAGTATGAGATCGCCAAGAATTATCTGGTACCGAAGCAGATCGAGGAGCATGGTCTCAAGAAGGGACAGCTGAAGTTCGACAAGGGTGCCATCACGAAGATTATCGATGAATATACCCACGAATCAGGTGTACGTGGTTTGGAGAAGCAGATCGCGAAAGTGGCTCGTGTCACTGCGAAGAAGATCGCTCTGGAACAGGACTATCCTGCGACTATCAAGAAGGAACATCTGAAGGAGTATCTCGGTCTTCCGACCAATTCACACGATATGCAGAAGGGAAATGAGGCGCCGGGAGTTGTTACTGGTCTTGCATGGACCGCCATGGGTGGTGAGATCCTTTTTATCGAGAGCTCGGTAAGCAAGGGCAAGGGACTCCTTTCGATGACTGGAAATCTCGGAGATGTGATGAAGGAGTCTGCTCAGATAGCTTATCAGTATATCAAGGCTCATCCGGAACTGACAGGTATGACATATGAGGAGTTTTCAGAGAAGGATATCCACGTTCATGTTCCTGAAGGAGCGGTTCCGAAAGATGGTCCGTCAGCAGGTATCACAATGGTAAGCTCGATGGTGTCGGCTTATCGTGGTAAGAAGGTCAAGAGCGGTATAGCCATGACCGGAGAGATGACTCTCAGAGGCCGTGTCCTTCCTGTGGGTGGAATCAAGGAGAAGATATTGGCTGCAAAGCGTTCCGGTATCCATACGATCGTCATTTCTGAAGAAAACAGAAAAGATGTGGAGGATATAAAGGAAATTTACGTAAAAGGTCTTACCTTTGTCTATGTCAAGAACATACAGGAAGTTATAGACTTTATATTTTAATGGACATAAAGATAGAACAGAGCTGGAAAGACGCATTGGCGGGCGAATTTGAGAAACCTTATTTCGCATCGCTGGTGCGTTTCCTGCATAATGAGAAGGCTGCCGGAAAGAAAATTTTTCCTCCAGGTGGCCAGATATTCCGAGCATTCGCCTTGACTCCTGTACATCAGGTGAAGGTGGTCATCCTCGGGCAGGATCCGTATCACGGACCAGGCCAGGCTCATGGCCTCTCGTTTTCCGTACCGGAGAATATGCCGGCCCCTCCTTCTCTGAAGAATATCTTCAAGGAGATCGAGTCGGATCTGGGAGTGAGTATGAGCGGGTATCCGAATCTGGAAAACTGGGCCTGTCAGGGAGTGCTGCTTCTGAATGCCATCCTTACGGTGCGAAGCGGGGAAGCCGCTTCCCATAGCAAGATCGGATGGGAAGAATTTACTGATGCGGTAATTCGATGTATATCAGATAATTGCAGTGGCGTGGTGTTTATGTTGTGGGGTAATTTCGCTCGCAGCAAACGTGATCTGATCGATCGTTCACGGCATTTCGTCCTGGAGGCGGCACATCCGTCACCATTGGCAAGAGGAGCGTTCTTCGGATGCAGGCATTTTTCGCAGGCGAACAATATCTTGGCCTCGCAGGGCCGTCAGCCGATTGACTGGAAACTTTAAAGGCCCGGAATCGTGTTTTCGGAGCTGGAAATGAATTTTAAAAGAATAGATAAGGCCGTTTTTGTGCTTTCAATTTAAATCTGATATGGTAAGGAAGGCGATATTTCCGGGATCATTCGATCCCTTTACTGCAGGTCATCTCAATATTTTGAAGAGAGCATTGACTATGTTCGATGAGGTGGTCGTGGCAGTAGGTGTAAATATAGACAAGAGGGGATTCTTCCCTAATGAAAAGAGAATAGACATTATAAGACAGGCTACCGCAGGTCTAGAAGGAGTGAGCATAATCCAATATGACAATCTGACTATCGATAAGTGCCGCGAACTTGGCATAAATCATATAGTCAGGGGAGTAAGGAATATGATTGACTTCGAAACTGAAAGGTCGATTGCAGATGCGAACCGCAAGCTTGCACCAGAGATCGAGACCATCATCATCCCGACAGCTCAGGAGTTTGCCCATATCTCATCGACTGCAGTCCGTGATCTTCTCAAGCACGGAGGCGACACATCCCTTTTTGTTCCTGAAGGAGTGCAGCTATAGCAGATGAGAGGGATCATAAAATATCTGATTGTGCTTCTGCCATTATTGGCGGGAAGTGTCTGTCTTGATGCTCAGCAGCTTGATTCTGCGAAGGCTGCGGCATTGGAGGAGCGTCTGACCGAATATTTCGACCTTCTTAAATTTGAAAGCATTGATGTACAGAAGGCTGAAGCGGATCTGATGATCGAAGCCGCGGCAGATCCGGCGGTGCGTCAGGCAGTGGCATTGAGGATATATGATCATTATCTCGGTTCGCCTGTGATGGGAGCGGAAGCGGTGGCAATCCATATCTATGACAAATGGTTTCAGACGGGAAAGGTCAGTATAGGAAGCGATATCGATCTGATGAATGCGAAGATATTTGCAGAATTCAACCGTCAGTCTCTTGTCGGGGAAAAGGCTCCGGAACTTGCGATGGAAACTCTTCAGGGCGATACAGTAAGGCTTTTCATAGACCGTAGGAAGTATGCACAGAAAGGTGACAGACACAAGGTGCTCTTTTTCTATGACCACAGCTGTTCAAAGTGCAAGCTGGAAACCATTCTGCTTGGTAATCTGCTTCAGACAGAAGACTATCCTGTAGATTTCTATGCAATCTATACAGGTGATAATAAAGAGGCATGGGAGAACTATGTCACAGAGAGATTTGATATAAGTCCTATAAATTCCAAAGTATTTCATCTTTGGGATCCTACCCTCGATTCAGATTTTCAGCGTAAATATGGCGTGGTGCAGACTCCGAGACTTTTCTTGGTGAGACCGGATGGAATCATCAAAGGACGCGGACTCAATACCAGAGCTTTGTCTCTGATGCTTGATGAAATATTAGCATCTCCTGATCTGGATTACGGAAGACCTGAATCTGAGGCGTATTTCGACCAATTGATGACATTGTTCCGACCTTCTGAGGCGGAAACTCCATCCGGTGCCGTGCAGAAGGCTGCTGATCATATGGCCGTTTCTGCCCTTCAGGCCGGAGACACCACCATGTTCCGCCAATTTATGGGTGACTTCCTTTATTATCTGGGCTCGAAGTCAGGTGAAGAGGCGAAGGAGGGTATGAAATATCTTATTGATAATCATATCTCTGGAAGGGGGGATATATGGAAATCAAAAGATGACTCATTGAAAATCATCGGTTTTGCCGAGATTATGGATGACCTTCTTTCCAAAGCGCTTCCAGGCAGCAGGATTGCGGCTCTCAAGGTCCCTGGAGATTTCCTCAGACACGGAAAAAAGATAAAGACAGGCCAGTTCGCCCTTTCAAGACTCCGTGGTCAGAAGAATATAATCATCTTCTACACAGAGGGTTGCAATATCTGTGACGCAGAAAAAGCAGCAGCCCGCAGACTCGTCGCAGAGGATTCCCGCTATCGTGTCCTGATGGTCAATGTCGACCGCATCGTGTCCTCGGATCCAGCCCTGGCAAGCCGCCTTTTCGACAAGTTCGACCTCTCATCTTTACCCTTCATCATCGAAACCGACAAAAAGGGAATAATCCTTAGGAGATATATTACTTTATGAATGCACCCGAGAACCTTTCGACGAAATTGAATGCCTTGAATGAGACATTCAAACATAGTGAGGAGTACTTCCTGATACAGAAAATCCAGATGCAGAGCACGACTGTGTCCAGTGCCGATAAGAACCGTATCAAGGAAAGAATTCTCGATGTGTATTCTTCGCTGTTCCTGTCGATTTCCCTCGACAAGAATATAAATGTCATGATTACGTGCGTTCTGTCTTCGATGCAGTTTACATCTGCGGCTATTGCACAGATCCTGAACATGGAAGACAGCAGTGTGCGCAGTCTGAAGCACAGGCTGAAGAAGAAGCTGGAGCCAGAGGTGTTCAGTATGTTTTTTGAGCCGAAGGATGAATCTGCGAAGCAGGATGCGACTGTTCCTGGCAAGAGACGCAAGCCGTATCTTTGGGTGGTATTGGGATGTGTTGTGTCGGCTGTATTGTTCTTGATATTCCGTGCGGATGGCTCTGGGCAGAGCGAGCTAGGATATACATCGAAAAATGATGCGATTCTGGATGAGCACCGCTTTATAAGGGTGTCGGAAAGTCTGCCTAATGTCGAATATTCGCTGAAGAAAGGTTATGCTCCTGAAGAGGTCGCCTTGGCAGATCTGCCGAGGAAATTGAAGAGAGAAAAGGCAAGCAGATTGACCATCAAGATAGATGGATATGACCTGACGCCATATAAATCCTTGATGGAAAGTCTCTGGAAAGTTGGAGTGAAAAGCCATATTACCAACGAAGAAAAGGATGTAGAGAACACTTATCATACGGATTCAAGAATGGTAAGGGTGTGGATCCAGGGGGATGATATGCCATACCATATAAGATACAATGACTTTGCCTGGACTTGTGAGACTCTTGATGAGGTGCTGTTCTGGGTTCCGATGCTCGATGCCCACGGACTGTGTATGTATCCTCTGAACGATGATATACCATATTCCATACTTCAGGAGATCGCTGAATCGGCGTGGGAGTCTAACAATAAGCAGGTCAGCATGTTGATCAAGGGAGAGGATGGATATTATTGTACCATTCTGCCAGAAGAAAGAGATTTGGCGGCAAGATTCCCGGGTTATACAGTCCGTCAGATAGAAACTCAACTGCTGAGTGAATATAACTCGAGGGAACCGGATGTCATTACAATCGACAATCCGCTGGTAAGGGTTTCGGATAACAGAACATCTCTTTATAAGATAGAACGTTCCGGCAAGGAACTTCGTATATTCACGTCAATCCTGCAAGGACCGGATCTGTGGATTTCATATGATGCGAATACTGTAATCGTGGCCGATGGCAAGACGTACAAATGCAAGGAAATCATTGGAATGGCAGGATGCGAAAGGGATATCTTCTGGTCACCGGACTACTGCACATTCAGATTCTGCCATGTCTATGAGCCGTTGGATGAAGATGTAAAAGAAATTGATATCAATCCGGATAGCGAGGATGACCAGTGGTATGGAGTGCAGGTGTATCCTGAATATAATCCGTACGAGGACTGTCTTAAACTGGAAATGCCGTATACCTGCGTCATGCTTCATAATGTGGATTCCGATTCTCAGCGTGACCTGTTATATCTGTCGGCGGTAGAGTATAACAAAGATAATACTATGCTCTATTTTGACCTGGCTCTGATGGAGCCGCGTCATGTCCCTGTCTTTGTCAAGGATGATCTCACTATCACCACTAAGTCAGGCAGTGTCTATAATGTCCAGAGGCTTCATGGCATTCCTCTGAATGAGAATTTTATCCGCCACGCAGGATATACGACTTCACCATTCCGTGCAGAATTCCCGGCAATAACGGATGAGATCGATTTTGTGTCTGGTACGGTTTGTGGCGAGTTCCTGACCATAAATTCTAAGAGAGAACCCCTAAATACTGTTTCTGAATAGGCTGCAACGCAATTGCAACGCTTATATCATGCCGAAAATATACGTTGCAGCATAAGGTCGGATTAAATTTGCCTCATCAAAACCGAAGTAAATTTTCCGATTATGAAATCTCAAAATCTATTATTGGCCCTGGCAACAGTCTTATGCCTTTCGGCCACTGAAGCATTCGCACAAGAAGCCGACACCATTGACGGCAAATTAGGCTACACTGCAAAAAGCACCGAAATCCTTGAGGAATATCAGACGCTGAGGATATCCGAAGCGACTGGTCAGCATGTCTATATGCTGAACAAGCAGAGTTCTCCTATTGTCTTTTCTTCTGATGAATTATATGGAGGACAGCTACTCGAAAGACTCCAGTCTGACAGGGCTACCAGACTTACCATAAAGATTGACGGCAGCGATCTGATGCCATATAAACCATTGATGGAGATGCTATGGAAGAATGGTATCAAAAGCCATATCGCCAGCGAGGAGAAAGATGTGGATAATACCTATATGCCGGATTCCAGAATGGTCAGGGTGTGGATTCAGGGAGAAGATAAGCCATATTCGATCAGGTACAATGACTTTGCATGGTCTTGCCGGACGCTTGATGAGGTGCTGTATTGGGTCCCTATGCTTGACGCCCACGGACTTTGTCTTTATCCGAATGCCGATTTTCCATATGCTGTAATTCAGCAGATTGCTCGCTCTGCATGGGATTCTCATATCCCGCAGGTAAGTATGGTGTTGCCATATGGAAATGTAAGATATTGTACAATTCTGCCTGAGTACAGAGATCTTGATGCGACTTTCCCGGGATATACGGTAAAACAGATGGAGAAACAGTTGCTCAGTGAATACAATTCAACAGCTGCTTCTGATATCGTTACAATCAACAATCCGATTGTAAGGGTAAACATGACCGGTGAAACAATCGTAAAGATAGAGCGTTCGACCAAAGAGCTTCGCATTTTCACGACTTTATCGCAGGGCTCAGATCTTTGGGTCAACTGCGATGCCGATAATGTGATCGTGGCGGACGGAAAGACATACCGCTGCCGAGAGATCATAGGAATGGCCGGCAGTGAGAAGGATATATTCTGGTCGCCTGATTATTGTCAGTTCAGATTGTGCTATGTTTATGAACCGCTGGATGCAGATGTGGTGGAATTCGATATCAATCCCGATGACAATAACGATCAGTGGTATGGAGTCCAGGCTTCCCTTGACCACAACCCGCTTAAAGGTACAGTGAATGCTGTGGCTATAGGTAATTATTCTATTCTTAAGAAGATTGATACCAATGACATGTCTGACTTCGTCATATTGGACAGGGTCGAATTGAATGAGAAGAATACAATGATGTACTTCGCTTTGCATATACAGGAAGATCGTAGTGTACCAATATCAGTCAGCAGCGATTGGGTACTGATTATAGGAAAGGAAAGATTCAGACTTACTCGAATCCACGGACTTCCTGCAGACAAAGATTATATTCGCGATGCCGGATTCACAACAAATACATTCCGAGCAGAGTTCCCGGCAGTCAAGAAGAAATTCAAGAAGGGAGTCCTAAGGGGAACTGTATGTGGCGAGAAAGTCCAGTTTGAGCTGAGGTCTGCGGCCTGGCATAAGAAAAGGTCGGCGAGAGTCGTGGTAAAATAAGTTTTATCCCAGATATGTCATTATGAATCAGGTATGAGTTTTTTTTATACGGATTAGTTTAGCCATACATGATTCATAATGACTTTTGACGTGTTGAAATATTTTATAACTTTACTACTTAAATACATAAGAACATGAAAGTAAGAGGATTGATACTGGCATTTTTGCTTTTGGCAGGAGCTTGTACTCCGAAAGAGAAGACTATCGACTTTCCGACAGTCGAGGCTTCTGGCACCACATCCCTGATCATCGAGAAGGTAGAGATGACAGATAGTCTCACCTCTCTCCATATGAGAGGCTATAACCTTCCGGGATATTGGATTAAAATAGTGAGCGAGACTCATCTGGTCGCTGACGGACAGACATACGAAATGATTGGTACTGAGGGGATTGCTGCAGATGAATTGTTGTGGATGCCGGAAGATGGAGATTCCTTGTTTGTCCTTCATTTCAAGCCTATTCCACTGAAAACCAAGAGCTTTGATTTCATTGAAGGTTATGAGGAGAGAGCTTTCAGGTTGCTTGGAGTCAATGTCAGCGGCGCTACTTCTACTGCATATGAAAGAGGCTTGCCAAAGCACATAAAGAACACTCCTTCCAGCAAGACTGACATTCCGGGATTCGTTTATGATATGGGAAAGACCACTATCAATCTTCACCTTCTCGGCTATCAGCCGTCGCTTGAAAATACCGTGGAGATGTATATCAACAGTCCGATTGCATCTCAGGATGAACATATCGTGAAGATTAATCCGGAGACTGGGGTTGGAAGTGTGACTTTCCAGCAGTATGGCAGTGTGAGCGGTTTCATTCGTATGGATTACCGTAGTATGGGTCAATTTCATGTAGCACCAGGTGAGACCGTAGATCTCTATTGCGACCTTAGCCATATGGATTATCTTGCTGCTACCAGCAACCGTACTGAAAAACCTGCGATCCCTGTCAAACCTCTGTATTCAGACGGCAGCGTATACGACTGCATCAACAATCTTCCATATGACAGGGCTCTTTCTGATGTAAGAAGCTACGATATTACTGCGGATATTCAGGATTATGATCTGACTGCAGATGAATATACAGACCATATAATCGACGGATACGAGAAACTTGTTGAGACAATAGAAACAATGGATTCTCATCCGATTGCAAAAGCGCTTAAGGTTGCTGATGTGAAAATGACGTGCTTTTACGAACTTGCGTTTGCCGATTATTACAGAGCTGACAATTACCGAAAGGCACACAACAAATCATACGATGAACCTATTGACTTTGTGCCGGATCCTGTTACAGATAAGCATATTAATCGTCTGGCAGGTATGTTTGATTTGACAGATCCTCTTCTTATGATATGCGAAGATGCAAGTAGCCTTGTGGAGATACGTTGTGACATGAACAATCCACAAAAGTATGGTAATGTCAGGTACTTACGCCCTGCAATCTTGGCAATGCAATTAGCAGAGAGCGGTCAGCTGACAGATGAAAATCTTGCTGAAATGCGCGAATGGGACGAGCCGTTCTTCTTCAGGATGTGTGAGGATATAAGGAATAAGGCTCTTGCTGCCATGGCTGCAGGGGTGGACAATATTCAGAAGACTCCGGCAGTTCCGGTGGAGAAACTTTTCGAGGCTATCATTGCCCCTTATAAAGGAAAAGTAGTGCTTGTGGATTTCTGGAACACCTGGTGCAGTCCATGTCGTTCTGCGATCAGAACCAATGAGCCATACAAGACAGGAGAGCTCGCAAGCGACGATCTCGTATGGATATACATTGCCAATGAGACTTCTCCAATCGGTACTTATCTTAAGATGATTCCGGACATCAAGGGCCTTCACTACAGACTGAATGATGCCCAGTGGAGATATATCTGCGATTATTTCAAGATTGACGGCATCCCATCTTACGTCCTCGTTCAGAAAGATGGCACCTATGCTCTCACCAACGAGTTCCGCGACCATGACCTGATGGTGAACAGACTGAAGGAACTTGTAAAGTAATAATAGAATGTACCGCTCGGGCCTAAAATAGCTGAAAGTCGCCCGAACGGTCATTAAAAACGGTTATTTTGATGGAATTGTAGTACCGCTCGGTCGAGTTTGAGCCAAAAGTCGCCCGAGTGGTATACAATATATCAAAAAAGTGTACGGTTTGGCACGTCATATGAAAAGGGGGATTTTACAAGAATAATGTGAACCCTTAAAAATGACTGCAATGAGCAATTTCATCGAGGATTATCTCCAGAATCCATCTCAGGCTATCTCTACAGCACGAGAGCGTGCAGACCGTAAATTCAGGTTTGACTCATTCGACCAGCAGCAGATATATAATGAAATCGCATCACCGGAATTTCACCTTTACGAGGCTATGGTGATGTCTGAGGCCAACGAAAATACGCCACGAGCAGGCTCATATGCTGTCGTGGCGTAATAAATTGATTGCCGGATCTTACAATGCCGGAAGGATATGTTTCCAGATCAGGTCTATCTCGCCCTGCATATCCGTGATGTTTGCAGTAGTCACAACTACTGCATTCTTGTCAGGTATCACTATGATATATTGACCGTTGGCTCCGTCAGCGCGGAAGGCGTTATTCCTGCATCTCCACATCTGGTAGCCGTAGCCCTGGAGCCAGTCGCTTGTCTTGGCGAAGTTCTTAGGCAACTGTGAGATCATATCTGAATTGATACCTGCCATGACGCTCTGAACCTGAGCCGCAGAGGCTTCTTCCACCCACCATTGCGGCACAACCTGCTTTCCGTTGAACATTCCTTTCTGGAGAAGCATCTGACCCATCTTGGCCAGATCCTCAGTCTTGAGATATAGTCCCCATCCGCCAGTATTGATGCCCTGAGCATTTTCAGCCCAGCTTACATTATTGATTCCGAGTGGTCTGAACAGTCTCGGATAGAGATAGTCTGTGAGCTTCTCTCCTGTGTATTTCTGGACAATGGCAGAAAGCATGAATGTTCCGAGACTGTTGTAGCAATAGATTGTACCTGGCTTATGTGTTACAGGATATGAAAGGAAGACCTTTCTCCAGTCGTCCTCTGTTGTCCAGGCCAGACGTGTAGGGTCTGTGCTATGGCCGCAATTCATTGTAAGGAGATCCTTGACTGTCATTGCCAGGAGATTCTCGTCAGGGTTTTCTGGAAGATATTCAGGGAAAATATCCACCACCTTGTCGTCAAGTTTGAAGTGACCCTCGGAAATGGCGAATCCTACAGCCATTGAAGTGAATGTCTTGCTGACAGAGTTCAGGATATGAGGTACATTTTCCTTGCCTTCGCTCATCCAGTTTTCATAAATGACATTGCCGTCCTTCACTATCATTATGCTGTGCAGATCCTGTCCTGCCTTTGCTACGGCAGCCAGATATTTGTCCATAGCCTTCTGCATCTTGGATGATGCTTCCTCACGCGGCAGCTGTTTTGTGAGGTAGTTGATGTCGATCAGATTGATTCCTCTATCTTCTATCGCCTTCTTTACTTCCGGACTTTTCAGGAGATCGGTGATGCCCTGGCGGTCGATCGCTACATCTTCGTATCCTACATGCATCACGGTCTGCATCTCAGAGTCGTTATATGCAGGATGTTCCACGAACAGATATCGTTTACCTTTCTCCATCTGATCCAAGGTCTTGATGAAGCTTGCTATCTTCTCTTCTGAGGTGGCCTTTGGACCGGTAAATCCTACATAAGTGAAGCCGTATTGTTCTCCGGCACCGGCTCTGTCTATAGATGGTAGTCCGTATTCCTCAGAAAGCTTACGTACGACTTCGAGTACCTCCGGACTGAATCCTGTAGACATCATATGTCCGGAAATATGTGTTATCTGCGGGATGTTCTTCAGAGCAAGTTCGATCTGAGCTCGGAACTCCAGCTCGATCTCCTTGATGTCGAACTTTGATGCATTCTCCATTACAGACTGGCCCGGGTATGCCGGATTCGGGCCCATCATAGGATAGAAATATCCGTTTTCATCAACAAGGGAAGGACAATGTGTCAGCGGTCTCCATTTTACGTTTTCCCATTCGCTGGTCAATGCAAGGTGAATTCCTACATCCAGTCCGGGATGTTCCTTCAGCATCTTTACGGCTTCCGGAAACCATCCTCCCACGGCAAGAACCTCCACGGAAGTGGCGATTCCGTTCTGGTATGTGTCGATGCTGGCATTGTTTACAGAATGAAATGCTCCCATATCATCGATTCTGATGACCAGATCCTGAGCCTGTACTGATAAACCGGCCATAAATAAGGCTGCGGCGGTGAAGATTTTCAATGATTTCATAATTATAGCGGTTAGATAGTCAAATATACGCTTTTTATTGTTGTCTCAGTATCAATTGTGGCAGAATTTTCTTCCTCTGAACAAATAGAAAACATAAATGAACGCCTGTGTAATGCATCAGAATTGTGTTTTTCTTAATTTTGTTGCTATTAGCTGCATTATTGTCATACTGAACGCAGTGAAGAGTCTTTACTTGATTTTTAACATATGAACTAATAACACATTTTATGAAAAAGATTATCCTTTCAGTAGCCGCAATCCTTTCATTCGCGGCAGCATCCCAGGCTCAGGGATGGTTCCGTCAGCCGACTCCGAACGATACACTCCGTTCGACAGTCATTCTGCCTGACAATTCAGTTGTATTCCAGATCTACGCACCTCACGCAGAGAAGGTGGCTGTTATGGGTGACCTCCCTTGGGACAAGCCGGCAGTATTCACTAAAGAGGATAATGGCGTATGGAAGGGAAGACTTGCCAAGATGGATGAAGGAGTCTATCGTTATAGATTCATGGTGGACGGTATGAATGTTTATGATCCTAAGGCTCCTAATGCAGGCGAGACTTCTGCACTCCTGACAGTGGCTCCAAGTGGGGATGAGTTCTTTGCAATGAAGAATGTCCCACACGGTGCTGTTGCTGAAAGATATTATTGGTCAGAGACCCTCGGTACAATGCGTCGTCTTCATGTGTGGACACCTGCAGGATATGAGAAGTCTACCGATACACTTCCGGTTCTTTACCTTGTTCACGGAGGTGGTGATACAGATAATTCATGGCCGGGAGTAGGTGCAGCAGGTCTTATTCTGGACAATCTTATGGCTGAAGGCAAGATGAAGCCAATGGTAGTGGTT
The DNA here is from genome assembly GCA_045614445.1 of Candidatus Cryptobacteroides sp. GTDB lineage: Bacteria > Bacteroidota > Bacteroidia > Bacteroidales > UBA932 > Cryptobacteroides. The sequence goes on along the minus strand of JAZLCW010000040.1, from coordinate 50,389 downwards.
ATGCCTAACGGAACCATCGAGGTGCCAGGTGGAGATATGATGGGAGAAGTTCCTCTCTTTGCTAAGGATATGATCACCAGCATCATTCCTTTCATCGAGGACAATTACAGAGTTTACACCGATCAGGCAAACAGAGCAATGGCAGGCCTTTCAATGGGTGGTATGGAGACTCTTGAGGTAACTTTGAATCATCCTGAAATGTTCAGCTATGTATGGGTGCTCAGCTCAAGCTTTGCTCCTGGTAATAAGGAGGTCTATGAATATGAACGTGGACGTCTTAAGAAGGAAGCAGACCGCTACAATAAGAACTTCAAGCTTCTTGTCTTCACTCAGGGCGGTCAGTCAGACATCGCGTACAACAACTGCAAAGAGACTCTCAAGCTTTTCGACGAGGCCGGAATCAAATATGAATACAACGATGTCCCTGGCGGTCACAGCTGGACAGCATGGAGACAGAATCTCTACGATCTCGCACCAAGACTCTTCAAATAATCCGATATGCTTCGTCCTGCACGGACGAAGCATGTTAATCTTTGAACTATTATGAAAATCCTGAAATACATGATCTGTGCGGCATTGATGTCTGCTGCTGTGCAGTCATATGCCAAAACTGAAAAAATTACAATTCAAGGTTCTGTAGGCAAGCTTTCAGCTGTTCTTCAGACTCCGGATGGCCTTGCAGAAGGTGAGAAATGCCCGGTTGTTATCCTTATGCATGGATTTATGGGCAACAAGGACGGTATGCTTGAGAAACTGACAGGCGATAAGCTTGCTCAGAACGGCATCGCATCCATCAAGTTCGACTTCAACGGACACGGTGAAAGTGAAGGACCATTCAGCGGTATGACTGTTCCTAATGAAATCGAGGACGCCAAACTTGTGTATGAATATGTCAAGTCTCTGCCGTTTGCAGGTTCGGTTGCGATGACCGGACACTCGCAGGGTGGAGTTGTCGCTTCAATGACAGCCGGTGACCTTGGTGTGGACAATATCAAGTGCGTAGTCCTTCTCGCTCCGGCAGCAGTACTCAGAGATGATGCTATCCGTGGAAGCACTATGGGAGCTCGCTACAACCCTCTCGATCCACCTGAATTCGTTCAGCTTTTCGGAGATATGAAACTTGGCCGAGAGTATATCAAGACCGCTTTCAGTCTTCCTATTTATGAAACAGCTCAGAAATATACCGGCCCTGCATGCATAATTCATGGAACCGGTGATCAGGTCGTTCCATATACATACGGTGAAAGATACCACAGCATATGGCCTGGCAGCGAACTCCATATCCTTCACGCAGCGGATCATATGTTCTCAAAGGATATGCAGAAAGCTGTTGACCTGACAGTAGATTTTCTTGTAAAGAACCTTAAGTAACGCATCCGATTTTATTATAGAAATGCCCTGTGAGTGTTTTGATAACAGAACCTCGCAGGGCATCTTGTTTCTGTTACATGTCCACAAACATATAACATCTTGTCCTTCAGCAATATAATAAAAATGCCTGCTGTATCTGTACAGCAGGCATTTTGCGTAAGTGGTTGAAACGCATTGATTTGCGTGTCGGTATTAGATTTCAGTCTGGATGCTCTGACGGATATCGTTAGATGCAGAACCTACGAGGATCTCGATCTGTCCGTGCTCAAGAACCCACTTGTTAGTGTCATTGTCCCAGTGTGCAAGCTCCTCGACAGGGAATTCGAGAGTCACAGTCTTGGTCTCGCCAGCCTTGAGGGTTACGCGGTCGAATGCCTCAAGCTCCTTGAGAGGACGCTCTACAGCTGAACCGATTCTCTTTACATAGAGCTGAGTTACTTCGTCAGCTTCCATGTCGCCAAGGTTCTTCACGTCGAAGCTTACCTTGATGCTCTTCTTTGACTTCTTGAGGCTGAGTGCACCGTACTCGAAGTCAACGTATGAAAGACCGTGTCCGAATGCGTACATTACAGGAACCTCCTTAGTCTCGAACCATCTGTAACCTACGAAGATACCCTCTTTGTACTCAGAAACAGGCTTAGGAAGATTTGCGATGTACTCCTGGATCTGCTCTGGAGTGTAACCAGTAGCGTCAAGACGATATCTGAGTGTGAAGAGGTCCTCGCCAGCGCTCTTGCCTGGGAATACGCCGAGTGCATATGCTGGTGAATCCTCGAGCTTCTTAGGGAATGTGAATGGAAGCTTTCCTGAAGGAGCTATGTCTCCGAAGAGAACCTCAGCAAGTGCTGTACCGCCCTCAAGACCGTTCCACCATCCTTGAACGATTGATGGAGAATATGGCTCAAGGAAACGGAGATCTGTAGGGCCACCTGAAATGAGGACTGTAGCAACGTTAGGATTAGCCTCGTAGAGAGCCTTGATCACTTCGTTCTGACCGTTTGGAAGGTCAATGTTCTTTCTGTCGCTACCCTCAGTCTCGATTGACTTGTTTGTACCGCCGAAGAAGATAACCATGTCAGCATCCTTTGCGAGTTCTACGGCCTCTGCAAGAAGAGCTGGATCAGCTGACTCAGCTGGTGAGTTAGCTACGAGCGGATCAACAGCTGCAGGTCCGCGGCCCCACATTCTCATCTGATAGTTCTTGTAACCAGGTGCGTAAACTACCTCTACGCCAGCCTCGGCAGCTCTTGCCTGAATACCTTCGAGAGGTGAGATCTCGTAGAGAGTCTTCACACCTGCACCGATACCGCCGGCTGCAGTAGTGAGGACAGCGTTCTGACCGATTACAGCAATCTTCTTAACTTCCTTTGAGATAGGGAGGTTACCCTCGTTCTTGAGGAGGACAATTGACTTCTGAGCGATTTCATAAGCGATCTTCTGAGTCTCTGGCTGTGAAGTCATGATTGTGTTTGCTACATCCTCTGGAACAGGCTCGATAGCAAAACGGAGACGGAGGATCTCACGAACCTTAGCGTCAACGACAGACTCGTCGAGAGCACCGTTTCTTACAGAGTCGATAAGTGCCTGGCCGAAGTAGTTGTCACCTGTCATCTGTACGCAGAGTCCGCCGAGAGCTGCACCCATTGTGCTGTGTGTTCCGCCCCAGTCAGAAACCGTCATACCCTTGAAGCCCCACTCGTCGCGGAGGATCTCGTTGTTGAGGTGAGCATTCTCTGAGCAATAGTAGCCGTTAACCTTGTTGTATGCAGGCATTACACACATTGCACCACCTTCCTTGACGGCAGCCTCGAAAGGCTTGAGGTAGATCTCGCGCATTGTACGCTCGTCAGCGATAACATCTACGCTACCACGGTTAGTCTCCTGGTTGTTGAGTGCATAGTGCTTGAGGCAGACAGCTGTACCGGCATCCTGTGAACCGAGAGTGTACTCTACAGAGAGTCTTGCTGCGAGAACAGGATCCTCAGAAAGATACTCGTAAGTACGACCGCCTACAGGGAGACGCTGGATGTTGATCGCAGGGCCGAGGATGATGTCCTTTCCTCTGAGACGACCTTCCTTACCCATTGCCCATCCGTTCTTGTAAGCCATCTCTCTTGACCAGGTAGCTGCAAGAGCAGAACCGGTAGGGAAGTATGTCGCTGAGTCGAGAGTCCAGCCGAGGGGACGGAAGCCGTCGCCGTTTTCCTCGCGGATACCGAAAGGACCATCAGTGTACTTGATGTCCTGGATGCCCAGACGTGGAACTCCTTCGGAAGACATGTTGGTCTTGCTGTGGAGCATTTCCACTTTTTCCTCAAGGCTCATCTGAGCTATGATCTCATTGATCTTTTTGTCATTGACAGTAAGTCTGTCCTGTGGTGACATTGCACTGCCGCAGCTTGTCATAATGGCAAGACCCGCAAGGCAGGCAAGGATGATTGTGTAGTGTTTCATAAATGTGTTTAATGGTTTTATCTTGTAAATATAGATAGTTTTCTTCATTTTGCTAACTGGAATGCATTTATTTAAACAATTAGGAAATAAAATGACAGAATGTGCAAAAATATATAACGAAAAATGCCTAATTTCGCGATAGATACGACAAATTGACCTGATTATGAAAACAAACATCTTTTATTCCATGACTATCCTTCTGGGTCTTTGTGGATGTGCAGGAACCCCTTCTGCTGAGTATACCAGGGGAATCGGAGAGTATCCGGGAAAGACAGATGATTACGCCGGTCCGGAAATCGTGGCTGGTGGCGGATATCGAAACCTTGCACTGAATCGTGCAGCTTACCATTCTTCAAGCTATGATTACAATCTTACAGGACATCTTGCCACAGATGGAATCATTCTTGACAGGATGCCTTATCATATCGATGTCCTCACGCATAAAGGTCCTGTAGAAAAGAGGGACAAGGAAAGGATTTTCGATGACAATGCTACCAATATCAGTGTAGAGGGCGGTAATGGTGCATACCTTCTTCTTCAGATCAATGGTGATGGCACTGATGCAAATAAGCTTTCATTGAACGGTACTGCAATGTGCGATCTCGATGCTGCCAGAGGATGGAATGTCAAAGTGCAGGCGTCTGCTGATGGACTTTCATGGGATGAACTTGAGTCGTTTCAGGGCAGGAATCTTCCGGGAGAGGCTCGTGTAGTGATGGGCTCAGGCGGTGGCTCTCAGAATGTTGCAGTGTCATCCGGCCTGAAAAACGTCCAGATGACAGAGGAAATGAAGGAGTATATCCGTATGATGGAGAGCCGCAGGAATTTTAATTTCGAAGTGAAGATCCCTAAGGATAAGGTGTATCGTCATTTCCGTTTCGACCTTGATGCACCGGCTGTACAGACATGGACTGTATCCGAGATGAATTTCCTCAAGGAAGATACAGAGGTGAGCATTCTCCCTTCTCATAACTTCACCAGTGCGTGGATGAGCCAGACAGCTCAGGCGGAATGGATATACGTGGATCTTGGCGCAGAGGCAGAGTTCGACAAGATGAAGCTATACTGGATATGTCCTCCGTCAGGTGGTGTTATAGAGACATCTGACGATGCTCAGACATGGAAAAAGGTTGCAGACCTGCCTGCTGGTGATAATGAAGTGGCAGTCAAGGGAAAAGGACGATATGTACGTCTGTCGCTGGATGGTGCGGCTGATGGCAAGCATATAATTCTCAGCGAGATGGAAATTTACGGAACAGGCGGCGTTACCCTCAGGGCTCAGGCTCAGGTTCCGGCTGAAGGCGGAAAGCTGAATCTTACAAGAGGCGAGTGGAAAATCCAGAGAGCGCCTCAGGCAGAAGCCGATGGAAAGGAATTGTCGACTGTGGGCTTTGATGATCAGGCATGGCTTCCTGCAACTGTTCCGGGTACCGTGGCCACCTCATATTACAATGCGGGTGCAATTGCCGACATCCGTTATGATGATGACCAGCTTCAGATCTCAGAGTCGTGGTTCAATTCAGATTTCTGGTATCGCAATGAATTCGATATCCCGGCTGATTTCGCAAGCAAGACTCTGATGCTGAACTTTGATGGTATCAACTGGAAGGCAGATGTATTTGTGAATGGTGAGCAGGCGGGAAGAATCGAGGGATCTTTCACGAGAGGAAAATTCGATATTACCGATCTCGTGAACCCGGGCCATACCAATGCCCTCGCTGTCAGAATATACAGAAATGACAATCCTGGTATCATCAAGGAACAGACAAGACAAAGTGCTGACGTGAACGGTGGAGAAATCGGAGGCGATAATCCTACATTCCACGCTAGTATCGGCTGGGACTGGATCCCTACTGTAAGAGGCCGCAACATAGGTATCTGGAATGATGTATATCTCACTTCTCACGACGGTGGAGTTACTGTAGATGATGTGTTCTTTGATACAGACCTTCCTCTCCCTGAGACGAATTATGCTGATATCAAGCCGGTTATCACATTGACCAATCATAATGATGCTCAGGCAAGCGGTTCGATCAAGGTGAAGTACGGTCCTCTCGCTTTCAGTAGCGATGTGACTTTGGCGGCAGGTCAGACAAAGGATGTTGCAATGACTCCTGTCAGATTTGATAATCCTGAGCTCTGGTGGCCGAACGGATATGGTGAACCTCATCTCTATGATGTAGAGGTCGCTTTTGAGACCGAAGGAAAGACTTCAGATGTAAAGAAGGTCAAGAGCGGAGTGCGTGAGATGGCCTATACTATGGATAATGATATCCTGGATATCTTCGTCAATGGAAGAAGGCTCATAGCCAACGGAGGTAACTGGGGATTCCCAGAAATCAATATCAACTACCGTGCTCGTGAATATGACATTGCTGTAGGATATCATGCAGATATGAATTTCACCATGATCCGTAACTGGGTCGGAATGACAGGTGACGAGGAATTCTATGAAGCCTGCGACAGACACGGTATGATGATATGGCAGGACTTCTGGCTTGCCAACCCTTACGACGGACCGGATCCGTTCAATGAAAAGATGTTTGTTGCAAACGCAGAAGATTATCTCAGAAAAATACGTAATCACCCGTCTATCGGTCTTTACTGCGGACGTAACGAAGGAAACCCTCCGCAGACATTGGACAATGAATTGATACGCCTTGTATCTGAACTTCATCCTGGTCTGCATTATATCTCCAATTCTGCATCAGGCCCTGTCAGCGGTCACGGTCCGTACAGAGCACTCCCCGTAAAGGAATATTTTGCAGCAGAGCGAGGCAAGGATCGTCTCCATAGCGAGAGAGGTATGCCTAACGTAATGACATATGAGAGTATGAGCAGGATGCTTTCTGTCGAAAATCAGTGGCCTCAGAACAGTGTATGGGGAGTTCACGACTTTACACTCGAGAATGCCCAGAGCTGTGCTACATTCAATGGCATGCTTCAGACAGCATTCGGTGAAGCATCTGACCTCAAGGAATTTACCGAGTGGGCGCAGTGGATCAATTATAACGGCTACCGCGCTATGTACGAGTCAAGAAGCTGGAACAGAAAGGGTCTGATCATATGGATGAGCCACTCTTGCTGGCCTTCTATGGTATGGCAGACTTATGACTATTATTTCGAGCCTACAGCGGCATATTTCGGGGCAAAGAAAGCCTCTGCACCTATACGTATCCAGTGGAACCCTGTTTCTGAGCAGGTAGAGGTAGTCAATAATAATGCAATGGATCAGAGCGGTCTCAAGGCTGAGGCTATGATTGTCAATTATGATGGCAAAGTCATTTATCAGACAAGCGCTGACCTTGACTCCAAGGAAGATACTACAACTCCTGTTTATGGTCTTGCCTTTGATTCTCCTGAACTGTCAGATGTTTATTACATCAAGCTAAGGCTCACTCAGGGCGACAGACTGATTGCAGATAATTTCTATTGTCTCGGCAAGGAGGAAGGCAATCTGCAGCAGCTGCATTCGCTTCCTCAGGTGAAGGTCGATGCTGATACAGCTGTGAAGAAGTCCGGTGACAGATGGGAGGCAAAAGTTCAGCTGAAGAATAATGCTGATGTACCGGCCTTGATGATCCGCCTCAAGGTTTATGGAAAGAAGACAGGCGAGCGCATCCTGCCGGCGTTCTATTCTGATAATTATATCTCGCTCCTGCCGGGTGAAGAGAAAGAGGTAACCATCACTTTCAAGGATGAGGATACCAGAGGAGAGCGCCCAGCAGTTGAAATCAGTGGATTCAATATTAAATAAGCAGATATGAAAAGACAGATTGCTTTAGCAATATCTTTTATACTCCTTGTCTCCTGCGGTGGTAATCGTTGGGATGAAACCCAGACGGAGAACGGATATAATATTGTGACCCAGAAAAATGGTCAGACACTGGGTTATACACCAGGTTCCGGAGTGACTATCCTTACCGTGGACGGATATGCATTCAAGGATATGAACCGCAACGGAAGCCTTGAGCCGTATGAGGACTGGAGACTTTCTGCAGAGGAAAGAGCTGCTGATCTGGCTTCGCGTCTTCCGATAGAAGAAATTGCAGGAATGATGCTTTACAGTTCGCATCAGTCCGTACCTTCAGGAGGAGGAATGTTTGGAGGAGCGACATATAATGGCAAGCCTTACGCGCAGAGCGGTGCAGCTGCTTCAGACCTTTCCGACGCGCAGAAGAAGTTCCTTACAGAGGACAATCTCAGGGCGGTGCTGGTTACTACAGTCGAGTCGCCTGCTGTCGCTGCAGTATGGAACAATAATATGCAGGCCCTGGTAGAGAGTCTGGGACATGGCGTTCCAGTGAATACATCATCTGACCCTCGTCATGAGACATCTGCTACTGCTGAGTACAATTATGGTGCAGGTGGAGAGATCTCTCATTGGCCTACATCTCTTGGTCTTGCAGCTACTTTCGATCCTGCATTGGTAGAGGAATTCGGACGCATCGCAGCTGAAGAATATCGTGCTCTCGGTATTGCTACCGCACTTTCTCCGCAGATTGACCTTGCTACAGAGCCACGCTGGACACGTTTCTACGGCACATTCGGCGAAAGCCCTGAGCTCGATACCGATATGGCACGTGCGTATGTCGATGGATTCCAGACAAGCGCAGGCGAAGATGAGATTGCTGACGGATGGGGCTATAAGAGCGTCAATGCAATGGTGAAGCATTGGCCGAGCGGCGGACCAGAGGAAGCAGGTCGTGACGCGCATTACAATTATGGAAAATATGCCGTTTATCCTGGCGGAGCTTTCGAGACTCACCTCAAGCCGTTCACAGAAGGTGCGTTCAAGCTCAATGGTGCTACAGGCAAGGCATCTGCCGTAATGCCATATTATACAATATCTACCGGCATCGATCCTTCAGGAAAGAATGTCGGTAACAGCTACAGCAAATATATCATTACCGATCTTCTCCGCGATAAATATGCTTACGACGGAGTGGTATGTACCGACTGGAACATCACATATGACAATATGGGCATCGACAAGTTCGACGGTAAGTGCTGGGGAGTAGAGGAACTGACTGTCGCTCAGAGACATTACGAGTGCCTCAAGGCTGGTATCGATCAGTTCGGAGGTAATAATGACAAGGGCCCGGTACTCGAAGCATATGCAATGTGGGTGGAGGAGTTCGGACAGGAATCAGCTGATGCGCGATTCAGAGATTCTGCAAGACGTCTTCTCCTGAATTCATTCCGTACAGGACTCTTTGAGAATCCTTATCTGGATCCTGGAGTTTCAGAAGAGATCGTCGGAAAGCCTGAGTTTATGGAAAAAGGCTATGAGGCTCAGCTTAAGTCTGTGGTAATGGTGAAGAACTCTGGAAATGTTCTCCCTATGAAGGCAGGCGAAGGTAAGGTCAAGGTTTATGTGCCTCAGAGATATTTCCCTCAGATCGTGAATTTCTTCGGTATGGTCACTCCGGAAAGATGGGAGGATACATTTGCTGCGGAGCTTCTTTCCAAGTATTATGAGCCGGTAGCTGATCCTGCAGAGGCTGACTTTGCTATCGTGGTCATTGATGCACCTACTTCGGGAACCGGTTACAGTACTGATGATGTGAAGAAGGGTGGCAACGGTTATATCCCGATCAGCCTTCAGTACAACGACTATACTGCGGAGCATGCACGTGAAGTTTCACTTGCCGGTGGTGACCGTCTCGAGAAATCTGCCAACAGATCATATAAGGGTAAGTCTGTCAAGACAGCCAACAAGTCCGATCTTCAGACTGTCATTGATACAAAGAAGGCAATGGGGGACAAGCCTGTAGTGACAGTGATCAATACAGGAAAGCCTTTTGTTCCTGAATTCGAGCCATATTCGGATGCAATCCTTGTAAGTTTCGGATGCCAGAACCAGGCGATTCTCGACCTTGTGAGCGGCGCTGTAGAACCATCTGCACTGCTTCCTATGCAGCTTCCTGTCAATATGAAGACAGTAGAGCTCCAGATGGAGGATGTTCCTTTCGATATGGAGTGCTACGTCGATGCAGACGGCAATGCTTACGACTTCGCATATGGTCTGAACTGGTCAGGACGCATTGATGATGAACGTGTGAAGAAATATACTGCCAGATAGCTGTTGCTTAAGTCCTTGTGTGATAGATATTTATGCGAAATGCCTGCTGCATATGTGCAGCAGGCATTTTGATTAATCGGCTGGCTGATAATCAGATAGGTGATGCTTTGTTTTTTTTGCAGTCAAGTTGCACCAGTATTATAGGAATTGTCGTATTTTTGTGGTATCGGTAATTTATACGAAAATGAAAGCATTCAGATTGTTCTGCCTATTGGCATCAGCTGTTACATTGTTTATGGCTTGCACTGATGATTCTTCTGAAACTCCGTCAGATATTACAAAGCCGGAAGAGCAGCCTCAGGAGCGCCCTGTCATCGAAGGAATGTTCCTTGGAGGGGATATATCCGTACTGCAGAGCTATGAGGATAATAAGGTACCTTATTACGACGTTCAGGGCAATAAGATAGCTGATGTGCTGAAGTACATGAAGAGTGAGGAAGTCGGCTGGAATGCCCAAAGAGTACGTCTTTTCGTGGATCCTAAGAGAGTCAATCCGGAAGGTGGAACAGATGCACAGGTCTGTCAGGATATCGACTATGTGGTGCGTCTTTGCAAGCGGATCAAGGATGAGGGATTTGCATTGATGCTGGACTTTCATTATAGCGACACCTGGGCTGATCCGTCCAATCAATGGATACCTGCTGCTTGGGCTTCTCTGAATGAAACAGAGCTATGGAACAAGGTTTACGATTATACCAAGGAATGTCTCCAGAGACTTGTCGACGCCGGAGCTGCTCCGGATTTCATCCAGCCGGGCAATGAAATATCTTATGGTATGCTGTGGAGCGCCGATGTCAATCGTAATTCCAGAGTCAATCGCTGCTATAGTGATTCTCCAGCAGAAAACTGGAACCGTTTCATCGGATTCCTTCAGCAGGCTTCAAAGGCTTGCCGTGAGATATGTCCGAAAGCAGGAATCATCATTCATACAGAGCGTTCTGGTGATCCTAAGGCACTAAAGGATATATACAGTCGTCTCTCCTGTGTAGATTATGATATCATAGGTCTCTCATATTATCCTATCTGGCATAACTCTCTGTCAGTACTTTCACAGTCACTCGCTCTTCTGGAGGAGGAATTCCCGGACAGAAAGGTTCAGATCGTGGAGACTGCATATCATTACCAGTGGCAACCGCCGCTCGGACAAGGAACGATCTATGATTTCTCATCTCAATGGCCGGTTTCGCCCGATGGTCAGGCCGCCTTCGCCAAAGATCTTATAAAGGAACTCAAGAAACATCCTAATGTCAACGGTCTGTACTGGTGGTTCCCGGAAGAGAATGGAAACGGCCCCGACTGCTCAGTCCTTACCGGATGGGTCAATCGAGGCCTTTGGGATAATGAATCACACCGTGCACTACCTGCACTGTATGTCCTTAAGGAATTTATTTAAAGAGTTTCTGAGCGAATATAGTCAGATATTCTCTCCAGTTGCGCCAGATATGGCCGCCTTCTGATTCATAGAATGATACAGGATATCCCTTCTCTTCACAGTATTCCTTGAGGAGGAGGGAATTTACCATCACGCCGTCAGTCTTGCCGCAAGCGATCCAATAGAGCTTAGGTTTTGCAGCGAAAACCGCCTCAAGAGCCTTGTCATCCTCTTCAGGAGGTACTACTCCTGAGAACATTCCCACATAACCGAACATAGTCGGATATTTTCTTGAGAGAGCTGCTGACTGGCGTCCTCCCATAGAAAGTCCTGCCACAGCACGGCTGTTCTTGTCCTTCTTCACGCGATAATTAGCTTCAATATATCTGATGATGTCAGGGAAACTCTCTTCCACTTCTACAGTGGACTGCGAGCGGCTGTTTGTCATAGTCGGCTGGAACATATTGACAGCTACTCCAGGAGCAGCCTGATTGAAATATACTCCGTTAGGCATAACGAGGATCATCGGCTCTGCCTTTCCTTCTGCGATGAGATTGTCAAGGATCTGTACGGCTCTTCCAAGGTCTGCCCAGGCATCTTCATCACCACCTGATCCGTGGAGAAGATAAAGGACCGGATATTTTGTCTTGGTGTTCTTCTCATAGCCGGCAGGAGTATAGACAGTCATTCTTCTCTGCATTCCGAGTGTAGGTGAGTCATACCACACCTTTGATACATTGCCGTGAGGTGTGTCGTTTACCTGATAATACCAGCCCTTGTCGCCCTTTTCTGTGCTGATGGTGAAGATATTGGTCCAGGTTGCGATGTCACGGTTCTGATAGATATTCGACGGATCCATCATTTTCTGGCCGTCTACATATAGAGTATATGAATACAGTTCGCCTTCGAGTGGAGCTGATGTGAATGTCCACATTCCGTTATGCTCTATAAGGTCAGCTCTTCCTGGGGCATCATAGATCATTTCGCGTCCATCTCTCTGATATCTGATCTGCTGGGTAGGCAGGAAGTCTCCGCTGATCTGTACGGTTACAGCCTTTGGATTATAATATCTGAATGTGACGGTATTATCTGCATTTATTTCAGGAGAAACGATACCGGTTCCCGGTCCGAGTGCCTGCTGTGCTGATGATACTGAGCACCAAAGCATCGATACAGATGCCAATATGATTGCAAGTCTTTTCATTTTGTTCAGGAATTTAAAGATCCGGCCATAGATCTTGTGGATCTTTGACCGGATCTGAATATATACACTACTATCCTATCGGAGTGATAGTTCGTTGATTGGATTAACAGGAGCGAGGACATTGTTTGCCTTCCAGCTCTCTGCCTTCTTGAGCTTGTACTCGCCTGTACCGCGGATGTCAGCAGCATTTGCTCCGAACATCACCTTGTATGTACCTGCTGCAGTCTCCCAAGCTGAAGTAGCCTCGTTGAATGAAGCGAGAGTATATTTATCTACATTGATTGTAAGTGTCTGAGACTCACCTGGAGCAAGCTCCTTAGTCTTTGCAAAGCCCTTAAGCTCGAATGCTGGCTTCTCAAGTCCGCCTGCAGGAGCAGTTACATAAAGCTGAACAGCCTCCTTACCCGCTACAGAACCAGTGTTCTTCACTGTGATAGTAGCTGTGAATCCGTCTGCTGTAGCCTTTACAACCGGCTTGCTGTACTCGAATGTAGTGTAAGACTTACCGTATCCGAATGGATAAGATACAGGAGCACCTGCTGTCTGGAAATATCTGTAACCTACATAGATTCCCTCTTTGTACTCAGTGTAGTCTACGTTCTTTGTCTGTCTCTGTGGACCACCCCAAAGGAAATCCCACTCGCCTCTCTGTACGTTCTTGTAGTTGTAAGGGAAGTTAGCTGATGAAGGGATGTCGAGGTAGCTTACAGGGAATGTCATAGGGAGCTTACCTGAAGGGTTTGCCTGTCCGCAGAGGATGTCAGCAACTGCGTAACCACCTTCCTGACCTGGAGTCCAAGCGAGGAGGACAGCGTCTGGAATATGCTTCCATGATGCAGTCTCGATAACACCACCGATATTGAGGACAACAACGAACTTCTTGCCTGCAGCGTGATATACGTCAGCAAGAGTCTGCATGAGCTCGCGCTCCTGACCTGTGAGTGTCCAGTCACCGTCCTTAGCGTAACGGTCACCACCCTCACCAGCGTTTCTTGAGAGTGTGAAGATAGCGATGTCTGTAGCTGGCTCCATTCTCTCGATGAACTCACGGCTGACCTCCATTTCTGAGATTACAGGGTCACCGAGGAGTACTCCGCCGGCACCACCGTTGTTTCTGAGTTCAGTCTTTGCAAGAGCGATGTACTGCTCATACCACTTCTGGATAGCCTGGTTCACTTCGAGACCGTTTACAGTAAGACCCTCAGCTACGTTGCGGATATAAGGCTTGTTCACGTTACCTGAACCAGTACCACCAGCGATGAAGTCATATGAACCAGTACCGTAGAGAGCCACTCTCTTCACGTCCTTGAGTGGAAGAACGCCATTGTTCTCGAGAAGTACCATTCCTTCCGGAGCTGCCTTGCGAACGAGCTCTGCGTGAGCCTTCACGTCTGGCTTGTTAGAATACTGATACTTGTTGAAACGTGGAGTTCTTACGATGTACTCGAGCATGTTGCGTACGTTTCTGTCAAGCTCTTCCTGAGAGATTTCGCCAGCCTTTACAGCTGCTACGATGCGCTCGATCTCTACTGGCATACCTGGCTCCATAAGGTCGTTTCCAGCTTTTACAGCCTTTACAGTACCCTGCTTTGTACCCCAGTCTGTCATTACGATACCATTGAATCCCCACTCGTCACGAAGGATAGTGGTGAGAAGACCGTGTGACTGTTGAGTATACTCGCCGTTGAGCTTGTTGTATGATGACATCACTGTCCAAGGATCTGACTCCTTCACTGCGATCTCAAATCCCTTGAGATAAAGCTCGCGGAGTGCTCTCTGGCTTACGCGTGAGTCGTTCTCCATACGGTTCACTTCCTGGCTGTTTGCAGCGAAGTGCTTGACGCTGACTCCGACACCGTTGCTCTGTACACCATTGATGTAAGCTGCAGCGATCTTACCTGTGAGGTAAGGATCCTCTGAGAAATACTCGAAGTTACGTCCGCAGAGAGGGTTTCTGTGAAGGTTCATACCTGGAGCAAGGAGAACGTCAGCTCCGTACTCAAGAACCTCGTTACCCATAGCAGTTGTGAGCTCCTGAACACGCTCAGTGTCCCACATACTTGCCATAACTGTTCCTACAGGGAAACCTGTACAATAATATGTATTAGGGTCGTTGTCACGAGTAGGTGAGATACGCAGACCTGCAGGACCGTCTGCAAGAACTGTCGAAGGAATGCCGAGACGCTCGATTGAACGGGTAGTTCCGGCTGCTCCCGGTACAAGGGCAGTAGCTGATGCAGTCATACTGCCGGCAGTCATGCTGCCCCAGCCGCTACCTACCAGAAGGGTAGCCTTCTCTTCGAGTGTCATTGCACCCAGTACCTCGTCGATGTTGTCTTTGCTCAGCTGTGGCTGTGCGAAAAGCGCAGTCGCGCTAAGGAGGATTGCTCCTGTGATAAGAGTTTTCTTCATTATTGTTTTATGTGATTAAAAAAGTTTCGGAACGAATTCAGTAAGATAGATTCTCCAGTTTCTCCAGATATGTCCGCCGTCATTCTCAAGGTACTCATGTGGATAGTTGTTGTCCTTGAGCTTCTGAACGAATTCGCGGTTTGCCTGAATGAGGAAGTCTGTGTCACCACATCCTACCCAAAGAAGAGAAGGCTTCTTGCTGAAATATGTAGCAAGCTTCTGGTCGAAGTCCTGGTACATAGGAGAAATCGATGCATCGCTGACGCCGATTGCAGCTGAGAACATACCTGAGTATCCG
This sequence comes from Candidatus Cryptobacteroides sp., assembly GCA_045614445.1. Taxonomy (GTDB): domain Bacteria; phylum Bacteroidota; class Bacteroidia; order Bacteroidales; family UBA932; genus Cryptobacteroides. Next base: position 35,193 of record JAZLCW010000040.1, on the reverse strand, counting down.
AACATATCAGGATTGTTGAGGCTGATATAGAGTGTGTGGAAACCACCCATTGAGAGACCGCAGATTGCACGGCTCTGCTTCTTGGCGATAGTTCTGTAGTTTGTGTCGATGAACTTCACGATTTCAGGGAATGCAGTCTCGAATGTACCTTCCATTGTCTGAGGAAGTGACATTGTAGGACGAGTGTATCCAGTAGAGTTCTCACCTGGAGCTGCCTCCTGAGAGATGTTGCCGTTTGTGAAGACTACGATCATCGGCTTAGCCTTTCCCTGAGCGATGAGGTTATCGAGGATCTGAGCTGCGCGGCCCTGTGCGATCCATGCATCCTCGTCACCACCGATTCCGTGGAGCACATAAAGAACAGGATATTTCTGCTTCTTGTTCTGCTCGTATCCGGCTGGAGTATAGACGCTGAGTCTGCGGTCGAAACCTGCTGTAGCGCTTTCATACCATACTTTTGATACTGTTCCGTGAGGTACATCCTGGATAGTGTAGAGGTCTGCACGTCCGCCAGGAACGATGAATGCACTTGTGAGTGAAGATACGTCACGGTTTACCCACATGTTATTGTTGTCGAGAACAGTGTTTCCGTCAACACTGAATGTATAAGTGTACATTTCAGGAGCTACCTTGAAGTCTGTAGTATACTCCCAGATGCCGTTTCTGCCTTCCTTGAGCTCGCCTACGCCTGGTGCATCATAGGTCATTTCCTGGTCACCCATCTTGAATGTCATTCTCTGAGTTGGAAGGAAGTCACCTGATACGGTTACCTTTACAGCCTTTGGAGCCTGGTAACGGAATGTTACTGTTCCGTCTTCGTTTACTACAGGTGATTCAACTGATGCGCCGCCCCAGAGTGCCTGCTGGGCGAATGCGCTGCCCGCCATAAGGAGGGCAGCAGCTATTGTAAATACTTTTTTCATTATCTGTTATAGTCTTTATTTGAAGAGAAGTGGTGCGAATGTGTTGAGGTAAAGTCTCCAGTTAGCCCATACGTGGCCACCCTCGCTTACATAATATGTGTGCTCAAGACCGTTTGCTGTGAGAGCAGCGTCGAGTTCGTTAGCGTTCTGGAAGAGGAAGTCTGTGTTACCGCAAGCAAGCCAGTAGAGCTTGTAGCCAGCCTTCTTGATACCCTGGAGCTGAGCGTCAAGCTCTGGAGTTCTCTGAGCACCCATTGAAAGAGGGCAGATGTAGTCGAACTTGTCAGGATACATGCCTGAAGCAGTGATTGTATGTCCACCACCCATTGAAAGACCTGCGATAGCTCTGTGAGATTTTTTCGCAACCACGCGGTAGTTCTTCTCGATGAAAGGAACGATCTCCTCTACGAGGCTTCTTACATAGTTGTTGCGGGTTGAAGGATCTCTCCAGTCCATCTGTGCAGTAGGAAGACCATAAGTCTGAGCAGCCTGCTGGTTGCCGTTACCGTTAGGCATAACCACGATCATAGGCTTAGCAAGGCCCTTCACGATAAGGTTGTCGAGGATCTGAGCTGTGCGGCCCATTGATGACCAGGCCTCCTCGTCTCCACCTGCTCCGTGAAGGAGGTAAAGAACAGGGTACTTAGTCTTTGTGTTAGCCTCGTATCCGTATGGAGTATAGACTGTAAGGCGACGGTTGATGCCGAGGATCTCGCTGTCATACCAAGGATGGCTGATTGTACCTCTCTGGTTTGCTGGCTTGTAGTTCTCAGTGCGCTCTCCGTCGACGAGGAGCATGTTGAGGAAACGTGAGCCGTCACGCTGAACCATTACGTTCTGAGGGTCGTTTACTGAAACGCCGTCAGCTACGAAATTATAAGTGTAGATTTCTGGCTCTGGGCAAGGGATGGTTACTTCCCAAACGTTGTTCTCACCACGCTTCATATCGATGCTGCCGCCCCAAGGGTTAGGCATCCAAGAACCGCTGAGCTTTACTACGGTAGCGTAATCAGCTTTAAGTCTGAATGTTACGCTATCATTCTTGATCTCTGGAGAGATGACCGGTTTCTGACGACCGAAACCGAATGAGAAGTTTGCCAGCTCCTGTGCTGACAATGCGCCGATAGCAAGGGCCATTCCGGCGATAAGGGTAAAGATTTTCTTCATTGTTTAGTGTATTAATTGGTTTATCTTATGATTTTACTTGAATGTTTCTCCGCATTTTTTCAGGACCTTAGGCAGGCATTCCTGCCAGAACTTCCAGTCATGAGTGCCTTCACGGGTAATGAATTCATGGGTAATCCCCAGACTTACAAGATGATCATGGAACTCTGTGTTGTCTTTAAGTGGTGTAGTATAGTCATGAATACCAGTCTCTATTGTCAGGACAGGCAGGGATGAACGATCTGCATTCTTAGCCAGGTCGTACAGGCTTGGGTAGCCAAATCCCATATTGACAGCCGGGCTGCATGCGTATGCACAGCAGAACTTATCCGGCTCACCAAGACCATAATACAATGTTCCGTATCCCCCCATTGAAAGACCTGCGACAGCCCTTGAATATTTGTCTGTCTTTACGTTATACTCCTTTTCAATTGCAGGAATCAATTCCTCAAAGAAGTAGGTCTTGTATTTTCCCAAGTAGCCGTCGATGTAAAATGTAGTGAGTGCGTCCGGGCACACGACGATCATCTGCTTTACGCCTTCTTTATCCTCGTATTCCTTTGCAATCTTAGCAAGGTTTCCTTTGTCAAGCCATGCATTGTTTTCGTCTCCGTAGCCATGGAGCAGATACAATACGGGGAAGGATTCTCCAGAACCGTAGTCTTTAGGAAGGTAGATCGAATACTTCATCGATTGTTTCATCGCAGTACTGTTGACTGAACGGTTTCTGATTACAGTACCGACGAAACTCTTGAATTCTATCTGGCCATGGAACTTGAATCTGAAGTCTTCGTTTCTGCTTACAACAGACATTTCGATAGTGAATCCATCTTTCTCAGCTGTCACATCTACTGTTCCGCTGCTTACTTTTCTTTCAACATATCCGTTGTTGAAGCTTACGCTGCATCCTCCGGCTTTGACTTCATATTTACCTGCATGCAGCTTCATTTCAGAGCTTGGCACGGAAAGTTTTACATTGTATCCGTTTCCGCTCATGAGCATCTCAAGATTGTACGAACCGTCATCATTAGTCGATGCAGCTGTTTCGATAAGAGTGTCCAGTACGGTAGTATTCGACTTAGGGTTGTTCACTTTCTCGCATGATACAGCGAGAATTATCGCAACAAAAATGAAAAGAAGTTTCTTCATGTTATGTGGTTGTTTGGTTCCCAATCACAGGATCAGCCGTGATTGGGATTTTAGTGGGTGACCTGAGTCACCCACATTTATTCATATTACCATCTGTCGTATTCTACAGCAGCTGAACCGTCGAGGGCGATGCTGTAAGTCTGAGTGTAGTTGTAGCGTGAAGATGAGTTTACGCCAGCACCTGTTGCAAGAGCAGCGAGTCTTACATAATGAACGCGCTCATACTTGAACTCGATGTTGTTAGTCTCAGCCTGTGTGTCGATTGCAACTGTAACGGTAGCCTTGCCGTTTGCGTCGAACTGAACGTTTGAAGCAACTGCACCGGCGTCGTTCTTGCAGTTATTGAATGATGCACCTACGAAGCAGTCAGTATAGCAGCAAAGACGTACCTCATTGAGGGTAGGAGTCTGAGCAGGGTCAGTAACCTGAACCTCGCAAGTAGCGATGATCTTCTTTGAAGCTGCGTCATAAGTGAATGTAGGCTGGCCGAATCTTACATAAGGCTTTACTGTGAAATCCACCACGTTGTCACCCTTCTTGAGTGTGAATTCAGTAGTGAGAGGATAGTAGTTAGCGTCCTTAGTATCCATACGATAGTCACCGGCCCAAACGAGGTTGTTACGGTAAGTACCGTTGTTCTTTACATACCATGTCTGAACAGCCTCAGAGTCCCAACCGAGCTCAACGACTTTCATAACACCGGTAGTGCTGCTATATACCTCATTAGGTACAAGCTCACCTGTTCCTTCATCAATGAACTTTCCAGAAATGGTTGCATTGTGCTGTTCTGCGTTGTCAAGAGCGAACCAGTCGCAAGAAGTAACAAAGCATGCAGCCAGAACTGTCATTAAAATGTATCTGATATTTTTCATATTCATAGGAAATTTTAAAAATTACTCCTGGCTTGGGTTCTTCACCAGCTTATTCTTGTCGTAGTTAGGAATACCGCTGTAGTAGTTCTTTGCCTGAAGCTCGTAAGCCTGTGGAAGTCTGTCAGTATCGTCAGCAAACATGTTTGCACGTACATAGATATACTGAGCGCTGCCGCTGCGTACATCAGCTACAGGGATGATTGCGTGTCTTCTTACCTCAGCAATTCCTGCAGGATGGTTAGGACGGTAGAACTCGCGACGACGGTGGAGTGTCATAGCTCTGTCATCCTCGAATGCAAGCTCGAGACGACGCTCCTTGAGGACATTCTCAAGAGATGCATCTACCTGATCCTTGAAGAACGCTCTTCTGCGGATAGCGTTGAGATACTCCTGTGACTTACCTGCATTTGCACCGTTCTTCTCTACCTGAGCCTCACAGTAGTTAAGAAGGATCTCAGTGTAACGGATGTCATACCAAGGGTTTGTAGAATACTGCTTTGCACCTGCTGGATCGAGATACTTGCGGATACCGAAACCAGTTGAGTACCAGCTACCGTCGTTCGCGTTACCGAGCTTGTTGAAACCTGAGTAGTTGTCACCGTTAGAAGCTCCGTACATATAGTACTTCTTACCGCCTGCAGTCACATAATCCTTCTCAGAGTCGCAGATAAGGAGCTTGTCACCCCAGATACCACCCTGGATAACGATGTCCACGCCGCGGAAGTTGATACCAGGATAGATTACCCATGCCTGGAAACGTGCATCCTTGTCAGCAAATGGATCACCCATTTTCTTGTAACCTACATAATCAACTCTTTCAGCTGCTGATGCATCTGAGTAAACCTGTGGAAGCCATGTGCTCTCGTTTCCGTCTGTACGTGTAGCAAGAGTACCGTCCACTGCGTTGTAGTTTGCATCGTAGTTGTCATAAAGGTCAGCAAGGTCAGCATTTACATTGTAGCATCCCCATTTCCATACGCCGACAGCCTCAGAGAACTTTGCCTGCATAGGTGAGTTGTTCCAGTCAAATGCGTTTGATGCGCTAGGTGTACCGTTGTTGTATGATTTACCGAAGAGCCACTCCTCATCGTGTCTTGTAAGGAAGAGGTCTGAGAGACCAGTGATAGCGTCTGCGAGAGAAGCCGGTTCAGCATTGTAGAGAGAGAACTTACCGCTGTTGATAATCTCCTCACAAGCATCGATACACTGCTGATAGTAAGCATCTGCATATGAAGCTTCCATATAAGCGAGCTTCTGTGCAACAGCCTCATATGAGTTCTCGATCTCAGCGTTCTTCCAGTACTTACTTACTGAAGCTGCATAAAGGGCAACACGTGACTTAAGTCCGAGTGCAGACCACTTTGTAGCTCTGTAAGCTCCGTCAGTTCTTGTGTCAGGAAGAGTTGCGGCAGCCTCAGTGAGCTCTGAGAGAACGAAATCCCAAGTTTCCTTTTCTGTGCTTCTTGGAATGTAAAGTCCTTCGTTTGCACCACCGTCATATTTGTCATCAAGCGGCTCTGTTACAATAGGAACACCACCGTAAGTTCTTACCATACCGAAGTAGTAGTATGCTCTTACGAATCTTGCTTCAGCGATGTAAGTTGTATAGAGAGTCTCGCTGATCTTGCCATTGTCATAAGCGTTCTGAACGATCTTGATAAGGTTGTTCACGTCACGCATAGTAGTATAGTTCCAGAATCCCGGTGTGCTGTTTCCGATACCACCACCGTGTGTGTCAACGGCATTGTCAGTATTCTTGTCGCCGTTCGCAAATGCTCCCATAGGGATAGATGCATAGACATCGGCCATCATTCTTGAAAGTCCGGCCTCAGACTGTGCAAGATAGTCACCGTCGAGCTTGGTCTTGTCACCTTCAAGGTTGTCGAAGATGCCCTCGCAAGCAGCAAAGCTGAACGAAAGTGCTATGATTGTTATATATGATAAAATCTTTTTCATTGAGATCAAGGATTAGAAGTTCAAGTTAAGACCTAAGCTGAATGTTCTCATAAGTGGGTAACCACCGGCATTCATATACACGCTGTCGTTTCTCTCAGGGTCGTATGCCTTAAGAATGTCGTTGCAGATTGTAAAGAGGTTGGTACCGCTTACATAGAGACGGAGAGACTTCACGTGGATAGCATTTGTCCATCTTGAAGGGAGAGTCCATCCGATTTCAGCACTCTTGAGACGGAAGAATGTTGAGTTCAGGTAGTTGTAAGGCTGATTAACTCGGTATGTAGAGTTAGATGAAGTGTCATATCCACCTGTTGCCTTTGCGATTGCAGGGAAGTATCCTGGAGTCCACTCTGAGTTAGGGTTGAATGGATCAGTAAATCCTTCTGCAAGGGTGTAGTGGTCCATATAGGTCTCATAGAATGTAGGGAAGAAACCGTAACCGTATGCACCTGAAAGTGAAGCTGTCTTATGTACGAGAGCTGATCCTGCAAAGTTGAGGTTGATGTCAAATCCCTTGTAGCGGCCTGAAATGATGAGACCGAACTGGAGAGGAGCATTTCCTTCACCCCAAGTGTAGTACATATCTGATCCGTTGATCACACCGTCACCGTTGCGGTCATCGATCTTGTACATACCTGGAAGGAGGTCGTTCATACCTGCTGTAGTGTTGTGGAGTACAGGGTGTGAAGTGATGTCATTCCAGCTTGTGAACTGTGTTCCGTCTGCCCAATGATACATAGAACCAGAGCGTGCATTTGCCCATCTTCCTGTCCAGTGTCTCTGGAAGTAGTTCTCTGATGATGAGTAGATGGCAGTCTTGTCAGACTCCTGATAAGTTGTACGATATCTTGAGAATGTACCTGTTGCAGCGATTCTGTACCAGAACTCACCGATATTGTTCTGATGTGAGAGCTGGATGTCGATACCCACGTTCTCAGAAGCATTGAGATTCTGCTGTGGAAGCGAGAGACCGTAGAAGTCAGGAACTGTTGTTGTCGCTGTACCGGCGATACCTGAAGTTCTTCTCCAGAACCAGTCGATCGAACCGCCGAACTTACCACGCCACATATCCCAGTCGATACCGAAGTCCATAGAGCGTACATCAGCCCATGAAAGGAGAGTCTCTGCTACAGAGTGGCTGGCATAACCGTTGAGAAGCTTACCATCCTCGAATACATACTGGCTGTTAGCGGTATAACCGAGCTGCCAAGCGTAAGCACCACCCTGTGGAGAACCCATCAGACCGTCTGACCAACGGAACTTGAGGTTGTTGAACCAAGGCATTGCCTTCTTGAACCAAGGCTCCTCTGATACACGGTATCCGAGTGAGTATGCTGGGAAGAATCCCCAACGATAACCTGGAGCGTAAAGATATGTACCGTCATAACGTCCTGAGAAGTCCACGAGGTACTTGCCCTTATAGTCGTAGCTTGCGCGGAATACGTAACCAGCCTTTGCATTGTCTGAACGGCTACCGCTGTTGGTCTGAGTCGATGCGTCTGCCTGGTCGAGTACGTCGTGAGTGAAGAAGTCACCGTATTCACGGTATCCACGGATGTTGTTAGACATATTCTTTGTAGCCTCAGCTGCGAGGGTTGCACCTACATTGTGGTCACCGAATCTTCTGTTGAAGTTAGCCTGGATACGTCCGTAGAGAGTCTGTCTTGTGTTCCAAGACTCTGAATATGTGTTAGCCTCGGCGTTTGCACCTGTCTGCTCGTCTGTCCAGTAATCATAGAGGTAGAGGAGCTTTGTGAGGTCATCCTGACGGTAGTTGCTGAAGTCATATGCACCTGTTGCTGAGATAGCAAGACCCTTCAGCCACTTAGGCTCATATCTTACCTCGAGGTTGTTACGGATAGCGAGGTTGCGGTTGTCACTGTAACCTACAGCGTCTCTGTCAGTAATTGCGAGAGGGTTACGGTTCTCTGAATCAGGAAGTGCTGAATAGTGGTCAGGGTTTCCGTAAACATATGCAGGGATAGTTCTGTCGGCGTTAGTAGTGTAGTACCAGATGTTCTGGTTGGTTACACCTGCCATACCTTCGATCTTTGAATAAGTGAGGACTGACTGGAACATCGCTGTGAGCTCAGGAGTGATCTTTGATGTCACGTTACCTGTGAAGCTCAGACGGTCGTTGTTCATGTTGTCCATAGTAAGGATAGAGTTATCCTCTGTGTAGTTACCGCTGAGGTAGTACTGAGTCTGCTGGTTACCACCACGTACAGATACATTGTGTGTCATATTGAAGGCATAGTCCTTCATCACCACGTCGTACCAGTCTGTGTCAACATAACCATCTACACCGTCGATATAGTTCTGAATGTACTCCTGTGAGAACTTCGCACCCTGCTTAGAGTTGATACGCATCTCATTCTCGAGATTCATATAAGTGACGATGTCGACAACATCAGGTCTTGAAGTAGGAACACCGAATGAGAAGTTGTTCGAGTAGTTTACAGTCGGCTTGCCGATCTGACCCTTCTTAGTGGTAACGAGGATAACACCGTTCGATGCCTCGAGACCGTAGATGGCTGCAGATGCGTCCTTGAGGACTGTGATTGACTCGATATCCTCAGGGTTGAGCTGTGCAAGAGCGGCAGAACCATTCTCATCCATCCAATATCCCCAGTCACCGTTACGAGCCTGTGCAGTACGAGCCACACCGTCGATGATAACGAGAGGAGTACCGAAACCACGAAGGCTGAGGTCTGTGTCGAATGTACCTGGCTTACCTGACTTCTGGCGGATCTGGAGTCCAGGAACCTTACCCTGGAGAGATGCCACGAGGTTGGTCTGCTTTGTAGAAGTGATGTCCTCACTCTTCACTGTAGAGATCGCTGAAGTGAGGGATGACTTCTTCTGCTGGCCGTATCCGACGAGGACAGACTCTTCAAGCTGCTCGTTGTCGAGCTCGAGAAGTACGTCGATCTTTGCTCTTGTTCCTACAGTTACCTCTACTGTACGGTAACCGATGAATGATACTACGATAACATCAGTATCCTTGAGGGAGTCGAACTTAACGACACCGTCGATGTCAGTCAGATCTCCTGTAGTTGTGCCTTTAATGAGGACGCTGGCTCCCGGAACGGGACCTACGTCATCTTTGACGGTAACTGTAACATTCTGCTGTGCGAATGCCGAAGTCACGTAAAGAATTGCCAATAGGCAGACGGTTAATAATTTTTTCATTAGTGTGTTATTTTTTTAGTGTTAATATTCAGTTTTATTAACCTATATTTATGGTATTACATTGCAGGAGCTGCAAGAGGGCCTACATATTGCGCATTGCAGATCGAAGACTGAACTGTAAGAGTGTAAATGTCGCCACTCTGCTCGATAATTACAGTTCCGTCGGTAATCTTACCAACAAGTGTAGGAGTTCCATCTGTTATAGAATACCACTCTGATCCACCAGTGTCGTCACCAGCCTTGGCCTGTCCTGGCTCTGGTGCACTTGCAACAGTTGTGATCTGATATGTTCCAGGAGTGATGACACCACCTTCGCAATAAAGCTCAAGCTTGAGGTGATTTCCTGTACCTGAATATGTGTACTGCCACCATGAGTTTGTAACCTCGCAGCCAGCTGAATAAAGGTCAATACCTACCATGTTCATACCGAACATTCCGTAGTCGATCCATCCGCCGAGGCCAATGAGCTGAGTACCCTTGAATGAGTCACCCTCATCATCTCCGCCTTCGCCGCCTGTACAGTCCTTGCAACCGTCGCAGTCGCAACCGCAGCCGCTACCGCCTTCGCCGCCTTCGCCGCCTTCGTCTTCCTGAACCTCACCGATAACGTACTTAGCAGCGATAGTAGCGCCGTTTGAAGTACCCTTAACGATGATAGTAGTCTGGCCCTTGTTCTCAGTTACCTTGATCTTACTTGTCTCAGCGTCAACAACGTAAACTGTTCCGTCTGGACCGTAGAGGAGGGTACCGCCTGACATTACGCCTTCGCCCCATCCCATAGCTCCTAAGTCGATGTAGAAACCGTTACCAGCCTCACCAACTTCGTCTGGATAGCTTGTTACCTTGTACTCACCTGCGAGTGCTGTTGCGCCCTGCTTAGTCACGAGGTCAAGTTCTGCCAAGAGGTTACCTGCAGCATCCTTAACCTGAACCCAGTAAAGTGAAACGCCCTCGAGAGCTGCACCACCTGAAGTTGTGTTGTTTGCAGTGTCGTCAGTCATTGTGAATGAGAGACCCTCGCTGTGCTCGAATACAACGCTACCTGCGATTTCCCATGGATCAGCAGGCTCAGCTGGCTTAGTTACAGCTGGAATCTCGCCAACGAACTGAGCATAAAGATCACCGTTATCAACAGTGATTGTGTATACCGTACCGTTCAGAGCTACAGTAATGTCGCCTGTGAGGATCTTTTCTGCTGAAGTCTGTGGAGTTGCAGCCTCGTTGACTGTCCACCAGCATGTTCCCCAGTTCTCGAATGCCATACCGATGTTGTAGATGTCACCTGGATCCCAACCGATTCCATACTCACCTTTGTTGATTGTGCCACCCTGTGCGCTTGGCTTGTATGTACCGGCTGCAAGGTATCCGTCCTCACTGTAGAGGTCGATAGCAAGGTAGTTACCTGCGCCCTTGTAAACAGTCTGGTAAGTGGTCATGTCCATCTCAGAAGTGAAGTTTCCATCTGAAAGGTTAAGGGTGATCGATTTCTGTCCACTTGCTACATTGCTCTGAGCGCTCATCACTGTGTTGAGCACCTTAAGCTGTGGAAGGTCGTTCCAAGCAAGACCGGAACCTGTCCAGCTGATAGAGTAGTTCTCACCGTTGTTAAGCTTCACGATACCCTTGAGAGTGTATGTACCGTCGACAGCATTAAGATTGATAGTTCCGGCAGTTACAAGATGCTTTTCGCCGTTGATTGTAAGAGTTGTGCCGTCAGCTCCGGTAATGTAGTTACCTGCTGTAGCGTAAGAAGCTGATGCCTCTGTGTAAGCGCCTGACTGCAGTGCAGGTGCAGAAGACGTAAATTTTGCCTCGAGTACAGCACCTGAAGAGTTTCCGAGCTCAACACCCAGAACGTAGTTAGGACTGACACGTGAGCCGCTGGTTCCAAGAACGTCCGTAAAGACAACTTCACCAGCCAATGGAGGGAGCTGAGCTTCCCCCAGATTCTTCTCTTCACAAGAAGTTATGGAAACCATAACCGAAGCAGCGAAGAGAATTGTCGCTAATTTAAGTTTCATGTGTTAATAGATTAGTGGTTAGTATTTAATTGTAAATTAAAAATCCGTGTTCGGATCTTGCGACTTGCGTCGGTCAGTGCATAGTCGCGTATTATATAATGCAAAAATAATATTGAAACCTGAAGTATGCTTTTTCTTGCGTATTTTTTGCTTTCATTTGTGTTCAATATCTGTTTTCTGAATGTTCATTTGTTTTCAGATTTGTTCAATTTTGTTTAAATGTGGTTCTGATATTGACGGTTTTGAAAATATTCCGTAACTTCGAAAGTTATATATACCTGAATTATATGATGAAGAATTTCTGTTTGGCTGTCTTCCTGGCAGCAGCTGTATTTATAGGTTGCGCAGAACGGAACCTCATTGTCGAATCAGAGCTGGAATCACCTCTCATAGCTAATGATATATCCAATCAGAAAGTTTCTTCTTTTGCGGAAGATGCCCAAGGGCATATATGGATGGGAACGTTCAGAGGTCTGAACAGATATAATGTTCACGAGTTTCATCAGTATTTCTGTACCGATGAGCAGAATTCTCTTCCGGACAACCAGATCCAGACTCTCTATAAGGATTCCCGCGGCAGACTATGGGTGTCGACTGTGAACGGTATGGCACTTTATACTGAACAGGATAATTTCAAGCGTATCCCGATGGAAACAGCCAGTCGTAATTCTGTTCAGATCCTCGAGGATAGCTCAGGCCGCATATATATCAATACTTCACTATCTCTGTGCAGGTATGATGATGAGAAGGAAGCTTTTGTGGACCTCATCCCTCTTATAAATGACGGATTCTCTCTCGCCAGTCATTGTTTCATAACACCATCAGACGATCTTCTTCTGGCCTCATCAATGCATATCAGGAGCTATGATCTGGAGACATTGGAACTTAAGGATTCGGTGGCAGTCCAGAATTTCCCGAGTTACTATGCGATGATGAAGGACGGAAAGCTGTGGATGAGTTCCTATGCCGGTCTTGCCATATATGATACCAATACAATGTCTTTCGAAGAAGTCCCCCAGCTGATACGTAATCATCCTGAACTACGTAAGTCTTTGGTTTCATATATGTGCCCTTATGGCGATGCTTCCATTATTTTCAATACAGAAAAGAACGGTCTCTTTCTGTATAACAGCTCCGAAGGTACATTCCGGCATCAGTCCGAGAAAGGATTCCCGTTTGCTGTGCCTGATGTGAAGATAAACTGTATGTTCGAAGACTCCAGGAACAATCTCTGGATAGGTTCATATGATCAGGGCTATTATGTTATATATGATTATCAGGGTCGTTTCAATAATGACAGCTGGCTCAAATCCAACATTGGTCAGAAATCTGTCGTTTCGATAGATGCTGACAGCAAGGATAATCTCTGGATTTCCACTCTTAAGGATGGCCTTTATCTATACAATGCCGATTCGGAACTTTTCAGAAGAATCAACCTTACCAAGCTCTTCAATTTCGAGGGTGGAGATAAGCTTGATATCAGTTATGTATTTGTCGATAAGGATGATAAGGTATGGCTTACAGGTGGCAGTGGGGTGTGCAGATGTCATTTTGACGGTCAGAAACTCTCTGTGGAAAACACCTGGCCGGTATTTATGCCGATGGCTATATCACAGGATACGGAAGGACGTGTATGGATCGGAGCAATGGGTGAGCATATATATTATGTATCGCCTGATGATGACCGGATTCACGCTTTGAAGAATGTTTCCGCATTCTTTACCTTCACACCATATTGTCTTCCACTGAATGATGGCAATATATTGTCAGCTTCATTCCAGACTGGTCTTGCTGAAATTGATTCCAAGGAGAAACATGTCAGACAGATAACCATTGGAGAGGATATGTGGAATGATGCTATCAAGAGATCGGTCTTCGTTCCATCATGCATGTATCAGGACAAGGACGGTACGGTCTGGATCGGTACTGTGGCAAATGGATTCATGAAGTATGATGCATCCGATGGATCGCTGATCCCGGTTCCGGGTGCTCCTTGTCTTGATATTGCCGCGATCGAAGAGGATCTTCAGGGCAATCTCTGGGTGAGTACCCAGTACGGACTCGGAAAATATGACCGTGCTTCAGAAAAATTCATCAATTGGTTCGCAAGTGACGGAATCGGAGGCAATCAGTTCTATGACAGAGCTTCCTGCAGGCTTTCAGACGGTACATTGGTCTTCGGAGGTACTCACGGCCTTACTGTCTTCAATCCGATGGATGTCATCATGCATCGTGATGTATCTGTGTATTTTGAAGATCTGAAGGTGCATAACAGGCTGATGCGCCCGGGTGTGGATGCCTGCATCGATAAAGCTCTTCCATACCAGCCTGAAATCAGACTGGACCATAACCAGAATAGCTTCAGTATATCTTTTGCGGCTCTGGAATATGGTGAATATGAGAGAGTCGACTATATGTATATGCTCGATGGCTTCGATAGCCATTGGATAGATGCACATAATAACAGGGAAGCGTATTATTCGAATGTTCCAGCAGGAAGATATGATTTCAAGGTAAGGGTGACCAACAGTGACCAGACAGTAGTGGTGGCAGAGAATGCCATCAAGGTCATTGTAGATTCTCCGGTATGGCTTTCATGGTGGGCTTTCCTCTTCTATATTGTATGCTTTGTGCTCATCTGTTATTTTATATTGAAGCTTCGTAGGCAGATTCAAGATGAGAAGATGGCCAAGGTAAAGGCACAGCAGGAAAAGGATCAGGAAAAGAAGGTCAATGATATGAATATGAGCTTCTTTGCCAATATCTCTCATGAATTCCGTACACCTCTGACAATGATATCAGGTCCTGTAGCTCAGCTTCAGGAGGCATCGGAAATGACGGAAGAGAACAAAAGGCTTCTGAATGTCGTACAACGCAATATCAGGCGAATGCTCCGTCTGGTGAACCAGCTTCTCGATTTCAATAAGATGGAGAACGATTCTCTCAAACTTCAGGTGAAGCCTATTGACCTTATTACCCAGCTCCGTAATCTAACGGACATCTTCCAGGTGACAGCATCTGAGAAAGGGGTTACATTCAGGACATACGGTCTCGAGGATTCATTGACTGTATGGGCTGATGAGGATAAGTTGGACAAGATATGCTTTAATCTTCTTTCGAATGCCATGAAGTTTACCCAGGCAGGGGGTAAGGTGGAATTTGGAATAGATGTCATCTCTCGTGAAGAAGCTTTGCGCTTTGTGGCATTGGATGCAAAGGATATCGATAACCGTTATATGAAGATCGTGGTGAAAGATAGTGGCCCGGGAATCCCTGAAAGTCAGCTTGAAAAGATATTCGATAGATACTATCAGCTTGAAAATCAGACTCGTGGATTCTATAATTGGGGCACAGGCATCGGACTTTATTTTGCTAAGTCGCTTGCACAGATGCATCATGGATATCTTAAGGCCGGTAATCGTGAGGACGGTCCGGGTGCAGCATTTACATTGATTCTCCCGATATCGGAATCTACATATGCTGAAACTGAAAAAATCGATATGGCGGGGGCTGACGTGTCAAGTCCTTACAAGATAAGCAGTGTGAAATATTTCGCAAGACCAGCAGAAGTCACTGGTGAAGACAGAAAGAAGGTGCTCATAGTGGATGATGATGCAGATGTCATCCATTATATGAAGGAACTTCTGTCACCTTATTATGATGTCATATCCCGTTTTGATGCTGATTCTGCATATACATTGATGAAGGAGGAGGCTGTCGATGTTCTTATTTCAGATGTGGTCATGCCAGGCAAGACTGGTTATGAACTCTGCCGTCAGATCAAGGAGAATATCCAGATATCCCATATCCCTGTAATTCTTCTCACAGCCAAAGCTACTGTGGAAGATCAGGTAGAAGGATTGAGCTGTGGTGCAGATGCTTATGTAACCAAGCCTTTCGAACCGCCGTATCTCCTGGCTCTTATCGGATCTCAGCTTAAGAACAGGGAAAAACTTCGCGCAATGCTCGGTGAATCAACAGATATGGAGCATGTGGAGGAGAATGTGCTTTCCCCTCAGGACAATGCGTTCATGACTGAACTTTACCAGCTTATGGAGAAAGAACTGTCGAACTCCGAGCTTGATGTGGCCCGTATGACAGAGATGCTGCACATTTCCCGTACCAAGTTCTATTATAAGGTCAAGGGATTGACAGGAGAGAATCCGAGTGTGTTCTTCAAGAGATACAAGCTCAACAGAGCCGCACAGCTTTTGAGCGAACGTAAGTACAATGTCTCTGAAATCGCAGATATGACAGGTTTCAGCACATTGTCACATTTCTCTACAAGTTTCAAGAAGCAGTTCGGAGTCTCACCTAGTGAGTACATCAAGTAGCTGATTCATAGCCTTTGCCAGAACGAGTCTCGATGTTCCGACGTTGAGTCTCATAAAGCCATCTCCGCCTGGACTGAACATATCGCCATCGTTCAGGGCCAGGCCTGCTTTGTTCACGAAAAGATCTGTCAGTTCGTCGTGTGAAAGGCCAAGTCCACGGCAGTCCAGCCATACGAGGAATGAGGCCTGTGGCCTTAAAGGCTTGATCTGAGGTATATTGCTTTGGCAGAATTCCTCGATGTATCTGATATTGCCCTGGACATATTCCAGCATCTGCTGTCTCCAGCTTTCACCATGTATGAATGCTGCTTTCGTCGCAATCGGAGCAAAGAGGTGCGGTGCGTTCATCTCGCTTGCTTCCAGCCAATTGAAGAATTTGCTGCGTAGCTCGGGGGCAGGGACAATAGCGTACGAGCTGACGATTCCGGCGATGTTGAAAGTCTTCGACGGTGCCCCGAAGGTGATGCTGCACTCGGCCGCCTTTTCGGAAACACTGGCAAAAGGAATGTGCCTGTTTCCGAAAAGGGCCATATCGCAATGGATTTCGTCGGAAATGACAATGATTCCGCGGCTGTGGCAGAATTCGGCCAATCTCTCCAAGGTTTCCCGTGGCCAGACGATTCCGGCAGGATTGTGGGGATTGGACAGGATAAGCATCCGACATCTGTCATCGCAGACCGATTCCAGATTCTCGAAATCCATTTCATACGATCCATTGCCTGATCGGCGTAAAGGATTGAAGACTACTTCTGCGCCGTTCTTCTGCGGTACGAGTCTGAACGGGTGATATACCGGAGGCTGGATGATTACTTTCTCTCCTTTTTCGAGCAATGCGTTGATTGCCATTCCGATACCCTTGACGATTCCAGGAATGAAGGTCATCCATTCGCACTCGGTCTTCCAGCCGTGACGATCGGAGATCCACTTCTGTACTGTCTGCCAATAATCTTCAGGAACCACTGTGTATCCGAAAATCGGGTGTTCAAGTCTTTCCTTCAACGCATTCACAATGAAATCAGGAGTTTCGAAGTCCATATCCGCCACCCAAAGCGGAATCAGATCGTCCTTACCGTAAACTTTGCCAAGTGCATCAGTCTTTACCGCTCCTGTTCTTCTGCGGTCTATAACCTTGTCGAAATCGTATCTTTTCATGTCGTGTTGCTGTCTTATCGGATGCAAAGATAATCAACAGGCTGATTTTGAGCACGAATTTCCGAAAAACGTGCGTATTTGGTGGTTTTTGAACTGTTTTGAGTGCATTCCAGGTGTTTTTGTGCTCGATTTATTACCTTTGTCATATAATTTGAAGTCTATGAAAAAGATAATCCTCACTTTTGCCGCTATTGCTATAACAGCTCTCGTATCCGCTCAGGAAACCCGTTACTACAATGCAGCTGAACTCAATGTCATCGGAAAGCCTATCCAGACATCCAAGGATTTTACCCGAATCGATACCTCTGCATATAAATTCAATGACAATGTAATCGATGAGTATGCCTGCCACTCGACAGGTCTTGCCGTACTTTTTGCCACTGACAGCCCTTTCATCAAGGCTAAGTGGCAGACTTCTCCAAAGAATGCTTCAGAAAATATGACTGCTATTGCCCAGAAGGGTCTTGACCTGTATATAAAGCAGGACGGACAGTGGGTGTTTGCAGGTGTAGGAAGACCTAAGATGGAGAATGGGCCGGAATATGACCAGCATTCGGGAACAATCGTCAAGTCAATGGCTCCTGGCAGAAAGGAGTGCCTGATGTATCTTCCTCTATATGACAGACTTGATTCGCTGTTTATCGGTGTAGAGGAAGGATCTTATATCGAACCGATCGATAATCCTTTCAAATATCGTATCGTCGTGAAGGGATCCAGCGTGACCCACGGTCTTGCAGCATCCCGTCCTGGAATGACATATGGAGCACGTTTCGGTCGTGACAACGGATTCTATACCTTCAATCTCGGTTTCAGCGGAAAGTCAAAGCTTCAGGAAGAGTATGCGAGATATCTTGCAGATATCAAGGATGTCGATGCATTTATCTTTGATGCCTTTTCTAATCCTTCTGCAGAAATAATCCACGAAAGCTTCGATCGTTTCGTCGACATCATCCGTGAGGCTCATCCTGAGATTCCGCTTATCTTTATGCAGACCGAGCGTCGCGAAAGCCGTAATTTTGATACCTGGCGTGAAGATTTCGAGACTAAGAAGCAGGCAGCGGCCGAAGAAGAGATCCGTGAAAGGATGAAGACAGACAAGCATATCTACTTCCTCCCGTCAGACGATTTCCTCGGTCACGACCACATCGCCACCTCAGATGGCTCGCATCCTACCGACCTCGGTTTCACCCGCATGCTTGAAAGCATTGAGCCGAAGATCCTGAAAATTCTGAAGAAATACGGAATCAGGTAAAAGCTGATTCCTGGTTTATGGATTATATATGTGCTTTACAAATGTATTATAGCCAGTTTTTGCTTAACATAGGGTAAATAATAATTCAGCGGCCTTCCGATTCACATCGGGAGGCCGCCGCAATTCTAACCTAAAACTTAACCTATGAAAAAACTATTCGGTTTTTCTTATAGGCAAATATTGTACCTAAGTCTATCTTTATCTTATCTTGATTTTAAAATTCTGCTGCAGCGTTCATCTTGACTCTGATCTTATCGGTACAGAGGTTTCCGAGGCTGCCGAGGGAAGTGTGGTTAAGGTCGGCCGGGGTGAGCTTGCCGTTGGTCTTGCCAGGGGCTCCCTGATATGAGAAGCGACCTTCGTTTACTTCAATTCCGACTGTCCTGTAGGCGTCGCGGAACGGCATTCCTGTGAGGGTGCGGCGGTTCACTTCTTCGACTGTGAAGAGGTAGTCGTAGATCGGTGCATCGAGGATGCTTTCGTTGATGGTTATATGCTGGAGCATGTAATCTGCCATATAGAGGCATTTGTGCATCAGTTCCAGGGCAGGGAAGAGGATGTCCTTGAGGAGCTGGAATTCGCGATGATAGCCATGAGGCATATTGCTGCAGAGCATAGAGATCTGGCTCTCCACTGACATGATCCTGTTGCAGTTGCCACGCATTATCTCCCAGACATCTGGATTCTTCTTGTGAGGCATGATGCTGGATCCTGTAGTGAGCTCGTCAGGGAACTTGATGAAGCCGTAATTCGGACTCATATACATGCAGCAGTCTGCAGCAAACTTGTTGAGGGTCAATGCAATCGCTCCCATTGCGGATGCTACTGCGCGCTCTGACTTGCCACGGCTCAGCTGAGCGGCCACCACATTGTAATCGAGACTTCCGAACTGGAGCAGGTCTGTGGTCATCTGGCGGTCGAGCGGGAACGAACTTCCGTATCCGGCTGCGGATCCGAGCGGGTTCTGGTCTGTCACATTATATGCTCCGCGAAGCATGTACATGTCGTCTGCAAGGCCTTCTGCGTAAGCTCCGAACCAGAGCCCGAATGAAGACGGCATCGCAACCTGTCCATGTGTGTAGCCCGGAAGGAGTACGTCCTTATGCTTTTCGCTGAGTGCCTGAAGAGTGTTGAAAAGCTTGAGTACCTCGTCACGGAGTGCAAGCACCTCGTCCTTGAGGAATAGCTTCACGTCCACGAGAACCTGGTCGTTACGCGATCGTCCCGAGTGGATCTTCTTGCCTATGTCACCAAGACGGCGTGTCAGCAGAAGTTCTACCTGTGAGTGAATATCTTCCACATCATCCTCAAGGATGAAATCCTCGGCTTCTATCTCGCCAAGAATCTGGTCCAATGCCTTTGTCAATGTCTCCAGTTCTTCGGAAGTAAGCAGCCCGATGGATTCCAGCATCCTGATATGTGCCTTCGAACCGATGACATCATATTTTGCCAGACGCATATCCAGAATACGGTCGTTTCCTACTGTAAAATCCTCCACCAGGTCAGTCGCCTGAGTGCCTTTGCTCCATAATGTACTCATAAAATATTTTGTATAAACTCAATATATGTCTGTATTCCGTTCCTGATCTCATCTACGGACACGAACTCGTTCTTTCTATGCGACCTGGCTGAATCTCCCGGACCCATCTTGACAGCATCACAACTGATCCTCATCCAATCGGAAGTCGTCGGTGATGAGAAAGTTTCGATACCCGATCTCTCTGCGGCTTTCTGAAGAGGGGAGTCCTCGAAGGTCGCACTCGAACGGTTTGAGAGATTACGTGGCTTGAGTTCACTCTCGCAGATTGTCTGAAGCTCCGATAAAATATCCTCGTTTCTATATTGCTCGGTCGGACGTATGTCTATTACGAAATCGCATCTGTCAGGAATCACATTGTGTGCGCTACCTGCATTGATCTGAGTGACATTGAGATTGACTTTGCCCATTCGCGGTGAAAGCTTCTCAAAGCTGTGCTTGCGAAGCTTCTCTATGTCCTCCAATGCGATGTACAATGCATTCTTTCCCTCGTTTCTGGCTGCGTGGCCGCTGATTCCGTGCGCTGTCGCATCGATTACCAGCAGTCCTCTCTCCGCAGTTGCCGCCTTCATTCCGGTCGGTTCACCCACGATTGCGAAATCGACCTTAGATGCCAGTTCCGGCCATAATCCCGTCATGCCATCCTTGCCGGATCTCTCTTCCTCACAGCTCAATACCAATGTCAGATTCGGACATCCCGCATCTTTGAGGGCAGCAGAGGTATTGAAAACCGTGCTACCCCCCTGGCCGCAGGGGGAGGGGCCCACGACGAAGGAGTGGGAGGGGTTGTTTTCAATACCTCTGCTGCATCCGAAGATGCTGCTGAAGTATCTGAAAACTGCAATCATTGATACGACCGATGCTCCGTCGTCATTGGAACCAAGACCGGCAACAATATCTTCCGGTCCGAAGTCCTTGCCGAAAGTTTCACTGATGATCTTGCTCGCAATCTGATAATCAGGCTTATAAGGGTCGAAATCGTATTCCGGACTTGGACTTACGGTGTCTATGTGAGCGCAGAGCATAAGTGTCGGTTTAGACTCATCGATGATATGCTGAGCAATGATATTGTTGCCGGCTCTTGTGTGCTCGACCCCCTTGGATGAAAGCCACCCGCTGATATGAGTGCAGACCTCGTTCTCCTCAAATGAAGGAGACGGGATAGCGATCATCTCTTTGAGAAGGCTAACAGCCTCTGAGGCTAATGTATTTATCTTCAGGTCCATATCCGTTATAAAGATGTCTCGACTTTGCTGTTTGCTAAATCAGTTTGCTCACTCTGAGGATCTATTTCTTTAATGTTGTTCCCTTGGTATTGAGCAGGTTGCGTGCATGCTTGATGACCACTCTTCTTACTCCGCTGTCGATGGCCTTGAAGGAGTTGCTCAACTTCGGAATCATTCCGTCGGCCACTACTCCTTCGGCCTTGAGTTCCGCGAAGCGTTCTTTCGTAATCTCCGGGATAACGCTGCTGTCATCATCCTTATCGTAGAGCACGCCATCCTTCTCAAAGCAGTAAATCAGATCGGTTATATGAGTGAGTCTTCCGTCATCGCTGCAGAAAGTACATTCCTCGCAACGACTGCATACCTCACGCGGAGTGCGGTACTTGTAATTGGCCATGGCAATCGCGACCGAAGAGGCAATCGTATCTGCATTGGTATTCAGCAGATTTCCCTCACCGTCGTGGTTGATGGCATTGAATACAGGAACGATTCCGCGCTCAAGAAGAGAATAGATGAATTTTGCGTTCACGCTTTCTGCAGTCACATCTCCGACGTATCCGTAATCGACATCCTGTCCAAGGCTTTCTACATAGACCGGTGCTCTCTTAAGAGCTTTGATGGCATTTCCATCAGCACCGCTCAGACCGATTGCATTACACCCTTCAGCCTGAAGAAGAGCAGCGATGTTCTTGCTGCACCAGCCGGCATAAACCATTGTCACCACTTTGAGCGTTTCCTCATCGGTGACTCTTCTGCCTTCGATCATCTGCGGTATCATTCCCATTGCTTTCTGCATCTGACTTGCCATCACTCCGCCGCCATCCACCAGGATCTTCATTCCCGGCATTGCAGCGAAATCCTTGACAAACTCCCGCAAAAGCTCGGGATTGTCCACTATATTTCCGCCGATCTTTATTACTTTGATCATTTATTGTTATCTAATTCTTTGATTGTCAGTCTTTTGGTAATTATGCCTGCTGTATCTGTGCAGCAGGCATATGGGATAATTGCTTGTTGGATAGTTACTTATAGATCCAATAAGATTTCCTTCAGGATAGTCTGAGCAGAAACCACGCGGTTCGCTGCCTCCGGGATGACCAGCGACTGCGGACTCTCGATCACATCATCTGTCACGATCATGTTTCGACGCACAGGCAGGCAATGCATGAAGAAAGCGTTATTGGTCAGGGCCATCTTTTCTGCATCCACTGTCCAGTCACGGTCTGTGCAGAGGATCTTTCCGTAATTGTCTCCAGAATATGCTGACCAGTTCTTTGCATATATGAAATCTGCTCCCTCGAAAGCCTTTCTCTGGTCATATTCGATGCGGGCACGACCTGTGAATGCCGGATCAAGCTCGTATCCGTGAGGATGAGTGATCACGAATTCATAATCAGTCATATTGATTCCTTCCGCGAATGAATTAGGAACAGCCTGAGGCAGAGCCTTAGGATGCGGAGCCCATGTCAGAACGATCTTAGGCTTCTCGACTTTCTTATGTTCCTCGATGGTTATAAGGTCTGCAAATGTCTGGAGAGGATGTCTTGTAGCAGCCTCCATACTGAATACCGGCTTGCCTGAATATTTTATGAACTGATTGATGATCACCTCGTTATAATCGTCTTCCTTGTTCTCGAACTTCGCGAAAGCACGTACTCCGATGACATCGCAATACGATCCCATCACAGGAATGGCTTCCAGAAGATGCTCAGGCTTGTCGCTGTCCATGATGACTCCACGCTCTGTCTCAAGCTTCCATGCTCCTTGATTCACATCTAGGACTATTACATTCATTCCCAGATTCAATGCAGCCTTCTGTGTGCTGAGGCGAGTACGCAGACTAGAGTTGAAGAATATCATCAGCAGCGTCTTGTTCCTGCCGAGATCCTGGTCTGCAAATGGATTTTCCTTTACATATTTTGCTGCTTCGAGGGCCTTTGCAAGGTCAGGCAGCTGGGTTATAGAAGTAAAATGTCTCATAATGTCAATTCTCTCCAAGCGTTTACGAATGATTCAGCAGTTTCCTGTGAAACGGTAAGTGAAGGCAGAAGTCGGATGACCTGTGCTCCTGCTGCTCCTGTGAAGAAATGCTTCTCGAAGAGCAGGCGGTTACGGAGCCCTACATATTCCTCCTTCAGTTCAAGGCCGATCATAAGACCCTTTCCGCGGTACTCCTTCAATGCCTTGTCATCGGCAAATGCCTCCTTGAAGTATTCTCCGATCTTTGTTGCGTTCTCTATAAGGTGTTCATTGTCAATGATGTCCAATACTGCCAGTGCTGCTGTACAAGCAAGATGGTTACCTCCGAACGTAGTGCCGAGCATGCCGTATGAGGGCCTGATCGAAGGGCTGATCAGCACACCTCCGATAGGGAATCCGTTACCCATTCCCTTTGCCATAGTGATTATGTCAGCTCTTACTCCGTAATGCTGATGTGCAAAGAATTTTCCTGTGCGGCCATATCCTGACTGGATCTCATCCAGAATCAGCAGACATCCGTATTTGTCGCAAAGAGTACGAAGCCCGTTGATGAACTCCAATGTAGGCTCATAAATACCGGCAACGCCCTGGATACCCTCGATGATCACTGCGGCGAATCCACCTCTTGAAAGCTCTGTATCCACTGCTTCGAGATCATTCAACGGAGCAAAGACAATATTGGAAGTCGCATTGAACGGAGCCTGGATCTTCGGGTTGTCAGTCGCAGCGACAGCTCCCGATGTCCTGCCGTGAAAGGCCTTGCGAAAACAAAGGACCTTCGCCTTTCCTGTATGGAACGACGCCACCTTCAGCGCATTCTCATTCGCCTCGGCACCGCTGTTGCAAAGGAAAAGAGCATAATCATCATATCCGCACAACTGGCCCAATCGTGCTGCAAGATCCCTCTGGAGATTGTTCTGGACAGCATTTGAATAGAAACCGAGCTTGCCGAGCTGTTCGGAAATCATCTTCACATAATGCGGATGACTGTGTCCGACGGAAATGACAGCATGACCTCCATACAGGTCGGTATAAACTTCTCCATTCTTATCCCAAAGAGTCGTGTCCAAACCTCTGACCGGCTCAATATCCCAAAGCTTATATACTTCAAATAAATTCATATTTTACACTCGTGTTTTTAAGATCTTCGTATCAAGACTCCTTCTGCGGTAAAGGAGGTAGGCTTTAGTGCGGAATCGACATCTTGCCACCCCCGGCTAGGGGGAGGGGCCCACTCGAGAGTGGGAGGGGGCCGATGTAGCACAAAGCCTGCCGACTGTTTTAAAAGTTTAAAAAGCAGAAGGCTTGAGACGAAGACCGGTGTCTTCCGGCAATCCGAACATCAGATTCATATTCTGCACTGCCTGACCGGCTGCACCCTTCACAAGATTGTCAATCGCAGAAGCAATATGTACATAACCGTCATGAAGCTCCACGTGAACCAATCCCTTGTTGGTATTCACCACTTCCTTCATCGAAATGCCCTCAGCACTATGGAAGACAAAAGGAGAGGCAGCATAATAATCCTCATAAAGCTTCTGGTATTCCTCCTGTGTCATTCCTTCGACAGCCTTTGTATATACGCTCGCAAAAATTCCGCGTGTAAAGTCGCCTCTGAGTGGGACGAAGTTCACTTTAGGAGCGTTGCCTGACACTCTTTCGATATTCTGTCTGATCTCTGCCAGATGCTGATGACTGAACAGCTTGTAAATAGAAATGTTGTCACTTCTATAGCTGAAATGCGTAGTCTCGCCAGGCTTCTTTCCAGCTCCTGTAGAACCGGTGATAGCAGTTACGTGTATCTCGTCATTGATGAGTCCGGCAGCTGCAAGCGGAAGAGTTGCCAGCTGGATAGCTGTAGCAAAGCATCCCGGATTTGCTACATCGTGAGCCTCACGCACCTGATTCCGTGCACTCTCGCACAGACCGTAAACAAAATGTCTTCCGGCATAATCACCGTCCAATCTGAAATCGTTTCCAAGATCAATGATTCTGCATTCCGGCTTGATTTCGTGAGTATCCACGAACTGTCTTGATATACCGTGTCCCAGACAAAGGAAGATCACATCCGGATCATTCAGCTCTTTGCCGAAGCAAAGATCCGTCTCACCGATAAGATCTCTGTGTACAGAAGTCACAGGAGTGCCTTCGGATGAAGTTGTAGTCGCTGAGACAATCTCCACATTCGGGTGATTGAGCAATATCCTGAAAAGTTCTCCTCCGGTATATCCTGTACCACCGGCAATCGCTACTCTTATTTTCTTGTTCATTGTTTTGTCTGTTTGGGAATCCCCGATCAGGTCGGGGATGGCTCAAAAACTCTGGTCGAAGTACTATTCCTCGATGCCTCCGTTGACTGCGTAATAGATTTTCAATGGATTGGCGATAACCTTGGTGAATCCCACTACGTCGCGTCCTGTGTATGACTTGTTCACCTCACCATATTCACCGAACTTAGAACTCATGAGGTCGTGCTCGCTTGTACAGCCGAGAACTGAGAAATGGTAAGGCATGAGTGCAATCTCCACCTCTCCGGTCACATTCTGCTCGATGCTGTCCATCATTGCTTCCATGTCCCTGCAGACAGGGTCGAGATACATTGCCTCATGCATCTGCTGGCCGTACCAGCCTGCAATCTGTTCCTTCCAATAAAGCTGGCCCTTTGTCAGGGTGTGTTTTTCAAGGAGGTGATGCGCCTTCACGATTACAAGCGGAGCTGCAGCCTCGAAGCCTACGCGTCCCTTGATTCCGATGATTGTGTCGCCTATGTGGATGTCGCGTCCGATACCGAACGGACCGGCAGCATTGCGTACAGCCTTGATCACATCCACCGGATTCATTTCCACCCCATTGAACGATACAGGCTCTCCCTTGCGGAAGCCGATCTTGATGTGCTCTGGCTCAGTCTTGGTCACCTTTGTAGGGTATGCTTCCTCTGGAAGGTATCCGCTTGACGAAAGTGTCTCGACACCTCCGATGCTTGTTCCCCAGAGTCCCTGGTTGATGGAGTATTTTGCCTTCTCCCATGAGAAGTCGAAGCCATGCTGCTGGAGGAAGTCGATCTCGTACTGGCGTGTGAAGCAGTTCTCACGTACCGGTGCGATGATCTTTACTCCAGGCGCAAGAACTTCGAACACGATGTCGAAGCGTACCTGGTCATTGCCTGCTCCTGTGCTGCCGTGAGCAACGGCGTCGGCGCCGATATTCTTTACATGCTTCAGTACTTCAAGTGCCTGGAAAACACGCTCCGAACTCACTGAGAGCGGGTATGTCGCGTTTTTAAGGATATTTCCGTATATGAGGTATCTGATTCCCTTATTGTAATATGTGTCTACGGCATTGACATTTTTGTGTGAAGCCGCTCCGAGTGTCAAGGCGCGCTTTTCGATAGCTGCCTCTTCCTCTGCAGAGAATCCACCTGTATTTACCATGACTGTATGTACCTCATAACCTTGTTCCTTGAGGTATGGGACACAGAATGATGTGTCCAGTCCGCCACTGAAGGCGAGTACTACTTTCTTGCTCATATATTTATTTCTTTTGTTCTCCATCTTTAAGATTGACCAGCTCAGGATGGGCCGGATCACTTACCTTTATATGCTCTGAAGGGTCGTAGAGAAGTCCTGTGCAGAGACACATCCTTTGTGCGTTGGCTTCGAGGATACCATAATTCCTACAGCCCTGACATCCTTTCCAGAATTCCGGATCGTCAGTCAATGCCGCAAATGTTACCGGTCTGAAGCCCAGTTCATAATTCATCTTCATCACAGCCGCTCCTGTGGTGATACTGAAGATTTTTGCATTCGGAAACAGTTCGCGCGAAAGCTGGAATATCCTGGTCTTGATCCTCATGGCCAGGCCGATGCCCCTGAAGCCGTGCGCAACGATAAGTCCGGAATTGGCAACATATTCCTTGCCTCCCCAGGTCTCGATATATGAGAATCCTGCAAAACGACCGTCGTCTGTCAAGGCAATGACTGCCTTTCCTGCCAATATCTTTTCGGAAATATATTCCGGAGTTCTTCTTGCGATACCAGTTCCTCTTTCGCGGGCTGAGATTAGGATTTCTTCGCAGACTTCATCTGCATACACTACATGGCTCGGCTGAGCCACCACTACATTAATTTCCATAAGTTTCACTTCAGGCCAAATATGGCTCAAATAAATTCAGTTCCGCTTGTGCGGAACATTGATATTCTGTTATTTTAACGGATTGCCCTCATTGAGGGAGTCGATCTGGACCCTAACGGCAAGACAAACCGAGATTGTCAATTGCAATTGGGAGGGAAATGCTTCGAGAGCCCCTCCTAAATTCGGACGAATATGTGGCTGGAAATGACCATAACTCCTACAAAGATATACAATCTTCTGAAAAATTGCTAACTTTGACGAAAATTTATTCCTATTCCGTTTTGGAATCATAAATCATCCTGAAGTGGCAAAAAAGAAGATAAGAAAAACAGATATCGATCCAGAATATCTGAAAAAACAGAAGGAGGCGCTCGTGCGTCGCCACAGACAGGTCATCTATCTGAATGACAGTGAGATGGCTGCGATAAGGCAATATTGTGAAAGATTCCGTGTCGGTACCAAGGCCGTTCTCTTCCGTGAGGCCATAATGGAGAAAGTTCTTACGGAACTGGATGACAATCATCCTACACTTTTCTAGAAAATCACTTAAACAATGAATATGAGAACAATTATTACAGTATGCGTCCTCTTTTTTATGGGTATGACGCTTAATGCTCAGGAACAGAAGGTTATGGATAATGTACAGCAGACGCAGGTATCTGATACAGAAGACTTTGCAATCGTGAAAGATGAAGTTGTGGACGGAGTCAGATATGTAGTGGCTACACCAAGTGCAAAGGTATGCTCGAAGCAGATCGACATCGAGATCAAGGATGGAATAATCTGTAAGGTGGTATATACACGCGGATGCGAAGGAAATGCCAAAGGAATAGGTGCTCTTATCAAGGATATGACAGTAGAAGAAGCTATAAAGCGCCTTGAAGGAATTACATGCGGCAAACGCGGAACTTCCTGCCCGGATCAGTTGGCCAAGGTGCTCAAGGCCTTGAAATAAAGAGAAAAGGAATCGTTTAAAGCGATTCCTTTTCTTTTTCTACGGCTGCATTGTAGCAATGTCTGCAGAGTGGCTCATATATGTCTGTTTCTCCGAGTACTACCAGCTCGTTGCTCTTGGAGAGTCTGTGGGAGTGGTTGGCCGGGCTTCCGCATTTCACGCAGATCGCGTGTACTTTCTGGATGTCTTCAGCCACAGCCATAAGTGATGGCATCGGGCCGAAAGGCTTTCCTAAGAAGTCGGTATCGAGACCGGCGATGATTACTCGTACTCCACGGTTGGCCAATGTCTGGACAACCTCTATGATGGAATTGTCGAAAAACTGAGCTTCGTCAATGCCTACTACTTCTACATCGCTTGAAATATCCAGCATTTTTGCCGGAGCATCGATAGGGATCGAAGGGATGCTGTGTGCGTCGTGCGATACTACTTTATCTTCTGAATATCGTACATCTATGCAAGGTTTGTAAATCGCCACTTTCTGCTTGGCGAACTGGGCCCTTTTCATCCTTCTGATAAGTTCCTCGGTCTTTCCTGAGAACATTGAACCGCAGATTACCTCAATTGAACCTGCTTTTTTTGCGATTTCTAAAAACATTTCCTTACTTTGTATATTACTCCGGTGATTAATCAGTCTCCCTGCTTTTCGGGGGATGCAAATATAGACAATAATTGCTTTATGGAAAATAGAGAGCAGCAGATTTTATCCGAAATAAAATCTATGGTGGCTTCCATCAGAAGTCAGTTGGAAAAGCTGGATGCCAAAATGGTCGAGTTTCATCAGGCCGTGGATCCGGAAGGTTTCCAGAAGGAGTCTATCAATGTAATTATTGATGATATCGATGTTTTAGCCCGTCCTGCTGAGACGGAAATCGTGGAAATTCCGCTTGGCCTTGATATACCTGAAGTACTTCCAGTCGAGATGCCGGTTGTGGCTCCAGTGGCGCCCCATACAGAGACTCCTGCCGTGGAACCAGTGGAACTTCAGACTGAGATTACTCCTGAAGCAACCGTAGAAATCTCTGTAGAACAGGAGGAAGAACAGAAAACGGAGGATGATGATCTTCCTTTCGGCGACCTTCCTGAAGATGAACCGGAGGATGGACTGCAGTCTGAATCACAGCCTGATGTAGAAATTGAAGTAGAACCTGAGCCAGAACCTGAGTCTCAGCCAGAGCCGGAACCTGTGAAGGAAGAGGAACCTCAGGAGGAAGAGGATGATGATCTTCCTGGATTCTTCGATGTACCGGAGGCGGTTACTGTAGCGGCGAAAGCCTCTGCTGCAGCGAAGCCTACGATCAATGATGCACATTCCACAGATCAGGCTTGGCGAAATGATATGCCTGGCTCTCCTGTAAAGGATATAAGAAGTGCAATTTCACTTAATGACAGAGTCTTTTTCATCAATAATCTGTTCGATGAGGATGCTCAGGCATTTGTGAACGCCCTTACAAGCATCAATTCAATGACTTCTCTGGATGAGGTAGTGGAATTTGTCACTGCCAGCTATCCTCATTGGAATCTTAATTCCGATACTGTATACAGGTTTATGATGGCTGTACGCCGCAAGGTGAACTGATTATGCCGGGAGTATTATATATAGTGCCGACTCCTGTCGGAAATCTGGAGGATATGACTTTCAGGGCTATCAAGGTTCTGAAGGAGGCTGACCTCATTCTAGCTGAAGATACCAGGACGAGTTCGGTTCTGCTCAAACATTATGATATCAAGGGACGTCTGGAATCTCATCACAAGTTCAATGAACATAAGACGGCCTCGATGATAAAGGAACGCATTCTGGCCGGACTCAATGTCGCTTTGATCAGTGATGCCGGCACTCCAGGAATATCAGATCCCGGATTTCTTCTGGTCCGCACCTGTGCTCAAGAGGGGATAGAAGTACAGACTCTACCTGGTGCTACAGCTTTTGTTCCCGCACTTGTATCTTCTGGATATCCTTGTGACCGTTTCTGTTTCGAAGGTTTCCTTCCGCAGAAGAAAGGGCGCCAGACCAGATTGATGGAGCTCGCTCAGGAGCAGCGGACGCTGATTTTTTACGAATCACCTTATCGTCTGGTCAAGACATTGGAGCAGTTTGCGGAGTTTTTCGGTCCTGACAGAGAGTGTTCTGTTGCCAGAGAAATCTCCAAGAAATTCGAGGAACATAAGAGAGGAACTCTTGCAGATGTGGCTTCGTGGTATAAGGAGCACGAACCTAAAGGAGAGATCGTTATCATCGTAGCTGGTGCTCCTGAAAAGAAGAAGGAGAAAAAATCCTATCGCAAGGCTGATGAGGAAGCATAAAAAAGTTACAAAGGCATAAAAAAGAGAAAAATCTCACATAAAAAAGAGCAAAACTTTGCAGGGCGCATTGTTTTGCTCTTTTTGTTTACGGACTTTTGTTCCAAAGCCTTTTGGAGATGAACAAGGAGAAAAAGTCAGGACTGTCCGAGTCTTTCATTACTGGAGTCATTGCACTGGTATTCTTGATTGTGGGATATCAGACGGCATTGCTGATTCATAATGCTGCTGTGGTAAAAATAGCAGCAGACCGTGATAAGCCGGATACAGTCTATGTTTATCGGAACATTTCTCAGGATCAGCACTCTTCAGGTATGGAACCTCAGGTGCAAGTAAGGAGGAATGCTCCGCATACCCCACATGTAGAGGCTGTCAGAAAGAATTATCCTCGCAAGCAGGTGGAAAGCTTCCGGTTTGATCCCAATACTGTATCTGTGGATGAGCTCTGTCGCCTGGGATTTACCGTTAAGCAGGCGGAGAGTATTGACAGATATAGAAGCAGTGGAGGCCGCTTCCGAAGAAAGGAGGATTTCAGAAAGTCGTATGTGGTTTCAGACAGCATTTACCACCGGTTGGAAAAATATATTGACATACCTTTGGTGGATCTGAACAGAGCGGATTCTGCTGACTTTGATGCCTTGCCAGGCATCGGAGGATGGTTCGCAAAGAAGATGATCGAGCATCGCGTAGCTCTCGGAGGCTATTCGTATAAGGAACAGCTGATGGAGATCTATCGTTTCGATCAGGAAAAGTTTGATGCCTTGAGTGATCTTATAACAGTTTCTCCCCAATATACCTCCCCTTATCCATTGTGGATGCTTTCAGCTGATTCGCTATGCCGGCATCCATATATAAATAACATGGAAACAGCCAGGTCCATTGTGCTCTACAGACAGAGTGTTCCAAAAGAAGAATGGACAGTGGAAGGACTTCATAAAGCGGGAATACTGACTGCGGAGCAGTACTCTCATTTATCGAGATGTCTGATAGCATTACCATAAGTAAAAGGTCGACTGATTTAGCCGACCTTGTCTTTTATAATGTTGAGATATACTTGAGGATAGTTGCATATCCTCGTAACCGGACCGTTACATCGCGATGGTGACACTCTTGCCTGAATAGTTGACTTTGACCGTTTCATCATTTCCTGCGAGACGAACTCTGAACAGACGTTCTGTCAGCATGCCCGGATACTCTCCTGATACTGCGTCGATTGTAAGTCTTCCGTTCCGGTCGTTCCACCTGAAGGTTATGGTTGAATATGCTCCATTCTCATAGTTATAGTTGTCTCCTTCGTCTTCATAAAGAGTGAATGTCGCGTCAGCTCCCGGGTATATGACAATTTCCAGGTCATCCCATCTGCTTTCCTCTGCATACATCATTACAGGTGCGATAGGAAGAATGCTTCCAGCTTTCACGAACATAGGAACTTCGTCAAACTTGGTCTCAATTCTCACATCCTGACCTCCCTTATACTTGGTTTCAGTCCAATAATAGTACCAGTCAGATCCAGCAGGAAGATACTTGGTTTCGCTCTTGCTCTGCTTGAAATCAATAGTCTCAGCAAGCTTTTGTGTGACTTCCGTTCTGTCCCATCCTGTCATTTCGTTGGTCATGATCACCTCCTCGTCAGTATATTGTGATGTTACGACAGGAGTTGCGAGAATGCTTCTTCCGAAGAGAAATTCGTCTGTCATGTCCCAGACCTTCTTGTCAGCAGCAAAGTCATATATCAGGGCTCTGAGGTAGCTCTCGCCATTGTTTGTAACCTGCCATGCTGTGCTGTATATATAAGGAAGGAACTGATAGCGGAGTCTGATGGTCTTCTCGATTGCATCATATACTGCGTCGCCTTTTTGTCCGAACTGATATATTTCGCGAGGAGCATCAGCGCCATGGCTGCGGAAAACAGGGCAGAAGAACGCATATTGCATCCAACGTACGTAAAGCTCCTGGAACTGAGGGTTCTTTGGCGCAGAACCATTTCCCATTGTATTATATCTGCTGCAGAAGAATCCTCCGATGTCTGTGTTGAAGTTCGGGCATCCTGTCATTGTGTAGTTGAGGCCTGCTGGTACCTGTTTGCGAAGCATATCCCATGTGGAATTTACATCTCCGCTCCAAAGGCCTGATCCGTATCTCTGCTGGCCTGCAAATGCTGATCTGGTCATGATAAATGCTCTCTTTTCTTCCGAATCTGCACGAAGATTGTCATATACTCCGCTGACAGATGCTAGAGGGAATGCATTTCTATATCTTCTCCATGTTCCATCACCGGCAGAGTGGTCATAATGGCTGTCTTGAGGATTGAAGAAATCAGGGTCGGTAGAGTCCATCCACCATGCATCGATGTCATAATCAACAAGCCTCTTGAGGTTCTTCCAATAGATGTCTCTTGCTTCCTTGCTGAGTGCGTCATATACGCGTACGCCGCTAGGGTAATCCATCCTTGGAGGCCAGAATGCGCTGAGACCGCTTTGAGGCCATGTCTGGAAATCATAGAGAAGTCCTTTCGCTTCGAGGTCCTTGAATGCCTGGGTCATAGGACCGAAACTTGCCCAGATGCTGATCATGAGGTGGGCATTGTTCCTGTGCACTTCATCTACCATCCATTTCCCGTTTACATAGGTGTCAGCAATGAAGTCCATGGCGTTCCAAGTATAGTTGCTTCCCCAGTACTGCCAATCCTGGATGATTCCGTCCAGAGGAACATTGTTTGCCCTATGCCAGCGTACAACCTCGAGAAGCTCATCTACAGATTTGTATCTTTCGCGGCACTGCCAGTAGCCGAATGTCCAAAGAGGGAACATCGGAACGTCTCCGCTGAGGTTGCGCATCTGAACATTGACTCCGTCTGCCGATCCGCCATACATGAAGTAGTAATCGATATCGTCTCCCACTTCGGCAGAGAACTTCATACCTTCCTCATTATCAATGAACTGAGAGCGAGAGTAATTGTCCCAGTAGATACCCCATCCCTTGATGGACTGAATGACATGCTGATAATCCTGGGTGTTATTCTGCTCCATGTTCATATGAACGGAACCTCTATGGTTCAGTTTTCCGTCCTGTGTTACTCCGAGTCCGTAAATCGGTTCGTCCTTATCAAGCTGGTAAACTATAGTCGTACGATAGCTTCCCTTATCGGGGCCGTCTTTTCTTTCCTCGAATCCATATGACTTTTCCTTGAGAAGGTTCTTGCCTTTTGCAAAGAAATGCACAAGTCCGGTTTTCTTGTCAATCTTTACAGTAAGAACTGAGCTTTTCAAGGTCACAACTGCCGGATTCTCCGACTTTGCGATCTTCAGTCCATCTTGCGGTGTCATCGTAACGACCAGACTTTTTCTTGTATTGCCTGCTTCTCCTGCAGGAGCCTTTGTCACTCTTACGATTTCAGGCGAGTAGAATGTTACCTTAGTGACAGTCTGTCCTGATGTAACCTTTACTTCCTGTGCCGACAAGATGGATGCTGACAGCAACGCGGCCGCTATGAACAGAAATCTTTTCATTTCAACTGGTTTTTAAGAATTTGTTTGCTAAGCTACAAAAAATAACTGATAACATCGCAGTCTGGATTTCTAAATAGAAAAGCAACTGACTCAAGGTGATGTCACTTTGAATCAGCCGCTTTCTGTCAGCTATTATTTCTTTAGTCCTCTGCTGTGAGAAGCGCTTCACGGATCTTTGCTTCGATCTCTTCACAAAGCTCTACATTGTCGGTAAGCAGCTGCTTTACAGCCTCGCGTCCCTGAGCGAGCTTGCTTTCGCCGTAGCTGAACCAAGAACCACTCTTCTTGATTATTCCGAATTCAACTCCCAGGTCGATGATTTCTCCCACGCGTGAAATTCCTTCCCCGAATACTATGTCAAACTCAGCCTTCTTGAAAGGTGGGGCCATCTTGTTCTTCACGATCTTTACCTTTGTGCGGTTACCCAGTGCCTCGTCTCCATCCTTGATCTGAGTCGTACGACGTACGTCTACGCGGACAGAAGCGTAAAACTTAAGAGCATTACCACCTGTAGTGGTCTCAGGGTTTCCAAACATCACTCCGATCTTGTCGCGGAGCTGGTTGATGAAGATGCAGCATGTGTTGGTCTTGCTGATATTGGCAGTCAACTTTCTCAGAGCCTGGCTCATAAGCCTTGCCTGAAGTCCCATCTTCGCGTCTCCCATTTCGCCTTCAATCTCGGCCTTTGGTGTAAGTGCCGCTACAGAGTCGATCACGATGATGTCGATCGCGCCTGAACGGATGAGGTTGTCTGCAATTTCCAGAGCCTGTTCTCCGTTGTCCGGCTGTGAAATAAGCAGAGTCTCGAGGTCCACGCCCAGATTACGTGCGTAGGTCCTGTCGAAAGCGTGTTCTGCGTCGATGATAGCGGCGATGCCGCCCTGTTTCTGTGCCTGTGCAATAGCGTGGATGGCAAGAGTGGTCTTACCGCTTGATTCCGGTCCGTAGATCTCGATGACTCTTCCACGAGGGTAGCCTCCGATACCGAGGGCTGCGTCAAGTGCGATGGAGCCGCTCGGGATAACCGAAACTTCCCATTTTGGCTGATCTCCCAGCTTCATGATCGTACCTTTGCCGTAATCTTTCTCAATCTTGTCAATCGTCGCCTGCAATGCCTTGAGTTTCGCAGCATTGATGCCGGTACCGTCCTTAACTTCTTCTTTAGCCATAAATGTAAATTTAAAAATGTTTCAATGTCAGCGGAACTTTTCCGCGAGACCTAGCAAATGTAATCAAAAACTTTCAGAAAACCGTTCATATTTTCTTTCGTCTGCAAAATTATTGCTTCCTTGTGCCAAAGTGTGGCTCATTGATGAACTCGTGTTAGCAGGATTCAAGAAAATAATGCAACTGATAGGCTAACAAGCTGAAACAGAAAGTAAAAAGGGATGGAAGAATTCTTCCATCCCCGAAATCAAGAAAATTTCTAACTTTCAGCCTCAATCGCCAAATATCAGTTGAAAGATGAAACACTTGACTCGTGGGCAAAGATACGAAATTCAGATGTATTCTTTGCTAGGGATGAACAAAAGTGAGATT
>JAZLCW010000039.1:0-10972 GCA_045614445.1 Candidatus Cryptobacteroides sp. | reverse complement strand
ATCGAGACCGAAGGCAGCGACCGTAAGAACATTGACCTCCCATGCGGACAGAACGAGGTTGTGAAGGCTCTCTACGAGGCAAATCCGAACCTTGTGACAGTGCTTATATCCGGCGGTCCTACAGACCTCCGCACTCTCGAGCAGTATTCACCTGCCATCGTACAGGGATGGTGGAACGGTCTTGAAGGCGGTACAGCACTTGCAGAAGTCCTTTTCGGAGACATCGCCCCTTCAGGAAAGCTCCCGTTCACATTCCCTCTCAAGCTTGAGGATTCTCCTGCATATGCAATGGGCAACTTCGGTCAGCACGAAAGCGAAGACCTCTTCACCCTCATGTACCGCCTCGACGCCACAGGCTATACACGCGAGCAGATCCAGGAATACATTGCAAATCTCCCTGACCCTGAATCGGTTTACTCTGAAGGCATCTTCGTTGGTTACAGATGGTTCGAGACCAAGGAAGTTCCGGTAATGTACGCTTTCGGACATGGTCTTTCATATGTTGACTTCGAGTATGGCGCACTTACATGCAAGCAGAAAAAGGACAAGATCCAGGTAAGCTTTAACGTCAAGAACCTCGGAGACATGGAGGCAGACGAAGTTGCACAGCTTTACGTAAAGAGAATCGGTTCTAAGATCGAGCGTCCTCTCAAGGAGCTTGAAGCATTTGACCGCGTGACTCTCAAGGCAGGCGAAACCAAGAATGTAACTCTCGAATTCCCTGTAAGCGAACTTGCACATTGGGACAATGAGACAAATCAGTGGGTACTTGAGTCCGGCAAGATCGAAATCCTTGTAGGATCATCATCTGACGATATCCGCCAGACAATCGAGACTGAAATCTAAGCTACGGTCTGGTCTGATAACACAATGGGACGGCAAAATTGCCGTCCCATTTTTTACACAACACATTCGATTCCATATAAAGAGTATCAACGGAAAATCCTCAGTGCAAGATCATAAAGATTCTGTCTCCATGCTGCCCAGCTATGTCCTCCGGACACCTCACCATATTCATATTTGACTCCAGCTTCATCAAAAAGCTTCAATGTCTCCTTGCAGTTGTTATAAGCTATGTCTGATGGACCTCCCTGA
Source organism: Candidatus Cryptobacteroides sp. (assembly GCA_045614445.1). Lineage (GTDB taxonomy): Bacteria > Bacteroidota > Bacteroidia > Bacteroidales > UBA932 > Cryptobacteroides. The sequence goes on along the minus strand of JAZLCW010000039.1, from coordinate 9,877 downwards.
GTGAACACAAGCTGCTTGAAGTTTCTGTTATATCTGGCAGCCTCCTTCTTCAGACGCACACGCTCATATTCATACACATCCTTGTCACCGGGAGCGAAGCTGGCACTCAGCACCCATACGTAACTGAACATTTCCGGATTGTTCAGCGTGACCTCGAGAGTCTCCATTCCACCCATTGAAAGACCAGCCATGGCACGATTCTCCTGGTCTGCATAGACTCTGTAATTATTCTCGATGAACGGGATAATGGATGTCACCATATCTTTTGCAAAAAGCGGAACTTCTCCCATCATATTGCCGTCCGGAGTCTCAATGGTGCCATTCGGCATTACCACAACCATAGGAATCATCTTGCTTTCAGCCATAAGATTGTCAAGTATCAGACCGGCAGCACCAACTCCTGGCCATGAATTGTCTGTATCACCGCCACCATGTACGAGATATAATACAGGTAGCTTCTCAGATGACTTTTCATATCCTGCCGGAGTCCACACATGGAGACGTCGCATTGTTCCAAGTGTCTCCGACCAATAAAATCTTTCAGCGACCGCCCCATGAGGAACGTTCTTCATCGCAAAGAACTCATCTCCGGAAGGAGCTACAGTCAGCAAAGCCGAAGTCTCCGATGCCGATGGTGCCTTAGGATCATAGACCGCTACACCATCAACAACAAATCTATAGCGGTAAACGCCGTCCTCTATCTTAGACAACCTGCCTTTCCAGACTCCGTTGTCCCCCTTGACAAACCTTACCGGATTGTCCCAAGGCAGGTCACCTGTTACAGAGACGGACTTAGCCTCAGGTGCATATAACTGAAAGACAACGGCATTATCGGGTAAAATCACAGTAGACCGAAGCGTATCATTAGGGGTCGGTTGAGGGAACTATCCCTGAGCGGCTGAAGAAGCAGCGAACATGAACATCGCCACAAGATATAAGACTGTCTTTTTCATAAGATTTGGGATTTCAACAAAAATAGGGAAACCGGGAAAAACAACCTTATCAAATTCATCATTATATTTTCTGATTTGTTCAATTGAGGCAAATAAGGTATATTTGGAAACAAATTTGCCTGAAAATGTACGATTTTGACAGAATCATAGAACGCAAAGGTTCGGGAGCCATAAAGTTCGACGCTCTTGGAAATGTTTATGGGAAAGAAGACCTGATTCCGCTCTGGGTAGCGGATATGGACTTTGAAACGCCTCCATTCATTACGGATGCCTTACGCCAGAGGCTGGAACACTCCGTCTTCGGATACACGGCACAGCCGGAAGACTATTGGCCCACAGTAGGCAAATGGATTGCAGACCATCACGGCTGGGATGTGGAGTGCAGCTGGATGACATATATTCCGGGAATCGTAAAAGGTATCGGAATGGCCATCAATGCATTGCTGGGAAAAGATGAAAAAGTCATCATCCAGCCTCCTGTATACCATCCGTTCCGTCTTGTTCCTCAGAAGAACCATAGGGAAGTCGTGTTCAACCCTCTGAAGGAGAACAAGGACGGCAGTTATTCCATGGATTTCGACAATCTCGAGAAAGTCTGCGACGACAAGTGCAGAATGCTCATCCTGTCCAATCCTCACAATCCTGCCGGCATAACATGGTCTCGCGATACTTTGCTGAAGCTTGCTGAATTCTGTCACAGGAAAGGGATAATAGTCATTTCTGACGAGATACATTGCGACATGGCTTTGTTCGGCAACAAGCATATTCCTTTTGCAAGCGTATCTCCCGAGGCGGCGTCATGCAGCATAACATTCGGCTCGCCGTCAAAGACATTCAATATCGCCGGCATCGTAAGTTCATACGCAATTGTTCCGGACAAGGAGCTGCGCGAACGTTTCTTCAGCTGGCTTGAGGCAAGCGAACTGAATGCGGCACCTCTGTTCTCCCCTATCGCGACAATAGCCGCATTCAAAAACGGAGAAGAATGGCGTCAGCAGATGCTTGAATATGTTGAAGGAAACATAGAGTTCATTGAGGAATACTGCAGAAAATACATCCCTCAGATACGTCCTGTCAGACCGCAGGCCTCATTCCTTGTATGGCTGGACTGCAGAGGACTGGATCTGAATCACGACGAGCTCATCGACCTTTTCGTAAATCAGGCCGGACTCGCCTTGAATGACGGAGAAATGTTCAATCCGGGAGGAAAGGGTTTCATGCGCCTTAACGTTGGCACATCAAGAGCCATCCTCATGAAAGCCATGGATAATCTAAAGGAAGCGATTTACAGATAAAAAATCAGGTTCGGGACTAACGTCCTGAACCTGAAAGATATACTGTCAGAGCCACGCCGACCATTGTCGGATAATATGTGGCCGTAAATGTTTCCTTTACCATCGGCCAATAGTCGGTCATGTATGATACCGAGAGGTCGAAATGTCCGAAACCGACACCTGCTCTACCACCGAAAGACAATGTATTCGGCTCATATGTCCTTGTAGCATGAGGGTCGATCGGATAACCGTATGCAGCTTCCGGCGCCACATACATATAGAATGAACTCTTCTTCTGTCTTATCAGATTGAACTTAGGAGCCGCAACAAGACGGAGCTGATGGAAATCATACTTATCCGCAGCATCTTCCTTATTCACAAAAGACCAATATCCGTATCTCGCTCCGAATTCGAAGTTGAAGAAATTCCTGTTGTCACCTATACTGAAAAGGAAATGTCCACCATAAACAGGTGCCAAAGCTTCGAGCGGGTTGCTGACTGCTGCTCCGATTCCGAAATTGAATCCAAGATTGCTTCCGTTTGAAGACTGTCTGTAACGCATCTTCTGCGCCTTCTTGCATGCCTTCATCACAAATTCCCTTGTCTCGTCAGTCTTTGCATATGTAAGCATCACATCTGCAGGAGTACCTGCAAGATAACTTGGAGTAGAAGCCATGAGATATGCTACTCTGTCCGATACTTCATTACGCTTATCGCTTTTAAGGAAAGTGTTTACGAATTCAATTCCTCGAGAGATTGTCTCCAGATCATTTCCTGCCTTCAGATAGCTGTCGTATGCCTTGAGTTCCTTATTCCTTTCACGCATGGAGATCATGTCATCCGGCAAGGCCATGTAACCCTCAGCCCTTTCCAATGCAGCGAGAACCGAATCATAATCACCGGTCTTCTCGGCAGCTTCTGCCGCAAGAAGTTCCAGTCTTCCACGCGCCGCATCCTCATATTCCTTATACTGCGCCACTGCCTTCAGATACTGCTCATAGGCCTCCGGAGTATTCTCTTCAAGTGCGGTCTCCCACATTTCAAGATCGATTTTCCTGAGTTCCGCCTCCTTGATCGAAGCGATATTCCTTCTCGCATCTTCTGCGTATCTTCCCTGCGGGAAATCTGCCAGATATGATTCATAGGCCTCAACGGTATTCAGATACGATACGCTGCTCCATTTATCATCCTCAAATCTAAGAAGAGCCTCACCGTCCACCACATCCATAACGGGCATAGACTGACCCTTGCGGGAAAATGCAACAGGTACACTCTCAGACCCTTTCACACAGATACCCTTAAGGACATCCTTATCCAACGTAAGATAAATCACTGAAATGACCTCTCCTTCAGACTGCTGATGGATGCAATAGTCATATCCTCCAGGAACACCGACCTCGTACTCGTCCGACTTTGCCATATCCTCTGCAAAGCAATGAATGAAGAATATATTGCCGTCTTTATGAAGCTCACCGATAGCAGAAGACGTGTCCTCCATATACAATGTAGCATCCGCCGACGCCTCCCCGATCACTCCGTTCCACTCTCCACATACAGACTCAAGTCTCTTCAATCTTTCCTGAAGGACATCTGTCATGGTTTCCTCCGACTTATTCTGGGCAAATGTATCTGATACAGACACAATAAAAAAAAGGAATGCAGCAAATGCTGCCGAAAATCTAACCATCTTTACAAAAAAATTTCTGCAAAGATAGTAAAACTAAATCAAGCCACGCTAACCAATCCTCTTACGCGCGTAATTTTTTCCACTTCCTCTGTCAAGATAACTTCTTCATAGAGACGGAATTCCGGTGTGGAGATCTCTCTGCAGATCAAATCTTCATCTGATTCAGCATACGCGAATCTACGATCTGCATCAATACGAGCATCTGAAATGGCTCTGGCTGGATCGGAAAGATATTCCTCGATAAAGTTACGCATGGCAGTCATTGTTTTAAAGGTCCATTATATTCAATACAATGAACCAAATCAAATGACGGGCCAAAACTAAACAATTTTTGTAATATTCTTACAGAAAATGTAATTACTGTAAAGTGATATATCTTCTCAGCACCTTTCCCTTGCGATCAGTCTCGAGAATAAAAGGCAGAGAAGACAGGTCAAAGGTATCGAAAAGCCTCTCGGCCAATGCCGGATCTGAAGCTGTGATCCTGTCAACATTTACCATCAGCACACGAGCTGTGGGATCGGCAGCGACAAGAGCCGCTGCAGCAGCTTTTTCCGCCTTGCAAATGTTACAGTCCTCAGTATAGAACAAGATTATATTCTTATTGCCACGAAGCTTCCTGAGATTGACCATACCAGACTTTGACTTCTTTGCTGAAACCATATCGCCCGGCACCTTGAGAGACGGCAGGCGTGTACCCGGCTGGGCCTTCAGAAGCAGGTCATCCAGCATTTCGGCAAATCCTACGACCTTCAGCGAATCATCATGGGTACGCCATACATGATTGTCGGTAAGTATCATGCTGTCCAACACATGCTTGAGCCCTTCCTTATATCCTTCTCCCTGACGACCTGCAAGATAATACAGCAGATCTCCTGTGAGCTGTCTGAACATGACCGTATCTCCTTTCTGCAATGTAGCGGATTCTATATAATCTGCCAGAGAAACGATATCGGACTTCTCCGGTCTTTCCCCGGAACCCTCCAGAATTCCGGCAAACATGGCCTCAGATTCCTGGCCTCCATACTCAAGCTGAACTTCGTCCAATATGTCATGAAGCATCATCGAAAGAGCCTGCGTATCAAGGGCACGGCCAATGATGACACCGTCAGGACGTATGAGGAACATCCTTGGGGTCTGGATCACTCCGTACTTACGCTGGAAATCCGAATCAAGGGTCGGGTCCCACAAATGCATGACTGTTGTGTTAGAAACGTCAAAGGACAATCTGTCTGATACATATGTATCCCACTTCTCACGATTATCACCGGCATATACTGCCACAAAATCTATCGGAAAGTCCTCTGTCTCAAGGATATTTGACAACATTATACTCTCCAGCTTGCACTTGGCGCAATCTGCATCATAGAAAAACAGCACCCTGTATCTTCCGGACTTGTCCCCCTCGGTAAACAATTCTACCTGATTTCCATCAATCGATTCCATGACAAGCTCCTGCGCCTTTTCCCCTACCAAAGACAGGCGGTTGAATTCGGCAAATATCCTGGCATTGAAAAAGTCCATCTCATTGGACATCTTTACCTTTCCGGGAGCAAACCACTTGTCATAAACATGGACAGCGACACCTTCGGTTCCCATGACAGGTGAATCGATGAAATGCTCATATACCTTACATGCAACAAATTGACGCACCAGTGAATCTGATGTGCTTTCGATGAGAAAATCCGCCTCTGACTTCTGCACCTCAAGGCTCTCATGCTTCAATGCCTCAAAGTATTCAGCCAGCTTCGACTCCAGTGCATTACGCTTCGCGGAATCCAATTGCTGCGCAGCTCCCGATACAGAGAACAGGAGCAGCAACGACACAATGGATGCTACGATTCTTTTCATAATTCCACTCCTTCAGGAACAAAAAGGGATGTATCACCTCCATGTCTGAGCAGGTCACGCACGGCTGTCGATGAAATGTGCGCAAATTCCTGTGCAGTCGGTATAATAATGGTCTCGATATCCGGTGCAAGCTTGCGGTTTGCATCCGCGATCGATCTCTCAGTCTCGAAATCGATCATGTTTCTGACTCCTCTCACGATATGACGGATGCCAAGTTCACGGCACTTGTCGATCGTAAGGTTGTCATACTGGATGATGCTGACACCATCCAGACCAGCCGTAGCCTGTCTGATGATGTCGATTCTTTTCTCGTTAGGAAAGAATCCCCTCTTATCTATATTGACTCCAACAGCTACGACTACCTCATCGAACATGGTCAAAGCTCTTTTGAGAATGTTCAGATGTCCAGCTGTAAAAGGATCGAATGATCCCGGAAATAATGCTTTTCTTTTCATGTTATAATTGCCAATCTATTGGTTTCCGGCCGCTTGCAGCCAGGATATTGTTCGCCTGTGAGAAATGCCTGCATCCGAAAAATGCTCCACGGGCCAGAGGTGACGGATGAGCTGCCTCAAGCACGCAATGTCTGGAACGGTCTATAAGATCCTTTTTGCTTCGCGCAAAATTTCCCCAAAGCATGAAGACCACACCATTACAATTATCTGATATATAACGTATTACCGCATCAGTGAATTGTTCCCATCCTATCTTGCTGTGAGATGCCGCCTCTCCGCTGCGGACGGTCAGGACTGCATTCAGAAGCAGGACTCCCTGACTGGCCCATTTCTCCAGATTGGGATATCCGCTCATCCTTATTCCAAGGTCTGTTTCGATTTCCTTGAAAATGTTCTTGAGCGATGGAGGGGCAGGCATATTGTCCGGAACCGAGAAGGAAAGCCCGTGGGCCTGTCCGGGTCCATGATACGGATCCTGACCAAGGATCACGACCTTGACCTGATCTGCAGGCGTCAGTTCAAATGCCCTGAATATCTGGCTTCCAGGAGGGAAAATCCTTTTCCCCGAAGTCTTCTCTTCATGAAGAAAACGCACCAGCGATGCGAAATATGGTTTCTCAAATTCGCCCGCCAATGCGCTTTTCCAGCTTTGTTCTATGCGTACTTCCATAATTGGTATAGATTCCCGAACTGATCGGGAATGACTGTTAAAATATGAAGTTTATGACATCCTGTATGTTCTTCACATAGACAAAGGTAAGACCTTTTACGTAAATTTCCTTTATATCCTCTACATCTTTTCTGTTTTCCTCAGAAATCACGATGGTATTGATGCCTGATCTCTTGGCTGCCAGGATCTTCTCCTTTATTCCTCCGACAGGAAGCACACGTCCTCTGAGAGTCATCTCACCCGTCATCGCGATACCGCTCTTGACCTTCTTTCCGCGATATGCAGAAACCATCGAGCTCACCATCGTGATACCTGCAGATGGGCCATCCTTCGGAACAGCTCCCTCCGGAACATGCACATGGATATCCTTCTCAATGAACTCTTCGTATGTAAGTCCGGTCAACTCAGGGTGCGCCTTTATGTACTGGAAAGCGATCTGAGCCGACTCCTTCATCACATCTCCAAGGTTTCCGGTCATGGACAGATTGCCCTTTCCCTTGCTTACAGAACTCTCGATGAAAAGGATCTCACCTCCCATTGAAGTCCATGCAAGGCCTGTAACTACTCCCGGAGCCTCATTTCCCTTCTGCATGTCATGCGAGTTGGTAGGAAGTCCGAGATACTCCCTGAGGTGTTCCTTCTTTATAGTTGACGGATACTCCTGCTCGAGAGCGATCTTCTTGGCTGTCACGCGGGCCACCTTGGCGATCTGCTTCTCCAGACCACGGACACCCGACTCGTGAGTATACTCATCAATGATCTTCGTAATGGCGCTCTTCTCGAACTTCAGCTGTCCCTTCTGAAGTCCATGCTCCTCGATCTGCTTCGGCACAAGATAATTCTTTGCGATCTCATACTTTTCCTCAGCAAGATAACCGCTCACATTGATCATCTCCATACGGTCCTTGAGGGCCGGCTGGATGGTGTCGATACTGTTTGCAGTCGTGATGAACATGACATTAGACAGATCATAATCAATGTCAAGATAGTTATCATGGAAAGCCGTATTCTGCTCTGGATCAAGCGCTTCAAGGAGTGCAGAAGACGGATCACCCTTCATATCCTTGGTAAGCTTGTCGACCTCGTCGAGCACTATCACAGGGTTTGATGTACCCGCGCGGTTGATACCGTTCAGGATACGTCCCGGAAGCGCTCCCACATATGTCTTTCTATGTCCTCTGATCTCTGACTCATCATGCACGCCACCGAGAGCGATACGCACATACTTGCGTCCGAGAGCACGGGCGATAGACTTGCCGAGGCTTGTCTTTCCCACACCCGGAGGGCCATAGAGGCAGAGGATAGGCGACTTCATGTCTCCCTTCAGTTTCAGAACCGCAAGATACTCAATGATTCTGTCCTTAACCTTTTCGAGACCGTAATGATCCTCGTCAAGGACTTTCTGAGCATTCTTCAGATCAAGGTTGTCATTCGACATTTCTCCCCATGGAAGGTCGAGCATGAACTGTATGTAGTTGTACTGTATGCTGTAGTCCGGCGAGCTCGGATTGTATCTTTCGAGCTTCGCCATCTCCTTGTCGAAAATCTCCTGCACGGAAGCCGGCCAGAGCTTCTCCTCAGCACGCGCACGCAGCTGAGAGAACTCCTCCACGTCATCCATTCCAAGCTCCTCCTGGATAGTCTTGAGCTGGTTATTAAGATAATACTCCCTCTGCTGCTGGTCGATCTCGCTCTTCACCTTCTGGTTGATCTCCTGCTTGATCTTCTGGAGCTCCACCTGAGTGTCGAGGACCGAAAGAAGCTTCATGGCACGGGCACGGAGATCTCCATACTGAAGAAGCTCGACCTTATCCATGAAGTTTTCAACCTCAATAGTCGTTGCTATGAAGTTCACAAGGAAGTCAAAACTCTCTATACCCTTCAAGGCCCCTGCCGCCTCGCGTGGAACGAATGATGACGAACGTATGATGGAAGAAGCCTTCTCCTTGAGGGACTCAGCGATCATCCTGACCTTTGTATCCTGCTCAGGGACAACATCTTCCAGATAGCGGACACGTCCGAGCATATACGGAACATACTCAACTACAGATTCTATTTCAAATCGTTTGTAGCCCTGAAGTATTGCGGTAATCGTTCCATCCGGCATCTCAAGAGTCTTGACGATCTTGGCAACGGTACCATAAGGATAAAGGTCCTGTTCACGAGGATCCTCTACTGCAAGATCGTTCTGAGGAACGGCACCGATGAAGGCATTGTTTCTTTCTGCATCTTCGATCAGGCGGATGGACTTCTCCCTGCCGATGGTAATAGGATATACAGTACCGGGGAACAGAACCGCATTCCTCAATGCAAGAATCGGGAGCGAATCAGGGAGCTGCGACTCATCGAGCTTGATCACCCCTTCACCCTGCATGACAGGAATCACACTTACTTCAGCCCCGCCGGCTGCAAAAATATCATTCATTATGTCTTTCATAAACATTTTACTATTTCAATGACCACAAAATGTCACAAACTGCCATTTTGGCAGTCACTTCATCTATTTTTTCGTACACATATATATGGTCAATCTCCATGCCACCATATATCAGTATGTCCAAGATATGCTTTTTTGTCAGAAATTATTGAAAACGAAGTTTTTTCGCTGAAATTTAAGCGGTTGATTTGTCTAATTGAAAAATTCAGTCTATCTTTGCGCTCCTATATCGACAACAGTATTTGATATTTAAATAAAAAAAGAGATAAAAGTTATGACAAAGGCAGAGATCGTAAACGAGGTTGCAAAGGCAACCGGTATCGAGAAGGCAACAGTGCAGATTGTTGTTGAATCTTTCATGGAGAGCGTAAAGGGTTCTGTAGCTAAGGGCAACCCAGTATACCTCCGTGGATTCGGCAGCTTCATCATCAAGCACAGAGCTGAGAAGGCAGCAAGAAACATCACTAAGAACACTACAATGACAATTCCTGCTCACAACATTCCAGCTTTCAAGCCAGCTAAGGTTTTCATCAACGAAGTCAAGAAGTAA
>JAZLCW010000038.1:0-3991 GCA_045614445.1 Candidatus Cryptobacteroides sp. | reverse complement strand
TCAAGCCTGATGCGGTAAAACACGGTAAGAGAATCTGCTGCAATCGCTGAAACCGCAGTCAATATGGTCAAAAGAAAAGTCAATACCTTCTTCATATTCAAATCAATTTGGTGGGACAACAAATATAATGATTTTAGCATATTATTTCATAAATTTGCATCCTTAATATAGACAAACATGACATTACAGATTTTCATTCTTCTGGCAGGACTCCTTCTGATCCTGTTCGGTGCCAATTGGCTTGTTGACGGCTCGTCAAGCATAGCCAAAAGATTTGGCATAAGCGAATTCGTCATCGGACTTACCATTGTCGGCATCGGCACATCAACACCTGAAATGGTCGTGAGCTTCATGTCCTCTTTTCAGGGCAAGGCAGATATGGCTATCGGTAATATCGTAGGCTCGAACATCTTCAATACCCTGATGATCCTCGGAGTCACAGCACTTATATCTCCTCTTGCGATAACCAAGAGTAACCTCAAGAGAGACATTCCTTTAAATATTATAGTCACAGTCATGCTCATACTTCTCGGCATGAATCTGACCATATTCGGAAAAGGTCAGGATCAGCTCTGCAGAATCGACGGAGCCATACTCCTCGCCCTTTTTGCAGGCTATCTCTGGACGTCATTCAAATCGGATCAGGGAGATTCTGAAGAAGGAGGAGAAGGCATCAAGGAATACAAGAACGGAGTATCAGTACTTATGATAATCGCAGGACTTGCAGGACTTATCGTAGGAGGCAGACTCTTCGTCAACTCTGCTACAGAACTTGCAAAGATGTTCGGAGTATCAGACAAGTTCATCGCCATCACGATCATGGCTGCCGGAACTTCGATGCCGGAACTTGCGACATGTGTAGTTGCCGCACTTAAAGGACGCGGACAGCTCGCCCTTGGAAATGTCCTCGGATCCAACATCGCGAATATTCTCCTCATCCTCGGAGGTGCAGCTCTGATCAATCCGCTTTCATTCGCAGGAATGACCTATGTCGATCTCGGCATAATCCTTATAGGAGCCCTCGTCATATTGGCAAGCGCATTCATGTTCAAGAAGAAGGAACTGGACAGATATGAAGGAGCAATCTTCGTGCTCATGGAGATCGGTTATATGTGGTATCTGATCGCAAATCTGTAACATTTTCGCCAATTACACCGGTTAACATTTTTGTTAGTACCTTAAACAAAAATGTTTTATCGGCTGATAATTAACCTAAAACGCGAATCATGGAATTTTACCCATTACAAACGGTCCAGACAGACACTTTGGACATCCAGCTGGCGATCGACACGCTTGCAGAGAAGCTTTCGACGACTCCTGTGACGGTTCTTATATCAGAACTCGTCGATAAAGCCGTGGCATTCGGGCTTAAAGTCATAGCTGCACTGCTGATATACTCATTAGGACTATGGATCATCCGCAGAATCAAAAGGGTCATGTCCCGTCTTTTTACAAGAAAGAACACCGACCCCGGCATAGCATCATTCATCCAGAGTCTGATCGGTATTATCCTTAATATTATCCTGATCATAATAACCATTGGAGCTGTAGGCATCGACACGACTTCAATAGCGGCATTGCTTGCCGGAGGCGGTATGGCCATAGGTATGGCCCTTAACGGAACCGTCCAGAATTTTGCCGGCGGCATCATGCTCATAACATTCAAGCCTTTCAAGGTCGGTGATTATATCGAAGTTGAGGGTTACGAGGGCACGGTAAGAGAGATCTCCATTGTCAGCACAAAGCTTATGACTGTCGACAACAGATGCATCATCATACCGAACGGCACCCTCTCAAACGGAACGATAAACAACTACTCACACAACACAATACGCCGCGTAGAATGGACAGTAGGAGTAGAATATGGAGTATCGGTCGACGAGTGCAAACGTTTGCTTATGGAACTGATAGACAAGGACATAAGGATTCTGAGAAAATCGGACGGAGTACCTGCAGATCCATTTGTAGGTCTCAGTGCCTTGGCTGACAGCAGCATCAATTTCACAATGCGCGCATGGGTGAAATCCGAGAACTTCTGGGATGTAAAATTCGAGATGAACGAGAAGATATACGAAACCCTTCCGAAAAACGGCATCAACTTCCCGTTCCCTCAGATGGACGTACACGTTCACCAGTCATAACAGCTTCATACATATACGCAGAAAAGCCGGTATTCCGCTACGAAATACTGGCTTTCTCTTTTTCTGATATTTACATTACAGGAGAATTGCTCCTGTAGCCTTTTCCTTTTCAAGAAGTTCCTTGGTGACAACCGGATTTGCATAGATATCGAGGAATATCCTTCTGAGATCTTCCCTGTTGATCTCCGGCTCTACTGTATCAAGCTGATGCTCCATATATGAAACAAACTTCTCTACATCTGCCTGATCATATTTGTCGGAATACTTAAACGAGTGATTTGCAATGTCATATGCGACATAATTGTTCTTCCAGAGTTTATATCCCTCAATGACACGGAGGTCTACGGCATGACGTATCTTCTGGTAACGGTCATTCTTGTCGCACGAAGCTGCATCAGCAATCTCTTCTGCAGTCAAAGGCTTTCCGATATTCAGATGGATATTACCTTTCTGCTTCATGATACCGCTCATGATGCTGTTCAGATCTTCACCCTCTGCCTTGACATACTTATGCTTGCGTGAAATCACCAGCTCACGCGCCTTCTGGATATCACATGGCTCGATTTCGTATGAAATGCTCATCGGTATGATGTTCAGTTCTTCGAAATTCTGCTGGAAATCGCCTGTTCCGCTCATATCGAGCATCTTGAGCAGACCCTGCTCCGTGATATCATAGCCGTTCTTTGTTCTTCCCTGTCGCTGAGCAAGCCAAATTGAACTTCTCTGCTCTGTAATGTTCAGACGAATGTACTTGGAAAGAAGCTGTGACGAAAGATAAAGTTCTCTTGCAGTAATACCTCTTACCACCTTGATCATTCTGTTCGATCTGATCAGATACTCGATCGTCTTGTTTGTGATAAGATTGTCACCTACAGCTATTTCGGTCATCGGAATACCGTTGTTGTAGAGAACAAGCTGAGTGATTGCAGGATCAAGGATGATGTCCCTGTGATTTGACAATGCCAGGAATTTCTTCTCAGGATCGATATTGGAAATACCGTCGTATGAGAAATTCTTAGCTGTATGCTCAAGTACCCAACGCACAAATTTCTGCATTACAAGTACCTGGAACTGATCTATTGTCTTTATTTGCTTTAAAAGATTCTTCAGAAAATCCGGTGACTCTTCCGGAAAGAACTGCTGCGACACACTTGAAAGAAGCGGATACTCCGCCAGCTTGCTAAGTGCTTCTGCTGCTTCAGCATCGGTATAAGGACTGATGCTCTCGAATTCAGATAAATCAACCATTGTATATATAAGGTTATATTATTTCAATATGCAAATTTATAATCTTTTCTCAAAATTACAAATATCGGGCATATCTCTGCGCTATAACATTACTTCCTGAAGAGGATGGAACTGTCTCCATAGCTGAGGAAGCGGAAGTCATTCTCGAGCGCGAAATCATAGATTTTCCTCCAGTCACCGTCCACAAACGCAGAAATCAACAGGAGCAGAGTACTCTGAGGCTGATGGAAATTTGTGACGAGTATATCCACAATACGGAATGAGAAGCCAGGTACAATGATTATCTTGGTACCGACTTTCAATTCATTCAATCCATTATCTTTCAAATATTTGACTATAGCTCGCAGAGATTCTTCCGTAGAGTATGGATATTCGCGGCTGTACGGATCCCACTGTCCGACATCTTCCGGATGGCCGTTTTCAATGCAGTTTACGCCCACATAATATAATGACTCCAGGGTTCTGACAGAAGTTGTTCCTACAGCAGCAACCTTTCCCTTGCGTGCAATCAGCTTTTCGAGGAGATCCAGCGTCACGACAAAAGGCTCTCTGTGCATCGTATGTTCTGCAACAAGCGAACTCTTTACAGGCAGGAAAGTACC
>JAZLCW010000037.1:0-53787 GCA_045614445.1 Candidatus Cryptobacteroides sp. | reverse complement strand
TAGAATCTTTCGCTCTTGAACTCAGAGTAGTTCATCTGTCTGAGAGCGTTGATGAGTTCCTTGAAGTAGTTGCGGCAAGCTTCGAAATCTTCGAATGTGAAGTCGCGGTCGCAGATGCCCATAACGAGTTCAAGCATATATTTCTGTCTTTCGAGCGGACAGAGGGCGTCGATTTCGTCGAATGCGTCCTGCTGGAGGATGACGAAGTCGACAAGCTCTGATTTCCAGAAGATCTCATGGTAGCTCATAGGCACACCATCATCACCGAGGATGTTGATCTGGTCATTAGCTTCCTTACCCTTGCGGACAATATTCTTGGCACGTTCTACCATCTCCACCCAACCAGGCATGATAGTCTCGTTGAGGTATTCACGGATCTCAGGATACTCGAGATATTTAGAATAAGAGTCGATAGGGTTCACGGCAGGGTAACGTTTCTGGTCTGCGCGGTTCTGCTCGAGAGCGTAGAAGCAACGTGCTGCCTTCTTTGTCGATTCGGTTACAGGCTCCTTGAGGTTACCGCCGGCAGGGGATACTGTTCCGATGAATGTTACTGCACCTGTCTGGCCGTTGTTGAGGATCACCATACCTGCACGAGCGTAGAAGTTCGAGATGATCGCTGAAAGGTCCACTGGGAACGCATCTGCTCCAGGGAGCTCCTCCATACGGTTCGACATCTCACGGAGTGCCTGTGCCCAACGTGAAGTCGAGTCTGCAAGGAGAAGGACTTTCATACCCATCGCACGGTAGTACTCGCAGATGGTCATCGCTGTATAAACGGATGCCTCACGGGCAGCTACAGGCATGTTCGAAGTGTTACAGATGATGGTGGTACGCTCCATAAGGTGACGTCCTGTATGAGGGTCGATGAGCTCAGGGAACTCAGCGAAGATTTCCACCACCTCGTTTGCACGCTCTCCGCAGGCTGCCATCACGATGACATCAGCGTCTCCCTGCTTTGCGATAGCATGCTGAAGCACAGTCTTACCGCAACCGAATGGTCCTGGAATGAAGCCTGTACCGCCCTCAGCGATAGGATTGAGGGTGTCGATCGCGCGTACACCTGTCTCCATGATCTTAGATGGCCTTGGCTTGTCCTTGTAACCCTTGATAGCTACTTTCACCGGCCATTTCTGGTACATTGTCACATTGACATCTTCGCCTTCAGAGTTTGTGAGAACTGCGATTACCTTGTCAATGTTGTACTGACCTGCCTTCTCGATTGACTTGACAGTATATTCGCCCTTGAATGCGAACGGTACCATGATCTTGTGAGGAAGCCATCCTTCCTTCACCTCGCCGAGCCAGTCAGCAGCGACTACCTTGTCGCCAGGCTTTGCGATCGGGGTGAAATCCCAGAGTTTCTCGTGGTTGAGAGGATCGGTGTATTCACCCTTCTTGAGGAATACTCCTGTCATTGTGGTGAGGTCGTTCTGAAGACCGTCGTAGCTGCTGGAGAGGAGGCCCGGGCCGAGGGTTGCCTCGAGCATTCTGTCCTCGAACTCCACTACATCACCGTTCTTGAGTCCACGGGTGCTTTCGAATACCTGTACTGCAGCGTACTTGCCGTTTACCTTGATGACCTCGGCCATGAGCTTTGTGTCACCTACGGTAATGTAGCAGATTTCATTCTGCGACACCGGTCCGTTGGCTTCTACAGTCACAAGGTTGGAAACGATACCCGTAACTTTACCAGTTGTTTTCATATTGTTTTAATTTATTGATTGCATTTAGATCCTTCGCTGGCGCTAAGGATGACATTCGTCATTTCTCGTTATATTCCACTCCTTTGAATGTGCCGCGCACTTCATCGACGAGTTTCTTGAACATCGTGCGTCCGGTCTCTTCGTCGAGAACGAGCCATCTGCGGATGATCATCATCTTCACCATCATGCCGAGGATCTTGTCGAAGTTAAGATAATCGAAGAGGGTGATTTCATCGATCTTCTCCCAGTAGAGGTCATCTATTCCTCTTTCTCTGGAAAGGATGTCGTGGCCTTCAAGGATGCGCTGCAGTTTTGCAGACTCCTTGAATTCCGGCTCCTCCGGTTCAAGGCTGGCCTCTTCCGCCTCAGGGTCTCTGAGCGAGAGAACATCCTTTTCAGGATCTCTGCCCAGTGCCTGGTTCAGATACCTTACCTTCTGGTTTCGCACATTGAGGTCGAACTGGAAGAATTCCCTGATGAATCCGAGCCTGTGCGATAACGCCTCCTTGTAGAGTTCAAGGCCGATCTGATCCTTGTCGAATCCTTTCACGATGAAGTCCAGAGCCGTATTGTCCTTTTCGGACAGAAGCTCTCTGACTTGCTCGATGTATTCGTCAAGGCTCTTCTCGCCCTGCCTCCAGTCCGGAGTGAAGTCAGGAAGACCTGCGATTAGGTAAATGTAATTGTTCATGGTTCAGAATGACAATTATCCGAAAAGGAGTTTCTTGGTGGCTGGTCTGAGATACTCTGAAATGAGCTGGTTGAAAGTCTCCTCAGTGAAGCTTACGAAATATCCGCCGTCCTTAGGGCCGATCTGGAAACCGCCTGCAACCTTCTTTGAGAAAGAAGCTTCGACTCCTGCGCCGAGAATCTTCGCGAGTTCCTTTGTGGCAAATGGCTCAAGGTCATTCTTGAGTGACTCTGGGAGTACGAGGTTAAGGTCAACAGGACCTTCTGTAGTGAATTTCTCAGCCACGGCCTGGATGAGTTCCTTGATGAAGTCAGCTGAAGAAAGTGCCTTCTTCACAGACTCACCAGTCATTTTGCCTACGATGAGTGTTTCAATGTCTTTCTTAGTGGCTGCAATGCTCTGCGATGCTGCCATCTTCACATCTGAAGCAGTCTTGGTCTTGATTTCTTCAGCCTGCTTCTGAGCAGCTGCGATGATACGCTCGGCCTCGGCCTGTGCCTTGGTGATGATATCCTCAGCCTGTACTTTAGCCTTGGCAAGAAGTTCTTCGCCTTCCTGCTTTCCTTTTGACAGACCCTCGTTATAGAGCTTGTCTGTCAGTTCCTGCAATTTGTTCTGCATATCCGGATTTTTATGTGTTGGTTATATTTTATTCCTTATCTTGGCAAAAATACTAATAAATCGGCGAGGAAACAACCTATTTTCGTTTAAATTTTAAAAATAGTTGCCTTCCTCGCCGATAGATTTCATATCGAGCTGATTTGTAAGCTTTTATGATATTAAAAACATTCTTTCAGTATGTTCACGATATTCCTGGATTTTCCCATTGTGTAGAAATGTACTGCCGGCACTCCGTGAGCGATCAGGTCCTTGCACTGCATAGCGCACCACTCGGTTCCTATATTATAGACAGCTTCCTTGTCATCTGCAGCCTTGGCAATTTCCGATGTAAGTTCGATCGGGATGTCAAGCGAGAAGGATTCCGGAAGGAGATTTATCTGTCTTGCTGTAGAGAGCGGTTTAAGTCCCGGTATGATCGGAACAGTTATGCCGGCTTCGCGGCAGCGGTTCACGAAATCATAATAGACCTGATTGTCAAAGAACATCTGTGTGATCACATAATCAGCTCCGGCATCCACCTTCTTCTTCAGATTTGCAATGTCGGTTTCGATATTCGCTGCCTCGAAATGCTTCTCAGGGTATCCTCCGACTCCGATACAGAAATATCTTTCTTTGTCTGCCATGTCATGTGAAGCCGAGTGATCTCTCTTCCTTTTGTAACCGGCGCTTCCCTGATATTGCCTGATCCCTTCTACGAGCTCGCTGGCATAGCGGTATCCTCCGGGAGTTGGAGTGAAGCGCTTCTCGCCTGTGATGCTGTCGCCACGCAGGGCCACGATGTTATTGATACCCAGGAACTCCAGATTGTCCAGCTTGCTTTCAATTTCTTCCGCAGTCGTTCCGGCGCAAATGATATGCGGTACGGTCTCGATATTGTATTTCGACATTATCGCTGTACAGACTGTTGTTTCGCTGATGCGGTTGCGTACAAGATGACGGCTGAATGTTCCATCTGGTGCCTCTCTATACTCGAATTCATCCCTGTGGCTTGTCACGTTGATGTATTTTGGACTGAACTCCATAAAAGGAGCAATGCTTTCCAGAAGTTCGTCCTTGGTCAGGCCTCGTAGAGGCGGCACGATTTCCAGCGAAGGGAAAGCCTTGCTGTTCTGTGCCAATATCTCTGATACTTTCATAGCTATTTCAGTAAATGTCCGAGGAATTGTCCGGCTTTTTCTGCACTCATTCCTCTTTTTTGTACATAAGTCTCGTATTGTTTCTGTGATATCCTGCGGATCGAAGGATAGCTGGCATCTGGATGAACCAATATCATTCCGCAGATGCTTGATTCCGGAATCATCGCATAGCTCTCGGTCAATCTGATACCGAGCTTGTCGCTTTGCGGGAGAAGCTCCAGGATATCTTTCTTCAATGTGTGGTCAGGGCAGCTTGCATAGCCGGCAGCTGGCTTGATGATCTTCTCCTTGTCATCCTGCAGCTCCTTTTTCAGCTTGTTGTCAAGCCAGCAGGAAGCCGCTTCCGCTACAGTCATCCTTACGGTACGGCCTACAAGGTCTTCGTATTTATTGCTGCATGCAGGACAGCAGCAGCCCTCTTCGTGAGCATCATTGGCTTTGACGCTGATGGCAAATACTCCGAACGGGGAGGACTTTCCTTCCTTTGCAGGTATGATGAAGTCACTGAGCGACAGCATCTTGCCGCTTTCTTCACGCATCATCGGAAGCCTTCTTCCTCCCTTGTCTGTTATTATGACAATATCATCATTTTCCGAATATGCATTGTAGAAATGTGCGGCTATATGTATCTTGAAATTAGCCATAGCCAGTTCGTCTTCAGCATCTCTGCGCAGCTGCATCAGTTCGGCCACTTCAGGGACGGCACTGCCGTATCTGACGCCCCAGATGGCGTGGAGCATCTTCCAGTCAAACCACGGCATGACTTCTTCTACAGGCAGTTCCATATAATCGATGCTTTCGGGTACAAACCTCGCGTAGGTGTCCTTTGCAAATCCGTCGGTCTTGATCTTCCATTCGGTTTTTTCGACCGGCTTATGGTAAAGTTCCCTGATCTTCTTCTGCTCCGCGTGCTGCTCGGCCTCGAAGCCCTTTCTGTCCATCATGCATTTTTTAGCCAATACCGCCGCAGCAGATGCATCGGCACCATAGAATACATGATCGTACAGAGGTGCAAGCTTCACAGCGGTATGGACTGCGGATGTCGTGGCTCCTCCGATCAGCAGAGGAACGGTCATTCCGGCTTCATCCATAGCCTTGCAGAGCTCTTCCATCTGGTATAATGACGGTGTGATAAGTCCGCTTACTGCTATGATATCGGCCTTTTCCCTTATGGCGCATTCCAGAATGGTTTCCTTGTCTACCATCACGCCGAGGTCTGTCACCTCGAAGCCGTTGCATCCGAGAACGATGCCCGTGATGTTCTTGCCAATGTCATGTACGTCACCCTTTACTGTGGCTATCACCACTTTAGGCCTGCTGCTCCTGTCCTCGTCACCTCCCATATATGGCTCCAGTATCTTCACTGCGTCTCTCATCACCTTCGCCGATTTCACTACCTGTGGCAGGAACATCTTTCCGTCACCGAACAGTTTTCCTACGGTTTCCATTCCGTCCATAAGCGGACCTTCTATGATGGATAGGGCGGAACCGTATTTTTCGATCGCTTCTTTCATGTCGGCATCCAGTGTGGTGGTCTGCCCCTTTACCAAGGCATTCTTGAGGCGTTCTTCGAGGCTGGCCTGAGCTTGAACATGTCCTGAATGTCCGTCATTGTCTTTCGCTTTCTCACTGCCGTCTGTGACAGGATGACCGCCGGTCTGGCCGACGATTTCGGAAGCCTTTTCTATCAGTCTTTCGGTGGCCTGCGGATCCGTATCGAAAATCACATCTTCGACGCATTTAAGCAGCTCAGAATCGATTTCGTCATAGACCTGGAGCATTGAAGGATTAAGAATGGCCATATCCATTCCTGCCTTGATGGCATGATACAGGAAGGCCGAGTGCATGGCTTCTCTGACCTTGTTGTTCCCGCGGAACGCGAATGAAAGGTTTGACACTCCACCAGAGGTCAATGCGCCCGGCAGATTGGTCTTTATCCATCTTACTGCCTCAATGAAATCAATTCCATATCGGCTGTGCTCTTCTATTCCGGTACCGATTGAAAGGATATTGGCATCGAATATTATGTTTTCCGGAGATATTCCTGCTTTTTCTGTAAGCAGCCTGTATGCTCTTGAGCATATCTCTGTCTTTCTTTCGTATGTGGTGGCCTGGCCTTCTTCATCAAATGCCATTATGACCATTGCTGCGCCATAAGAGTTTATGACAGAAGCTTTTTCAATGAATGCATCTTCGCCTTCCTTCAGGCTGATGGAATTCACAATACATTTGCCCTGGGCATTTTTCAAGCCTGCGAGGATGGTCTCCCAGTGAGATGAGTCAATCATCAATGCAGCCTTTGCCACTGCAGGGTCATTGGAAACATAACGTACGAAACGTTCCATTTCCCGTGTACTGTCCAGCATTGCATCGTCCATATTGATGTCGATGATGGTGGCCCCGTCTTCAATCTGTTTTGCAGCTATCTGCAGGGCTTCGTCGTATTTTCCTTCTGAGATCAGGCGTGCGAATTTTCTGGAACCGGCTACATTGGTCCTTTCTCCGACATTTGTGAAATTGTTACGCTTGATATCGATGGTGACCGCTTCAAGTCCGCTGACAGTCAGTGGCTTGTCCGTAAAATCAGGGGTATTTACGGATGAATTGTCTTTTGATGCAGAGTTGTCCGTAAAATCATATGGTTTTACGGATAAAGTACGAGGGGAAATGCCGTTGAGGGTTTTGGCAATTGCCTTTATATGAGCTGGTGATGTTCCGCAGCATCCTCCTGCGATATTGATCAGTCCTTTTTCAGCCATCGCCTTCACCTGGGCAGCCATATCTTCCGGACTCTGGTCGTATCCACCCATTTCGTTAGGAAGGCCTGCATTCGGATAGCAGCTCACTCTGCATCTGCACCAGCTTCCGATTTCCTCCACGAGAGGCATCAGTTCCGATGCTCCAAGCGAACAGTTCAGGCCGAATGCCAGCAGGGGATAGTGACAGACCGAGTTATAGAAAGCTTCAAGTGTCTGTCCTGTAAGCGTTCTTCCGCTCCTGTCTCCCACCGACACTGATATAATTACCGGAAGCGCTTTCTCTGAAATCAGTCTGACTTCAGAAATTGCAGCCAGTGCAGCCTTGACATTCAGTGCATCAAAACACGTTTCTATCAGGAACAGATCGACGCCACCCTTGGCAAGTGCTTCAACCTGAGCCTTGTACGCCTCTTTCATCTGGTCGAATGAATATGTCCTGAATGTCGGGTCATTGGCATCTGGGGAAAGTGAAAGTGATTTCGATGTCGGGCCGATGCTGCCGGCTACCCAGACTTTGCGTTCAAGACCGACCTTGGCTGCAATCGCCTCGGCTTCGTCAGCTGCTTCTCTTGCGATCCGTACTCCCTCGTACGCCATTTTCACGGCAAAATCTTCACAACCGTATTCCGACTGCGAGATGGAATTTGCGCTGAATGTATTGGTTTCTATGATGTCGGCTCCTGCCGCGATATATTCAGCATGTATTGCTTTGATGATCTCAGGGCGGGTGAGGTTCAGACACTCGTTATTGCCTTTCAATTCCTTGATGCATCCGGCGAAAACATTGCCTCGGTAGTCTTCCTCGGTCAGGGTATATCGCTGGATCATTGTACCCATCGCACCATCCAGAATCAATATCTTATTTTTGATTGAGTCTTCTATAATCATTCTGCGTAATTGTTTCGGATTACAAAGGTACTTCTTTCTGTTCAAAATTAAAAGGTAGGAGGTAAGCTTTTGATAATGATATGATTAGAAAACTCCGTGCATCCCTGTGAAGAGCACGGAGTTTTCGTATTTATCTGGTATTCAGCCCCTCTGGCTATCCGAGGAAGCTGAGCAGGATACCGGCGGCAACTGCTGATCCGATCACTCCGGCTACATTCGGAGCCATAGCGTGCATCAGGAGATGATTGTTCTTGTCAAACTCTCGTCCTACATTCTGCGATACGCGGGCGGCATCAGGAACTGCTGATACTCCGGCGTTACCGATAAGAGGATTGATCTTACGTCCTTCTTTACAGAAGAGGTTCATGAATTTCACGAACAGTACTCCGCAGATGGTCGCTATCACAAATGAAATCAGACCAAGCGCGAAAATCTTGATCGAGTCTCCGGTCAGGAATTCGTTTGCCTGTGTCGAACATCCTACTGTGATACCGATGAGGATGGTCATGACATCGATGAGCGGTCCACGTGCGGTATCTGCAAGACGTTTGGTCACTCCGCTTTCCTTCAGGAGGTTACCGAAGAATAGCATTCCCAGAAGTGGCATTCCGGAAGGGACGATCATTGCTGTAAGGATGAATCCGACAATCGGGAAGATGATCTTCTCTTTCTGACTTACCTGGCGTGGTGGAGCCATTCTGATCAGGCGCTCTTTCTTTGTCGTCAGCAGGAGCATTATCGGACGTTGTATCACAGGGACCAGTGCCATATATGAATATGCTGACACAGCAATGGCTCCCATCTGATGCGGTGCAAGCCTTGAAGACAGGAATATGGCTGTAGGACCGTCTGCACCACCGATTATACCGATTGCACCCGCTTCTGCAGGGGTGAATCCCAAATGCAGAGCGATGATATATGCTCCGAATATGCCGATCTGTGCTGCAGCTCCGATGAGCATAAGTCTCGGCTGGGAAATCAGAGCAGAGAAATCAGTCATTGCTCCGATGCCCAGGAAGATCAGAGGTGGGTACCATCCTGTCTGGACACCCTGGTACAATATGTTCATTACCGATCCTTCCTCGTATATTCCGATGTTGAGGCCGGATACGAAAGGAATGTTTCCGATGATCATTCCGAAGCCGATCGGTATAAGCAGCAAAGGCTCCCAATCTTTCTTTATCGCCAGATATATGAACAGGATACCGATGAATATCATAATGATATGCTGAACGGTCATATTGGCGAAAGCTGTGTATTGGAAGAATTGCTCCAGACTTTCAAAAATGGTATTCATATTATCCGATTGTTACGATTGAGGCACCTTCAAGGATCGAGTCTCCCTTGGCCACGTGTATTGCGGTAATTGTTCCGTCCTGAACGGCTTCAATCGAATTTTCCATCTTCATTGCTTCGAGTACGGCTACTTCCTGACCTGCTTTCACGGTGTCGCCGACATTCACCTTGACGGCGATGATCACTCCAGGAAGAGGGCTTGTTACCGGTTTGCCGGCAGCTGGTGCAGCTGGTTTCGGAGTCGCTGCAGTCTGTACCGGTGCTGCTGCAGGAGCTGTAACCGGCGTGTGAACAGGAACAGCCTGTACAGGAGCTGCCGGAGCATTTTCGATCTCCACCTGGTAGCTTGTTCCGTTGACTGATACTGATGCGATATTTCCCTCTACCGAATTGATATCGACATTATACTGGTTTCCGTTGATCTTGAATCTATACTGTTTCATGGCCGTTACTTTCTTTTAATGGTTATTATGTAGCTTTCGTTGTCGTGTACCGTGTCGTTGAAGTATTGATGCAGAGCCATTCCTATGGCTGCATATGTCTCACCGTTAAGTTCCTGATCCAGAGCCAATGCTATGGCTGCAGCCTCTTCTGCAGTCGGCCCCTCTGTCTTTACTTTATCTGCTGCAGGCTTTCTCTTGGGCAGAGTGATTTTTCCGGACGACAGGTTTCCGATGAAGGTGTAGGCAAAGTATAGTATGATCAGGGCACTGAATACGACAGAGACAGACACGAGAGTGATGATCGCTCCGTGCGGATCCTTTTCAGCCATTTCGGCACTCTTCTCAAGAACACTTGCCGATGCCTGCAATATTGCAAATCCTGTCATATTACAATGGTAGGTTATCGTGTTTCTTCCAAGGGTTTTCAAGCTTCTTGTCAGCAAGCTGCTCCAGTGCGCGGATGATGCGGAAGCGGGTGTTTCGTGGCTCGATTATATCGTCGATGTATCCGAAGTTTGCTGCGATGTAAGGATTACAGAACAGGTCGTTGTATTCCTTTTTCTTCTCCTCTGCAACTTTCATCCTTTCCTGTGGATCCTGGATATTGTCGAGTTCCTTGGAATATAGGATCTCCACAGCTCCTTCTGCTCCCATGACTGCAAAATTCGCAGACGGCCAGGCGAGGTTAATGTCACTTCGCATCTGCTTGCAGCTCATTGTGATATAAGCACCTCCGTATGATTTTCTTAAAGTGACAGCTACCTTAGGGACCGTAGCTTCTCCATAGGCATACAGGAGCTTTGCACCGTGGTTTATGATGCCATTGTATTCCTGCTGTGTTCCGCAGAGGAATCCAGGTACGTCAATAAGACTGACGATCGGGATATTGAATGCATCACAACAGCGGATGAAACGGGCTGCCTTGCGAGATGCATTGCTGTCAAGAACTCCGGCAAGCATCTTAGGCTGATTGGCGATTATGCCGACAGAACGTCCGTTCATATGGGCAAATCCGATAATTATGTTCTTTGCCCAGTCTTTATGTATTTCAAGGAATTCTCCGTCATCCACGATGCTTCCGATGACTCCGTACATATCATATGCCTTGTTCGGATTGTCCGGAATGATGTCGTTCAATGCGTCAGCTACTCTTCCCGGAGGGTCATTTGTCGGTTTGAACGGAGCCTGCTCCCTGTTGTTCGAAGGGAGGAAGCTGAGGATCGCCTTCATCATCGCAATTCCTTCAGCCTCATTCTCGGCAGCAAAATGAGCTACTCCGCTCTTGTTGGCATGAACGCTTGCTCCGCCTAGTTCTTCGTGTCCGACAGTCTCACCGGTCACGGTCTTTACGACATTCGGCCCTGTAAGATACATGTAGGATGTACCTTTTACCATTACGGTGAAATCTGTCAGAGTAGGGGAATATACAGCACCACCGGCACATGGGCCGAACACACCTGAGATCTGAGGAATCACTCCTGATGCGGTTATGTGTCTTGTGAAAATTTCACCCAGTCCGGCAAGACCTCCCATGCCTTCCTGTATTCTGGCTCCGCCTGAATCATTCAGGCAAAGGAAAGGAGCTCCGTTACGTATGGCCATATCTGCTACCTTGCAGATCTTCTGTGCCATTGTCTCAGACATTGTGCCTCCTGCTACAGTAAAGTCCTGGGAATATACATAGACCAATCTTCCGTCTATGGTTCCCATTCCTGTAACCACTCCGTCTCCGTCGAACTTTGTCTTATCGGTTCCGAAATTGGTACATCTGTGCTGCACGAACATGTCAAACTCTTCGAAGCTTCCTTCATCGAGAAGAAGCGAAAGCCTTTCACGGGCTGTCAGCTTGCCTTTCTGATGCTGGGCGTCGATTCTTTTCTGACCTCCACCCATGCGAGCTTGAGCGCGGCGCTCTACAAGTTCCTTGATTTTCTCCTGTTGAATGCTCATATCTTTCAATGATGACCGGTTTGGTTTTCAATAGTCACTGCCTACAAATATAGTATTTTTTTTGACCTCTGGAATTTTTCGACAAAAAAAACCGATAACTCATTAAAGTCATCGGCTCCTTTATATATGTCGCGTATATGATTACGGCTGCATTGTAGTGTAAACATTCTGGACATCATCATCTTCCTCGATACGCTCGATAAGCTTCTCGATGTCAGCCTTTGCATCGCCCTCGAGAACCTTGAGGTCCACGTTAGGAAGGCGGGTGAACTCAGCTGCGATAAGCTCGTAGCCATTGTCCTCAATCCACTTCTGGATAGTGTTGAAAGCTGTGAACTCACCGTAAAGAACGATCTCCATTTCCTCGTTGTCGTTCTCCTCCCCGAAGATTTCCTCCACGCCGTAGTCGATAAGCTCAAGCTCGAGCTCCTCGAGATCGTATGGGTTAGCTGACTTCATGCGGAACATGCACTTGCGGTCGAACATATAGTCAACGCTTCCTGAAGTTCCGAGTGATCCGCCGCTCTTGGTGAAATATGAACGAACGTTTGCTACAGTACGGTTGTTATTATCTGTAGCGGCCTCTACGAGGACAGCGATTCCGTGAGGACCGTATCCTTCGAATACTACCTCCTTGTAATCCGCCTGATCCTTATCTGTAGCTCTCTTGATGGCACGCTCGATGTTGTCCTTAGGCATGTTCTCGCTTCTTGCAGTCTGGATGAGCGCACGAAGACGTGGGTTACCAGTAACATCTGCACCGCCCTGCTTTACAGCGATGGTGATTTCCTTACCGATCTTGGTGAAGACGCGGGCCATATGCCCCCATCTCTTGAACTTTCTTTCTTTTCTAAACTCAAACGCGCGTCCCATAATTATCTTGCTTCGATTCTACCAATATACTTGTCAATGTCGTAAGCCTCCATAGACTGTGGATACTGATCCTTGATCTTCTCGTAGAATGAAAGTGCCTTGGCATTCTCTCCGAGCTTCTCAGCTACTACACCAGCCTTGAGAAGATAACCTGCTGCGAACATGTTGTCGATAGTAGCGGCAGCCTTCTCGAAGTATCCGAGTGCCTTGCTATAGTCCTCAAGTCCTACATATGCGTCACCGATGCAAGCCTGCGCACGTGCTGCGAGGATTGCGTCCTTGCCGTTGTAAGCCTGAAGATACTTGATAGCAGACTCCCAGTTACCGAGCTGGAGTTCGCATACACCTGCGTAGAAGTTAACAGACTTTCCTGCCTTTGTGCCATACTCGTCAAGAATCTGTACGAATCCGAGTACGTTGCCGTCACCGTTGAGTGCAAGCTCGTAATCACCATTGCGGAAGTTCTCCTCAGCATATGCCATCTGGCCCTGTGCTTCAGCTACCTTAGGCTGGTGAACGAACTTATGCCAGCAGAATACAGCTGCACAAGCGATAACTGCTGCAGCGCAGATGATAGAAAGTGTCTTGCCGTTCTTCTCGAAGAACTGCTCAGTCTTTGAAACCGCCTCGACTACTGCCTCGGCATTCTCATTTTTGATTTCTTTAGCCATATCTTTATTTGATTTTATATTTGTCTTCAGGAGACGTTGGGGTACAGTTACTCCAAACAGGGCGCAAATTTAGAAAAAATTGTCTAAACTCCCAAAGAATAGTTTTCATTTTAAAAATAGCCCCTATATTCCTTCGGAATCCCTGTGATTTTACTCTAAATGTTATTATATTTGCCAAGATATCAAAAGCAATATGCCAGTACTCGAAAAAATCGTAATATCTGATTTCCGAAACATACAGCTCCAGGAACTGGATTTCTCTCCCAATGTCAACTGCATCAGCGGTAACAACGGTGAGGGAAAGACTAATCTTCTGGATGCTGTATATTATCTGTCGATGACCAAGAGTGCATTCTCATCTTCAGACAGATATACCTTCCGTCACGGAACAGACGAGTTTTCCTTGTCCGGTACATATAGGATGGAAAACGGCACTTCGTCGAGATTCGGCATAAAGATGACAACCAAGGGTGAGAAGAAGGTCCGCCGTGATGACAAGCCATATAATAAAGTTTCTGAACATATAGGACTTCTTCCTATTGTCATGGTGTCGCCGGCAGATATATCGATGGTGAGTGACTCAGGCGATGAGAGAAGAAGATTTGTGAATTCTGTCCTTTCGCAGATGGATAAGGAATATATGGCTTCCTTGCAGCAGTATAACAGACTTCTTCTCCAGCGTAACAAGATGCTGAAGGAAATGAATCCTGACCGCTCTCTGCTTGAGGTTATAGATATGAGGATGGGAATGCTTGCGGAGCCGATATATCAGGCAAGGAAAAGTTTTGTCAGGGATCTCGTGCCTATAGTGGCTGAATATTACAAGGTACTTTCAGGGGATTCGGAGCAGGTCAATATTGAGTATGATACCGAATTGTCCACCGCAGCTCTGGATCAGATATTGGCAGCTTCGTTCGATAAGGACAGGGCGCTGAAATATACCACTTCAGGTATCCAGAGGGATGATTTCATTTTCACGATGAACGGACATCCGATCCGCAGATACGGATCTCAGGGACAACAGAAGTCATTCCTGGTGTCACTCAAGTTTGCCCAATATGAAATAATGAAGAAGAATTATGGGTTTGCGCCTATCCTTCTGCTGGATGATGTGTTCGACAAACTGGACATGGGTCGCATCTCGAATCTGCTGCAGATGGTGGCGAGCAATGATTTCGGACAGATATTCATCACGGACAGCAATAAAGTGAGGATGTCAGGCATCGTGGACCGCCTTACTCAGGACAGGGCATATTACGAAACTCAGGCAGGACAGTTCACAAGATTGTAGGACAATGGCATACGATAGCAGAAAGAATGGACTGCGCCGGCAGGAAGCAGTGGGAATGGAAGAACTTGTGACACAGTTCATAAGGGATATGAAACTTTCGTCCGGACTGGGAAAGCAGAGGGCATGCGAGGCTTGGGCGAAGGTGTCTGGCGCGGGAAGGTATACACTCGATGTGAGTTTTGACAAGGGTGTGATGGTGTGCGTGATAAGTTCCTCAGTAGTGCGAAACCAGCTTTATTTTCAGAGAGACAGACTTCTGAAGAGTCTGAACGAACATCTTGCTTCGGATGAACTTCTTTCCGGATCGCTTGATGGTGATATAGTAAAGACATTGATATTGAGATAGATATGAAAGTAGTTGCAGATATCGATATTCCTTTCCTCGAAGGCATTTTCGAGCCTTATGGAGAGGTGGTGTATAAAAAGGGAATGGATATTTCCCGCGAGGATGTCATCGATGCGGATGCTTTGCTCGTGAGGACCAGAACCAGATGTGATGCTGCATTGCTGGAGGGAACATCGGTGAAGATGATCGCAACAGCCACTATCGGAATGGACCATATTGATATGGAATATTGCCGCAAGGCAGGGATTGAGGTGGCAAACGCTGCAGGATGCAATGCCGGGGGAGTGATGCAGTATATCTTCTCCGCTCTTTATGGAGTGGCGGCCCGCAAAGGTATCAAGATCGATGGGAGTACAATCGGTATTATCGGTGTCGGACATGTGGGATGCAAGATCGAAGCGATGGCCGAATATCTCGGCTTCAATATCTTAAGGTGTGATCCTCCGCGTGCTGCTGCGGAAGGCCCTGAGGGATTCTGTTCTCTGGAACATCTTCTGCAGCATTCAGATGTGGTGACTCTCCATGTTCCGCTTGATGAAACTACCAGAGGAATGGCCAATGCTGACTTCTTCACTCTGATGAAACCGGGAGCAATATTCATCAATGCTGCCAGAGGGGAAATCGTGGATGAGAAGGCTCTTATAGCGGCGTCTCCGAAGCTTGGTGCAATCGTCATCGACACCTGGAACAATGAACCGGATATCAATGAGGACTTGGTGGATATTGCAGATATCGCTACTCCTCATATTGCAGGATATACCTTCCAGGGAAAGCAGAACGGTACGGCCTATGCAGTACAGGCGGTGGCACGTTATTTCGGACTGAAAGAACTATATGATTTCTTCCCGGCTCCTGATTTCCTCGGCCACGAACCGGTCATTCTGGATCTGAAAGATAAGAACCACGGTGAAATTGCCGCTGTTTCCCAATATAATTACCCGATCTTTACGGACGATTTCCGTTTCCGTATGGAACCGCATAAATTCGAAAAGCTCCGTTCGGAGTATCAATACAGAAGAGAAATAATTTTCACTAACACAATAACCAATATGTTTACAAAAGAAGATATCGCTCAGATCGAGCAGAGAGGCTCGTCTGTTCAGACAGCAGAGCAGCAGGTGGAACGCTTCAAACAGGGTTTCCCATGGATGAAGATTGTCGCTCCGGCGACTCCTGAGAGAGGAATCCAGGTTCTTGATGAGGCTGCTGTAGAGGCTGCCGCAAAGTATTATGATGGCGCAAAGATCAATGGCAAATGCAAGTTCGTGCCAGCTTCAGGTGCAGCTTCGCGTATGTTCAAGGATCTTTTCAGCGGACTTGACGCTCTCAAGGCTGGAAAGGAACTTGCAGATGACGCTCCGGCAGCCAAGTTCGTTGATCAGATCCAGGGATTTGCATTCTATACACCGGAACTTTTCGGCGAGCAGACCTGCAAATGTCCAGAATACAGACAGTCAGTTCTTTCGAAGACTCTTACAGACGAGGGACTCGGATATGGTGCAAAGCCTAAGGGAGTCCTCCAGTTCCATAAATACACAGACGGTGAGATCCGTACCGCTTTCGCAGAGCATCTTGTCGAGGCTCAGAATTATATGAGAAATGAAGATGGTACTGCTAACCTCGTGGTTACAATTTCTCCTGAGCACCAGCACCTTTTCGAAGAAGCATACGCTCAGGTGAAGGAAGCATATGAGGCAAAGTATGGCGTGAAGTACAATATCACTTTCACATTCCAGGATAAGGCCACAGACACGATCGCTGTCGATGTTGAGAACAAGCCTTTCAGAACAGAGACTGACTCGCTTCTTTTCCGTCCTGCAGGACACGGTGCCCTCATCTATAATCTCAACAAGATCGAGGAAGAGGTGGTATCAATCAAGAACATCGACAATGTAGCTAACGAAAGACTCCTTCCTGAGACTGCAACCTGGAAGAAGGTACTCCTTGGAAAGGCTCTCGAACTTCGTGACAAGATCTATGGATATCTCAATGCTCTTGATGCAGAAGCTACTCCGGATCTTTGCGATGAAATCGAGGCATTCCTTGACAATACTCTTTGCGTGACAATGCCGCAGGCTGCGGACTTCGATGCGCGCGTAGCTGCAATCCGTGCAAAGCTCAACAGACCAATCCGTGTAGCCGGTATGGTGAAGAATCAGGGCGAGCCTGGTGGTGGTCCTTTCATCATCGCTGACAAGGACGGATCTACTTCGCTCCAGGTTCTTGAGAGCGTTCAGATCAATATGTCAGACGATTACGCACGCAATGCCCTTGCATCTGCAACTCACTTCAATCCTGTTGACATCGTATGCTGTCTCCACGATTACAAAGGACAGAGCTTCGACCTGCTCAAGTATGTGGATGAAGATGCAGGATTCATCAGCTCGAAGAGTTATCAGGGACGCGAGCTTAAGGCCCTCGAGCTTCCAGGTCTCTGGAATGGTGCCATGAGCAACTGGAACACTCTCTTCGTAGAGGTTCCTCTCGCAACATTCAACCCTGTAAAGGTCGTTCTTGACCTTCTCAGACCAGCTCATCAGAACTAATAGTCATTTACCATAAACGCGGTGCTGCAAGAATTTTTCCTGCAGCACCGCGTTCGTTATAGTCTTCGGGTCAGATTCTTTTACATACTATCAGGAGATTGCCTTTCATGTCCGATCTGAGGCCGAAGATATGTACCTCACCTCCGGAATCGCATCCGAGCTTCTTTCTCAGCGCATCAGATGTCAGAGGGATGTTTCGGGCTGTAACCTCAGCCTTCGGGTAATTTCTGCCGGCTTCCTTTATGCTTCGTTTGTCAAGGGACGAGCAGTCCAGTATTCTGAAGACCTTTCCGTATCCTTTCAAGGCGTCAGCTTTTGAAGTGTCTGATGTGGTGTAGTAATGTGTTGATTTTCCGAGCTTTACCATCTGGAACCGGGCTGCGGTGATATTGAACGCCCCGGCCTTGGTAAGAGACTTTCCTGGCTCGAAAAGAAATTCTCCCATTCCCGATGCAATGTCCGCAGCCGAGGATTTTTCTTCTTCCGGTGAGAACCTCAATCCTGCCGCCTCTTTTTCCGGGAATCCGGACGGAAGCTCCACCGCTGTTATTCCGTAACCCTCCCGCCAATCTCTGTCCATCCATATCAGAAGTTCCTTGCATTCTCCCTCGGAGCTTACCACATGAACTTCTCTGCAGGTCTTGCCCAGACGCTCGCATACCATTGTGATGTCGGCCATAGGGGAGAGCTTGATCAATATATGACGGCAGTATCTGAATATTTCATCCTTCAATGTCAATACGTCCGGAGTGCATTCCTCGATCAGGAAAACCTTCTTACCTCCTTCACCCCTTCTTGCCGGATCCATATAGATGATGTCTGGCTGGAATCCGTCGATGATGTCACTGATGGTGTCGGACTGAGCTGTCGAATTGCTGATATTGATATTATCCGTTCCGAGCGCCCTGAAATTATGCTCTGCAGCTTCGCATAGGGCGGTCTGCATCTCATTGTACAATACTTTTCCCGCTCTTTTCGAGAAGAACCAGCTGTCGACTCCCAGTCCTCCTGTGAGGTCTGCGATGCGCCATTCCTTCTTATCAGCGATCTTCTCGGCAAGAACTGCTTTGTAGTGGCCGGTCGCACTGCTGCTGCACTGTTCCGCTGATAATTTCAGAGGAAAGATAAGATCCGGATTCTCATACCACTGCTGTACCTTACCCTTGAGCTTGCGTCTGCTTTCAATGCAGTTTACGGCTGTCTCCATATCTATGTCCGGCCATTTTCCTTTATCCAGAATCAGCCTTGTAGTGTCATCTGTCAGGTGCCGTGATACAAATTCAAGCAGTTTTTCCATTATCTTTTAATTTTTATGCAAAAATAGGTTTTTTGTTGAATAAATATTTTTAAATTTGCTCTGATGTAATGCAATTTAACATATAAACACTATACCAATATGCAAAGAGATTTCAGAGAAGTAGTCCAGAGCTGGCTGGACGGTAATTTTGACGAGGCTACAAAGGCACAGATCGTTGCTCTTCAGGAGAATGATCCTGTAGAGCTTGAAGATGCATTCTACAGAAACCTTGAGTTCGGTACCGGCGGTCTTCGCGGTATCATGGGCGTAGGTACAAACCGTATGAACAAGTACACTGTGGGAATGGCTACCCAGGGCCTTGCAAACTACATGAAGGAAAACTGCGAGGGTCCGCTCAGCGTATGCATTTCGTTCGACAGCCGTAACAACAGCCCTGAGTTTGCTCAGATCGCAGCCAATGTGCTTGCAGCAAATGGTATCCACGTGTATATCTTCGACAAGCTCCATCCTATCGCTCTTATGAGCTACTCTGTGAGAACAAAGAAGGCTACTGCAGGTATCATGATCACAGCTTCGCACAATCCTAAGGAGTACAACGGTTACAAGGTGTTCTGGTCAGACGGAGCTCAGGTGACTTCTCCAGTGGACAAGGATATCGTGGCTGAGGTAGCTAAGATCACTGACCCTTCAATGGTTAAGTTCGAGCCAGGTGAAGGTGCAGCTCCAATCGAAATCATGGGCCACGAGATGGACGAGGCTTACCTCGATTCAGTGATGACTCTGATGCTTTCTCCAGAGGCTCGCGAGGCTCACAAGGACATCAAGATCGTTTATACTCCTATCCACGGATCAGGTGTAGAGATCGTTCCTGAATTCCTCCAGAAGCTTGGTTTCGAGAACATCTATCATGTTCCTGAGCAGGATGTTGTTGACGGTAACTTCCCGACAGTAATGTCACCTAACCCTGAAGAGCCTTCAGCTCTTGCAATGGCTGTGGCAGTGGCTGACCGTGAGGGTGCAGACCTGGTGATGGCATCTGACCCTGATGCTGACCGTATCGGTATTGCTGTCCGTGACAACGAAGGAAAGATTGTCCTTCTTAACGGTAACCAGACTGCATCAATCCTTACATATTACATTCTCCGCCGCTGGTCTGAGCTCGGAAAGCTTGATGGCAAGCAGTATATCGTGAAGACTATCGTAACAACAGAGCTTCTTCGCGCAATTGCCGAGAAGTTTGGCGTGAAAGTTTACAATGTTCTTACAGGATTCAAGTGGATTGCAGATATCGTAAAGAAGAACGAAGGAGAGACTACATTCGTATGCGGTGGCGAGGAGAGCTACGGTTTCAATGTAGGTGAGTTCGTTCGTGACAAGGATGCTCCGATTTCATGTGCATTCGTTGCTGAGTGTGCTGCTTGGGCTGCTGCACAGGGCAAGACTCTCTATCAGCTCCTTCAGGATATCTATGCAGAGTTCGGTTATTATAAGGAGTCGCTCATTTCTGTAACCAAGAAGGGTAAGGCAGGTCTCGAGGAAATCGCTCAGATGATGGTAGATTACCGTACAAATCCTCCACAGGAGCTTGCCGGTTCACCAGTAATCAAGGTTATTGACTATACAAAGCCAGAGGAAACAGGTCTTCCATCATCGAATGTGCTTCAGTTCTACAATGAGGCTGGTGATGTGGTGACAGTACGTCCTTCAGGTACCGAGCCTAAGATCAAGTTCTACTTCGGTATCAAGGGTGCTGATGCCGATGCAAAGAACGAGGCTCTCAGAGCACAGTTCAATAAATAATCTGATAGCATAAAAAGCTGTTGGCCTACCGGTGACCCCCGCCCTCGCGGGCCGTTCCTGCTGCCGCAGGCTGTTCGCGGCAAAAGCCCACAGGGCTGTTTGCTGTGTTCGCTCACGACCTAGCCGGGGGTGGCATGTCACCTATAGGCCAACAGCTTTTTATATGCTATAGGATTTTAATTGGTAGTATCTAACTCATTTCCGATGTATGAGAGCCATGTGATGGCGGCGACAAGGGAAGCATTCCAGTTGATGGCAATTTCATTCGACGCGTAAGAAGGCATCACATCTTCGTATGATTCATCCGGATAGTCTGAATGGTATTCCACCTCAGCCTTATCGTTATGACCAGGGTTAGGACCACCGACAAGAAGACCTGGAATCGGTTCTTCGATTCCGTCCGAATGGCAGAGACGGCTGTGAGGGAACATAGGACTCTTCCATCCGAATCCGGTCACATAGCAGTATCCTGTAGCATTCTGTCCAAGGATATAGTTTACATTTCTGAAAGCGTTATCGGCATATTTCCTGTCTCCGGTGATGTCGTATGCATACAGGAAGCAGATGGCCTGATCGCAGAATGATGAAGCGCAGCCCCACGCGTAATCGTCAGGAGAATTGCCGTAGGCACTGTTGTAGCATGAGTTTTCAACGGCTTCTATGCTTTGGTCGCAGTACTCAAGGAGCATCTTCTTGCATCTGTCGATAATTTCCTGTTCTTCTTCGTTTATGCCGATTCTGAACCCAAACGGAGTGTCACCCCAGAAAGGCTTTTGAGCAAGCATCCTTTTCTCATATTGGAGCCACTGAAATATTCCTAATGGTGCGACATATCCCCACGACATCAGACTGAACTTCTCCGGCATGAATGCCTTGACATCTTCGAGATATGCAGGATCTTGTGTAGCACAATATAGTTCAGATGCGGCCCAGAAGAATTCGTCGTCGGCACTATCGTCCCCGTATGCTCCTGTGGTTACATCAGGATCGTACATTTCATTCAGCTTGTCCTGATGATAGAATGCCTCAGGATGAGCTTTGGCCCAGGCGTAGGCTGATTCTGCCTTGTCATACCTGTTCTTATATATTTTGTTAGAGTTGATGTCATTTCCTATCACTGACATTCCGTGAATGTTGGCGAAAGAGCACATTGCACCGGCAAAGTCAAGGGCGGCGGTGACGGATTTCTGTACGACATATCTTGGCTTCCTGCATTCCAACGGGGAGATGAAACCTTCAAACGATGGAGTGGTAAGCTTATGATAGACACCGCCGTCTGCAGGATCCTGCATCGTATAAAGCCAATCTGCGTTGTATTTCAGTTCATTGTAGACAGGGCGATAAATCGAGTGCATCTTTTTGTAATATTCCCAATAATCCTTTTTATCTTTCTGCCCCCAATCGTATACCTCCGGAAACATCAGGAATGTCTGGGCCATCAGTCCCATTGAATATCCCGAGTTCACTACATATTTATTGTAGTCCCCGGCGTCGTACCAGCCTTTCGCAGATGATATGACCGTGCCTTCAGGACGGGATTCGCTCGCAGCATTGGCGTGCACATATACGATGGTGTCAGGATGTCCTCCCTTACGCGCCCATTTACCCGCAATCTCAGGATCAAGGTCCATTCCGCTTCGCTGATGGTAGAATGCAGTCAGAGCTGCATCTGCAAGAGAGTTCAGTGCATCCGTTCTGACTGTGAATGCAGCGGAATCCTTGCCTGCGTGTATTATATAAGTACCGCTTTCTTTGATCTCGCTGAAGTCAAAGATTCTGCGTACCTTTCCAGACCAAGGGGAAACGGCCGATCTGCAAGCTTCACCCTCCCATACGACATTTCCTTCTGAGTCGTTGATCGTGACAATCTCTGTTTTGTTGTATTCTTCGAGAGTCATTGTCTTTTCCTGACCGGGATAGAATCCTACCTGATTCATCCTGATGCTGTTCTCATGTTTGCCACAGGACAGAAGTCCGGATAAGGCGGCAATGATGGCAATTGCTTTTATAGTATTCATAGTCTGTAGTGTTATCTGATGCAAATTTAAAATTTTATCCGCAATATCCATTGGCTCGGACCTTGCTATAAGGGGTTCAGGATTTTTAAATTTAGTAAGATATGAAACGCATTATAGCTTTGTTTACTGCATTGGCCTTCGGAGCCTTCTTTGCAGCAGAATCAGATGCCTGTACAGGAATTTCACTTGTTTCAGGTAATGGTGGTCACGTTGTGGCCCGTACTGTAGAGTGGGCGGCGACTCCTATGCAATGCGGTTATGTTGTCGCCCCGCGCGGACATAGCCATCAGTCATATACCCCGCAAGGTGAGGATGGACTCAAATATAAATCGATTTACGGTTATGTCGGTATCTATACGGAATATGAACCTTTCATAGTGGAAGGTGTAAATGAAGCAGGACTTGCCGCCGGACTTTTCTTCTTCCCGGGATATGGCGATTATGCTCCGTATGTTCCGGCAAATAATGCCAAGACCCTATGCGACATGCAGTTCGTTTCCTGGGTGTTGTCACAGTTTTCCACTATAGATCAGGTAAAGGATGCAATCAATAATATCGACCTTGTAACCTTGAACAGCAAGATAGGTGCGGTACACTGGAGGATTGCAGAGCCGAACGGCAATATGGTCGTTCTCGAAATCGTCGGGGGAGTGCCGCATTTCTATGACAATAATCTCGGCGTACTGACCAATGCCCCAGGCTTCCAATGGCATATGACCAATCTTAATAATTATGTCAATCTCGAACCTGGATCGGCATCCGACAATACCATCGCCAAAGGAATTACACTCAAGGCTCT
This sequence comes from Candidatus Cryptobacteroides sp., assembly GCA_045614445.1. Lineage (GTDB taxonomy): Bacteria > Bacteroidota > Bacteroidia > Bacteroidales > UBA932 > Cryptobacteroides. Next base: position 30,695 of record JAZLCW010000037.1, on the reverse strand, counting down.
TGGTCATGGAAGCGGCATGCTCGGCCTCCCTGGAGATTTTACATCTCCTTCAAGATTTGTAAGAGCAACATTCTTCCAGACTACAGCCCCTGTATGGGCGACCACATTCGAGACAGTCGTACAGGCATTCCATATATTGAACAACTTCGACATCCCGATCGGCAGCCAGCACGTGAGGGCTGAGATACCGAAAGGTCTTCCGAGCGCTACGCAGTTTACATCGGCGACTGACCAGACTGCAATGAAATTCTATTACAGGACAGCCTGGAACAGCAATATCCGCTGCATCGAGCTGATGAGCATTGACTTCAGCAGAGTCAAGTTCCAGTCTCATCCTCTGGATCAGGTCCAGGAGCAGCCTGTAGAGATCGTGAAAGTGAAATGACACTTCCGTCCTCTGGTTGTGGTCAGGCCAACCAAACGCTGAGGCTCATCATATTTCACCTTTTGCAGTCACCGGATACCGTCTTCAGATGGTTTCCGGTGATGTTTTTTCATCATCGGTTCTGATGATGCTGTTACTGGTGTCGCCTCCTGTGAGATAGCTCAGTACTTCGACTGAAAGACATACAAAGATCAAAATCGCAAACCACATATTGCTTCTGTTTTTAAGTTTATGTGGCAAAGATAAATCCCTGATGTGCCAAGGCGTGGTACATCAGGGATTGTCCCGGGAAATTGTCTTATTTATTTCTGTATTGTCACCTTTTTCAACAGGTCCGGTTCTTTTCCCGCCTGTTTCATCATGTCGATGTGTGTGCATACCTCCTCACTGAGGAATCGGGATGTCGAGCCTGTATTGGCAGGATCCCAGGTCAGGAGGATCGTGTGCGTCTTGAGAGCCTTCAGCTTGCGGGCGAGCATCTCGTGGTCGGCATCACCGCTTATCAGGACGACATAATCAAATTCCCTGTAGAGAGTCAGTTCGTATGTGTCCAGGGCGAACCAGGTGTCGATACCCTTCTCGATTATTCCTCCGGCCGGATTTGGACGCAGATGCTTATAGTGGAAGATTATGTCGTTTTCAATAAGTGTGTCTTCAAACTGACGTTCTTCCAGAAGCAGATGCCTGTTTTCTGCATCAGCAGCGCGGAAACGGCCTCTGTAATAGTGGGCTTCGGTGATATACAGCAGCTTGCGGTCAATTCCGAACTGCTTTGCTATCATTTCGGGAATGTATTGGAAAAGCCCTTTTACATTGACCTTTCCCAGATTTTTCTTCGCAAGCCCCTCATCGATCTTTGCGAAATAGCCGCCGTCGATGAATACTCCGATGGAAAGATTTTCTGCGTGTCCCATAATCTTATTCAGTAAATGTCATCTCGTCAAACAGGTAAGCTGCTCCGCCGATCTTCTCGATAGTGAAAAGTACATAGCGGACATCCAGGGCGATATTTCTGCAGATCTCCGGATCGAATACGATATCGCTCATGGTACCTTCCCATACGCGGTCGAAATTCAGACCGATAAGTTCGCCGTCTGCATTGATGACCGGGCTGCCTGAATTTCCTCCTGTGGTATGGTTGGTGGCGATGAAGCATACAGGAACTTCTCCTGATGCATCAGCCCAGCGGCCATAATCCTTGGTAGCGTAGATGTCGCGAAGACGCTGAGGAATGTTGTAGTCGAAGATTTCAGGATTGTCCTTCTCCATGATTCCCTTGATGGTCGATGAAGGAAGGTAATATGTGCCGTCGGCAGGGGAGTATCCCTTGATGTGTCCGTATGCGACGCGGAGGGTAAGGTTCGCATCAGGGTAGAATGCCTTAGGGACTCTCTGTGTGCGACAGTAAACCATCTGTCCTCTCATATAGTCGCGGTATGCGAGCTGGAGATCCTGGTTCAGACGTTTAGTTACTGGCTCGATGTCTGCTGCATACCATTTGAGGAACTCGTTGAAGAATTCTACAGCAGGATCCTTCATCACGGCGTCCTTGTCTTCAGCTGTCAGAGCAGCTACCTTTGCCGGATCGATGAATATCGAATTTGTGAAGATCTCATCGGCCCAAGCTTCTATAGAACCGCAAGAAGCAAGTTTCTCCTTATAATATGCAGGCTTGAAATCTGCCGGTACATTCTTCTCGTATTCGTTCATCACGGCGATGAATGATTCCTTGTCGATCGGGAGATACCAGTCTTTGAAGAAAGTCTCAGCCAGTTCCTCAGACTTTGCCTTATCAAATCCATCCTGTTTGAAAAGCCTTGCTGTACTCATGGCGAAATTGGCCACTTCTATGGTACGTACAGTCTCACTGTAGTAGTCTGTAGCAAACTGATATGGCTCGAGTTCTGCATAGATTGATGCTATCCTGGCGATCACACCGTCGAATTCTCCCCCCTGCGCCCATTTGTCGAAGGCCTTCTCGAACTCCTGCTTTGTCTGTACGGTCTTCATCTTCCTGATGCCCTTGACCTCTCCCTGCCATTTCTTCCAGGCATTGGATACGTTTGCGTTCTTAGAAGAGTACTGGATGCGGACCTTCTGACTCTCAGCCTGATACTTGTTCATGATGTCCAGTCTGAGGGTTCTGAGATGGATCTTGTGCGGATCTCCGATTTCCTCGATATAACGTACTCCTTCTGAATGTATATATTCCTGGGTCCGGCCCGGGAAACCATATATGAAGGTAAAATCGCCTTCCTGAACTCCCTTGGTAGAGATATGGAAATATTTCTTCGGACGGTAAGGTACATTGTCTTCTGAATATGGAGCCGGATTGTTATCCTTGTCGGCATAGATGCGGAACATCGAGAAGTCGCCGGTATGGCGCGGCCACATCCAGTTGTCAGTGTCACCTCCGAACTTTCCGATAGATGATGGCGGTGCACCTACGAGACGTACGTCAGCATATTCGCGGTAGAGGAAAAGGAAATACTGGTTTCCGTAGTAAAGAGCTTCCACTGTAGCTCTGAGGCCCTTGCCTTCCTTCACAGCTTCGTCGATAAGTGCCTGGCTGTTCTTCTTCACCAGCTCGACCCTCTGCTCCTCTGTCATGTCCGGAGTATATCCGTTCAATACCTGAGCGGTGACATCATCCATCCTTTCCAGGAAACTCACTGTCAATCCCTTGTTAGGAAGTTCCTCAGAGCGGTTCATTGCCCAGAAACCATCCTTCAGGTAGTCGTGTTCCACGCTGCTGTGCTGCTGGATCTGGCTGTAGCCGCAGTGATGATTGGTCAGAAGAAGTCCCTCCGGAGAAATCAGTTCACCTGTGCATCCGCGTCCGAAAAGCACGACAGCATCCTTCAGTGATGCCTGGTTGATGCTGTAGATGTCGTCGGCGTCGAGCCTGAAGCCCTTTTCCTGCATATCTGCGATACGCTGTGAAATCAGAGAAGGAAGCCACATGCCTTCATCTGCACGAGCTGTCATGGCAGCGAGCAGGGCGATAATAAAAATTACGGTCTTTCTCATAATATTTTCTCTTTTTCAAACATTTTTCTGTAGAACTCAGCCTTCTTTTCCAGCGGGAGAGGGTAGGCGCGTGACGATGAAGGCATCCTCCATAGTCTCATCTTCCTGCCTTCCAGATCGAATCCGGTGCAGTCTCCCACGGATGGTTCGGCACAGCCGAAAGTGCTGACAATTATGTCCGTGGCCTTCTGCCCGGTGGTGACAATCGCATTGCATTCCGGTATCATTGACAGCAGTGCCGGCAGATCGGTAGCCTTGACTACTTCCAGGAACTTATCGGAAGCATTGTCCTTGAGCCTTCTCACCTGGCAGGCTGTGTCGTACATCGCTATGCCTTTCTCGGCGGCAAAGGCTGCACATCTGTTTTTGTCGAACCTCTTCACCTTCTTCCCGGCCTCATCTTCTGCAATGAAGTGTTCCTTATCATTGAAGAAGATCAGCCCCCATATCCTCCACATATCGTTGATCCAGTTAGGATAAAAGAATTCCATTGACCACCGCTTGCGCGCAGGTGGGAAACTTCCAAGCATGAGAATCCTTGCCCCTTCCGGAAGAAACGGCTCCAGCGGGTGTCTTTCAATGGGTATGATTTCTTTACTCATCAGTGCAAATATAGCAATTAAGAAGCAGAAAACATATCCCTTATATATATGGATAGATTAGTGTCATTTTCCTCAAGCCCCAATTTGTGTCTTATTCCGGCACTTTGGATATATAACCTTGACTGTCCTGTATAAGCCTTGATGTCCTTTCCTTTCATTCCGATCGCATACAGGCAGCAGATGTCGATTTCATCATTGTCCAGTCCGTAGGAATGTAGTCTGCGGAGGAATTCCGGACAACTTTCCTCGATGGTCATCCTTGTCGACTGTATGAATGCTTCACGGTCAGATATAAGGTCTTCCAATTTCTCCCTGGCCTTCCTTATATCTGAATTCCTGGCGGAAAGATGCGATACGACGACTGTGTTGAGGATTTCCAACCTTTTGAAAATCATATCTTTCGTATCTGGAGAAATGGCGACGTTCTCCAACATTTGCGAAAGGACCTCCTTTTCAGCTTCGGCATCAGCATACAGCTGCTCGAATTTCAGCCTTTCGATTTCCATCTGTTTCTTTTCATTGGTCCTGATGTTCAGCTTTCTCTGGATCATGAAGATGATCGTCACGGCGCATAGCAGTCCGATAACTCCCAGCAGACTGATCCGTTCCTTCTTGTGCCGTGCTTCATTCAGCTCTATCTCATTCCGGTACCTTTCTTCTATGAATCTTACGTTTGATGTATATGCTGATCCGTGTATCCGGTCGGTAGCTTTGAAATATCCCTTATATCCGTCAAGGGCTTCTGAGATGTTTCCTGCCATATCGTTGATGAGTGCATAGGTATGACAGTATAGTGCACTTGTCGAATCATTGTTGTAGAGCTTATGAGCCTCAAGCGACTCCATAGCCTTGTCCAGATCTCCGATCGTGTAATATGCTTCCGCGACAGGGAACCATCTGATTTCACTGGGATCCTTGATTTCGTCGAGATATATGTCGAGTATCTCTTCAATTCTTTCTCTTCCGGCTCCATTGACGTTGATCAGCAGGTTCGAATAGTAATTGCTTTTCAGATAAGGCGTGAGATTATTCCAGAATGACCTGGTTATCTCGAGATTCTCAGCTACCTTGATACTGTCCCTATATAAGTATTGGGAAGTGATTGATCTGATTGCGTTGAGGTATTTGAGGGTGTCTCTGCCGGCCAGATAATATTCAGCTGCCCTTTCTGCTGATTTTATTGTCTTTTCTGTGTCGAAGTATTCGTTATATATATTGGATTGGGCTGCATAAACTCTTCCTGCTGCCACTTTGTCGAATACTCTGTCAGCATATCCAGCAGCCTTGGTGAAATATGATATAGCCTCTTCGTACTTCTGTGCATTCATAGCGATGCGGCCTCTGTAATATAAGGTCTTCAGCTTTTCGTCTGCACTTCCGTGATTCTCATAATATCTTACAGCCGGATCTATGATGCTGTCCGACTGGAGATCGATGTAGTTCTTATCCAGAGCTTGTGAAAGCAGAAGGGAATATTTCGCCTCGAGTCCTTTTGTCTCAAGACTCGATCTGTCGATGTCCTGGAGGACTGACAGGGCGCTGTCCGGCTGTGCATCCATATAGGTCTGCACATCATCCAGAATAAGGGCAGTCATGCTGTTTGTCCTGCTGACGCAGGATGCCAATATAGAGGCAATAATGATCGGCAGAATAAATCTTTCTTTCATCTTTCAGTTTTGTTGGTTATACAAAGATAATCAATTATAAATGCAGAGCGCACCTTCCCGGTACTACTTTGTGATGCTTTATTCAAGAAAAATGACTTGTTAAACTTTTTCAAGTCGGTTTGATTATAGGTGTATTGTAAGTGTTTGATAAATAGCTGTTTATGGCGATGATTTTCGTTGGATTTATATTGCTGTTAAACTTTTGATGTGTTTATTTTGTAAATGCTTTCAGCGATTGTATTTAATTCATATATTTGTATCAACTCGTAAAACGTTATTTGTTTATGAAACGCTTTTCTGTTATCTGCATTCTGGCCATGATCCTGATCTGGTCCGATGCTTTTGCCCAGACAATTGAAGTCAACAAACGTTTCGGCAAGGTGTCCAAGGAAGAAGTGGCGATGAAGGAGTATCCTGCTGATACTTCCGCATCTGCCATTATGCTTTATGAGAATACTTTGGTATCAATCGACTTCGATGCTTCCGGAGGATTCAAGCTGAACACGAAAAAACATCAGAGGATTAAGATCCTTAAAGAGGATGGCCTGGACTGGGGTGATGTGGAAATGATATATTATTACTCCAACAATCTCCGCGACAATATCACAGGAATCGATGTGGTGACATATAATCTCGTGGATGGCAAGGTAGTGGAGACCAAGATGCCGAACAAAAATGTCTTCAGGGATGACTATACTGAAGATTATAAGAAATTGTCCTTTTCGGCGCAGGATGTGAGGGTCGGTTCCGTAATCGAAATCAGATTTGATGTCAGCAGCAATATCTATTGGGAAATCGACAATATTTATTTTCAGAAGACCATCCCTGTGAATCTTTCCGAGTGTACTGTCCGTCTGCCGGAAATGTTCGAGTTCAACAAGAAGCAGCTTGGTTTCAATCCTGTGAAATATGAGTATGCTGCCGAGACTGGCTCTCTTTCTCTGGTTGCCGGCTCTCCTTATACATACACGGTCAATACCGACAAATATTCGGCAACGGATATACCGGCTTTCAAGAGAGAACCATATGTCTATAATGCAGACCAGTATTATACGGCGCTTCACTACGATATCAAGGCATTGACCATACCGGGAAGCGTTTATGAGAATTTCAGTGTGAACTGGGCTGATGTCGATAATACATATCTTGACTCTGATATGATGCGTCGCTTCAGGGCTCAATGCCAGTTCAAGGACGAGATGGCGGCACTTCCATTGGAGGGAAGCGATATCGAAAAGATTGCGGCGGTGGTGGACTTCGTCAAGGGTAAGGTGCAGTGGAACCGTGATTATGATATCCTTCCACAGATGCTTTCTCAGACGGTCAAAACGCAGTCCGGAAGCAATGTCGATATAAATTGCATCATTGCGGGCTGTCTCAGGGAGGCTGGATATGCTGTGGAGCCGGTTATGGTAAAATTCAGGTCTTCCGGACTTCTTCTGGAGTTCCAGCCGGAAATGCATCCGTATGACACATTCATACTCAAGGTCGATGCTCCTGACGGAAAATCCTATTATCTGGACGGTGGAGCAAGTGGAGGGTATGTGAATATCCTGAATCCTCTTATGCTTGTGGAGAAAGGTCGTGTTCTTCGTCCAGAGGGAAGAAGCGGATGGGTGGATCTGACAAAGCTGGGAAGAAACGGTACCATCATGAATGTAAAGGCAAAGGTCACTCCTGACAGACTCCTTGCAGGCTCTGTCAATGCCAAGTTCTCCGGTCAGGATTCGTATCAGGAGAAAGGAAGCTATAGTTCATTCGATGATGAGGATGGATATATTGAAGATATTGAGAATGAGAATCTGATAGAGATCATCGAGTTCGAGGCAACTGATATGAAGAAGTATTCTTCTTCGGCATCATATGACTATACTTTCGAGGATGAACTTACAGAGTCAGGAGACAGGCTCTACATCAATCCGTTCCTTACCAGATTCCATTCCAAGGATTCCTTCAAGTCTATAAAGAGAGAATATCCTATCGATTTTCCATATGCATATATGGTAAACTATATGTTTACTCTGGATATTCCTGAAGGATATATGGTAGAACAGCTTCCGGAAAATGCATTGGTAAAGCTTCAGGGACTTGATGCTACATTAAAGCTTCTGGCCAGTGAAAGAGGTTCTGTCATAATGATTTCGTTCAGCTATACGCAGAACAAGATGACCGGTCTGGCAAGTGATTACGAGTCGATCAGAGAATTCTGGCAGTATGTGAATGAGGTTTATGAATCAATGATAGTCTTGAAGAAGATATGATGTGAATAGATAAAAAAGGATTTACAGCTATGAAAAGGTCATTGGTAATTATCGCGATTCTTATTTCTGCAATGGTAGAAATCCATGCGCAGACAATACCTGTGAACAAGCAGTTCGGCAAGGTCTCGAAAGAGGAACTGGGGCTCTCCGTATATGAACCAGATACTTCGGCTGTAGCTCTTGTCCTGTATGAAAATCAGGATATATGCATAGATTTCGATGAAAATTACGATTTCTATCTTACTACAAAGAAGCATATCCGTCTGAAAATTCTCAAGGAGGAAGGACTGGACCGTGCGGACTTTGAACTTATACACTTAGTTGCAGGCAAATTACGTGAGACCATTCGTGGCATTGAAGTCGTGACGTATAATCTGAAAGATGGCCGGATCGAGGTGAACAGGATGCCAAAGTCAGCTGTCTATGACGAGGATTATATCGATGATTATAAGAAGGTGACCTTTTCTGCTGTAAATGTAAAGGTCGGATCCGTGATAGAGGTCAAGTATGAGATCAGCAGTAATATTTATTGGGATATCGACGAAGTCTATTTCCAGAAGAATATTCCGGTGAACTGTTCTGAATGTGAGATAAGGATACCTAAGATGTTTACATTCAACAAGAGAGTGCATGGATATCACAAGGTGGATTATGAATCAGATTCCTCAACATCGGTTATCAGTCTGCGGGCCGGATCGATGCCATATGAAATCCAGATAGACAAATTTCATGTGTCAGATCTTCCTGCTTTCAAAAAGGAACCTTATGTGTACAATATAAGACAACATTATACGGCCTTGTATTATGATATAAGGAGCCTTGCATTCCCTGGTTCAAAACCTGTTGACTTCAGCGTGACATGGGATGATGTGGATGAGAATTATCTGGAATCGCTCCTGATGCAGAGGTTCAAGTCCCCATGCCAGTTCAAGGATGCTGTGAAGACTCTTTCCGCGGATGGTTCTGATCCTCTGAGAATAGCATCTGCTTTGAGTCTGGTCAAGCAGAGCGTCTCATGGAACGGTGAATATGCATTAAATCCGTCAGTGCCTGCTCAGGTGGTGAAGAACGGCAACGGTACCAATGTTGACATAAACTGTCTTCTGGCAGGATGCCTGCGTGAAATGGGCTATGAGGTCGATCCTGTAATGATAAAGCTGAGATCTTCCGGAGTCCTTATCGAATACCATCCTGAGGTGCATCCATTCGATACATTCATCCTCTGTGTAAAGGCGGCAGATGGCAGATTGTATTATATCGACGGTGGCTCGAACAATGCTTTTGTCAACATACTTCCTCCTCTGATGCTCGTGCCTAATGCCAGACTTATCAAGCCGAAGCAGTGCGGCTGGGTGGATCTGACCAATCTGAGCCGCAATAATCTGGTGATGTCGGTCTATGCGTCATTGAAGCCTGATATGACCTTCGAAGGTAAGGTGGATGCAAGGTTCACTGGAGTCAGGTCCTATGAGGAAAAATCAGATTTCCATTCATGCGGTTCTGAGGATAAGTATATAGAGAACATGGAGCAAGAGTCTTCGATCGAGATAGGAGAACTTACAGTCACAGGGGCTGATGAGTATTCTTCGCAGATGATGTTCAGTTATGACTATGTCATGGATGCAGATCCGATGGGTGATATGATCTATGTCTCTCCTTTCCTTACAAGATTTCATTCTCCTGATGCTTTCCAGTCTCTGACAAGGTCATGCCCTATCGATTTCCCGTCAGCGTATTCCGTGACATATATGTATGCATTGAATATTCCGGAGGGCTATTCTATAGAGCAGGTTCCGGAAAATCTTAACATCAAGACCGAGGCATTGGATGCAATAATGAGACTTGATGTCCAGACGGCAGGAGCTGTGGTGAAGGTCATATTCACTTACAATCAGAAAAGCATGAACGGTTTTATGGAAGATTATGAGGATATTCGTCAGTTCTGGCAGTATATCAATGATGTTTATGATTCGATGATCGTGCTTAAAAAGATATAGAGATGAAGAAGTTGATGATATTGGTGATGATCTGCCTGGCACATCTGGTCCATGGTGCAGAATCAGCTCCTTCAAAGAATGCCATCGTGCAGAAGCATGATGTAGTCTTTACGGTGAATTCCGGATTATCCGCAGTCCATCGTGTAAGTACGCGTATCCTTGTTCTTGACAGTCATGGTCTTGATGCCGCTGTTTTCAACGTGTATACCGACTCCTTCAGAAAACTCAATTCATTTTCCGGACGGATCGAACCTGTCGGAAAAAATCCGACAAAGCTGAAAATGTCCGATCTGACTACGCTTGCAGCAGATGAAGGCGGAGTCTCAGATGCATATGTATCGGCGTACGTTCCTGGCGCATCTTACCCTTTCATAGTCGAGTATGAATATGAGGTGGTATATCGAAAAGGTTTCATCCGTTTTCCTCCGTTTCTGCCGGTGAGCGATCCGTCTGTCTCTGTTCAGTCTGCTACCTATACTCTGGATCTTCCAGCAGGAATGCAGATCAGTCATTATTCGGATTCCGAGCCTGTCATTTCATCCGGACCCAAGCGCGACACATATAAGTGGGAAGTCTCCGGATTCCAGGGATATGAACAGGAGCATATGATGCCCTCAGTATTGGAACTTGTGCCATATGTATTTGCAGAACCGGTCGCTTTCGAATATGCCGGCACTTCAGGCAGTCAGAAGAACTGGAAGGAGTCCGGAGCATGGCTGCATGGTCTTATGGAAGGCTCTGACCAGGTGCCGCAGGAGCTCACTGATAAAGTCAATGCTCTTATAAATGGTATTGATGACAAGAAGGAAATCATCAGGACACTATATGCCTTCCTCAGGAATAATACCCGCTATGTCAGCATACAGCTGGGAATCGGTGGAATGAAACCTTTCCCTGTCGGGGATGTCTATGCCAAGGGATACGGTGACTGCAAGGCTCTGTCTGTCTATATGCATGCCTTGCTTTCCATAGCAGGGATAGATTCCCATTATATGATTCTCGACACGGGAAAGCAGACATATATGCCGGGACTCTATTCCGTAGGACAGATGGATCACGCCATGCTTTGTGTTCCGATGGAGTCTGATACCTTGTGGGTAGAGTGTACGAATCCGCGTTATCCTTTAGGATACAGGCATAGTTCCCTTGCCGGTCATCAGGTTCTGCTTGTCAGTGAAGACGGTGGTGAGCTGGTCAGAGTCAGGAATTATCCGGATTCGCTCAGAATCCGCTCGGAAAGGGTTGAGGTGGAGCTTCGGGCTGACGGTGCTGCGAAATGTCGCGGACAAAGAAGGTTGCTGCTTGACAATGTAGAGCCCTACATAGGTTTTCGTGCAATGGACAGCAAGGCTCAGTTCAATGCCGTCATGTCCGGCAATTCATTCAATCCTGTCCATTTCAACGTCACTTCTGTGGAAGATAATTTCGATGGCTGGGCGGTGATGGCGCCGGGTGAAGAATATGTTCCGGAGTTCAGACTAGGATATGAATATGAGGTAAGGGATTACGGAAAGGCTTCAGGCGAACGTATCTTTATGGATATGAATCCATTTGCCAAGAGGATGCATTCCGATAGGACTTCCAGGGTCAACGATATGGAAGTGGACGCAGGAATGACTGTGGCTGATACGGTCAGCGTGAAACTCCCGCAAGGTTATGTTCCGGAGTCGCTTCCTGCTTCCGGTATCGTGGAAAGTCAGTTCGGCCGCCTTGTGACGGAGGTCTCTTATGATGAAGATGCATCCGTTGTGGATCTCGTCCAGTCCCTTACTCTGTACGCGGGACGTTTCCCTAAGGAATCCTATGCTGATTACAGGACGTTTGCACGCTCTGTTTCACGCTCGTATGATGGAAAGATAGTATTAGTTAAAAAACCGTAGATATTTATGAAGAATCTCATTCTGACTCTTGCGCTGATTCTTTCAGCAAATATCCTTCTGGCTCAGCCGGCAGGATTCTGGGGCCCTCGTCATGAAACAGTCGAAGTATGGCCTGATGGTGCTCCTAATGCATTTACATACGATGCCACCACAGATCCACAGGGGGAAAACTACAAGGATGCAGTTCTTGAAATCTATCCGGCGCGTAATCCTAACGGATATTGTGTCCTCCTTTGTCCAGGTGGCGGATATGCAGTCCTCTCCATGGGACACGAAGGACGTGATCTCAAGGATTGGTTCAATGCCCGTGGATTCACATTCGCACTGCTCCAGTACAGAATGCCTCGCGGACATCATGATGTACCTCTGAGTGATGTGCAGCAGTCGATGCGTATCCTTCATTCCCGTGAGGATCTGGGTATCAAGAATGTCGGAGTCATGGGATTTTCGGCCGGAGGACATCTTGCCTCTACTGCAGCCACTCATTATGTGGATGAGGTTACACGCCCTGATTTCCAGATACTTGTGTATCCTGTGATCACTATGGAGCGTCCTTATACTCACGAGGGATCCCGCTATGGACTTCTCGGAGCTGAGCCATCTGAGGAACTCGTTCAGCTTTATTGCAATCACAAGCAGGTCACATCGGAAACTCCTGCAGCATTCATCATCGCAGCTACTGATGACTTCCTTGTCCCAATAAAGAACAGTCTGCTTTATTATGAAGCTCTGGTGGAGAACAAGGTAAGCGCGACAATGCATATATATCCGACCGGAGGGCACGGCTTCGGATGGGGTGACAATTATATCTATAAGTCGGAATGGGCTTCTGAGCTCGAGAGGTGGTTCGATACCGTTGTCATGAAGTAATATCTTAAAGTAGTGCAGCCCGTCGAAATCACTTCGGCGGGCTGCTGTTCAGTTCGTTCAATATTTATGTCTAACTAACTTGATTGCGATTTATTAGAAGCATATTCTGTGCCAAAGCTACAAATCAGCAGACATTTCTTCAAAATAATTACATTGTAAGGATGATTTCTTTATCGTAGTCGGTTTTGTATATGACGTTTACAAAGCCATTGTCGCGCAGATTCAATCTCTTCACTCTTCTTTCAGGATATTTGTAGTATTCGATTTCTTTTACATCTTCGATCCTGAACTTTCTGGTTCTAAGGTAACCTTCATAGTTTTCCCATTTGCCGTTTATTAGAATCTGCGTCTTTTCATTCACCCAGTTCAATGCTTCGTCATAGTAATCTTCAGTTTTCTTGCATTTGCTCAGATGTATGCCTGTGTTATAATCCAGAGTATAGACGTGCAGGACTTTTTTCCCATTGCCGATGTGCTCGATAAAACAATAATCTAACTGAGAATTATCCAGCGACTTATAGTCTTTGTAGCTGATCTTTTTGTTCCAGTTATGAGCGTCATATAGCTTGAATCCATAATATTCCTTGACATCGCCGACAGGTTCGGAAACAGGTATAAATCTTACAGGCTCATCCGGATCGTGATTTCTTTCCCATTTAAGCCATATTTCCACCACTCCGTTTATAGCTTCAGGCAATCCATATTTATTGATGGCTTCTTCGTCCTTGAGCACATTGATAGCTTCTATATTTCCTGTTTCCAGACTCTTCATGTCGAAATCTTTCGGCATCGGTTCTCCATCCACGACAATCAGCGGTTGTGCAGCTCCATCTTCACCTCTGTACCTGATGGTAACGCTGCCGTTACCTATGATTGCAGAATTTTCTGCCTCGCCAATAGGGGTGAGCTTTGCTTCAAGTGTCGGAAGAATCACCAGATTCACCATCTTTCCGTTGCTCAGACTGCAGCTTCCATAAACGACATTTTCCTGTTTCAGCATCTGCTCACCAAGTTCTTTTGTGATCACTTCATGGTTGCAAAGCCATACATTCTCGCTGAAGTCAAGTCCTGAAAATACCTTTTCTTCAGGCTCAAGCTTACTGTTTATATATCTGATGGTCACGGTCTTGGCATTCTCGTCAGGAATGATGGCCAATGCTGAGCTGTTCTGCTTTTTCCAATTTTTCTCAGAATCTTCATTGTTTTCTGAAGTTACTGATGTAACTTTGCGTGCAGTAGTGTCAGACTGGGCTTCGGGCTCAGCATAACGGTAATCTACCTTTGTCTCGGCAGTAGCTGCAAGAGAGATTCCCACAAGAGGAATGATGTAGAGAGCCTTCCAGGCACTCGTACGGGACGATTTTTTGATTGACATCATAGTAATACGTTGTTTAAGTGTACTGTGATTAAAGCTGTTGGCAACTGAGTAGCCGCTCTTGCCGACAGCTTTCCTTATTAATAGATATTGGTAATCCTTGACATTGGTACCGCTGCGAAGGACTGCATCATCAGCCTCGAATTCGTGTATGGCGCGAAGGTCGTTCCTGAGCATCCATATCGCCGGATTGAACCACTGCATGCAAGTGATCATATCGACGAAAAGAATGTCCCACGAATGTCTGAGGGCGATATGTGCTTTCTCGTGTGTCAGGATCTGAGTGTAGCCGCCCTCATGATCCTCACGGGAAATCACGATATATTTCATCCAGCTGAACGGTGCTGTGTCAGTTTCAGTCACGATAAGTTTTTCTCCGCTTTCAAGTTCTAAGCACTCTCCGCTAATGATTATCTGTCTGATCTTGATGATCGAGATGATGGTATTTATCAGCAGGCATATTGCTCCTGCCGCGAATATAGTACACAAAACCGCAGGCCACCAAGGTGTGGATGCTTCCATAACCGGCAAGGCAGTACCTGATGCTGAGATAGGGAAGTCAAAGCTCTGCTGTACTGATGTCGTGATGGTCACTGTCTTCCTTATGGTGATGATGCAAAGCGGCAGGATGAATGAAAGTGCTGCTGTACCGATAAGGATGATTCTGTTGAAGCGGTGGAAGGTGTCTTTGCTAAGCAGCAGTCTGTAGAACATATAGAATACAGCCAATGCTATGGCCACCTTGCCTTGATATATCAGAAATTCGGTCATATCTGCAGTTCTCTATTGATTCTTTTCGATCTGTTCGATCAGTTCCTTCAATTCTTCCACGGTGATCTTCTCTTCCTTTACGAGTGAGGAAACCGCATTCATGTAAGAATTGTTGAAATAGCTGCTGATCAAGCCTTTGAATGTACTTCCTGCATAGTCTTCACGTGTTACGACTGGGTAGTACTGGTAGGTGTTGCCGTAAGCCTTATGGCTGACGAATCCGTTAGCTTCAAGGGCTCGGACCATAGTGGAGAGGGTGTTGAAATGAGGCTTAGGCTCATCATAATGTTCCAGAAGTTCGCGTACGAACATCGCTCCCTTGTCCCAGAAAAGATTCATTATCTCTTCTTCTTTCTTAGTCAGTTTCTTCATAACGATTCTATTTCGACACAAAGGTAACTAAAAAATCTTTTTATGCAACTATTATTTATAGTTTAGTAACGAAATTTTATAGTTGTGTAGTTCAGGGTAAAATAAAACGAGCACGAATCTCTGCTTTTCGTGCTCGTTCTGTCTATCTCTGAGCGTTCTGATTTTCGTGCTCGAAATGATTTATCCAAGCTTTACTGCAGTACCGGCAGCGGTCACCATAAGCATTCCGCCGTTCTGGCCCAGCACTTCATAGTCGATGTCGATACCGACAACAGCATCAGCTCCGCGTTCTCTGGCTCTCTGAGCAAGTTCCTCCAATGCTTTCTGACGTGCTCCGATAAGTTCGTTTTCGTATGATGACGAACGTCCTCCGATGATGTTGCGGATGCTTGCTCCGAAGTCCTTGAAGAAATTGACTCCGCTGATAACTTCTCCGAATACGATTCCTTTGTATTCGACGATGTTTCTTCCTTCGACAGATTGTGTAGTGGTAAGTATCATAATACAAATATTTAATGGTTATCTGAAAATCATTGTAAATACCGTTCCTTTATCATCGCTGCGGGTAAGGTTCAGTGTACCGTTGTGCAGACGCATTATCTGGCGCGAGAGGCTCAGGCCTATACCCGTACCTTCCTGCTTGGTAGTATAGAACGGAATGAATATCTCTTCCTGGCTTTCCTTGCTGATAGGGCGGCCGTCATTGGATACATTTATTATAATATGCTCCGAGAGGTTTATCTCAGCAGTGATCTCGATGTTCCTTGCGTCTGCCTGGATGGCATTTTTCACAAGATTGATCATAATCTGGGTGATCTGACCTTCGTCAGCATATAGCAGGACATCGTCTGATTTCTCTGTATAGGTGCAGTTTGCTCCGGTTATCACTGCCTGTTCCCTGGTCAGATTGATGACTCTTTCTACAAGTTCCCTCAGGTAGAAAGCTTTCTTGACCGGTGCTGCGACTCTTGTAAGATTCCTGTAACTTTCGACGAACCTGATCAGACCTCGTGACGACTGCGAAATGGTGTCCAGGCCGCTTCTTATTTCTTCGTTCACATTATCGAAATCAAGCAATGTCTCGCTGAGAGAAGCAATCGGTGTCACTGTATTCATGATTTCGTGGGTGAGTACCCTGATCAGCTTTGTCCACGACTCCTGCTCGTTCTGGGCAATATCACCGCTGATATCGTTGAAGGCTATTACTTTTACTTCGTTCTTTCCGATCTTTGCCTTGGAAGCTGTGAGGGCAATTGTGATTTTTCCGCTTTCATTGTAATAGCTCGCTCTTTCTTCGTGTGAACCTTCGTTGACTGTCTGGAAAGCGGTATAAAGTGATTCGCTGACTGGTCTGAGCTGGCGGATATGGCCGAATGTAGCGATTCCAAGCAGGGTCAGGGCCGTGCTGTTACAATAACCGATCCGTCCGTTTTCCTCTACTACCACCACTCCGGTCCTTACATGATCGAGCATTAGACCGAAATATTTTTCCTGCTCGATGATTTCGTGCCTCTCCTTGTCGAAGATGTTTTTAAGACGGTTCAATGTCTTGTTGAATTTCCTACCCAGGAGCCGTTTCTCGTCAAATCTGAAGTTCAGTTCCTTATCTTCCAGTGCATCAAGCATATAAGCCACCTTGCGCCTTGTCTTGTCAGATGTAATCAGGGCGGTGATTACGGCAGTCGTGATGACTGATGCCGCTATGGCTGATATGATCTGGATGTCTGTCATATATTGTATTTCTTCAACTTGGCATACAATGTAGGCCTGCTGATATCCAGAGCCTTGGCTACCATCGAGAGATTGCCTCCGAAACGGTTCATAGCAGCCCTTATTGCCTTTTCTTCAGTCATTTCCAAAGTGTCTTCGCCGCTCATTGCCTCAGATTCCGAAGAATTCTGTGATGATGTCAGCTGTATGTCATTGACCGTGAGTGTATTGCCCTCAGAGAGAATGACCGCCTTTTCAATGCAGTTCTGCAGCTCGCGTATATTGCCGCTCCATCTGTGAGCTTGGAGCTTTTCTTCAGCTTCCGGTGAAATTCCGGTTACCTCGCGGCGGTAACGCTCCGAATATTTTTCGATGAACATTTCAGCCAAAGGAACGATTTCGTCCGTTCTTTCGCGAAGGGCAGGGAGGTGGAGATGCATCGTATTGATTCTGTAATAAAGGTCTTCACGGAACTCCCCGTCACGGACCATCTTTTCCAGATCTTTGTTAGTCGCGCAGATAAGCCTGATATCTATAGGGACAGACTTGGTATCACCGACCTTTGTGACGGCTCTGTTCTGCAGAACCCTCAGAAGTTTCGCCTGGAGATGCAGAGGGATATTTCCGATTTCATCAAGGAAGAGGGTGCCCCCGTCGGCTTGCTCGAATTTTCCGATATGGTCAGTATGGGCGTCTGTGAATGCTCCCTTGACATGGCCGAAGAGCTCGCTTTCGAAGAGGGTTTCGGTCAATGCTCCGGCGTCGACGCTTATCATCTGCTTCAATGACCTGTCAGACATACGGTGGATCTCGCCGGCCAATACATCCTTTCCGGTACCGTTCTCTCCCGTTATCAATACCGTCGCGTCGGTAGGTGCAATCTTTTCTACAGTCCTCCGTATTCCGCTCATTGCCAATCCTTTGCCCCAATACATCTTCAGTGAGGATGCCGGAATGTTCTGCTCTGAAGGACCGGACTCCTTCATCCTGTGGTTATAAGCTGCCTTGAGGGTATCGACAAGTTTCTCATTGTCCCACGGCTTCACTATGAAGTCAAAGGCTCCGCGTTTCATTCCCTCCACTGCAAGCTGTATGTCAGCATAAGCGGTGAATAGTACGACTTCGATGTCAGAGCAGCGTTTCTTGATTTCTGAGAGCCAGAAAAGTCCTTCGTTGCCAGTATTGATATCGGTGTGGAAGTTCATGTCAAGCAGCACCACATCAGGTCTGAAGTCAGCTATCCTGCTGACCAGCTCGTTCGGCGACGAGATCAGTTCCACCTGTGCGAAATGCATAGGCAGCAGCAGCTTCAATGCCGCTCTGATGCCGCTGTTGTCATCCACAACCAGTATTTTCCCTTTGCTTTTAGCCATTATATATCTTATCGTCCTACAAATGTAATTAAAATATTTGTTTTATAGATTTCCCGGTTACACTTCCTGCAGCCCAGAATCCTGTTGAGGTAGCATTATCTGCTTTAAGGCCTATTCCTTCTTCAGTGCATCTGCAGGCTTAGTGCGCATCAGATGCAGAGCCTGAATGGCTACTGCTGCGATTGTCACGAGCAGAACTACTTCCAGTACGGAAGCAGCGCTCTGATCAGCCTTCCTGTTGTTCAGTTGGTTCGCATAGTCATTAACTATACCCGTGCCAAAGTTGCTAATGGGTTGATAATCAGTTGTGTGTGCTTTCTTAGCTTGAGGGGAGTGTAAAGAATCTTTACAAAAGTGTAAAGTTGGCATAAATATGTTATCTTTGTAAGCGACCAAAACCTGATTCTATGAAAAATGGTTGTTACAAGCTTTCCTGGAGGGAGCGCATAGGATTCAGTGCCGGAGACCTGGCTCAGAACCTTATTTATCAGACAGTGAGTATCTGGCTCCTGTTCTTCTATACGAATGTCTATGGACTCAAGCCGAGCAGCCCGGACGAATATCTCCGTCTGATCGAAGATGTCGACCGCGCGGAATTCGGGACCCACCTTGATGTGGTGAACATGATTACCTCTCCGCAGAAGTATTTCTTCAATGATGAATTCCTGCATGAGTGCTTCGAGAAACTGCATGGAACGATCTGCAGCTGCCACCTGAAGGACATCAGTCTGAAGGAGGAATATACCTTCCAGCTCGAGGAGTGTGCATGTGGCATGGGAACCCTTGATCTGGAGCTCTATGCCAAGCTTGCGGATGCGGAGAATCCGAGGATGCCTATGATAATAGAACACCTCACCACTGACGAGGAATATGCCGCCAGCGTGAGGTATGTAAAAGAGAGACTCAAGTTATGACGCAATCAGGCCGGGTAGGGCCTCTGCCACTTGGACGGCCAGCCAGCCGATCATGACGAATGCACTGATTATCCAGGCGATAAAGATGACAAGACCAGGTTTCCAGGCTGGAGACTTGAGATTGAACAGCAGCATTATCGCTCCATATATGATTCCTATGCATCCGATGCCGAGCATCACGAGAGTCAGTCCCCAGAATGTTGTTCCGCCGAAAATGTCCGCTATGAACTGCTCTTCTGCATCTAAGGCACCCCATCTCGTGATCTGTTCAGCCACTTCATTGTTTATGATTTCAGGAACTGACGGTATGAATATTCCTCCGAGCAGTCCTCCCAGACCGATCATAAGGAAAAGTATGCCGAAGAAGATGCTGAATATGCGCTTGACAGTGCGCCCTCCGGGTGATTGGGATACTTCCCTCATCTCTTTGTCGAATTCGAAATCCTTACCCTTATAGTCTTTAAGGTCTGTAGGACGACCTCTCATTTCACGTTTCTGTTCTCCGGTCCTGGCAGCAGGCATCGCTATCCAAAGGCAGATGTATGCGATAAGGGATATCAGTATATAAGGTCCTTCTTCCAGACCTAACAGTCCTACGATGAAGATAATGATGAAAATCAGGCGTATAATGACATTGTCGATTCCGAAATATGCTCCGAGTCCGGAACATACGCCTCCGAAGACTCTGTTGTCAATGTCTCTGTACAGTCGTCTGTTCTTCCATGCTTTCTTTTCTGTCTTAGGCTGCTGCGGCTCCTGCTGCGGCTCTTGTGCCGGAATTCCTTCCTCGTTCGGCTCATCCTGTGCAAGTTCCTTCGGATTGCCGATGCGCCTTTTGATTTCCTGAATCATCGTAAGGTTCACTACCATTCCTGGAACTGTCTGTTCCTTGAGAAGTTCTGCAATACGTTCCTCGATATCGGCAATGATTTCCTCTGCGTAAGGATCGCTGCTGAAGCTGATCCGGATCTCATTGATATATGTTTCGAGCTCAGTGTATGCATCTCCTTCGATTGTGAATGCATAACCTCCGAGGCTTATGTTTTCTGTGTTCTTCATATGACTGAAGTTAATATCCTTTTCTTATGGTTTCTATGCCTTTTGCAAGTTCGTCCCAGGCTGCATCCAGACCTGCAAGCTGCTGCCTTCCAAGGTCTGTTATCATATAGTATTTTCTCGGCGGTCCCTGCGTCGATTCTTCCCAGCGGTATGTCAGAAGATCAAGCTTCTTGAGGCGTATCAACAGGGGATATATCGTGCCTTCTGCAACGATGATGTTGACTTCCTTCAGCTTTTGGATTATCGACGAGGCATAGCCGTCACCCCCGGCGAGGATGAGGAGAATGCTGTATTCCAGCACGCCTCGCCGCATCTGGGTCTTGTTGTTTTCGATTATGCCTGTATCCATAGTTCTTTAGAATCCTCTGGTGAATCGTTTGATATTTTCAGCTGTCGCCGGAATTCCTCTCAGCTCGCATTTCTCTGCTGCAGTTCTTGCTTCAGGCGCAGCAATCAATATGATGAGATAGATCCAGAAACCAGCTGAGCCACAGATGAGTGCAATGAGGAAGATGACTCTGATCAGGACCACGTCAACATTCAGGAAAAGTGCGATTCCCGAGCATACGCCTCCGATTTTCTTTCCGTCAGGATCTCTGAAAAGCTTTCTTGCAGGTCTTTCTCCGTCAGTGCCGCTATAATGGTATTCTTCCTTCGGAGCTTCCTGTCTGTATGGCTGCTCGTCCACTTCCTTGTATCCCTCAGGATAACCGAGCTGTCCTATCACAGCCTGTGTCATAGCATTGTCCACTACCTGTCTTCCTCCGAGTCTTCCTTTCAGAAGGTCTGCAATCCTTATTTCCAGTTCATCCATTACATCACTGCTTCCAGCTGTGCTGTCAAGTGATGCCTTGAAGCGCTCGAGATAGTTGCTTAGTGTGATGTATGCATCTTCATCAATCGTGAAGCTGCATCCGCCGATGGCTACATTAATCGTTTTCTTCATATTGTCAGTTGTTTTATTGTACCGCAAAGATATATAAATTTTAGAATACCTTGCAATACAAGGTACTGAATTTTTCGAATTTGAATTCCAAAAATGAAGAATTATCGTCTTGCCGTGGAGATGTATCCAAGCAGAGCTCCTCAGCAAGCTTCACAGCTCAGCGCAAGGGCTGCGAAGCTTGCTGAATGCCTTAAGGCTGATTAACCCGCCTCGACCTCTCATGACGGTAGTTTTTCTAGACCGTCATGAGAAATAATCTGTGATATATGGCATGCAGAGGCAGATGGTCACGATGCTTTAGAAAACAGTTCATCAAACCTATGTAAATTCATATATGTCCTTTCATCGGATAGTGTGGATGGTACATTGGGCGCCAGTATCCTGAATCAGGCATTTTTCGATCGACGAATATGCTTTCTAAGTGTAAACTGGTATATCATCCGCAAAAATAAAAAGAGATAATCTTGTTATTAATGATAAATATTTAGAGTCCAAGTTCAGACTTCAATGTATTTACCATCAGGCTGTGGTCGCGGAATTCATTGGAGAGGGCATAGCTGCCGTCTTTCTTCACGAGGACATATGAAGGGATGCCGTCGATCTTGAAATAATCGCAGATGTATCTCCACTGTTCTGGATTCAGTCTGTAATGCAGACCCTTGATCTCAGGAATCATCTGAAGATATTTGCCCATCGGAGAAGTCTCGTTGGCGATGTAGATCCATATGAGATCGTCACTTGCGAGTTCTCCGCTCTTGTAAGGCTCGTTGTTCCTGATTGCCGAGCGGCAAGGACTGCACCATGTGTTCCAGAAATCCACCAGTACGACCTTTCCTTTATGAGGAGCGATGATAGCCTCGAAGAGCTTCTCCACAGGAACTTCCGGAGTCTTCTGGACCTTGTCTTCTCCTGCTGCCATTGCTGCGAGAGCCTTGTTCTGTGCATCCTCGCACATACGGAAGAAGAACGGCTCGTCCCATTCGCGCATGTCGGCAAGGACTTCATCGCTCAATTGGCCGCCTTCAGCCATCTGCATCGCCAGTATTGCCGGACGTAGGTATCTGATATTTCCATATTTTTGCGCATTGTCCATGTCGCAATTCAAATATGAAAGCAAATTTGCGTTCTCGCATAACATAAGCAAAGGATCTGTCAGGTCGAACATATCTGTCAGACGGTTGAACTGCTTGTCTGTGATAGGATCAGGGGTGAAGTCGACAGGATCGTCGTATGATTTGCCGTGCGCTTCTCTGTAACTGTCAACTCTGAAATAATCTGCAAATGAAAGTCCGTAGAGGCATGTCATCTTCATATTTGCGATCGTAAGAGCCTTTGCTGCCGGATGCGAATCCATAGCATCGATAGTCTTGACAAGTTCCTCATATTCATTGATTATACGGTCTGTATATTCGTCAGCTGTCAGGGCATAGTCACTGATATTTCTATAGATGTTGTATATCTTTACATCTGAAAGAACCTCGTCATATGGCAGATTATTGATGCAGTCATATACGCTGCCCTCTGAATAAAGAGGCTTTACAGGGATTGCCGGCTTTTCAGTACGGTTGCCTGTGGCGGAAAGATAGTCCATATAGCTCAGGTCACAATACAGATCTGCTGTTTCTCCAGGAGCTACACAGAATTCACCCATACTGTGGTTATCCATAAGAAGGAAACCGCTTACGCTGCCGTACTGCTGGAATGTCACGCTTCCTGTTCCGGTTTCAGGATCGATCTTCACGATCTGCTCTGACTGTGATGCGATAGGACTGTTGATGTACATCTGCATAGTGTTTCCCAGAAGCGGGTGGTATCCGAGAAGGTGGAGATTTATCGTGGTTTCTCCCATATCATAAATGAATCCCGGGTTATCTGTCTTGCTTGCATGAGTGGTCCTGATATGTTTTGGCAGGCCTCGGTCATATGCTGTGGAAGTGTTAGTGCCAAGGTTTACTCCCAGCAGTCTCCAGGCGTTATCCTCGTGTCCTTCCACGAAGTCAAACTTCTTGGTATCAAGAGGTAATGGCTTGAATTTAAGCACGAAAGAAGAATCGCCGTCAGCTGGCATCCACATATATACATTAGGTTCACATCTTTCGGTTCCAACCATTTCGTAGCTCTTTCCGTCAGCCTCCAGATGGGTTTCAGGAATGACATTGATCCAATATCCCGGAATGTTGTAGCCTCTCATATGGAGGGTTGTGAGACTGTCGGTCAGCTCTACTTTCTCGATGATGATGGATGTGGTGGTGGCCGCATCTACGGTAGGGAAGTCGATTGTCCTTTCTTTTGGACCGCAGGCTGCCAGCAGAAGCACCGCAGCTGCAATTAGGGTTATTCGTTTCATATTCAGTAAGATTATTTCAAAAGTGAATTCAGTTCTTCGTTGAGGTGCTTTCCGCGAAGGTCTCGTCTGACAATGATGCCTGTACTGCAGTCTATCAGGACATTGTCCGGAATGCCCCAGATTCCATAAAGTGAGCTGATGTTGTGCTCTTTGTCATCGCAGACATTGATCCAGCTGATCCCGTTATCTGTGATGTACTTCCTGCAAAGCTCCGCCTGATCGCTCACTGCCACTGCAACGATTTCCAGACCTTTGTCCTTGAACTGTCCGTAGGCTTCGATCAGATTCGGCATTTCATCTCTGCACGGACCGCACCATGTCGCCCAGAAATCCACGAGGACATACTTTGTGGCCGGATTCTCCACAACAGTCTTCAGACTCATCGGACTACCGTTCAAATCATTGATTGTGAAGTCGATGTAATATGGGATCACCTCTGACCCTTCTACCTGAGGCTCGGTCCTGGCACGGCCTGTCAATGTGTTTTTATATTGCTGTGCCATATTAAGGGCAAGGTATGCCTCAGGCAGTTTTTCCAGTTCATCCAGCAGAAGTGCTGACGGATATTCCATCATCTTGTCGTTAATGAAATACAGCCTGAATGCAGGTGTGGTTTCCCTGGAGAATATCTCCTTGGCAAGTGAATCCGATTTGTACTTTGCGGTATTCCGTGGGAAATTGCGGTAGAATTCGCGTGCTGTATTGCTGCTCTGGTTGAACAGTTCGTTCATAGCTGTGCCCTTTGCACCGGAGAAGCGGTCTGTCTTCAAGTCTCCTTCGATCAATATCGTACCAGGTTCAAGAAGGAATCTCCGCACTTCACTGCCTCTCTCCCCATTGTCCGACATATATGACATTGTAACCAATGTCTCGAATCCCACCTCGTCCGTTTCCAAAGTGAAGACCCCGTTATCGTATCTTGTCGAGTCTATGACCTTGAAGTCTTCCCATGCATCCTTGAGAAAAATCCAGCCTTCTCCCTCCAGACCGGTGATATTGCCGTTTATGGTACAGCTTCTGTCTGTGCAGGCTGTAAAGAGAGATGCAGCTATGGCTGTAAGTAATAATGTGCGTTTCATCATTGGTCTGAATCGTCTGCGAAATACTGTTCAGGCAAATTTAAGAATATTTTCCTGATCTCCTGTTTTGGAGTATTACTCTTTCTTCAGTGATTCTGCCGGATTGGCCCTTACCAGTCTCACTGCCTGCAGAAGGATAGCGGCTATTACCACGCCAAGAACAATTGCAGTTGCTCCGATGTAAATGATAGGGGAGTTATCTGTGCGGATGACATAGACCTGCAGCCATCGTCCGATGACTGTGCTGGCCACCGGAATAGCGACAATGGCAGAAATAGCGACCGGAAGCACGAAGTCGATAGTTATCTTCCTGATGAGTTCCTTCTTCGAGCAGCCGAAGACACTTCGGATCGCGTTGTCCTTCTCGGCGGTCTGTGCGTGGTAGCTGCTCAGGCCGATGATGGTCATTATGGTCATCAGGATGCAGATAAGCGAGAAGCCGCTCAGAAGCTTGAGCATGTTCTTTTCTTCCTTGATGTTGGCCTCGACTTCATCCCTCAGTGTGAAAGTCCTGAACATATGATCTTCGTATCCGTTTTCCTTATAGAACTCCTTGATCAGCATTGTGGCCTTTTCTTCATCTATATTCACTTTCGCGATTATATTTCCACCCCATTCGAGGATGGCTTCTGCACTATAGATATTTGCGAAAGTCAGACTGCCGATACTTTCATCCTTGAGGCTTCCGATCTTGAAGTCTCTGACGGTGCCGCACAACGGCTGTGGTCTGTACATCCTGAGATTACCATCCTGCATATATGATTCAAGATGGGATAATGTACTTCTGCATGCATAGAACTTACCATTTTCATGATTGTAAGATGATATATTATAATCCTCAAGTATCTGAATGTCAAGTATATCGAAATATTCCTCTGTTCCATCTATCATATATGCGCGTTCCCATTCTCCTGCATTGTCCTGAATCATTGTCATTGACCAGGATACTGGCAGTACTGAATAGATACCGGCCTTTTCAATGAAGTTCAATGCCTTTAGTTCGTCGTAAAATATGCTTTCCCCTTCGCCCATGAATTCGATGCATACTATTCCGTCCATACTGTATCCGAGAGGCTGGTTAATAAGATGTCTGGTCTGACGTGAAACACCGAAGCAGATTGACAATGCCGCTATGCTCAGAAGGCCGGCAAGGCCGATGAACACCTTCCCGTAAACAGCCTTGTCTCTGTATCTTGCCTCACCCTTTATCACATTGACAGCGCTGTATGAAGCGAGGATGAAGGAAGGGATGGCACTGGCAATGGCTACCATTATAATGACAATCGCAGCCAATATCATATATTCGGACAATTGCGACAACGGATGGATTTCCGCTCCAAGAATCTGGCTGACAGGATTCTTGAACGCAATAGCTATCAGTATCGCGAATCCACAGGATATTGCCAATAGGATGAAGGCTTCCGCGAAGCATCTTCCAATCACTCTCTTACGGTCGGTACCTAAAATCTGTCTGGTAGCTATCTCCTTGATTCTGAATCGACTGAATGCAATCGTGAGGACGATGTAGTCAAGAAGTGACACCACTGTCAGGAATATGCACATCAGCAGATATATATTGAAAAGCTTACCCTGTCTGATATTATCGAATGCATACTCGAATTCTTCCGGATCCTGTAACTTGATAGCATTGAAGGGAGTAAGATCGACAGTCATCTTGAAGTCCTGGCGATCATAGTTTCTGGCAACCTTCGGGAGTCCGGTGTTTAGACTGTTTGTCAATTTCTCCAGATCGGTATCTTCGGCGAGCTTGACGAAGCTATATTCTCCGATCATGACGCCTCCGAGATACATGGCATATTGCTGCTCAGCTACAAGGTCAAATCTTATTATAATGTCCGGTTCGTAAAAGACTGTTCTTCCGAATGGCTTGAATACGCCTGTAACGGTAAGATTTACATCAAG
This sequence comes from Candidatus Cryptobacteroides sp., assembly GCA_045614445.1. Taxonomy (GTDB): domain Bacteria; phylum Bacteroidota; class Bacteroidia; order Bacteroidales; family UBA932; genus Cryptobacteroides. The sequence continues at coordinate 4,134 of JAZLCW010000037.1, read as the reverse complement.
GTCACTTAATTCCGCATCATATTCCTTTTGCGGGTTTTGCTCGAAGAGGTTGACTTCCTTGCCTAAAGCATTACCGTCAGGAAAAAGTGCATTGGCAAGACTTTCGGAAATCACTATGCTGTTCTTGCCTTCCAGAGCATTGTCCGGGTCTCCTTGAGACAACGGAATGGTAAACATCTCGAAAAAGGTATCCGATACTCCCAATGTCGATACCGGTAGAGAATTTTCGCCGTAATTGACTTTCGTAATGTCATCGAAAAGGGATTTGTTATTTGCACTGGATACGAAGCTGCACGAGTTCTCGATCTCCGGTATTTTGTCATATAGTGACGGCAGTTCTGTGTAAACTGTAGCTGCTTCGGTCCTATGAACCAGATAGACATCGTCCGTATCCTTCAGGATGCGGTTCACACTCATATCGTTCACGATGTACGAACTCAGTACTATCACAAACGCAAGCGCAAGGCTCAGTCCCACAACCTCGATCGCGGTGTACAGTTTGTTTCTTTCCAGGAATCTCAGGTAACTTTTCATCTTATCTCAAAATGTGTTGTGTAAATCACTTTAAATCAATTACTTTCTCCAGATGCCTGCTGCATTTTGACAGCAGGCATTTCGTGTAAGCGGCTATATGTAAATGTTTTGCGTGTAACATGCTCGCAGTTGTAATTTACTCCTTCTTCAGCGCCTCGGCCGGGTTCGTGCGGGCGGCACGCAGGGTCTGCCAGAGGACCGTGAGGGTGGATATTGTGAGAGTTATGATGAGGGATGCAGGTAATATCCACCATTTCTCGGCAAGGGTAAATTTATAGGTGAACTGTTCGAGATAGCGGCCGCAGAGCCATATTGACGCTGGCAGTGCAACGATTGACGCGACTACCATAATCTTGAAATATATTATCATATTACGCACCAGTTCGCTTGGTGTGGTGCCTCCGAAGACCTTATGCACCGCAATCTGTTTTGTCGATCTGTTGGCATACTGCATACTCATTGCCAGGAAAGCCAGAGATGACAGTACGATGGCTATGAACATAAACAGTTCTATCATCCTCATATCCTTTCTGGTCTGTTCGTACTGATCTCTTGTCAGGTCGCGGATAAAGCCATGACCGGTCATTTCTTTACCGAGCGCGTTGAAGACAGTTGTTGAGATGAGGCTGTCAAGAATCTCTCTGTGCTCTTTTGTCTCTTCCACCTCCAGAATCATCCAGCCGGCAAGTGACTCATTATTTTCCACTGAGACAAATGGCGATGCCTCCAGATCTGTTCTCACTATGCTTGATGACGGAAAATCCTTTATGACACCGGCAATATTGTCCTTAAACAATGTCACATAATAATCGTCTGAAACTATCTCCCTGTTTTCGGAATTTACCCCATAGCGATTGGCTATGGATTCGCTCAGCCAGTTGCCGTATGGTGCCGAATTACCGAAATCTTCAACAATTTCAAATCCGAACATCTGGAAGGCGGCAGTGTCACAGGACATCCACGATATATCATCGATTTTTGCATATACCCAACCAGGATAAGCGGATGTAACCCCTATTCTGCTTACAAACGGCAGTGCCTCTATTTTTTCCTTCAGTCCTGGAACAGCATCGTTTGCATTGGTAAAATAGATGTTGTCAATATTCACATTCATATCCCTATATACCATATGCTTCATCTGCGTCTCCATTGTGATCGAAACGCTTATCATTATGAAGGACAATATGAACTGAATGACGATGAAAAGTCTTGACAGAGTCCTGCCGCCGATGTTGCTGCTTCGTACCTTGTAGTCGGAAGTGGCCACAGATACCGCGATTCCACATATCGCCGCAATCGTCACGATTATAAGAATATATATAAGGATATAATCAAGTTTATATGAAACTGATATAGGAATAGGGGACTGCAGCAGATAATTTACCCAGTCAGTTACCAGGGAAGTCGCCGCAAGGGCAATGACAAATGATACTGTGGTGAATGCCAGGGATTCGATGAATGTGCGGAGTACTATCCTTCCACGGCTTTCACCTACCACTCGTCTGATTCCCAATTCTTTAGCCCTTCTTTCTGCGTTTGCAACACTTAGATTGATATAATTGAATATAGCCGAAACAAGAAGGAAGAACACCACAAGGACGAAAATAGTCAGTCTGTCACCATTCTCCTTCTTAATGGCTGTTGTTTTGGCGCCGAAATCAGAAAAATATAACCTGTCAAGTCTTTCAAGCTGGAGTGTGCTCTTCCTGTTCAGCCCGTCATTATATACTTTCGACAACTTTTCTGTCAGCGGCTCTATATCCGTACCTTCCTTGACCTTTATGAATGTCAGTATGCCATTTCCTTGCAATGATACTGAGCTCTTCTGCTCATCAAAGTTGGCGACAATCTCAAAATCAGGAAATATGGTGTTTGTGAAGTCCTCAATGATGCCAGCAATCATGTAAGGCTCGCTCTCATCATCAGTGGCCAGCCAACCCATCTGAGAAGGGATGAGTTGTTTTCCTATGATTTCCTCCATTCCGTTTCTGCGGGCAAGACTTTCTGTGACAAAGGCACTCCTCTTAGACTCAAAATCCTCAATGTTTCCAGCTATCATTCTGGTCTGGAACATCTTGAAGAAATCACTGTTTGTGTACAATGTGAGTTGATTGGAAGCTGTCTCGCCATTGTATTTCATTCCACCTATGGATATTACTCCTCCCACAACACCTTCCAATTCCGGAATGTTCTCTGCGAACATCGTCCACATCCTGTTGTTAGAAGTTGCAGTTCCTTCCATGCCCACAATGTATATACGGTCAGAATCAGGATAGTGATATCCGACCTTAAGCTGCTGCATAAGGTAGCAGGTGAAAACAATCACAAATGTCAAAGCGACACTCAGCCCCACCGCCATAATGGCAGTGTAAAGCTTGGTTCTTGATAGGAATCTCAGATAACTTTTCATATACGCTTTTAGTTTATGTTCATGGCCACCGGAACGGGTGTTTGGGTGCAATGTTCCGCTCGGAATGACAATCTATTCCTTCTTCAGTGCCTCGGCCGGATTGGTGCGGGCAGCACGGTGGGTCTGCCAGAGGACGGCGAGGATGGCGATCACGAAGGACAGGGCGATTGCGGACGCATATATCCAGAATGTATTGCCGACCTTTACAATGGAATTCAATGATAGCCGACTTAGCAGGAAGTATATGAGCGGTATGGCCATGATGTCAGCAATCAGCACGATCCTCATATATGCCTTGATGTTTCTGACAGTCTCTGTCCCGATTGTTCCACCAAAGATCTTTCTGATGGCTATATCCTGCCTTCTTTCGGACGCAAAGTAAACGCTCATACCCGTGAGTCCCAGCATAGTCATAAGTATTACCAGAATCATCATGGTTCTCATGAGGACGACAATCGCCTTTTCTTCTGAAATGTTGCCTTTGTGAACCTCCATCACATAACTTGACCCCCAGCCGAAATTCATAATGTCTGTAACTTCTTCTCCAGATATTTCCGAGTATGCATCCGCGATTATCTTTCTTGCTGTCGCATGATCAGGAATGGTCTTTATCGCCAGATTCTTCATCCATATGTTTTCCTTTGGAGTGACCAGAACGAATGGGAAGGATTCGTCTACAGGGCGGTCGCTCATTGACGGAAAATCCTGTATCACACCTGCTATGTTTGTCGTACTGATATTTTCTGACTGGAGGATTTTCTCCAGAAGACCTGGAATTTCATCGCATTTCTGCTGTGCCAGCGGTGTTATCCAGATTCCATATCTGTTGTCACGGTCAGCCTGAGACAATATTTCAAAACCGAACGAGTCGAATGCATCTTCGTCGCAATGAATATATGAATAATAGGCAAATCCCATGTCGGAATACTGAACTGCTCCCTGTAACGCAAATCCAGGAATATTGTTTGTCAGACCTATATTCAGAATCTCCGGTCTTCCTTTGAGAATGTCGAGCATTCCTTCAATATTGAATTTTCCGTTTCTCGGCGTGAACCAGAATACATCATCGACATCGCAGTTGTAGTCCACATTACGCAGCTTGCTGAATTCAGCCTCCATATATAAAGTGACTGCAATCAACACCACTGAAAGAAGGCTCTGGAATCCGATGAAGATTCTGCTCATTGTCT
>JAZLCW010000036.1:0-21583 GCA_045614445.1 Candidatus Cryptobacteroides sp. | reverse complement strand
CGTATACTCCGGCAGCGATGCTGACATAAAAAGTCCCGCAAATGTATATCTTTGCAGGACCATGTAAACTTATATCAGGACATGAAAGTCCTAACTTCTTATTGTTCAATAATCGGTAAACCTATATCAGGACAAGACAGTTTATACGTTGGTCCAGTGGATACGGATGCCTTTGCGTTCCATTCCGCGGAACCAGGTCATCTGTCTTTTGGCGAACTGGTGGATGGCGGTAGCGAGCTGAACCCTCATCTGCTCGTATGTGAGCTCACCTGTGATATAAAGTGTGACGAATTTATATTCCAGTCCGTAATATATAAGATCTTCAGCCGGAATCGGTCTATGGTCAGGGGCCAGTGCCGGATGTGTACCCTCGATCAGTCCTCTGATTTCTTCTACCATTCCTTCTTCCAGTCGGGCATCCAGGCGTCGGTCGATACGGGCATTTCTCTCGTCTCGGCTTACCAATGTACCTATATAATATGTGTTCTTCGGCAGGAAGGAGGTGCGCTGTACTGGATGTTCAGCTTCGTAGACCGCTATCTCAAGGGCTCTTATCAGTCGTTTGCGCGTGTCGTAGTCGGTCGTGTTATGGAGGGGCTTCAGTGAAGCAAGCCGTGCGATGAGTTCTTCGTCGGTTTTCTTTTCGAGTTCAGCTCTCAGCTCAGGGTCCGGCTGTACTTCCGGCAGAGAATAGCCGCAGGTAGCTGCTTCGATATATAGTCCGCTGCCTCCGCATAGGATTGGTATTCCACCTCTGTTTCTGATATCTTTATATGCTCTTTCGAAATCTCTCTGGTACTCGAAGATATTGTATTTTGTTCCTGCATCCACTATGTCCATCAGATGGTATGGAATCTCCTCATATTCAGATAGATCCTTTCCTGTGCCTATGTCCATTCCGCGATAGACCTGACGTGAGTCGGCGGATATTATTTCAGCACCGGCAAGCTGCTGTGATTCAGCAGCGAAAAGAACCCCTCCCACTCCTGCGGAGCGGGCCCCTCCCCCTGCGGCCAGGGGGGTAGCACGCTTTTCGCTAGCTGAATCACAGCAGCTTGCCTCCAGCAGGGTATTGATCTGACGGGCGAGCTGGACTGCGTAACGGGTTTTGCCTGAGGCGGTGGGGCCCAGGACGCAGATCAGATCGATCTCGCCATCAAGGTATCTGTTCAGGATTTCCTGTACGTTTATTTCTTCTGCAGGGGGGAGTTCCGCCATCGGGGGAATCGGTGTGAAAGGTTTCTTTGCCATAATGATGCAAAGATAGTATATAAAATCAAATCTAAGCACAGCATCACTTAATGTTTTGTATATCAGTGTGTTAGGTGTTTGAGGGTCGGTGAAAATCACGACCCGTGATTGCTTAATTGTCTGATAGTCATATAATTGAGTGATGCTTGTTTGGAATCGCTGAAAAAGCATTACATTTGCAGTTGGATTTAATTAAGGAGAGCAAGATTATGCCGAAAGCGAAAAGCAGTGTAGAGATAAAGAACAGGAGGGCGTCGTTTGATTATGAGTTCATCGAGACCTTCCAGGCGGGAATTGTGCTTACGGGTACAGAGATAAAGTCCATCAGGGCCGGCAAGGCTTCACTGGTGGATGCCTTCTGTTATTTCAATAATAACGAGCTGTATGTCAAGAATATGCACATTGCAGAATATTGGTGGGGAAGCTGGGGAAAGCACGATCCGCGTCGTGAAAGGAAGCTCCTGCTGACCAGGAAGGAGCTTACCAGGCTGAGCCGTTCGGTAAAGGAGAAGGGATTGACCATCGTGGGGGTGAAGCTGTATATTGCTGACAATGGCTATGCAAAACTGCTGATCGCTCTGGCGCGTGGTAAGAAGGAATATGACAAACGTGCGTCGATCAAGGAGAAGGATCTTCGAAGAGAAATGGAGAGAATGTAAATCTTTGCATACTTAATAGAACAAATCAAGCCCCGTGAGCAAACGAAGCTATTTCTGCTTCGCAAGTCACGGGGCTTGATTCTGCTATTGGATTCTTTAGAGTCCGAAAGCTTCTTTGATCATATCTACTGAGTCAAGGAGCTCCCAGCCGAAGAACTGTACGAGTTCCTGTTCGTATTTTCCATTGCGTCTGATACTTACGGTAGCCTTGTATGGGTCACGTCCAACGTGTCCGTATGAAGCTGTAGGTTCATAGATAGGCTTCTTGAGACCGAACTTCTCGATGATCTTTGCTGGACGGAGGTCGAAAAGAACATTGATCTTATCTGCGATCTCTGCATCAGTGAGGCCGTTGGCTGCAGTTCCGTAAGTGTTTACGAAGATGCTGAGTGGACGTGCTACTCCGATGGCGTATGAAACCTGTACGAGCATCTCGCGTGCTACGCCTGCCGCTACCATATTCTTTGCAATGTAGCGTGCTGCATAAGCTGCTGATCTGTCTACCTTTGAAGGGTCCTTGCCTGAGAATGCTCCACCACCGTGAGCTCCCTTTCCGCCGTATGTGTCCACGATGATCTTGCGGCCTGTGAGACCTGTGTCGCCGTGAGGACCTCCGATCACGAATTTTCCTGTAGGATTGACATGGAGGATGTGGTCACCCTTGAAGAGTGCGGCAGTCTCTGGAGCGAGGGTCTCGATGAGCATTGGAAGAAGGATGTTCTGTACGTCTTCGCGGATCTTCGCTTGCATTGCCTCGTCAACGCGCTTCTGGCCGAACTGCTCGCAGCCTTCTGCATAAGTCATATTGCCGAGAGACTTCGGAGTGAACTCGTCGTGCTGGGTAGATATCACGATTGTGTGTACGCGTACAGGCTGGTTTGTCTGTCCGTCGTACTCGATGGTGAACTGTGACTTCGAGTCAGGGCGGAGATAAGGCATAAGCTCTGGCTTCTGCTTACGGATCTTGGCGAGCATCAGGAGGGCCTGGTGTGAAAGTGCGAGTGGGAGAGGCATATATTCCTCTGTGTCACGGCATGCGTAGCCGAACATCATGCCCTGGTCGCCGGCTCCCTGCGCGTCTGCATCCTCTCCGACTACGCCGCGGTTGATGTCGACGCTCTGCTCGTGAAGAGCTGAGAGAATTCCGCAAGAGTTGCCGTCGAACATATATTCTGCTTTGTTGTAGCCAATCTTGTTGATGACGCGGCGCACTGTCTTAGGTATGTCTACATAAGCGTCCTCTGAGCGGACCTCGCCTCCTACTACCACGAGGCCGGTGCTGCAGAATGTTTCGCAGGCTACCTTTGATTCAGGGTCCTGACGGAGAAATTCGTCAAGGATGGCATCGGAAATCTGGTCCGATACTTTGTCTGGGTGTCCTTCTGACACTGATTCTGATGTAAAAAGATAATTCATATTATTCTGTTTTTTGTTTCCTATTCTATCGCCCATGGCATATAAATAAAGCCCCACAAAAATGCGGAGCCGTCACAAAAACACAAAACATTGATATGAAAAAGGTCACCGTGGCGCGATGACCGTTACAGTCAACATTTTAGCATTTTTTATAGTGGTTGCAAGCAGCCAAATCTCTCCACATTTCTCATTTCGGGCCGCAAAGATAGTTAAAATTTCAGATATACAAATGGATAGGGTGTATTTTGTTGTGTGAATCGACTTGCTGCATTATCTAGACAGGTCCTTAGAGGAGAAGTGATGTCAATTATAGCCGAAATGACGATAAAAGTGCCGTCAAAATTTCATATCATCATCAAAATGTAGTATCTTCGCGGCATAAAAACCTTATTATTTATATCTAAAGCGTTATGAAACAAACAATTAAGTGTCTTATTGCTGCTTTTGCAGCAATGCTTATGAGCGTAGCTGCCTTCGCACAGGTGACTACATCAGCTCTGGGTGGACGCGTTGTTGACGTTAACGGAGAGCCTGTTATCGGTGTTGCAGTGATTGCAACCCATACTCCTTCCGGTACCGTCTATGGCGTTACTACTAATGAGGCAGGTCGTTATACCATCAACGGTATGCGTTCCGGTGGTCCTTACTCAGTAGAGTTCACTTGTCTGGGTTATCAGACTGTTACTTACACAGGTCTTACCCTTCAGCTTGCTGAGACTTCTTCATTGAACGCAACTCTCAATGAGGACTCGGAAATGCTTAGCGAGGCAATGGTAATCGGTGCTGCAGCGTCAAAATTCTCGGCTGAGAAGACTGGTGCAGCTACAAACATTTCCAGCTCGCAGATCACATCGCTTCCTACAGTGAACAGAAGCATCAATGATGTGACAAGACTTTCTCCTTACGGAGGTAACGGTATGAGCTTCGCAGGTTCTGACGGACGTACCGCTAACTTTACAGTCGATGGAGCGAACTTCAACAACAACTTCGGTCTCAATGACGGTCTTCCAGGTGGTGGAAACCCTATCTCTATCGATGCAATCGAGGAGCTCCAGGTGGTTATCTCACCTTACGACGTTCGCCAGACCAACTTCATCGGTGGTGGTGTGAACGCTATCACAAAGTCAGGTACAAACACATTCAAGGGTTCTGCATATATCTATCACCGCAACGAGAACATGCGTGGTAACACTGTTGCCGGCACAGAGATCTCAGGTGCACGTGACCGTGACCGCAACACTACTTACGGTTTCACACTCGGCGGACCTATCATCAAGAACAAGCTCTTCTTCTTCGTGAACGCAGAGTACTCGCAGACTCCTTCTGTGGCTGTACGCTGGAGAGCTTCTGAGAACGGTGTGGGTAACTCTGACAAGTATCTCGCTTATACTTCTGTAGAGGATATGGAGAGAGTAAAGGATCATGTTATGACCAAGTATGGCTATGACACAGGTTCTTACACTGACTTCCCTGCTGACGAGAGCAATGTGAAGCTCCTCGCGAGACTCGACTGGAACATCAACGATGCTCACAAGCTTGCTGTTCGTTACAACTACACTAACAACACTGGCTGGAACGGCCCTAACGCATCTTCAATGGACGGTGGTACACGTTCTGCTTATGCGCGTACATCACTTTACTCTATGGCGTTTGCTAACTCGATGTACTCAATGAACAACCTCGTTCATTCAGTATCACTCGACCTCAACAGCCGCCTCGGTGACAACCTCTCTAACCAGTTCCTTGCAACATTCTCAAAGCTTGACGACGTTCGTGGAACAAACTCTACAGAGTTCCCGTTCATCGACATCCAGGACGGTACAAACACAAATACTCAGTACATGGCTCTCGGATACGAGCTCTTCACTTGGAACAATGCTGTGCACAATACTCACATCAGCATCAAGGATGACCTCGTATACTACGCTGGTAACCACAAGGTTACAATGGGTGTTAACTATGAGTACCAGATGGCTGACAATGCTTACATGAGAAATGGTACAGGTTACTACCGTTATGCAAGCGTTGATGATTTCATCAATGGTGCAGCTCCTGAGGTAGTATGTCTCACTTACGGTTATGACGGTGAGGCAAACCCTGCAGCTCGTGTTCAGTTCCACAAGGCTGGTCTTTATGCTCAGGATGAGTGGAATGCTTCTGAGGCATTCAAGCTCACTTACGGTCTCCGTCTCGACGGTCTCTTCTTCGATAATTCAGACCTTATGACCAACAACAAGATCCTTGCTCTCGAGTATCTTGATGAGAACGGTAAGGTTCGCAATATTGACACAGGAAAGTGGCCTACAGCTAATGTGACTGTTTCTCCACGTGTTGGTTTCAACTGGGATCTCACTGAGGACAAGAGCCTTACTCTCCGCGGAGGTACAGGTTTCTTCTCTGGTCGTCTCCCGCTCGTGTTCTTCACCAACATGCCTACAAACTCTGGTATGGTTCAGTACCAGGCTCAGATCAATGCGAAGAATGCTCAGAAGATGGGCTTCACAATGGATGAGTTCAAGGGTGGTCTCGTGACTGACGCTAACGGAAAGCCTACCATTCAGGCTCTCCTTGACAAGCTTCACGCTCTCGGTTATCCTGAAACAATCTCTCCAGAGGAAGGTGCAGTTCCTTCATCAATCTCTGCAGTGGATCCTAAGTTCAAGATGCCGCAGGTTTGGAAGACTTCACTCGCTCTTGATTACAAGTTCCCGACAGCATTCCCATTCTCTATCACTGCTGAGGGTATCTTCAACAAGACTATCAACGGTGTGACTATCTCAGACTGGAGCATCATGCCTGTAAACGGATTTACAAGATTCAACGGTGCTGACGCACGTCCTGTATATCCTGCAACATTCAGAACAGGTACCAAGGCTTTCGTTCTCGAGAACACAAACAAGGGATACGGATATTCAGCTAACGTAACTGTGAACATGCGTCCTGTAGAGGGTCTCAGCTTGATGGCTGCTTATACTCACACAGCTTCCAAGGAGCTCACAGGTATGCCTGGTTCAGCTGCTGAGTCTGCATTCACATATGTTCCTACTTCAGAGGGTCCTAACAATATCAAGCTTCACAACTCACAGTATGTAACTCCAGACCGTGTTGTTGCTTCAGCTACATTCAACGACAAGTCTAACAATCACTTCAGCCTTATCTATGAGGCATGGAGAGGTGGTTACAACTACTCTTATATGACAGTTAACGATATGAACGGTGACGGTTATAACTACGACGCCCTTTATATCCCTACTGACGAGCAGGTTAAGAACAACGAGTTCCGTTTCGCTTCAGCAGACGACCGTGACCGTTTCATGGCTTACCTCCACAATGACAAGTATCTGAGCCAGCATCAGGGTCAGTACGCTGAGGCTTACAGCGTTTACTCACCATGGGTACACAGATTCGACTTCAGCTACAAGCATGACTTCAAGGTTAAGGTCGGCAATTCTGTGAACAAGCTTCAGCTCAGCCTCGATGTCAAGAATATCCTTAACCTCTTCAACTCAAGCTGGGGAGTAAGCAAGTATATGAATCTTGACCTCGTTGAGGGACGTATCCTCAAGTATGAGGGAGCAGATGCAGAGGGTTACCCTGTATTCTCAACTCCTAAGGCGGTAAATGCAAACACTCAGACTTTTGTACCTAACAAGTCAATCGGTCAGTGCTGGTATGCTTCAGTGGGAATAAAGTATATGTTTAACTAATAATTGATTACGATATATTATGAAACTTAGATATTTATTCTCAATCATACTTTCATCTGTCCTCGTCTTCGCTTCTTGCGAGGAGAAGATGACAGATTCGTGGGAGAACATCAAGCTCGACCAGACTTACCTCTCAATCGCTGAGAACGGTGGTTCTGCTACCCTTACTATCGATGCTACCGAGGACTGGGCATTCGTTACTGACGATGTTTGGCCAGAGGTTATCAAGAGAGACAAGGAGGGCAACATTACATCTTCTACTCCATCATGGCTTAAGGCTGACAAGATGTCAGGTGCAGCTGGTCAGACTAAGGTTACTTTCACAGCAGAGGGAACAGCAAGCGGTCGCGAGCTCGAGCTCAAGATCAAGGCTGGTGACAACGTTCAGTTCGTAAGAGTACGCCAGGGCTCTATGACAGTGACCAAGGCTACTGTTGCTGAAATCATTGCAGGACCAGAGGGTAAGCTCTATGAGGTTACAGGTGTTTGTACAGCTGTAGCAAATACAACATATGGTAACTGGTATCTTAAGGATGACTCTTCAGACAGAGAGCTTTACATCTATGGTACTGTTGACGGATCAGGTAAGTACAACTGGGCAAGCTTCAATATCGAGGCAGGTGACGTTGTTACTGTACAGGGTTCTTATGTACTCTATGGCGGTAATACTCCTGAGTTTGTAGATGCAACATTCATCAAGGTAGAGAAGTCTCTTGTCAAGCTCGTTACTGAGACTCAGACTGTACCTAAGGAAGGTGCTGAGATTGATGTCAAGGTAGCTTACAAGGGTGCAGGTGTATTCCCTACAGTTCCTGAGGAGTACAGATCTTGGGTTTCAGTTGTTGATATGCAGAGAGTCAAGGGTCAGGCTACCAAGATCGATCCTAATCCAGCAGATACAGCAGTTGTAAAGATCGCAGTTCAGGCAAATGAAGGTGCCCCACGTGCTGCAAAAATCTGGCTTGAGTCAGCAACCGACAAGAGCGGCTCAAGTATTTCATACTCATTCGAGCAGGATGGTACACTTCTTCAGATCGAGGACGGATATTACTGGATGATTGCAAATAATGCTGGTGCATATGTTGCTGCAGCTCCGGTTCCTGCTGAAAAGGGATATGGTTATCTTGAAGTAGCTGAGGCTACAGCAACTGCAGCTCCTGGTGCATCTGCATTCTACTTCACTGCTGTTGAGGGTGGATATACAATCCAGGATCTCAGCGGAAGATACTATTATCAGAAGGGTACCTACAACAACTTCAATGTATCTGTTGATCTTCCTGAGAGCGGTCATATCTGGACACTTATCGCAAATGAGGATGGTACAGTGAAGATTCTCAATGCTGAGGTGAAGAAGTATATCCAGTTCGATGCAGGATATAACTCTTGGGGATCATATGATTCTGCTAAGGGTGCAATGCCGGCACTTGTAAAGGCTGTTGCTCCTGTAATCGCTGATGGTAAGTATTATATCGAGGTGTCTGCAGGTGTTGCTACTCCGCTTGCTGCAGAAAAGGGTTACGGATATCTTAACGTAGCTGAAAAGGATGCTGCAAATGCGTTCACTTTCACATTTGTAGAAGGTGAGGGATATACAATTTGCGGAGCAGATGGTCGATATATTTACCAGAAAGGTACCTACAATAGCTTTAATGTAACAGCAGAGCCTACAGAAGGCCAGTATTGGAGCATTCTTCCTCAGGCTGACGGAACTGTCAAAATTCTCAACCGTCTTGTGAACAAGTGGTGGCAGTACTCTACTTCATATTCATCTTTCGGTTCATATGATGCGCCGCAGGATGGTGGTGAGCTTCCAAAGCTTATTGCAGCAGAGTAATTGATTACTGATCTTGAATGATTATATGTAGAACGGACGATCCGAAAGGGTCGTCCGTTTTTTTGATTATATTTGTAGTTCCAATGAAGTAAATTATGAATAAGATAATATTGTATCTGTTGCTGTTCCCGGTTGTCTTCTTGGCAGCTTCCTGTCAGGATTCATTGCCTCCGGTCGTGGAGGACCCGGTGCCGGAAAAGCCTGATGATGGTTTTGTAGAGGCTGTGCCTGATACTGTCATATTCACAAATGCCGATTTTATCTATTATGGCGACATCGTCGGGGACTCCTCGTCGGATGACTGGGTCGTTAAGCTATATACGGATATGGAAATCGATGAGATGGGCAATCCGGTAGGCTTTGGTACTGTGACTCAGCTCCAGCTGAATGCAAGATATAATGAAAGTCAGACAGCAGATCCCTCCAATCTTAAAGGTGTTTATCGTGAGATGATGAACTCCGGTAATTTTGCACCGGGAACATTCGTCAGCGGCTATATGGTGAGACTGGATCTTCCTGGACAGACCATAGAAATGGCAGATGGTACTTTCTATGCCGATCTGTCTGAGGGTTCCGTTCAGATGGACTATGATCTTATCGATGAAGGTGCTATAAACATAGTATCCGAAGAAGACGGTACATATACAATAGAAGGTGTACTTGTCGGAAAGAAATATACAAAGAGATATTTTAAGTGGACCGGACATATTGAACCGAGAGATGCCGTACCGGAAGAAATACCTAACAGCACATTGAAAGGTGATTTGACAGGATTGACTTTCTCTCAGGGGCAGCTTCAGGATAAGGAGGATTATTTTTACCGTATGGACGAGACCTACCGTTGTCTCTTGATTTATCTTGCGGATGATTCGGTGGATATGAGTTCAAGCAGACCGGCCGGCGACGGCGCTGTTCTGAGGCTTGAGGTTCTGGTACCATGGGGGATTGATATCACAAAGGATGGTATCCCTTCGGGCACATATAAGATGACCGACAGAAATCTGGATACATCGATAGACAAGGACAATATTGTACCAGGTGTGGCTATTCCTGGTCTTCCGAATGTGTTTGCTGCATGGAAGGTTGCCGGATCATGGTACTACGAGCTTGAGAACGGTGAGTGGAGCCAGACATATGCCCGTATCGATGAGGGCGAGATCGTGATCGACAATCACGGAGACGGAAGCTATACAATTGCTTATGATCTGTTTGATTGTCAGGATGTTCCAAGAAGAATACAAGGTTCTGTCACTCTGGATGAGCTCCCGGTTCCAGGTAAGCCTGCCCAGGATGAGCCGATGCCGCAGCTGGAAGTCAATACATATGTGATAGGTGAGACAAAGTCATCATTCGGAAGTGTCGAGGTAAGTAATCTTGGAGAATATATCTGCATCGCGGCAAGTCCGGTGGAAGGAGCAGGAAGTTTTGATGCCATCTTCGAACAGGATGAATTCTTTTATGTGGCTATCTCTCCTTTGCTGAATGGAAAGGGATTCGATCTGATGACTGAGGATGATCTCTATACAGTAATGAGTTCTTTGGATGGAGCATATCTGGAGAGCGTCGCTCCGGGCATGACTCAGGAAATAAAGGAGGGTAGATGCTACTTCAATTATCAGAATGAAAAGGCAGAAGTGGAGATCAGTCTCACTTTGGCTGATGGCAGAACTCTGGCGGCCAAGATGGAGGCTGAAGAAGCAGGAATTGTCGTAAACGAGAATATCTTTGCGATTGACGGTGATGAAAAGCCTGTCCGTACTGCTTTCTATCTTAAGGAAGATGGCCTGACTACTTTATATCTGACGCCTGCCGGAATCCAATATTTTGAGGATATATCTATAACCACATATTATGCATATATCATTCTGGATGACACTCAGTGCAATGGCAGGACTCTGGATGTGACTGATATAGTCGCTGTGGGATATGGAGACAATTTCAATGAAATATATGTGGATTCGCGGGAGGTAGCAGCCAGCGGATCTCTGAAAGTACTCTCTGATCCGGACAATATCGCTCATTATCAGGTTTCTGCAGATGTGACTCTTGGTGGTACGACGCTCAAGCTCAGGTATGACGGAAATGCTATCGATGCCGACACCAAGGAAGTAGTGAAGAATGAGGTCGTGTATAATGGAAAGTCCTATGGAATAACAGGAGTGAACCTTGACCTTCAGCCGAATCCGGAAGGTACGTGCGGAGTGCTGGTAGCAACTGACAGAGGAGACATTATACGGATTACTCTTCCGCTCAACTTTCTGGATGGCAATGCACATGGTTTTTCACAGAGTCCGGACCTTTATATGGAGTATGACGGACAGTTGTACAGCAAGGCAAGCGGCTATAGTGGCACTGTCACTGTGGGCAAGGATGAAAATATCATCAAGATTGAAGCGACCAATTATGACAATCTGAAAATAATCTATGAGGGACCTTATGAAACAGTCAGTTAAATCTATTATAATCGCCATATTTGCATTAGTCGCTCTGCAGGCTTGTGAAAAACCTTCTGTTCCGCAGATTCCGGATACTCCCCAGCAGGAGGAACCTGTAGCAGAGCCCCCTATATGCACTTACGAATACGACGGAAAGGAGTATCCTGTGTATTCAGTAGCATTTACAGCCGACGAAACCCAGATCTTTGTCAAGATTTCTCCGTTCAAGGAGAATGAGCAGCAGACTACATATGCTGTCATAGGTATAAATGCAGCCTTGGAAGGAATGGAAGTCGATGTGGACAAGGCTTGGCACAATGACGACTACTATTTCATTTATGAAGATCCTCTGATGTATTATTCTCAATACAGGCATCTTCAGTAAGGAAAGATTATGGTGAAAAATCTTGGGGATGGCGATTTTCACATCCTGGCAGATGTAATCCTTCCGGACGGAAAGACTTTCAGATTTGAGTATAAGTGATGCTCCGGATTGTTTTGAAGCTGTCAAGCCCTGTCCATTCTACAAGCATATGATGGAGAAAAGTCGTAGCTTTGTAATAATAAAAAATCTTCAACGACGTACTCTATGAAGTTATTATATAAATTTCTGATAGTATTATTTTCTTTTCTGATCTTCGCTCCGGTGGCTTCTGCTCAGACGGATTTCGTGGTGCTGAGCGGAAAGGTCGTGGATTCTGCAGATGGTTATCCGTTGATAGGAGTGTCTGTGTCCGTTGCTGGCACCAGGCACGGAACTGTTACGGATCTGGATGGACTCTATGAGCTGAAGGTGCCCAAGCAGCAATGTGAGGTACTTTTTTCATACGTCGGCTATGATGACAAGGTGATCGCGTATAATCTCAAGAATGCATCCGCCTTTGCCAAGGTCGTAATGTTTACCAATGTCACGCAACTGGCTGATGTGGTGGTGACCGGAGTATACGAGAGAAAGAAGGAGAGTTTCACAGGAGCTTCCGCTACTTTCAAGACTGATGAGCTCAAGGCGGTCGGAACATCGAATATTCTCCAGAGTCTCAGCACCTTGGACCCGTCCTTCAAAATGATGGAGAGCAGCCAGTTCGGTTCGAATCCCAATGTCATGCCGGATATTGAGATACGAGGCAAGACAAGTGTAGCCGGTCTGAAGGAAGAATACGGTACGGATCCTAACCAGCCATTGTTCATTCTCGATGGTTTCGAGACTTCGTTGGAGACTATCATGAACCTTAATATGAACAGGGTGGCTTCAGTGACAATCCTGAAGGATGCGGCATCTACTGCCATCTATGGATCGAAGGCGTCCAATGGTGTGGTTGTGATCGAAACCAAGGCTCCGGCACGTGGAAGATTGCAGCTCTCTTATAAGGGAGATTATGGTATCTCGATTGCCGATCTGAGCGACTATAACCTGATGAATGCCAGAGAAAAGCTCGAATTCGAGACCTTGGCAGGAGTCTATAAGGACAACTCCGGGGATCCTTTTGCGCAGATCCGTCTCGATGACCTGCGTAATCAGCGAATGCTCGAAATAGAGAGAGGAGTGGATACATATTGGCTCAGCGAACCGATCCGTCCGGGCTTTACTCATAAGCATAATATCTATGCTGAAGGAGGAGAGGACAAGATCAGGTATGGAATCGGATTGAGTCTGGGCAATGTGGATGGTGTGATGGAGAATTCCGGAAGACAGACTCTTGAGGGAAATGTCGATCTTATATACAGGACGGGAAAGTTCCAGTTCAGCAATAAGCTGTCCATCAATTGGCTGGATGTGTCTAATCCGACAGTGTCCTTTGCCGAATATGCTTATGCTAATCCTTATTATAGGAAACGCAATGCCGATGGCAGTATCAGCAAGTATCTGTATTATCCTGAAGAAGGAGTGGATGACTACCCGGTCTCAAATCCATTGTGGAACGCTCATCTTAACAACTGGGATATAGCGACCGGTTTCGGATTTACGAATAATTTCATATTTGAATGGTTTGCGACCAAGTCGCTTCGCCTGAGAGCCAAGTTCGGTCTTACCAAGCAGGATGATGATGAACAGACACGCCTTTCTCCTCAACATTCGCAGTTCGATGATATGGGCGAGACTGAGAAAGGACTTTATTCCCACACCCAGATAAAGGAGATGATATACGAGGGTGATCTGGCAGTGACATACGGAAAGCTTCTGGCGGACAAGCATATGGTAAACGCTGTGGGAGGATTCAATTTCAGTAATAATCACCGTCAGATTTATGGGTATTCGGCAGTGGGATTCACAGACGATCAGTTCGATGCTCCATCATTTGCAAACAGCTATCCGTCAGGTGGTTCTCCAAATTATAATGAGAGTCTCAAACGAGCTGCGAGCTTCTATCTCAATGGAGGATACGCTTACTCGGAGCGATATCTGCTGGATTTCAACTACCGACTCGACGGAGCCTCTATGTTCGGAACCGGTAACCGTTTCAGGAACACATGGTCTGTAGGTGCCGGATGGAATATTCATAAGGAGCCGTTCATGGCAGCCTCGGATTTCTTCTCCCTTCTTAAGCTGAGAGGCTCGGTAGGAAATCCCGGTAATCAGAACTTCTCTGCATATCAGGCCTTTTCGACTTATAAGTTCAACGGATGGATGACCAATGTCTTCGGAACAGGAGTCATTCTCAATGCACTCGGAAACACGGGGCTTTCATGGCAGGAGACCACCAATTACGACATTGGAACGGATCTCACATTCTGGGGTGAGCGTATAAATGCGACATTCGACTATTATTGGAAATATACAGATCCGCTTCTTGCCGTGATCACTACACCTGGTTCGATGGGAGTCACCAGTGTCGCCATGAATGCCGGAAGTCAGAAGACAAGGGGATGGGAGGCTACGCTCAGAATATCCCCTGTATATAAGCCTTCAGAAGGGATAATCTGGAATGTCAGTCTTAATGCTACAAGTTCCCGATCGGAATATGCAGACATCGGCAACTCCTTCAGTGCCTTGAACGAAAGCGGCAAGGCATCTCTGGTGGGAACGACCAGATATTATGACGGAGGAAGTCCTACAGCGATATGGGCTGTCAGGTCAGCCGGCATCGATCCTGCCACAGGTAAGGAACTCTTTATAAAGAAGGATGGTACATATTCATTCACATATGATGTCAATGATGAGGTGGTAGTCGGAGATCTCCAGCCTAAGGTCGAGGGACTTCTTGGAACATCCCTTTATTTCAAAGGCCTTTCGGTAGGATGCTACCTGCGTTACAGGTGGGGTGGCCAGGTGTTCAATTCATCACTCTTCCAGAAGGTGGAGAATATCGGAACCCAGGAGATATATAACAATCAGGATAAACGAGCCCTTTATGACAGGTGGTCTGAGAATAACAGGGAGGCATATTTCAAGGGCATTTCCCTTGTCCAGAGGACGGAGAAGTCGTCTCGTTTCGTCATGGACGACAATTCACTTGTCGGCGAATCCTTCAACATCGGATACGAGTTCCCGGACAGGATCGTGCGTAAGATGAGGCTTGGGGCTCTGAATGTACAGCTGACTTCAAGCGATATCTTCAGAGCGACCTCTGTGCGTGTGGAGAGGGGAATCGACTATCCGTTTGCAAGAACAGTGACAATGTCTTTGGGAATAACTTTTTAAAGGAGCAGGCATATGATGAGAAAGCTTACATATATATCATTGATATCTGTATTTCTGGTCACTTTGTCCTCTTGTGACAAATGGCTGGATGTAAAGCCGTATGACAAGATATCCCAGGACGAGCTCCTTTCGTCGGAGCAGGGTTATATGAAACTTCTGAACGGCATCTATATCGAACTCAACAGCAGTATGCTGTATGGAGGAGCACTGTCAGTGGAGATGATAGAGATAATGGGAGGCGCCTATGTGATCGGAACTGATAACTCGGTGTGGGGCAACTATGCGGATCTGGCCGGATATGAGTATGGCACAGACTATTGGCGTGCCAGGATGAATGAGACATGGAACAAGGCCTATTCGCTGATATTGAACTGTAATCTCCTGCTCGAAAATCTGGAATCTACGGGTGTCAGCTTTACAGGGGATAACTATAAGGTGATCAAAGGTGAGGCTCTTGCGTTGAGGGCGATGCTCCATTTCGATATGCTTCGTCTGTTCGGCCCTGTCTATTCCCGTAATCCGGAGATGAAATCCATCCCGTATTATAAGAAGTACTCAGTGGTACCTAATGATCAGCTTCCTGCATCCGAGGTGGCGGTAGAGATCACACATGATCTTCATGAAGCCCGCATCCTTCTTGCCAATGACCCTGTAAGGACCTCCGGCATAATGTCATCAGCTCCGAATGATGGATCTTCTACCTTCATGTACTACAGGAATCTGCGCCTGAATTATTATGCTGTAACCGCCCTCCTGGCTCGTTCGGGCCTGTATTTTGGCGATACCGATGCTGCATACAGGTATTCGACGGAAGTGATAGAGGCTGCGCATACCGGCATATTCCCGTTTGTCGACAAGAGCCTTGTCAGCGGATCTCCTGAAGATCCTGACAGAATCTTCTCGTCGGAAATCATATTCGGACTTACCCATTCGCAGAGAAACAAGCTTTTCAAAGATTATTTCGATCCAAGCCGCATACCGAACTATGTGTTCAGGATGGATAACAGTCTTATGAGCGACCTCATCTACGGAGGTGGAGCCACGACGGGAGGCAGTCAGGATGACTTCCGGTATCGTGTCAATTGGGTGGCTACCGGAGCGAACAAATACTTTTATAAGTATTCTGATATGGTAGATACTGGAAGCATCACCAATACTCTGATTCCGATGATAAGGCTTGGAGAGATGTATCTCATAGCCGCGGAGAGCCGTTCGCAGGACATAGAAGCAGGTGTTTCATATGTGAATCAATTGCGCTCGGCAAGAGGCGTTTCCGATCTTCAGAGTCTGAGCCGCAAGACCCTGCAGTATGAATATATAAGGGAACTATATGGAGAAGGACAGTTGTTCTTTATGTACAAAAGAATGTTTTCTCCTGTAATGTTCACTTCATCAGACAATAAGAACCCGCAGCCTTCAGATGCTATATTTGTAGTGCCGCTCCCATCATCAGAAACAGATAATTAGTATGAAACACAATATTTTAGGGCTATTGTCGGTCGCTTTTTCCATCATTTCCTGTGAGGAACGGAATCCTGGCCATTTCATTGATCTTTCCGGTGTGTATTTCAATAACACGACCGGTATGATGACTGTTACCGACAGTACGGACCTTACATTTGTCTATGAAGCCGGGGATGAACTTCAGGTGCCGGTAAAGGTACAGCTGGTAGGAAGACCAGCCGAGTACGACCGCCCTCTGGAAATAAGAATGTCTTCAGAAAATGCTCAGGAAGGAACTGACTATACTCTTCCTGCTCAGGCTGTTCTTCCTGCAGGAGCCTCTTCTGTGGATTATGTCGTCACGCTGAAGCGTACTCCGGCTTTGAAGAGAGAGAAGAAGATGCTTCATCTAACCATTCATCCGAACGACCACTTCGATCTTCCCGTCACCCATATCGTGCAGGTCGGAGATTCTGTGTCAGTTCTGGACTATAGGATATATTTTTCGGATATGTTTACTTCTGCCCCTGCGGCTTGGGATACAAATCTTCTCGGAGAGTTCACCCAGCAGAAATTCGAACTAATATGCAAAGTTCTTGAAATCGATCCGGGAGAATTCAACGATCCTTCCCTGATGACATTGGCCAAGCAGCTGTATATAAGTTCAGAAATGACAGCATATGTACGAGGTGAGCTTGCTAAAAAGAATGCAGGCAGACCATATGACACTGATGCGTTTGATCCACAGTCGGGTGAACCTTTGAGTTTTACGAAATGAGAAATATTGGATATATATTGACGGCTGCAGTGCTCGTTCTGATATCTGCCTGCAGTATGGACCAGGGTAATTATGAATATATTATTCTGGATGAACCGGTCATATCCGGTCTGGAAGATAAGGATGTTCTCACTTTTTCCCGCCTTCAGATTACTCCTCAGATTGAGGGTGGAGATTTTTCCGAGGAGTACTATGATTACGAATGGATGGTCCTGAATCAGAATATGGTGTCAGATCCTGTGGTCATAGGCAAAGAGAGAAATCTGGATTATACGGTCGAACTGGCTCCTGGTGCCTATGTGCTGTATTTCACGATAACCGAAAAAGAGACGGGGCTGTATTGGAGAAGCAATGTCAATCTTTATGTAAGTTCTTCATTGTCAGAGGGTTGGATGGTGCTTTGCTCCGATGGTGGCCGTGCGCGTCTGGACATGGTGTCCAAGGTGACAGGGGAGACTGTCACGGATGTGCTGAAAGAAAACGGAATGCCTCAGATGCAGGGACCTCGCAGGATACAATGGCTCTCGGACAAGACGGATGAGTCATCTCCTTATTATCTCCTGACGGATGACGGAGCGACAAGGCTTGGCAAGGATGCCTTTGAATGGAAGCCGGAATATGATTTTGCCTATGAGGCGGCAGTCAATGAAAAGCTTGTGCCGCATTCTATAGTTTCTTCCGGATTCGGAAAGGTGATCGTCAGCGGTTCGAATGCTCATTATTGTGAGGTGATGGGAATACACGGATTATATGGAAGTGCTGTGAACAAAGGCTTTGCAGTGTCTCCATTCGTGGGCGCAAATGCGTTGGCCACTAGTGTCTATGCGGCAATGTATCTGCTCTATGATACTGATGACAAGAGGTTTATGGCGTACTGTCCTCTTCTTGCCACTAATGATCTCGGAGGTCAGAATGTTGTGGCTGAAATGGATGAAATGGGACAGATTGCAGAAGGAATGGCTCCGGGAGCAGGTGTTCTTGGCAATGCTTTCGACCAGTGGCCGGAAGATATGGACTGCGTCTATATGGAGAACACCCGTTATGATCCGGGCAATGCAAAGATGGGCCTGACATATGCTCTGCTTAAAGATGGAAATTCGTGTCATCTTTACGGAATACAGCTGGGAGATATGCTCAGATACGCCGATTGCACCTATGTCCTTGGCAAAGGATATTATGGCGATCTTTCTGAGTGCCGTGACATTCTTCATCCGGCCGCATTGTATGCCTTCAGTTCGCTCAAGGCATATATGTACTATGCCTTGGATGAAACGGTGTACAGAGTCGATCTGTTGTCGGATAATCCAAGAGAAGAAGTTCAGTTCTCTTTGAAGGGAGAGAGGATAACCTGTCTGAAGTTCAATCTCTACCAGAAGAGTGAGAATATGCAGAAAAGTTATGATCTTGTTGTGGGAAGTCTCAAAAACGGAGAAGGAGTGCTCAGAGTCTATGAAGGAAGAGAATCAGGAGGTGATTTCACAGGTGTGACTCCTCAGGTGTATGAAGGATTCGCCAGAATAGTAGATGTTGAATATAAGGAAAGAATATATTAAATCTGATCATATGAAGAAATTGTATTTTCTGGTGCTGGCCATGGTTATGGCAGCCGGATGTGTCGGACAGGGCGGGACGGATGTGGTTCTCAGCATATCGGTAAATGCCCCGGTGGCCGATGATGTAGTCGCTGTATGCCACAATGATATCCATACGACGAAATTGGATGAAGCAGGCTCGGCAGTGCTGAATTTCAGCGGCCTTGATGCAGCGTATATTACCCTTTATCATGGACGCGAGTCTGTCAGGCTCTATGTTGAGGGTGGCGATGAGGTCAGTCTGGCCTTTGACGGAAACAATATGGCTGGCTCGTATGTGATCGAAGGTGGCAAGTCTGCTGCGGCGAAGTATCTGAATAATGTGAAGCTTATACCGCTTCCGGATGAAGATTATGCCCTTCCTTTTGATGAATACAAGACACGGCTTGCAGCAAAGGAGGCAGATGCTGTAAAGCTTCTAGAGGCAATGAATCTCTCTGGAGAAGGGAATTTCAGGAAGATGGAAGCGGCCAGGATAAAATATGCATATGGATCGGCGCTGCTTATGTATCCTGTGGGTCATATGATCATGAGCGGGAATCCTGATTTCACGCCGGAGCAGGGATATTACGACTTCATCGCTACATATGTTGACGAGGATAAATCACTCGTAGCTTTGGATGAATACCGCGAGTTCGTGGCGGAGGCAATGCATGTCCTGGATGCAGATAACAGGACTCTTACAGACATTTATCCAAAAACCGTCGCTCAGATGAGATATGCGGCTGATCGTCTGAGGGATCCGCAGGTGAAGGCAGTGATAATGCATCATATAGCTACACGTTATGTGGACAATTTCGGAGTGAAGGATATCGATGAACTCAAGAATCTTTATTATACCTATGTGACAGATCCTACGTCGGTGGCTGCTTTCGAAGCGAAGTTTGAAAGATGGGATCTTTCGCGTCCGGGAAGGATGTCTCCGGGCTTCAATGCTGTCGACCTTGACGGAAAGGTATGGAGATTGACTGATTTCAGAGGAAAATATGTCTATATCGACATGTGGGCTACCTGGTGTGCACCTTGCAGACAGGAGATGCCATATCTCAAGCAGCTTGAAGCTCAATTCAAGGATGCGCAGATCGTATTCCTCGGTCTTTCAGTGGACAGTGACAAGGCCAAGTGGGAGAAGATGGCATCCAGCGGGGATTTGACCGGAACTCAGCTCTATCTGGGAACGCAGAGCAGCTTCCAGGAGGCATACAGGATAGAAGGAATTCCGCGATTCATCCTCCTGGACAAGAACGGAGTGATAATCAGCAATGATATGTCACGTCCGTCAGATCCTAAGACAGCCGAAACTTTGAATTCACTTGAAGGAATCAGATGATGAGACGTTTGCTTATTGTTCTTTTCGCAATGGTGGCTGTGCTATCCTGCAAGGATGTCGGGGATATTCAGGGAGCAGGTACGGGATCTCCGCTGTCGGACTGTGTACTTCCCGCAGTAATGCAGGCTGGAGAAGAGGCTCTGATCCAATGGAATGGCTTTACGCAGGATTCGAGGCTGTCGCTTGTTTCGGAAAACGCTCGGGAATATGAGCTGGCTGTAAAAGTCGTTACTGCTTCCGGTATAATGTGTGTTGTTCCGGTAGAGGTTCCGGCCGGATTCTATATTGTTGCAGTGGATGACAATGGCCGCAAGGAGCTTGGAAAAGTGGAGGTGATTGCGGCTGACATGCCTGTAATCGGTCTTAAGATACCTTCCGGCGCTGTTGCAGGCGAAGAGGTCATCATCGAGGGTATTGGCTTCGAAGAAGGATGCTCGATCATATTGTTCGATGCTGAGGGTAATGAGTATATTATGGATGTCTCTGTTGTCAGCTCTGGCATTTCCTTCATTCTGCCGGCAGAGTTCAATCCGGGGGATTATGTCGTGTATCTTCAGCAGGATGGTGCCAGATGGCTTATATCATCACTGTTTTCAGTGTATGCTGGTGGTGCCAAGGCTTTGAAACGTATTGACTATCTTACTCCTTATACTGGGTCTGCCATGCTCAGACTCTCATGGGAAATAGAACGTACAGCACCGGTTATGCTGACATTGACCGAATATCTGGTGGACGGTTCTGATGAGACTGTTCAGGCTTATGACAGATATGAATGTGACGAGAATGGATATTTCGAATTGACTGTAGATGGCTTTGAATCGTCGAACGACCTGGGTATCACTTATATACGTGATGCAGACGGTGTGGTGACAAGTTCAGATGTGCTGATCTATGGTAACAGCAAGCCTACTTCTTTTGTATGGACATACGATGCAGATGGTTATCTGGTAGATATTTCTTCGTCGCGCTCTTTCCGGTCATTGGAATATGAAGGCGGAAACCTCACGGTATTCAGAAATTCAGGATTCAATTATGATGATCCGTCTCTGGTCAATCATCCGTCGGCACCTGACGTGATATGGGCTTATATGGCCTTGATGGAACAGAATGATCCTTTCGTCTATATTCCTTATCTTCTGGGATGGTACACAAAGGCATCAGCCCTTCTTCCTACAAGCATGACTCTTCCTTCTCCGACTGGTACGGGAAATGAGAATCATTCGCTTGATTATGAGTTTGATGAAGCCGGATATGTAGTGAAAATGATGTGGGAGTCATCGTCGATTGAGTTCTTCTTTGAGTAGAAATGCTTGATTAAAGTCATAAAATTAGTAAATTTGTATCCTTGTAAAAAAGAGGTATAATTGCCAAAAGTAGTTGGTAAAACCTCTGTAACAATCTAAAATACAGTTAGATACAATAACTTTGATGAAATCCGTTTCATCAAAGTTATTTTTTTTATGGCAAAAAGTCGTCGTGAAAGATGTCCATACTGTGG
>JAZLCW010000035.1:0-29488 GCA_045614445.1 Candidatus Cryptobacteroides sp. | reverse complement strand
TGTATTCTTGCCAATCTTGCTCCGCGCAAGATCCGTGGCATCGAGTCTAAGGGTATGATTCTTATGGCGCGTCAGAATGATGGCAAAATGAGGTTCGTTACGCCTGCGGAGACTCTTTGCAATGGTGCTGAAATAGGCTAAGGCATTTTCGGAGGCTTGTTTTTCAAGACCCTCGCCTCCCTGTCGGGAGGCACCCCCTAGCCGGGGGTGGCATGTCTTGAAAATACAAGCACTCCTCAAATGCTTCATCGCCAGTATTTTGTGTTGAATAATCAAAGTATCCTACGGCTACACTAAAGGCGGGAGTAAAAGGAGATATGGTAAGTACGGAGTATTATAAGGATCTGACAAAGATGAACACCTTCGGAATGAAGGTGAAGGCCCGCTGTTTCATTGAGTATGATTCGGTGGCTGACCTTGTTGATATTGAGTTCGAGGAACTTGCGAGGCCGGTTCTGCATATCGGAGGCGGCAGCAACCTGCTTTTTACAGACGATTTCAAGGGCACTGTCCTGCACTCGAAGATTGATTTCATAGAGGTCATCGGCGAGGCTCAGGATAAGGTGCTGGTTTCGGTGGGAGCGGGTGTGGTTTTCGATGATTTCTGTGCCTGGGCTGCTCGTGAGGGACTTTGGGGCGTGGAGAATCTGTCCCATATTCCTGGTGAGGTGGGCGCGTCTGCCGTGCAGAATATCGGAGCCTATGGTGTCGAGGTGAAGGATGTCATCCACAAGGTATATTGTTATGACACCGTAGAGGAGGAGTTTGTAAGTTTCGATGTCGAGGAGTGTGATTATGGGTATCGTGATTCGGCTTTCAAGGATCCTGAGGTCAAGGGACGTTATGTCGTGACGCATGTGGTGTTTGCGCTTTCGCGTGAGCCGATGCCGAAACTTGATTATGGCCATCTCAAAGATGCCGTATGCTCTTCTGATGCAGAATCTTTGACCCCTGCTTTAATAAGAAAGACCATCATCAAGATCCGCAAGGAGAAGCTTCCGGAACCGTCGGTGATGGGAAGTGCAGGAAGTTTCTTCAAGAATCCTGTGATCAGCGCTGAACATTTCGCAAAGATTGAAGCTGCAGCCAAGGCTGAGCTTGGTGCTGATTACAAAGTGCCGCATTATGACCTTCCTGATGGAACTGTCAAAGTTCCGGCTGCATGGATGATCGAGCAATGTGGCTGGAAGGGACGCCGTAGCGGTGGTGCGGCAGTCTGGGAGAAGCAGCCTCTGGTGATCGTGAATTATACCGGTGAGGCATATCCGGAAGAAATTGTCGGACTGGAAAAGCGTATACTCGCTTCGGTGAAGGCGAAGTTCGGTGTCGAACTGCATCCTGAAGTGGAGCATATCTGATGATGAAGCTGGGTGAGCGGATCTTTCTCCATCCCCGGCTCGTAATTATTGTGGAACGGAAGAAAATAAGATATGAGTTCATTCGTTATAGAAGGAGGCCACAAGCTTAGTGGTACAATCAGGCCGCAGGGCGCGAAGAATGAGGCCCTGCAGGTGATCAGTGCGGTGCTCCTGACCAAGGAGAAGGTAAAGATTTCGAATGTTCCGGAGATTCTGGACGTGCGTAACCTGATCCTTCTGCTGGAGGGAATGGGAGTGAAGGTAACCAGACATGAGAAAGGTGTCTATACCTTCCAGGCTGATGAGATCGATACTGATTATATTGCTAGTGCGGATTTCGTGGGAAAATGTGCGAAACTCCGTGGTTCAGTAATGGTTGTAGGACCGCTGCTGGCCCGTTTTTCAAGGGCGTATTTCCCGAAGCCGGGCGGTGACCAGATCGGTCGCAGAAGGGTGGATACGCATATCCTCGGCTTTATGAATCTGGGGGCTCTGCAGGAATATGACTCTGACAAGAAGGCCTTTTATCTGCATGTTCCGGAGGGTAAGTCTCTGGAAGGAAAATATATGCTTCTGGATGAGGCTTCGGTGACAGGAACGGCCAATATCGTGATGGCAGCCTGTCTGGCCAAGGGTGAGACTACGATCTACAATGCAGCATGCGAACCGTATGTACAGCAGCTCTGCAGAATGCTTGTGCAGATGGGCGCGAAGATCGAAGGTATCGGTTCCAATCTGTTGAAAATCAGAGGTGTGGAGTCTCTTGGGGGTACCGGGCATAAGATCCTTCCTGATATGATTGAGATCGGTTCTTTCATCGCTATGGCGGCAATGAACCGCAGTTCTCTGACCATCAAGGATGTGGCATATGATCAGCTTGGAATGATACCTGAGGCCTTCCGTCGTCTGGGTGTCAATCTGGAGCGCAGAGGTGATGATATCTATATCCCTGAACAGGAAAGCTATGTCATCGAATCGTTTCTGGATGGCTCCATACTGCATATAGCGGATGCTCCTTGGCCAGGACTTTCTCCAGACCTTATCAGCGTGATCATCGTGATGGCTACCCAGTGCAGGGGAAGCGTACTGGTTCATCAGAAGATGTTCGAAAGCCGCTTGTTCTTTGTGGATAAACTCATCGATATGGGAGCCCAGATCATCCTTTGCGATCCGCACAGAGTAGTGGTCGTTGGACACGATCATCGTTATCAGCTTCGTGCCGGTCAGATGGCTTCTCCGGACATCCGTGCCGGTATCGCAATGCTCATCGCGGCAATGTCTGCCAAGGGAACCAGTGTCATAAGCAACATCGAGCAGATCGACCGAGGTTACGAGGAAATCGATGTCCGTCTGAATGCCTTGGGAGCCCGTATATCACGTCAGTAAACATATTTTAACTGCACCGAAAAAGTTTCCGAAAGCACAGAATCATACGGTTCTGTGCTTTCTGCGTTATGTAGATACATTGGTGAGTGCCTGGGAGTTCGTCAGTGAAATCCGACCGTTCATCAGAATCTTCAGACAATTCGTCTTATATATTTCATATATAAGCCAAATCTTCGTATATTCGTAGGATGTGTAAGTATGCACGGCGAAAACGAAACAAATTTTAAGTTATGAAGATATCATTCAAAAGTTTATTGATGGGTACAGTTGCAGTAGCCGCTATGGCTTCATGTGCATCGGAAAATGGTGCACTCGTCGTACCTGAGGCTCCCCTTGAGGAGTGCGTCTATATGGGCGACAAGACAGAATTTGCAGTTTGGGCTCCTGATGCGGAAGCTGCCCAGCTGAGGCTTTATCATTCGGCTTCAGACGAGGCTGCCTTCAAGACCGTGAATATGAAGCTCGGTAAAGACGGACTCTGGAAGGTTACAGTGAAGGAGGATGTGAAGGGTGCATTCTACACATTCCAGGTACAGAAAAACGGACAGTGGCTTGAAGAGACCGAGGGTATCGCAGCCAAGGCTGTGGGAGTCAACGGTACTCGTGGTGCTGTGATCGATTGGGATGAGACTGATCCGGAAGGCTGGGCAGAGGACAAGAGCCCTGTCATCAAGCCATCGGATATCATCGTATATGAGATGCATCACAGAGATTTCTCTATCCATCAGACTTCTGGTGTGAGCAACAAGGGTAAGTATCTTGCTCTTACAGAGGAAGGCACAAAGAATCCTGACGGTCTCGCGACCGGTATCGACCACCTCAAGGAGATCGGAGTGACATATGTCCAGCTTCTTCCTTCGACTGACTTCATCACAGTGGACGAGGCTCACCTTGAGAACAACCAGTATAACTGGGGGTATGATCCGTTCAACTACAATGCTGTCGAGGGATCGTATTCGACTGATCCGTACAATCCTGTAACACGTATCAAGGAGTTCAAGCAGATGGTCCAGGCTCTTCACAAGGCAGGCTTCCGCGTGATCCTTGATGTGGTTTACAATCATACTACAGATGCATCCAAGACAGGTTTCGAGCGCACAATGCCGGGATATTTCTACCGTATGCGTGAGGACGGAAGTTTCTTCGACGGTTCAGGATGTGGCAATGAGACTGCTTCTGAGCAGGAAATGTTCCGCAAATATATGATCGAGTCTCTCGAGTGGTGGATGAAGGAGTATCATATCGACGGATTCCGTTTCGACCTTATGGCGATCCACGATATCGAGACAATGAACATCATCAGCGAGCGCCTTCACGCGATTGATCCTGCTGTGGTAATCTACGGTGAGGGCTGGGCAGCACAGGCTCCTGCATATCCTGCTGAGGAGATTGCTCTCAAGGCGAATACTTATATGCTCGACAAGGTGGGAGCGTTCAGTGACAATATCCGTGATGCTGTGCGCGGTCCGCTCGGCTGCGAGAATGCCGGATTCATGGACGGCGTGGCTGGAAACAAGGCCAATGTCGAGTTCGGTATTGCAGGTGGTGTGGAGCATCCGCAGGTTACAATAGAGCGCTGGACCAACAATCCTCTCCAGCACGTAAGCTATGTGAGCTGTCATGATGACCATTGTCTCCGTGACCGTCTCGAAGAGGCTACAAAGGCTACTGAGAAGGAGCGCCTTGCAATGGTAAAGCTCGCTCAGACAGCGGTTTACACTTCACAGGGTATTCCTTTTATCTTCAACGGAGAGGAACTCTACCGCCACAAGCAAGGCGTGAAGAACAGCTACAACAAGCCTGACTCTATCAATGCAATCGACTGGACATACAAGACCACATACAAGGATCTCGTGGATTATTATGCTGGTCTTGCTGCCATCCGTCACGCTCATCCTGGCTTCTGCCTTGGTGATGCTGATCTTGTACGCGAGAAGCTTCAGTTCATCGAAGTGGATGATCCTTGTGTAGTGGCGTTCCGTATCAGCGGTCTCGAGGGAATCGATTCGGCGAAGTCCCTTACAGTTCTTCTCAATGGATCGAAGAAGGCAGCCAAGGTGGATATCCCTCAGGGCGATTACACAGTTCTCGCTAAGAACGGACAGGCAGATGCAGAGGGTCTCGGAGCATACTCAGGCAATACTATTTCAGCCGCAGCCACTTCAGCGACAATACTTGCTGAACTTTAGGAGATCCCGGCCGGTACCGGCAGTGACGAACAATATCATCCCCGACCTGATCGGGGATCTGAAAAGGAAAAACAAATAAACAGAATATGAAGAAAATAGCAATTGCAATCTGCGCTGCCATCATGGCAGTGTCATGCTCGCAGCCACAGGCTCCACAGCAGCAGCCACTTGAAAATTCAGTGGTTTACGAAATGAACGTACGTCAGTACACTCCGGCAGGAACATTCGCAGCAGCTCAGCAGGAGCTTCCGCGCCTCGCTGAAATGGGTGTTGACATCGTATGGCTTATGCCGATCTATCCTATTGGCGTCGAGGGTCGTAAGGGTACTCTCGGTTCATACTATGCAGCAAAGGATTATTGTGCAGTGAATCCTGAATTCGGAACTCTCGAGGATTTTGACAATTTCGTGGCTGAAGCTCATAGACTCGGTCTGCGTGTCGTGATCGACTGGGTAGCGAACCATACTTCACCTGATGCTGTATGGGAGTCAGGCAAGCCAGCTGACTGGTATGAGCGTGACGCTGAGGGAAATACCACATTCACAGCTGACTGGTCTGATACTGCTAACCTCAATTACGAGAACAAGGAGGTATGGAACGGAATGGCTGCTGCAATGCGTTTCTGGATGGAGCGTGGTATCGACGGATTCCGTTGCGATATGGCTTGCGAGGTTCCGCTCGAGTTCTGGCAGGAGGCTATTGCCGGACTTCGTGCTGATTATCCGGGAATGTATATGCTCGCAGAGGGCGAGGAGCCAAAGCTTCATACTCTTTCTGACTTCGATGCATCATACGCTTGGGAGCTTCACCACCTGCTGAACGCTATTGCCCGTGGTGAGAAGAATATCCCTGAGCTCCTTGCATATATTGAGAAGGATGCCCAGAACAGTCCTGCTGATGCATTCCGCCTTATGTTCACATCTAATCATGATGAGAACTCTTGGGCAGGAACAGAGTTCGAGAGAATGGGCGATGCAGCCAAGCTTATGGCAGTGCTTACCTTCACCCTTCCTAACGGCCAGCCTCTTATCTACACAGGCCAGGAAATGGGATGGAACAAGAGATTCGAGTTCTTTGAGAAAGACCACATCCCTGCATGGGAGAAGAACGAGTATTTCGACTTCTATAAGTGGCTCATCGGTATGCGTCATGCCAACAAGGCACTTGCAGCTGGTGACAAGGGCGGCAAGTTCGAGGTGGTTTCTACTGACGACAGCACTCTCGTGTTCACTCGTACGCTTCCAGATAACAAGGTGACTGTAAAGGCTCAGCTCAAGGCTCCTTGGTCATATGAAATCATAGCTCAGTAGTACTGCCATTCTGACGAAGTGAAGAATCTTATGAAAAGAATCATCATAGCGCTCGTGGTCATTGCTCTTGCGGCCTGTACCGCTAAGCCTGCTTTTGATCCGGCTTCGGTAGCAGATGCCACTTCCGAGCAGGTTACACGCGTAGAACCGCTTTCATGGTGGACCGGTATGAAGATGCCGCTCCAGCTCCTTGTCCAGGGAGAAGGAATCTCTGCATTTGATGTCGCGATCGAAGGAGGAGCAGGCGTTTCTGTAGAGAAGATCAATAAGGCTGACAGCCCGAACTACCTTTTCGTGGATGTCAAGATAGCAGCGGACGCACAGCCAGGTACATACTACATCGTGTTCACCAAGGACGGACAGTCTTTCAAATATCCATATGAGATCGCGGCACGCCGTGAAGGCTCGGCTGAGAGAACCAGCTTCACCACAGCTGATATGATATATCTCATTATGCCTGACCGCTTTGCAAACGGCGATCCTTCGAACGACTCTGTGGAAGGAATGCCTGACAAGGCCGCACGAAACCTGCCTTTCGGCCGTCATGGCGGTGATATCCAGGGTATAATTGACCATCTGGACTATATCAGCGAACTCGGTGCTACAGCTATATGGTGTACCCCTCTTATCGAGGACAATCTTGCCAGGACAACATATCATGGATATGCCTGCACGGATTACTATCATATCGATGCCCGCTTCGGTGACAACGACCTTTTCAAGACTTATGTACAGAAGGCTCATGAAAAGGAACTGAAGATCATCATGGACATCGTGCCGAATCATGCCGGTTCAGGACATTGGTGGATGGAAGACACTCCTTTCAAGGATTGGTACCATGTGTTCGACACATATACAGGCTCGAACATCGTATTCTCTACCAATATGGACCCTAACGCTTCAAAGCAGGATCTTTACATCCAGGAAAGCGGCTGGTTTGACACCACAATGGTGGATATGAACCTTGATAATCCGTTCGTTCTTAAGTACTTCCAGCAGTGGGCAATCTGGTGGATCGAGTGGGCTGACCTCGATGGATTCCGTGTGGATACATACCCGTACAACGAGAAGAATCCTATGGCTGAGTGGTGTGCTGCCGTAATGAACGAGTATCCGAACTTCAACATTGTAGGCGAGTGCTGGACAGCTTCCATCCCTCAGCTTGCATACTGGCAGGGCGGTAACGCGAACAAGGATGGCTTCGACTCGCACCTTAAGTCTATCATGGACTTCCCGCTTCACGATGCGATGCGTACAGGTCTGAATGAAGACAATCCAGGCTGGGGTCAGGGAATCCTTCGCGTATATGATGTCCTTTCGCACGATTTCGTATATCACGATCTCTCGAATATGATGATCTTCCCTGGAAATCACGATACAGCCCGCCTCGGAGATGCACTTCGCAAGAATCCGGATCGCGTGAAGATCGCGATGGCAATGATGGCTACAATGCGTGGTTATCCTCAGATCTTCGCCGGTGATGAGCTTATGTTCGTTTCGAACAATCTCAGAGATGCCGGTGATCACGGCGGTCTCCGTGTAGACTTCCCAGGAGGATGGGAGGGGGATGAGATGAACCTCTTCACTGCAGAAGGCCGTGCCAAGGCTGCTAAGAATACAGACGGCCTTGCTGTGCCTCAGGGTCAGGCTGCTGATCTTTTCGACTTTGTAAGCCACCTCTTCCAGTGGAGAAAGACAAAGGATGTCATCCACAATGGCAAGACAATGCATTTCATGACCCGAGACAATACATACGCTTACTTCCGTTATGATGATGACGATGTGGTATTCGTATATATCAATAACTCTCTCGAGCCGAAGAATGTCCCTTGGACCTACTACAAGGAGATTTCCGAGGGCCTTGCAGGTGGAGTCAATGTAATGACTGGAGAACCTGTAGAGATTTCAGACGCCTCTATCGTAGAACCTCAGTCGGTTCTTATTGTTGAATTCAATAAATAACACTATAAATGAAAAGAATACTTTCAGCAATTTCTTCAATCGCCCTCTTTGCTGCATGTACAGCAACGCAGCCAGCCGGCGAAGTAACCGATGTCCAGACTCTTAAGTCTCCGGACGGCAATATGGAAATGACCTTCCAGCTTACAGCTGACGGAACACCTCAGTATGCACTGAACTATGGTGACCAGAAGGTTATCCTCCCTTCGGATCTCGGATTCGAGCTCCGCGGTGTGCTCAAGGCACAGGAAATCGTATTTAACGCTGACGGAACCATCTCTAAGGAAGATCGTCAGCCTTGCAACTCATTCTATGACGGCTTCGCTCTGGAAAGCGTGGAGACCTCTGCATTTGATGAGACCTGGGAGCCTGTATGGGGTGAGGAGGCGCAGATCCGTAACAACTACAACGAACTTCTCGTGAACCTCGTCCAGACTTCTACTGACAGAAAGATGGCTATCCGCTTCCGTCTGTATGACGACGGTCTCGGATTCCGTTACGAGTTCCCATATCAGAAGAACCTCAGCTACTTCGTGATCAAGGAGGAGATGACTCAGTTCGCTCTTGCGGGTGATCATACAGCATGGTGGGTACCAGGCGACTATGACACTCAGGAGTACAATTACACAGAGTGCCGTCTTACGGAAATCGCGGATAATATGAAGACTGCTCTCACCGGTAACGACTCGCAGACTCCATACTCTGTTAACGGTGTCCAGACATCTCTCCAGATGCGTACAGACAGCGGCCTTTACATCAATATTCATGAGGCTGCCCTTATCGACTACCCATGTATGCACCTTCTGCTCGATCCTAAGACAATGACATTCACTTCGCATCTTACTCCTGATGCACAGGGATGGAAGGGCCGTATGCAGACTCCTTGCAACACTCCTTGGCGTACCGTACAGGTAGCTCCAAGCGCTACAGCACAGCTCGCTTCACGCCTTATCCTCAATCTCAACGAACCTTGTGCTCTTGAGAATCCCGACTGGATCAAGCCTGTGAAGTATATCGGTGTATGGTGGGAAATGATTTCCGGAAAGGGATCTTGGGCTTATACTGATGACTATGCATCGGTTCAGCTCGGAGTTACAGACTACTCGAAGGCTACTCCTAACGGCCGTCACTCAGCAAACAATGAGAATGTCCGTCGCTACATCGACTTTGCGGCAGAGCATGGATTCTCACAGGTACTCGTCGAGGGATGGAACGAAGGATGGGAAGACTGGGCTAACTGCAACAAGGACTATGTATTCGATTTCGTGACTCCATACCCTGATTTCGACATCGAGGCACTCAACAAGTATGCACACTCGAAGGGTGTAAGACTTATGATGCACCACGAGAGCTCTTCATCAGTACGCAACTACGAGCGTCACCTTGACCAGGCTCTCGAGCTCATGGATAAATATGGATATAACTCGATCAAGGGAGGTTACGTCGGAGATATTCTTCCGATCGGCGAGCACCACTACAGCCAGTCTCTCATCAACCACTATATGTATGTGATCAAGAAGGCTGCCGAGCATGAGGTAATGCTCAACGCTCACGAAGCTGTACGTCCTACAGGTATCTGCAGAACATATCCTAATCTCATCGGTAACGAATCTGCCCGTGGTACCGAGTATCAGGCATTCGGCGGTACAATGCCTCACCATGTGACAATCCTTCCTTTCACCCGTCTCAACGGTGGTCCGATGGACTTTACTCCTGGTATCTTCGTTCAGGATCTGGCTTCTGTGACAGAGGGAAGAAATGATTCATGGGTAAATGCTACTATCGCTAACCAGCTTGCACTCTATGTAACTATGTATTCACCTCTCCAGATGGCTGCAGACCTTCCTGAGCACTACGAGCAGTTCATGGATGCATTCCAGTTCATCAAGGATGTGGATATCGATTGGATCCAGTCCAAGTATCTCCTCGCGGAGCCAGGTGACTATCTTGTCATTGCACGTCAGGGCAAGAAGGACGGACAGTGGTTCTGCGGTGGTGTGACTGATGACAATGCACGTACTCTCGAAGTTCCTCTCCAGTTCCTTGATCCAGAGAAGACATATGAGGCGACAATCTATCGTGATGCAGACGATGCTCACTACAAGAACAACCCTCAGGCTTACGTAATCGAGAAGAAGACAGTTACATTCCATGACTTCCTTCCTATCAAGATGGCAGCAGGCGGTGGATTCGCTATCAGTTTTGAAGAGAAATAATCATTTTACGAAACGATTTACAGACAAAAGCATTGATTTTTTCGATAAATTGAAGCTATATTCGGAAAATTGGTTATGATTTTGTATATTTGGAACGGCGGTAAAAGCCGTTCCATTTTTTTATATGAAACAACAGATCGACAATGCCGCCCTTGCTTCCGTACTGGAGCAGATGGGCATAGCTGACATTTCTCAGGCGACAATACGCCAATCGGGAGAAATTGCCAGAACTTTGGAAAAGACTACAGGTGTGGAATTTCTTCATATGGAGATGGGTATTCCAGGTCTGCCACCATCACAGGTGGGGGTTGAGGCTGAATGTGCAGCTCTTCGTGCCGGAATAGCTTCCGTATATCCTAATATGATGGGTGTCCCTCAGCTAAAGAATGAAGCGTCCCGTTTCCTGAAAGCATTTCTCGATATAGATGTCGCTCCTCGCGGCTGTATTCCGACTGTAGGTTCGATGCAGGGAAGCTTCTCTTCATTCATTTTGTGTTCACATGTCGATCCTGAGAAGGATACAGTGCTTTTCATTGATCCTGGATTTCCTGTGCAGAGAACCCAGGTCAATATCCTTGGAATCCGTAGTGAATCATTCGACATTTACGAATATCGAGGCGAGAAGCTGGCAGAAAAACTTGAGAGCTATTTTGCCTCCGGCCGTATATCAGCCCTCATCTATTCCAGCCCGAACAACCCTGCCTGGTTCAATCTTACCGAGCATGAACTCCGTATCATAGGTGAATTGGCTACCCGCTACGATGTCATTGTCATCGAGGACCTTGCATATATGTGCATGGACTTCAGAAGACCTCTTGGAAAGCCTTTCGAGGCACCGTTCCAGCCGACTGTGGCCAAATATACAGACAATTACATCATCATGATGTCGGCATCCAAGATGTTCAGTTATGCCGGTCAGCGTATTGCTATATTGGCCGTTTCGGACCGTCTTTACAATCGTGAGTATCCGGCGCTGCAGGAACGCTACCGTATTGCCCGTCTGGGTGATGCATTGGTACTTGGAGTTCTCTATGCCGTGTCATCCGGTACCAGCCACTCTGCCCAATATGCCCTTGCGGCAATGTTCAAGGCGGCTAATGACGGGGCCCTTGATTTCGTGGCGGATACTTCCGAATATGCACGTCGTGCCTCATTGACAAAAAAAATGTTCCTGGACAATGGCTTCCGGATCGTATATAGCAAGGATGGTGACGAGGATGTCAGCGACGGATTCTTCTACACTGTGGGTTATAAGGATATGACCAGTGCCGAGCTGGTGCAGGAACTGATGCTAATGGGAATCTGCTCTATTTCACTTTCCCTTACAGGAAGCGTTCAGGACGGTGTACGTATCTGCGTGTCGCAGCTGAACCGTCCGGAGCAGTTCGAGATGCTCGACCAGCGTCTCCGACTTTTTGCCGAAATACATTAAGATAAAACCTGAACAACAATGAAATATTACACAGCAGCGCAGGCCGTCCAATTGATAGAGTCTGGTGAAAGCATATACATCCAGGGAAGTACATCCATTCCTGAGGTACTTT
Organism: Candidatus Cryptobacteroides sp.; assembly: GCA_045614445.1. Taxonomy (GTDB): domain Bacteria; phylum Bacteroidota; class Bacteroidia; order Bacteroidales; family UBA932; genus Cryptobacteroides. The sequence goes on along the minus strand of JAZLCW010000035.1, from coordinate 17,526 downwards.
GCAAGGCATTGGCCGACCGTGGAGAAGAACTTCGTGACGTGACAATATATGCGGCCTTCGCAGTGGGCCGCTGTGAGGCTCCGTTCTGCAAGCCGGAATACAAGGATTCATTCAATATCAAGAGCCTTTTTGTGGCCAATAATATCCGTAAATGGCTTGCCGCCGGCTATGGTTCGACCATCCCTGCATTCCTTGGAGAGATACCGGGATTGTTCAGAGACGGGACATTGCCTCTTGATGCGGTATTCCTGAATGTGTCGCCGCCGAACGATGAGGGATATTGTTCCTTCGGTGTGTCTGCTGACCTGGCAGTATCTGCGGTGGAATGTGCCAGAAAGGTGATTGTACAGGTCAATAAGGCGATGCCGTTTTCTTATGGTGATGCATTGATACATATTTCGCGAATCGATGCTGCAGTCGAGGTGGACGACCCGTTAGTGGAGGTTCCGACTGCGGTTCCGACTGAGATTGATTCAGCCATAGGCCGTCATATAGCGGAAATGATTCCGGATGGAGCCACTCTGCAGATCGGTGTGGGAGGTATTCCGAATGCTGTTCTTGCAGCTCTGAAGGATCATCAGCATCTGGGACTTCATACAGAGGCGATGACCGACGGCGTGCTTCCGCTATTGGAAAGCGGGGTGATCGACAATTCCTGCAAGAAGGTCCTGCCGGGTATTTCGGTGGCTTCCCTTGCTCTGGGATCTCGTAGACTCTACGACTATATGGATTATCGTAAGGATCTGCTGCTCAAGGATGTGGCCTGGACAAATGCTCCGTTCCGCATCGCTCAGAACCCTAAGGTTATGGCTATCAATTCTGCAGTGGAAGTGGATCTTACCGGACAGGTGTGCGCTGATTCTGTCGGTACCCGTGTGATTTCCGGAGTTGGAGGACAGCACGACTTTATGTATGGAGGATCTCTCTCAGAAGGCGGCAAGACTTTCATCGCCATTCCTTCAATGACTGAAAAGGGAGTTTCGAAGATCAATCCTGTTCTGGCTGAAGGTGCCGGTGTCGTGACCACCCGCCATTTCGTCCAGAATATCGTTACGGAATATGGCGTGGCTCAGCTTCGTGGAAAGACTCTGGCAGAGCGAGCACGTGCCCTGATCGATATTGCCCATCCTTCCGTACGCGAGGAACTCGATCGTGCCGCAGCGGCTCGTTTCGGTTACACCTATCTCCGATTGAAATAAAATCAAGTCTTGCAATATAATGTCATTTCTCGAAAGCACAGAAGCGGTTCCTTCTGTGCTTTCGAGTCTTTTTTTTCGTGTGCCAAAGCACATATGGAGGCATTTTTGTGCTTTTGAATCAAACAACCGCAAGCGTAAACGGATATATCAATCTCAAAAATTATTATATTTGTGATTCGGGTTGGTGGTCTGAAATTCGCAGCGAAAAGACAGATCCGGAAAGAATATGGAGAAGAAGAACGATTTTATTGAAATACAGGGAGCCAAGGCTCATAATCTGAAAGGAGCATCGCTGGCGATTCCACGCGGGCAGTTCGTCGTCGTGACCGGACTGAGCGGAAGCGGAAAGTCCTCATTGGCATTCGACACCATTTATGCCGAGGGACAGAGACGTTATATGGATACCCTTTCTACATATGCCAAACACTTTATGGGCATACTGGAAAAGCCTGAAGTAGAATCGATTACGGGATTGAGCCCTATCATTGCCATAGAGCAGAAGACCACAGGAAGCAATCCTCGTTCGACTGTGGGAACCATCACCGAGATCTATGACTTCCTCAGACTTCTGTATGCCCGTGCTTCCACCGCTTATTCTCCACAGACGGGCAAGCCGATGGTCAGATATACAGATGAACAGATCGTGTCTTTGATAATGGAAAATTATCAGGACCGCAAATGTTATCTCCTGGCTCCGCTGGTGAAAGGCCGCAAAGGACATTACAAGGAACTTCTGGAACAGATGCGCAAGAGGGGATATACCCAGGTTCGCATAGACGGTGAGCTCTGCGAATTGAATGAAGTGACATCCCTGGACCGTTACAAAGCCCACTTCATCGAACTTGTCATAGATCGTCTTAAGCCGACCCAGAAGGATGAAAAGCGAATAAAATCGTCTGTTATGTCTGCCTTGAATTTTGGTAAAGGTTCAGTGGCGATAATGGATATGATGACTCAGGAGGTGCATCATTTCTCCAAGCATCTCGTGTGTCCTGACACCGGAATTTCCCTTGCGGAACCGGCTCCGCACTCATTCTCGTTCAATTCCCCTCAGGGCTATTGTACCCATTGCAAGGGACTTGGCATCATCGTGGATGTCAATATGGATACAATCATTCCGAACCGTGCAGCCTCGATAGCAGACGGAGGAATCGTGCCTCTGGGGAAAATCCGCGAGACCAAGAAATTCGATGTGATAAGGTCGATTGCCCGAAAATACAATTTCTCTCTCTATGACCCGATCGAGGAACTGCCGGAGGAGGTGATATCTCTGATCGTATTCGGATCGGATGAACTTTTCAGAGTGGGTGAAGGTGCGACTTCTGAAATGGTATCATTCTCGGGAATCGTGGGAGATATCAATGAAAAGATTGTCTGCCCGAAGTGCGGCGGAACAAGACTGAATAAGGAAACGACATATTTCAAGATAGACGGAAAGACCATTTCCGAGGTCTCGGCAATGGAAATCGGACAGCTCAGCATCTGGCTTCATTCTCTGGACAATGTCCTTGGAAACCGTGAAAGCATCATTGCCCGTGACATCCTGAAGGAACTCAAGGACAGAGTCTCATTCCTGCTGGATGTTGGACTGGATTATCTGTCCCTGGACCGTGCGACTGCTTCATTGTCAGGAGGAGAGAGTCAGCGAATCAGACTGGCTACGCAGATAGGATCGAAACTCGTCAATGTCCTGTATATTCTCGATGAGCCATCTATAGGACTGCATCAGAGGGATAACAGAAAGCTTATCGCTTCGTTGCAGAAGCTTCGTGATGAGGGCAATTCCGTTATGGTAGTCGAGCATGATGCAGAGACAATGATGGCTGCAGACTGGCTCGTAGATGTGGGCCCTGGTGCTGGACAGGAAGGCGGCCGCATATGTTATAACGGCCCTGTCAGCAAGATTTCCGAGGGTAGCTCCACTACTCTGGACTATCTTCTGGGAAGAAAAAAGATCGAAGTGCCGGCAGAACGTCGTGCAGGAAACGGTCTGACCTTAGGCATCCGAGGGGCAAGGGGCAACAATCTCAAGAGCGTCGATGCGGACTTCCCTCTGGGAATGCTCATCGGAGTGGCCGGAGTCAGCGGCAGCGGTAAATCGTCTCTTATCAACGAGACCCTGATGCCGATTCTGAAAAACAAGTTCTATAATGCCAAGATGCAGCCGCTTCCGTATGATGAGATCGTCGGAATCGAGAATATCGACAAACTGATAGAGATCGACCAGAGCCCGATCGGACGTACTCCGCGAAGTAATCCTGCTACTTTTACAGGCGTATTCAATGACATCCGTACCCTTTTTGAGGCGACCCCGGATGCAAAGGTGCGCGGCTTCAAAGCCGGAAGGTTCTCGTTCAATGTGGCAGGAGGCCGTTGTGAGGAATGCAAGGGTGCAGGAATCAAGGTGATCGAGATGAATTTCCTTCCTTCGGTAAATGTGGTCTGCAACGAGTGCCGCGGAAGACGTTATAAGAATGATACCCTTGCTGTTAAATACAAGGGCAAGAATATCAATGATGTACTCGAAATGCCTATCAGTGAGGCATATGAGTTCTTTGAGAATATACCGACAATTGCAGCCAAGCTTAAAGCATTGGTGGACGTCGGTCTGGGCTATGTCCGTCTCGGACAATCGGCCGTGACGCTTTCGGGAGGTGAGAGCCAGCGAATGAAACTGGCTGCCGAACTTGCCCGAAAAGGCACAGGCAATACGCTTTATATCCTGGATGAGCCTACGACAGGTCTTCATTTCGATGATATAAAGGTGCTGATGGAAGTGCTCCAGCAGCTTGTGGAGCAGGGAAATACTGTGATCGTCATCGAACACAACCTGGATGTCCTCAAGTCTGTCGATTATCTTTTCGATATGGGACCGGAGGGCGGAAAGAAGGGCGGAATGATCGTGGCCCAGGGAACTCCGGAACAGCTCGCAGATGATCCGGAATCGGTAACAGGACCTTTCCTTAAAGAAATACTTTAATTATGGAAGACATAAGGATTTATTGTGAGAATACCCGTGCGTATGTCAAGGTCGCAATGGGTACGACCCTCAGTGAACTCTCTCAGATGCTTTGTGATGCAGGATTCCGCACTGAAATGCCTGTTCTAGCTGCTCTTGTCGATAACAAGCTCAAGGCTATGGATTACAGAATCATCAGTCCGCACAATGTGAGATTTGTCGGATATGATCATCCTGATGGCAGACGGGCTTATATCCGTTCACTGTGCTTCGTGCTTCAGAATGTAGTGCGCGATCTGTATCCTGACAAGGTTCTTGCGATAGATTATTCCCTTCCAAGCGGTCTGTATTGCGAAATCCGTCACGCCGAGCATCTGGAAGACGGACGCCCGAGTGTGTATTTCGCCACTGATGACGAACTTCAGACGATTTCTGCCAGGATGGAGGCTGTGATCGAAGCTGATCTTCCTTTCACTCACCGCATGCTTGGTCTGGAGGAGTGCGTGGCTCTCTTCACCCGCAACGGCCAGAAGGAAAAGGTCAATCTCCTGAAGAGTCTGGGCCGCTTTAACTACAATGTGTATTTTCTCGATGGTCAGGCAGATACTTTCTATGGACCGCTCGTCCCTTCAACCGGTTGCCTCAAGACATTCAATATAATGGGATTCAATGATGGCTTCTGCCTTCAGTATCCTTTGGAAGGTGATTATGATAAGGTACTTCCTATGAAAAGGCAGTCAAAGCTGGCCACAGCTCTCAAGGAGCACTCAGACTGGTGCTCGATCATGGGCGTGAAGGGCGTAGGCAAGCTGAATGAAAAGGTTATGTCCGGAGAAATCATCGACCTTATAAATCTTTCCGAGGCTCTTCATGAGAGGAAATATGCAGATATTGCCGATCAGATCTATGCTCGTCGCGGTTCTGTGAAGATCGTGTTCATTGCCGGTCCTTCAAGCAGCGGAAAGACTTCCACTTCGAAGAGGTTGGCCCTGCAGTGCCGTATCCTGGGACTTAATCCTAAGGTGATCGAACTGGATAACTATTTTGTGGACAGGGAGCTGACTCCAAGAGACGAGAATGGAGAATATGATTTCGAATGTCTTGGAGCAATGGATCTGAAGCTTCTCGGCCAGCAGCTCAATGATCTTCTCTCAGGCAAGGAGGTGGAGATTCCTCGTTTCGATTTCAAGGAAGGCCGCAAATATTTCGAGGGCAATCTTATGCAGCTTCGCGAGAAGGATATCCTTATAATGGAGGGTATCCACGCATTGAATCCTGCAATGATTCCGGATGTGGACAGCTCCAAGGTATTTCGTGTCTATGCTTCGGCCCTGACATCACTTTCAATAGACGAAAACAACAATATTTCCACTTCGGACAACCGTATGCTCCGCAGAATGATACGCGACAACCGTACCCGTGGCGTCAATCCGGAATCTACGATAAATAGATGGCAGAGTGTCCGCAGGGGAGAGAATCGCAATATTTTCCCGTTCCAGGAAAATGCAGATGCTGTTTTCAATTCAGCCCATATCTTCGAGCTTCCTGTGCTGAAGTATTATGCTGAACCTCTTCTTCGTCGTATTGCTCCTTCATCTCCTGCATATACCGAAGCATCCAGAATGCTGAAGTTCCTGGATTATATTGTAGCTCTTACTCCTGCAGAAATGGCGGCTATTCCTCCGACATCGATTCTCAGGGAGTTTATTGACGGACAGATGCTCTGATTCCTGGCTACATTATCGGGAACCAGATGAAGACAGCGCAGTCCCAGAGGGCGTGCGATATGATGATGGCGCCGAGTTTCTCTGGAAAGAAGCGGTAGGCGAGTCCCCATACGAATCCCGCTACCATTGCTGCCATAATCAGCATGAAATTGAATTTGGATATATGTACCAGACCATACGCAAGAGTGGTCAGGATGAATCCTATGTTCGGGTTCAAGCGCGCAGAAAGGCGGTTCTGCAGACATCCTCGCCAGAATATCTCCTCAGCCGGTCCGATGATGAAAAGCATCAGCAGTGTCAGTACGACAGGGTTTTCTCCCTCCTTCATTCCATAGATGGAATCCACCTGCGGACGGGCGAAGTCGAACATCAGAGTCGACAGATATTCTCCCAGCCAGAAAACTCCCCAGAGCAAGGCAGCAAGTCCTACGCCGAGGACAATGTTGTTCAGATCCAGACGTACGTCCTTCCACCAGCGCGGACGCGCCCAGCAGGTAAAAAGGGTCAATGTCGCTCCTGAGCAGGTCATCATTACCCAGAAATTGATATGCGGGGCTGTCCACGGCGAGAACATTATTGTCCACAACACAGCCGCAATACAGATTCCGATTACAGGTTTCTGTATCGATACATTATTGTCCGTCATTGTCTTGGAAAATGTTTCGGTTTCTTAGATGAACTTAGCTACTATGAATGCGATTGTAAGGAGTGCCGAGAACATCAACTGGAGATTGGCTGTCCTTACGTCGAGGTCTGCTATGATCCTCAGATCACCATTGAGTGACTTCATCATTGTCTGTGAGCATCCGATCGCCACTGCCAGAGTGAGGAAGACGATGATGGTGGTAAGAGGGAAGAATCCGATAATGGAAAGTACTCCTACCCATACGAACGGGAACAATACCTCGAATCCGTAGATAAGGGCTGATGTCTTTGCGCCGAGAATCATTGCCATTGTCTTGATGCCGGCACGTTTGTCGGTATTGGTGTCGCGGGTGTTGTTCGAATGAAGGATACCGTCGGTGATAAGTCCCACAGGAAGGGCGATCAGAAGAACGCTCCAGTCGATTGCACCTGTTGTAACGAATGCGGTTCCGATGGTAGGAAGGAATGCATAAGCAAGAAGGATCACAAGGTCTCCCAGTGCATTGTATTTCAGGAATGGGTAGAGCATTGTGCAGAAAACACCTCCGAGTCCGATCCACAGAAGCGGAAGGCCGGTCAGAAGCAGAAGGCCGACACCGCCAGCGGCTGCAATAATGGTCAATACGAGTGATAGCCTGAAGATTTCCTTTTCAGTGAACATGCCGGTAGTCATGGTCTTGGCTCCGAAAGTGTCCTCAGCATCTACCTTCTTGCGGAAGTCGAAATAATCGCTCCAGGTGTTTCCTGCCGCGTGGAAAATCACGATGTTCACAAGTGCCCAGAGGGCGAAGAGCCAATTGATTTCTGCGCCTTTCCAGAAAAGGTATGCAGTCGCAGTGATTACTGGCATTGCCGATGCTGGAAAAGACCATGGTCTCACGGCTATCATCCATTCGCCGAAGGTGTGTTTTCTATTGCTCATAGTATAGTTTTGGAAATGATGATTTGTTTGTATAGCTATAACCTTGCAAAGATAATGTTTTTTTAAAAAAAAAGATAGAGGGCTTCCGATTCACATCGGAAGGCCGCCGCAATTCTAACCTAAAGCATAGAATCCTAAAAAGGTAAAAAGTGTCTAGATAAGCACATGTTTTGCAAAAACGGAAAACTGCATATCTTTGTGGCATAAATTGTAAGTCGTGGTTGGACGATGTAATGGGTAGTGCGAAGTCCCCGCCCGCATCGCATCACACCTCAAAGGTGTAAACCTCCGCCACGCATAAGGGGCAAAAGTTAAGCATCTCGTTTGAGATGCTTTTTCAGTATGTGCAACGATTGCGACACTTTAATAAAGAAATCGCTGTTTTGGGGTCAAGGTGTGCGGAAAATCACATCAAAGCATCTGAAAAGTGGTACACCTTGGTAAAGAATTGTAGGATTTATGGTCAAGGTGTCCATCAAGCCAAAAGATAGAGCCATCTCGTTTCCCAACGAGATGGCTCCGCAATTCTAACCTAAAACTTAACCTATGAAAAAACTATTCGGTTTAAGTTTATTGCGAATTCTGTGCCAGAGATTCCTCGACTTTGCTCGGAATTGATAAAAAGTATGTTTTGTGGTCGTATTGACGACAATAACCTTTTAAAGGAGGTAATCAAGAATCTCGCGTATGTTTTTTACTTCGATGATTCTGTCGTTCTCGGGCATGTCCATCATTTCGTGCACCCATACGACTTCATGAGGGGTGTGGATAGCCCAGCCGCCGAGGTTCACTACTGGAGCAATGTCAGATTTCACGGAATTGCCGATCATCAGGAGTTCCTCTGGACGGAGATTGTGCTTTGCGGCTACTTCCAGCCAGTTCTTCTCGTCCTTATTCTCCATTACCTCGCAGTGATGGAAATATTGTGCAAGACCTGAGCTGCGGAATTTACCCATCTGCTCGGGGAGGTCTCCTTTGGTGGCAACGATAAGCTCGTAGTGTCCCTGAAGTGCCTCAAGGGTTTCCTTGACACCTTCGATTATCTCCAGTTCATGGAAAGCCAGTTCGGTGATGATCTTCTTGATACCATAGTATATATGCTCTGGAAGTGTGCCTCCGCAGAGTTCCAGAGCAGCATCAGTCATTCCGATCATATAGGTCTTGGAACCATATCCGAAAAGAGGTATGTTATCCTCCTGCTTGCGCCAGAGCATGTCCTGGACGCCTTCCGGTGTGGTGTAGTCGGCCAGAAGTTCTATGAATCTTGCCTCGGCAGCCCTGAAATATTGTTCGTTTTCCCAGAGCGTGTCGTCAGCATCGAAGAATATGTATCTGAATTTACCTTTGAGATCCATATTGTCTTATTCTGCTTTTGTAGTATCTGCAGATTCGACAGCAGTAGTGTCAGCTGCAGGCTGTACTGGCTCGACAAATACAGGCTTGATCTCAGTGATGAACACATCCTCGTACGGACGGTCATAGCGGTCTACGTCCACTGTCGCAATCTGGTCGATGACTTCCAGTCCGTCGATCACCTCTCCGAAGATAGAGTACTGTCCGTCCAGGTGGAGACAGGCATTCTCGTCGTGTACGATGTAGAACTGTGAGCCTGAAGAAGCCTTGGTAGGATTGGCCATGTCACCGCGGCGTGCAGCTGCGAGTGCTCCCTTCTTGTGCCAGTATTCGTTCACGAACTCTGCAGGAACGGTATAATCAGGTCCGCCCTGTCCCCAAAGGTCGATTTTCGCAGTGTCCCTTGAATAAGGGTCTCCTGTCTGGATCATAAATCCTTCGATTACTCTGTGGAATCGTACTCCGTCGTAGTACTTCTCCTTTACGAGCTTCACGAAATTGTCTCTGTGCTTAGGGGTCTTGCTGTAGAGCTTCACCCTCATTGTGCCCTTGCTGGTGATGATGTCGAACTCGGGCTCCTGATTCATCTTCTGTTCCATTGTTTCTGTTGCTGTGCTGTCGGTCTGTGCTCCATTGTCTGCGTTCTTTCCTGCACGTGGTCCGCAGGAAGCCAATACGATGGCTACGACCGCCAGAATAGTTAATCTTTTCATGTCATTCAATTTAAACTCGACAAAAATAACTAATTTTGTCGAGTTATGGCAAATCCGTTGAAACAATTGGCCGGGCAGACCGTGATTTATGGTCTCAGCACCATTCTGGCCCGCATCATAAATTTCCTTTTCGTTCCGATATACACAAGGCTTCTTTCTCCCGAAAGCTATGGCGTGGTTACGGAATTCATGGCGTATATCGCTGTACTTCAGGTTGTCCTCGTGCTTGGACTGGAGACCGGATGCTTCCGATTCGCTAACAAGGAAGGCGTCGACCCGAAGAAAGTTTATTCCAATGCCTTCGTGACGGTGTTCTGCATCAGTGCCACATTCCTGGCTCTGATGATTGCCTTTGCGTCTCCGATATCCTCCCTGCTGGGCTATGAGGGATACCAGTCCTGCATAATGTATATGGGCGGAATCCTTGCTCTTGATGCCGTCACTGCCATCTTGTTTGCAAAGCTTCGTCAGGAGAACAAGGCTCTCAAGTTTGCCATCTTCAAGACAATAAAGATTATTACTGAGACTTCAGCCAATCTGTTCCTCTTCCTTTGGTTCCCTAAGCATGTCGATTCGGCCCGCTGGCTTCTGTATTTCATTTCGGAAACTCCGGACTTCAGCTATGTGATATTCGCAATATTCGTCAGCTGTATCGTATGTGGTCTGCTGTTCATACCTGATTTCACCAAGCTGAGCTTCAGACTTGATCCTAAGCTGCTTCGCCAGATGCTGGCATATTCGCTTCCGCTTATGGTGGCGGCACTTCCCGGAGTGGTCAATGACTTCCTTGACAGGATCCTTTTCAGGTTCTTCGATACCAATGCCGATGCCTGGAGATCTTCGCTGGGACTTTATCAGGCTGCCGTGAAGCTGGCTGTGATAATGAATCTTTTCATTCAGATGTTCCGTTATGCTGCCGAGCCTTTCTTCTTCAGAAGAGCCCGTGAGAAGGATTCAAAGGAGCTTTATGCTTCGGTGCAGGAATACTTTACGGCATTTTGCGGACTTGTCTTCCTTGGTGTCATTCTTTATATAGACATAATTGCTCTTATCCTCGGCCCGCAGTTCCGTTCAGCGGTGGGAATCGTTCCGATTATGCTCCTGTCCTATATGATATTGGGAATGCTTTTCAATGTGTCGATGTGGTATAAGCTTTCAGGAAAGACCAATATGGCCATCTGGATCACCCTTTCTGGCCTGGTGGTGACTGCGATTGTCATCATAATCTTCATGCCGATGTACTCATATTGGGCTGCAGCTTTCGGACATCTTGCCAGCTATGTGGTGATGTTTGCCATCAGCTCCATCCTCGGTGCTAAATACTATCCTATACCATATCGCTGGGGTCGTCTGGGACTGATATTCGTTATCATGGGCGCAGTTTACGGAGTGTCATCCCTCATTGACAATACACTGTTTGCCGGGGCGGCATTCGGGCAGTCATCGACAGGAATGCTTGCAGTCAAGCTTGCAGTCCACACCATCCTGATAGGCATTTATGGCATTGCAGTCTGGAAGACCATCCGTAAGTCTTAAAATAATAAGGTCTGGAATCCCGGGAGGACTCCAGACCTTTTCATATCGCTTCCTATCAGACTTGTTAAAGTGCGGAAGCACCGTAAAGTCCCATATCTCCATCTTCTGAGAAGAGCACCTTTATATCTTTACCGGTCTCGTATGGGAATGTCTGTATGCGTTCGTGCATTGCCGCTTCGAAGTGAGGGTATCCGGCAGCGATTCCGCCTCCGAATACGATCGCTTCGGGATCATAAGCGAAGAGTATAGCCTTGACAAGTTCTCCAAGGTGGCATCCGAACTCGTTCCAGAGAGCGATTGCCTCAGCATCTCCGGCCTTTGCCTTTGCAGAAAGTTCTGCACCTGTGGTATTGTGCGCAACGAAGAAAGGAGTGCTGCAATAGCTTTCGTAGTCCTTGTCAAGATAATTCAGGCAGCCTACTTCTCCTGCTCCTGCATTGCGGCCTTCATAGAGTTTTCCTCCGATGATCACTCCCGCACCGACTCCTGTTCCCAGGGTTACTCCGACCATGTCGGTGAATCCCTGTCCCTTGCCGAAGCGGCTTTCACCGAGAGTGAAGCAGTTCGAGTCGTTGTTGACGCGTACAGGTATATTGAACCTTTCTTCAAGTATGTCTTTCAGATGCACTTCCACCCATGATGGGATGTTTGCCACATTGTAGACAATACCTTTGCGGGTGTCCACTACAGAAGGAACGCCGATGCCGATGGATTCCACTTCATCGCAGAGCACTTCGCTGATAAGTCCGGCTATTGTCTCGATAACTTCTTCACAGCTGCCTTTTGCGGGGCATGCTGCCTTGGCCTTTCTGATTATGTTCTGGCCTTCTACCAGGGCTGCCCTTATGTTTGTGCCTCCAAGGTCTATTCCGATTCTCATATTTTTTTTCAGGTTTTAGTATCCTTTGCTGCGCTTTGAATGATGCTATTTGACAATGACTTCGTCGATGAACAGGAAGCCTTTGACTCCTGGTCTTTCGTGCCAGTCTGGCTTTGCAGGAATCGCGTCAGCCACTACCTTGAGATATTTAGCTGATGTCTCAGGGAATCCGAGAGTATATTCCTTAGGGCCGTTAGGCTCGCTCTCGGCCTCTACAGGGTATTCGGCCTTTGCCACTTCTGTGAAATCCGTTCCGTTCTCTGAAGTATATACAGTGATGTATGCAGGGTTGAAGATATCATCGTATTTTACCACAGTAGTGCTGAGGGTGAGGGTGCTGTAAGTCTCTCCGGCCATATCGATGACTACATCGAAAGGCTCCACTCTCCATCCGCTCCACTCCTTGCTGTGGAAATCTCCAGGACCTCTCATGCCGTCGATAAGGATGTGCGGAAGACCTCCGCGGTAGTTCTTGTGTGGTTCTGCATTGACTGTGATGGTCTTTGCCATTGCCTTATGAGCGTTGAATTCCTTCTGGTAGAGAGCACCGTCAAGGCCTGGTCTGAAGGCCTTTGCTGTGAATGTGCAGGTGCCGGTGATGGCTACTGGACCTTCGTAAAGAGCTGACTCCTCTGTAGGCTCGGTGCCGTCGGTGGTGTATCTTACAGGTGTGTCGCCCTGAGCTTCAAGGTGTACGAGAACCTGATTGTTCTCAACACTTACGGTACCTCTTACATCGAAGATGCGCTTCGAGTAGTTGTATCCGGCTACGTCATAGATGGCGCAGAAGTCATCAGCGCTGTCCAGGAATCTCTCCCAGCTCTTTGTCTGAGGCTGGCACCACTGCACTTCGCTGAGGGCAGCCATTCGAGGCAGGAGCATATATTCGAGGTGCTCGTTTGTCGCGATGTACTCTGTCCAGAGATTGGCCTGTACTCCGAGGATGTGAGCCTTCTCCTCGTCAGTCATATTCTCTGCATAAGGCTCATATGAGTAGCATGTCTCTACAGGGAGATAGCCGCCGATAGCCAGAGGCTCCTTCGCTGTGTCGAGAGACTGGTAGTAGTCGAGGTAGAAGAATGAATTAGGAGTCATGATGGCGTCGTGTCCCATCTTGGCAGCCTTGATACCGCCGGAAGTACCTCTCCAAGACATGACGATTGCATTGTCAGCCACTTCTCCTTCGAGAATCTCGTCCCAACCGATGATCTTCTTACCCTGCTTCTCAAGGAGTGCAGTCATTCTGTTCATGACGTAGCTCTGGAGATAATGTTCTGCCTTGAAGCCGTCCTTGTCCTCGAGGCCGAGCTCCTTGATCTTCGCCTGGCACTTAGGGCACTTCTCCCAGCGTACCTTAGGACACTCGTCACCTCCGATATGTATATACTCTGATGGGAAGAGGGCTGCAATCTCAGTGAGGATATTCTCGAGGAATACCATTGTCTCTTCGTTTCCAGCGCAAAGCACGTCGTCAGCGATGCCCCAGCGTCCCCATACATCGTAAGGACCGCCTGTACATCCGTACTGCGGATATGCTGCAAGAGCAGCGAGCATATGTCCCGGAAGGTCGATTTCAGGAATAATCTCGATTCCCTTGGCTGCTGCATAATCTATGATTTCCTTTACCTGCTCCTGTGAGTACCAGCATCCTTCTCCGTATCTGATGCCGTCATACACACCTTCGCCTCTGTGAAGGTGTCCTACGAGAGTCTCCTTTCTGATCGATCCGATTTCTGTGAGAAGAGGATACTGCTTGATCTCCACTCTCCATCCCTGGTCGTCGGTAAGATGCCAATGGAGGGTGTTGAGCTTGTGGATCTCCATCACGTCGATGTATTTCTTCACCATATCCATGTCGAAGAAATGTCTTGAAACATCCATGTGCATACCTCTGTATCCGAAACGAGGCTCATCCTTGATCTCCACGCACTGGATGCTCCAGTCTTTGTCAGCTGCTTCAGTCTTGCCATAGATTTCAGCAGGAAGCATCTGCTTCATGGTCTGGATGGCGTAATTGAATCCTCTGAGCGAAGATGCCTTGATGGTGGCAGTATTCTTATTGACGTTCAGGGTGTATGCCTCTTCTGGCATTGATGCGTCGCAGATGAAATTGAAAGTGGTGGAAGCGCCTGTGCCGTTGAGGGTGTTAGCCTTGCCTGTCACCATCGAGAGCTGGTCAGCAAATGTCTTGATGACGTTCTGTGATGCCTGGTCAAGGTCGGCAGAGAACTGTATGTCAGCTCCTGCGGCATTGAATGTTCCGCCTTTGATGCTTACTTCATTTGGATAAGGTACAACACTGATGTGCTCTTCGACTGCAGTGCTGCAAGAAATTACCGCGGCTGCGATGGCCGCAAGGAAGATGGATCTTCTCATATCTTTACAGTTAATCAGTTTATCCCACAAAGATAAGAAAAGCTCTTGAAAACCACTATAGGAATATCAGCATTATTATCTGTGCGGAGATTACTCTGAGGAATATGCTGGCCGGATATACGGTAGCATAGGCCACTGCGGGGTCTTCTCCTTCACCATCCGGGTCAGCGTAATCCAGGGCAAACGGATTGGCCATTGCTCCGCAGAGCATACCGATATTGTCCGCATATTCTGTCTTGAAGATCTTTCCTGCTATGAATGCAGTTATCAGAACCGGTACTATGGCTAGACCGAGGCTGATGATCACCCACTTGAGACCTTCAGCAGTGAATACCGTGTCGAAGAATCCTGCTCCTGCGCTGAGGCCAAGGCCGGCAAGGTACAATGTCAATCCAAGCTGGCGCAGCATAAGATTCGCACTGCGGCTCATATAGATGGACAGGTGCATGCGCGGACCGAAGGCTCCCATTATAAGGCCGACAATGATAGGTCCGCCGGCAATACCGAGCTTCACCGGCATACTCATTCCCGGAAATGCGAACGGAATGCTTCCGAGTACAAGGCCAAGGACAATACCGACAAATATTGCGAAAAGGTTAGGATTGCTGAGCTCCTTCGCCTGATTTCCGAGGCGTGTGCTGACGTTTTCGATGGCCCTTTCCTCACCTACGACGGTGAGTTTGTCACCGAGCTGAAGCCTGAGGGAACGTGAAGGAAGAAGGTCGATTCCCGCACGGTTCACACGGGTGATATTGATGCCGTAAGAGTTGCGGAGCCTCAATGATCCGAGCTTTACTCCGTTAAGTTCTGGCTTGGTTACCAGCACTTTACGGGATATGAGCTGATTGTCGATGGAGTTCCAGTCAATGCCTTTCTTGTTCCAGTCCACATCTGCCTTCTGTCCGAAAAGTGTCTTTACACGTTCTACGTCACTCTTTCCGGAGGTCACCAGAAGATGTTCGTCTTCTTCGATGACAGTCTCTGAGGTCGGGATGATCACCTTGCCGTCCTTCCAGATTCGTGATATCACAAAGTGACAGTCTGCATTCTGGCGGATTTCCATGATTGTCTTTCCGAAGATGGCCGGGTTGCTCACCTGATATTCTGCGACGAAGGTATTGTCAGAGGCATGGTCCTGACTTTTCTTGCCTTTCTTGCCGATGATGGCGCGGAGGAAAATCACGCAGAGAATCATTCCGATCAGGCCGAAAGGATAGCCGACGGCGCAGGCCATTGCCATATTGTTGGCTCCGGCAATATTATCCGGCTCTACCTGCAGCAGGGCCTGCTGAGCGGCTCCCAGCATAGGTGTATTGGTGACTGCACCTGAAAGAAGTCCCATCATGTCTCCGATGGAAATGCCTGTGGCCCAATGCAATATCACGGCCATGGCACTACCTGCGATCATAAGGAAAATGCCGAGCATGTTGAGCTTGACTCCTCCTTCCTTGAATGAAGAGAAGAAGCCGGGTCCGACCTGTACTCCGAGAGCATAGATGAACAGGATGAGTCCGAAGTTCTGGAGCATAGTCAGCATGTCCTGATTTATCTTCAGGCCGAAATGGCCGGCTATGATGCCTGCAAAGAATACGAATGTCACTCCCAGTGATATTCCTTTTATCTTGATTTGTCCCAAGGCGAGGCCGACTGCGCATATCAGCGCAAGCACAAGCGTAGCCTGGATAAAAGTCTGTTCCGTGAATATTTCGATGAACCAGTTCATTTTCTAATAGATTAAGAGTCCGGCCAATGCTCCTAGTCCTATGACGGAGAAAGGACCGAGTTTTTTGAAATATAAAGCTATGAATGCAGCTATGCACAGCACGTAGCTTTTCCAGTCGATGAAGTTTTCCGGTGTGGCTAGTCCCAGGGCTGCCGTTCCGATAAGTCCCAGTGTGGCCGGCTTAAGGCCGGACATCACCCCTTTGAACATATAATGCTCCTTCCATTTGTCATATACCCTGCAGATGGCAAGCACAATGATGAAGGAAGGCAGTACTACAGCGAAAGTCGCAGTCGCCGATCCGAGTATGCAAAGGAACTCGGACGCTCCGGTCCTGGCAAGTACCTCATATCCTATATATGTGGCGGAGTTGATGCCGATCGGGCCCGGAGTCATCTGTGAGATGGCCACAATATCGGTGAAAGTGGTTTCGTCAATCCAGGCATGGACTGTGACGACTTCGTTCTGTATCAGCGACAGCATGGCATATCCGCCGCCGATGGTGAACATGCCTATTATGAAGAATGTGCTGAACAGTTCGAAGAATATCATATCTTACATTTTTTCGTCATTTCCGGTCTGACCGGGAATCTTCCTGTTGTTATACCAGCTGATGAAAGCCGCCACCACGATGACACATATCAATATATATATAGGGGAAACTTTCAGGAAGCACACCAGAACCATCGATGACACTACGATGACCCACGACCACCATCTCATCTTCGTCGCCTTTATCATATCGATCATCGGTACTCCGATCAGCGCCACCACTACCGGACGGATTCCCTTGAATGCCTTTATCACATATTCATTGTCCTTGAATTCTGTGAAGAACATCGCTACCATAAGAATTATAAGGAAAGGGGGGAGGCAGCTGGCAATCGTTGCTACGACACTGCCTTTAGTTCCGCGCAGTCTATAACCGGTCAATATGGATATGTTCACAGCAAAAAGTCCCGGAGCTGTCTGGGCGAGAGTGATGATGTCGACAAAATCTTCATCAGTCAGCCATTTTCTTTCGACAAGTTCACTTTTTATGGCAGCAATCATCGGAATTCCACCTCCGATGGTGAAAGCTCCTATCTTTGCGAAAACAAGAAATATTTGCCACAAACTTGCCATGTTTTTCACTTTTTTTGCCCATTTCAGGCGTTTCTGAGGCAAAATTAGAAAAAAATATTGAAAAAAATGTGAAAAATATTTGGAAGTTAAAAAAATGTCCGTATCTTTGCAGCCCATTTGAGAAACAACGGTAACTCAAACGGACCAAAAAGTTCATTGAAAAGATTGAAGGAAAGTACAAGAAGCAAGTACCGAGAAATACAATTTATCGAGAAGCGTTAATTTCTTTTATGGAATTATAAGTGTCAGGACAAGCTAAGAGATTTATAAAGATTATACAATGAAGAGTTTGATCCTGGCTCAGGATGAACGCTAGCGGCAGGCTTAACACATGCAAGTCGAGGGGCAGCATGAAGGTTAGCAATAAC
>JAZLCW010000034.1:0-54191 GCA_045614445.1 Candidatus Cryptobacteroides sp. | reverse complement strand
AGGAACATTTTAGGAAACTTTATATACAAAAAATGCCTCTCAGCTATCTGAGAGGCATTTTTTGAGGTGCCTAGCGGAATCGAACCGCTGTAGCAGGTTTTGCAGACCTGTGCCTAACCGCTCGGCCAAAGCACCATTTCCGTATTGGGATTGCAAATATAGGGACTTTTGCGGGAATTGCAAAATTTATTTTGCTTTTTTATTCTTTAATGCGGAAATAACTGTAGATAGTCCAAGAAGCTGGCATATCCACGTCTTTAGCATCCTTATTTTTCAGAATCAAGGTACGGAAGATCGAATTTGCTTCAATATTGTCGAATGATGCGATTCCGGGAATCGTACGCATATCGACTGCTCCATTGTCTATCGCTTCATCCAATATGTCACGTTTCTGTGAGAAGGACATGCTTGGCGTCAGAAGAAGATACTGGATATCAGAAAGACGATGACCGGTCGCAGCATTGAACTTTTCTACGGTCTTGCTTGTGTAGGAGCGAAGAGCATTCATAAACTCCACCGAAAGTTTGCCGGACTTATCCATCTGCTCCACGAATGCAGGAAGAATGGCGGCCTGCATTGATATCATTGAAGCTGAAGCATATGTCTGTTCACGAAGATAAATGAAATAGCTTTCGATTATTGACTTCACGGACTGAACCTCTCCCCTTTCTATCGGATAAACTTCTATCCATTCATCGAGGAATGCATAATCCCCGGTAAGTCTGAGGTATTCTGTCACCGCATTCATCACCTCTAACTGGATCAGATTATGGGTGTACTGATCTGATGGAATATATCCGAATCCTTTATTGCCTTCCGGAATCATACCGTCAAATGAAGACTGCTTCATTACATAGCGGATGATGGACTTGGCAAGAGATGTATCCGTATAGCAGGCCTGAAGAGCGGCATTGATGTGATCGCCGTTAGATGTATTTTCACCAGACCTGATTGCATTCATTAATTTGCCAGGAATATAGTTCTCCTTGAAATAATCGCTGTAAACTGACAATGCCTCAAGATAATAGGCATTACGATAAAGTTCATAGCGTATTTCCTTGTTTCTTTCCGACGAGAAATCAGGAAGATGTTTTTTCCACATTGAAGAGTAGGCTCCGAAACGGCTGTCTTCAGCCTTAAGTATAGCAGCTTCTGCCATTTCACGGTTTTTCTCCTTAGAGAATCCGACAACAATATGAAATGTGTGTTTTCTTTTCGGACGAAGCCTGAAATTATCTATCGATGCCTTCAGTTCACCTTCGTTTACGACCAGAAAAGCATTGTCGCAATATAGGAAAATCGAATGCGGGTCAAACTCATCCTTTGCCCTATGCTGAGGAATAGCAAGATGTACAAATCCTTGAGGAACTGCTCCAAAATTCGCCTTTATACACCTGAAACTGATTTCAGTACTGATATTGTATTGAACAGGACGTTCCGCCTCAGGAGTAAGCTGATGTGCTGACTGGACATAATATGGCGAGATTGCCTCTTCATATGATATGCTTCTGGCTGACGAACCTTGATTTTCAAATGTCAATGTTATGAGAACGACAGGAACCGCATCCTTGGGATTCTCGGAAGGCATTACAGAAATCACTCTGGAGCATTTGATGCCATTGCCCAGATCATAGTCATAACGGGCAAATCCGGCACCTGAATAGACCTGACACTTTCCTGGAGTGACAGCAAGAGAACCGGTTCCTACAAGTTCGTATTTCTTCCTGCCCACATAGGCTGTCGCACGATTCTTTCCATAATCAGGTCTGAGCGGATCCGCATTGAATCGAGCCCAACAACGATCTCCCGAAATAAGTTCATATATTCCGTTCTGATGTGTTCTGACCTTGATACGTGGATTTCCAAGCAGGAATGTCGCATCATCCTGCGAGCCTTTATAAATATAATACGGCAGTCCTCCGGGAGCATCCTTCCACTCCCTCTCTGAAGCATAAACAGACAAAGAAATGATTGCAGTGATCAGGCACACTGCAATCCTTATATAAGTATTTCGCATAAAAGATTATTCTACATACAGGAGAAGTCCTTTAAGGTATTCTCCCTCCGGATGATATATATTTACCGAGTGGTCGCAAGGCTGGTTAAGACGATCAAGTATCCTTACGCTTCTTCCAGCCTGAGCTGCAGCAGAGAAGACAGCCAATGCAAAGGCCTCTTTATCCACTACCTGTGAACAACTGTAGGTGAACACGAATCCACCAGATGCTACTTTGGATATAGCGGCAGCATTCAGTCTCTGGTATGCTCTCAAGGCATTCTTAAGAGAACCTCTGTGCTTTGCGAATGCAGGAGGATCCACGATCATAAGATCATATTTACCTTCTGGCACTCCTTTCAGATAATCGATTGCGTCACAGCAGAGGCTTGTGTGAAGAGAGGAATCAAAACCGTTCAAAGCCACGTTCCTGTCCACCATCATCATAGCCTTCTTAGAGCTGTCCACCGAGTCAACATGAAGTGCTCCGGAAGCTAAAGCATAGATTGAGAAGCCGCCGGTATAGCAGAAGAGATTCAAGACATTACGTCCCCTCGAAAGACTTCCGACCAATGCTCTGTTCTCCCTCTGATCGAGGAAGAAACCGGTCTTCTGACCCTCAGTCCAGTTCACGATGAACTTGTGGCCGTTCTCGAGTACTACCTGCTCATCATCAGAGAATCCCTCCTTCTTGTACATATAGCCGTCAACAAGCTCAAGTCCCGCTTTGAAAGGAGCTGTTCCGGAGCTCTTGTCATACACAGCCTTGAGATCATCGCCATACACCTTCTTGAGTCCCTCTGTAATCTGTTTCTTCGCACGGAACATACCCACAGAATGAGCCTGCATCACGCATACTCCTCCATAATAATCGATTATAAGACCAGGAAGATTATCACCTTCACCATGAACAAGTCTGTAACAGTCTGTCTCAGCTGCTCCATGAAGTCCGCATCCGACTCTCACAGCAAGAGCCTTCGAAAGCATGACTTCCCAATAATCTGGGCGCAGGGCACTGTCATCAAAGTTGAGTACGCGCACAGCAATCGAACCGATCTGATAATGTCCATATGCCATTAATGCTCCATCAGATGCATATACCGATACAATGTCACCTTCAGAAGGATTACCCTGGACCTCAGCAATTGCACCGGAGAAGACCCACGGATGAAACCTGCGCAGAGACTCTTCCCTGCCTCTTTTCAATATAATCTTGATCATAACTTTTCTTCTGTAATTAGAGGATTTTTCTCTGACTTCATAAGTTTAAGGTACATCTCACGGCAGACCCAGGCATCAGTTGCCGCATATCTGCACTGAGATTCGGAAAGCGTTTCTGCCTCCCAGTTGGAGAGCTGCTGTGTCTTGGAAATACGGAAACCGAGAATTATCGCCGTCATCTTCTTGACACTTTTATCTCTGATACCGTATTCGCTGACGATCTTTTGCAGATCGACAAAAGCCTCAGGCTCGAACTCTCTGAGCTTCTGAAGTCCGCGGATATCATCGTGGATGGCCGCTCCGACCTTTATTATCCTTTTATCAGCCAAAAGATTACACAAGCGTCTATGCATTCCCATATTATTGACCCTGAACAGATAAGCCTTCTCAGGACCGGAAAGCTGAAGCAATGCAACCCCGTAACGCGGCTGATTTGGGCCGAAGCAAGGGCGCGTCTCAGTATCGAATCCGATCACCTTCTGGGATCTCAGATACGCGATGGCTCTGTTGAACTCAGCACCGACGCTATCTATTACGAAAATCTTTCCCGGGAAGGAAGCATATTCCAGCTTGTCCAATAATTCGGGAGTTATACTTTCAATATACATAATCACAAATAATTCACTGAGAGTCAATTATTAAAAGAACAACAACTCTCTATACTTCGGCAACGGCCACATCTCATTGTCAATGAGCATCTCCAGATTATCCGCACTCTCTCTTACCTTCTCCATCATATCCTTGACCTCACGAGAGTACATCTTAGCTCTCTGGGCGATATTCTCGATCCTGTTGGCCTTCTTCCTGGCCTCAACCAGAAGTTCGACATCAGCCGACATATCGTTGATATATTTCGATATTGCCTTCAGTGCTTCCATTTCAGATGTACAATAGCCCAGATAATCATCTCCGAACACCTTCTTCAGGCCCTTGATATTTTCTATCAATATGTTCTTATATCGCACTGCCGCTGGAATGACCTGGCTCAGACACATATCACCTATGATACGAGCCTCGATCTGAAGTTTCTTTACATATGTTTCGTTCAATATCTCGAAACGAGCCTGTACCTCATTCGGTGCAAGCACTCCGACCTTATCGAACATTTCCACAGTTGCCGGTTCGTTGAACACCTCATATGCATCAGGAACATTCTCAACCGCTCTAAGTCCACGTGCCTTAGACTCTTCCTCCCACTCTTTGCTGTAGCCGTTTCCTTCGAACATGATATCCTTGGACTCTGTTATGAAGCGACGTACCACCGCAAGCACAGCAGAAGAGCGTTCCTCACCTGCAGCCTCGAGAGCATCGACATATGCACGGAACTCCTTAAGGCTCTCTGCAACAATGGAATTCACCACGCACACTGCAGTAGCAACATTCTGTGATGATCCCACCGCGCGGAACTCGAACCTGTTACCGGTAAATGCGAAAGGAGAAGTTCTGTTACGGTCAGTATTGTCAGGGAAAATCTCAGGAATCGAATTCACGATCTTGATAGACTCCTGCTTAGACTCTACAGACTCCTTCACGTCCCTCATGTTCATTATAGCCTGGAAAACGCCATAAAGAGTTGATCCGGAGAACACTGACATTACTGCCGGCGGTGCCTCATTGCCACCCAGACGATATGAATTGCTGAGTGTAGCCACCGATGCCATCAAAAGCAGATGATGTCTGTGTACAGCTCTGAGAACTGAAGCATAGAATGAAAGGAACTGAAGATTCTTGGTCGGAGTCTTACCAGGTGAAAGCAGATTCACACCGGTATCAGTGGTGATAGACCAGTTGCAATGCTTTCCTGAGCCGTTCACACCATCGAAAGGCTTTTCATGGAAAATCACTTTAAGATGATGTTTTTCAGCCACTTTCTGCATGATGATCATAAGCATCATATTCTGGTCAATGGCCTTGGTGGCCTCACAGAATACAGGAGCGCACTCGAACTGGTTAGGAGCCACCTCGTTATGCCTTGTCTGAAGCAGGATTCCCAGCTTATAAGCCTCAGTCTCAAAATCCTTCATGAACGAGCTGACGCGTGAAGGAATGGCTCCGAAATAATGGTCTTCAAGCTGCTGGTCCTTGGCCGAAGTATGACCGATCACAGTCCTGCCGGTCATCATCAGATCCGGACGTGCATTGTAAAGTGATTCATCTACGAGGAAATATTCCTGCTCGACTCCAAGATTCACCTTGACAGCCTTGATATTCTCATCGAAAAGATTAGCCACAGCCACTGCCGCCTCACTTAAGGCGTGGAGCGACTTGAGATTAGGGGCCTTGGTATCAAGTGCCTCACCTGTATAAGAGACGAAAACAGATGGAATACAAAGAGTGCCGTCCATTATGAACACAGGTGATGAAGGGTCCCAGGCAGAATATCCTCGAGCCTCGAAAGTATTACGCAAACCTCCGTTAGGGAAGCTTGAAGCATCAGGTTCCTGCTGCACAAGCGCACTGCCATTGAATTTCTCGAAAGCCTTGCCGTCCTTGACTGATATGAAGGCCTCATGCTTTTCGGCAGTAGAGTCTGTAAGAGGCTGGAACAGATGGGTATAATGAGTAGCACCCATCTCAATAGCCCATGCCTTCATTCCGGAAGCGATCTCATTGGAAACACTTCTGTCCAGCTTGGCACCGAATCTAGCAGAAGCCAGAACAGCCTCATAAGCCTGCTGAGACATATATCCACGCATCTTGTCCAGATCGAGGACATTACATCCGAAATACCTTGAAACAGGACCGTCCTCAGCATAAAAACGACTGCCGCTGTGCATTGCAGCTTCACTTAAAGCTCTTTGTCTGAATGTCGCCATATTACTTCTTTACAATACAAACTGCAAATATAATAAAATGAATTGAGAGTTCTTTAAAAATACTTATCTTTGCTCCCCGAAAAAGAAGAAATAAACATATGGCTAAAATCTCAGAAAAGGCTGTGCAGATGCCTGCATCAGCGATCAGAAAACTCGTACCATTTGCAGATGCGGCAAAGAAGCAGGGTACTAAAGTATATCATCTCAACCTTGGACAGCCGGACATCAAGTCTCCTGCCTGTGCCCTTGATGCAGTAAGAAACTTCTCTCAGGAGAATGTATCATATTCACACTCTGCCGGACTTATGGATCTGCGCAAAGGTCTTGTGGAAAAATACTATAAGAAAATAGGTATCGACATCACCGTGGACGAGCTTATCGTAACAGTAGCCGGCAGCGAAAGTGTTAACCTTGCGCTTGAAATCACTTGCAACCCGGGAGACGAGGTCATCGTTCTCGAGCCGTTCTACACAAATTACAACACATTTGCATTTATGAACGGCCTGACTCTGAAGGCAATACCTACAGACATCAGAAACGGTTTCCAGATTCCGCCTATCGATGAGTTTGAAAAAGCCATTACAGATAAGACCAAGGCGATTCTGGTCTGCAATCCTGGAAATCCTACAGGCACACAGTATTCTAAGGAAAGCATGCTTGCCCTCGGTGAAATCGCCCGTAAGCACGACCTTTTCCTTCTTTCAGATGAGGTATATCGCGAATTCTGCTACACAGACGAGCCTCATTTTTCTGCGATGAACATCCCTGGCCTCGAGCAGAACGTCGTACTTATCGATTCTGTATCAAAGAGATACAATCTCTGCGGAGCACGTGTGGGCTGCATCGTATCACACAACAAGGATGTCATGGGAGCTGCGATGAAGTTCGCTCAGGCTCGCCTTTGTCCTCCGGTACTCGGCCAGATCGCGTCAATCGGCGCACTCGACACACCGGATGAATATTTCGATGCAGTGAAAGAAGAATACATCAAGAGAAGAGACTTCATGATCGAAGGCCTCAATAAGATAGAAGGTGTATTCACACCTCTTCCGATGGGAGCATTCTATACTATTGCCGAGCTTCCTGTAGATGACACCGAATCTTTTGCAAAGTGGATGCTCGAAAGCTTCAGGATCAACAACGAGACCACAATGGTTACACCGGCTGCTTCATTCTACAAGACTCCAGGTCAAGGAAAAAACCATGCACGTATCGCATACGTTCTGGAAGTGGATGAAATGAAGAAGGCACTTCACATCCTGGAAGAAGGACTTAAAGCTTATCCGGGAAGGACAATCTGATAGATTTTTCGACAAAATAAGCTCTGAAACAGATAGAACAAAAATGTTAACATCATCAACATTTTTGTTCTATTCTTTTATATCCAGCACTTTGAGAATAAGTGGCAACACTTTATCATAAATATGCTCTTCTTCTGTAAAATGAGTGCCTTCATACATCATAAAGCTGTCTCCGAAGTATTTTTTCCAGGTTCTGACACTTACGATTCCGCTCCTGCGATAATGATCCCGAGTACCAAAGAACGCATAAAAGAAATCATCATTTCCCCTTCGCACCGAATTGGCAAGAGCAGCCTTCCCGTGTGCAAGATACTTGTTCAGGACCTCATATGTAAAATGCAGTTTCTGCCTGTCCCCTTCCTTTGGCTTATATATCTTATCCAGCAGAAATGTAACTCCCGGTATCAATGCCAGCCAGCAAAGCCGTCCAAGAACGAAGGGAGCATTGAGAGAAGGTGAAATCAAAATATGCGGAAGCCCTTTTATCCTTATGGCGTGAATGGCACCCATAGATTCACCGATCACCAAGGAAGGTGAAAGTTCCTTGATCCATCCACTGATTTGAGCAGATGCCACTTCCGGATCAAAATCATAGGTCCGCACCAGAACATTGACTCTCTTCGCATACAGTGCATCACGTAGAATACCCGGAATACGGGAATCCCCGCCTCCGCCCATTCCATGTATATAAAGTATATTCACCATATTGTGCAAATATAGTTATTTTATTATCTTTGCCTGATAAGTGAAGAATAATTATTCAAACACCGATATTATGAACATTAAAACAATTCTTTCAGCTGCAGCTTGCGGTCTTATCGCTATCTCAGCATCAGCTCAGGCCAACAAGGCACCAGAGTATGAATTCACTACAGTCAAGGAGAACCCTGTGACATCCATCAAGAACCAGTACCGTTCAGGAACATGCTGGTGCTATTCAGCTCTCTCTTTCATCGAGTCTGAAATTCTCAGAACAAAGGGTCAGGAAGTGGATCTTTCTGAAATGTTCGTAGTGGGAAGATCATATCACGACAGAGCTGTAAAATATGTAAGAGTGGACGGCCACCTGAATTTCGCAGCCGGCAGCTCATTCGGTGACGTACTTCATGTAATCGACGACTATGGAATCATCCCTCAGGATGTATATTCGGGATTCAACTATGGTACCGAGATGCCGGAGCAGAGCGAGCTTGACGCTGTTCTCAAGGGATATGTAAACGCAGCACGCACAAATCCTAACGGCAAGCTTACTACAGCATGGGTAAACGGTCTTGACGGTATCCTTGACGCATACTACGGAGAGGCTCCTGAAAAGTTTACTGTAAATGGAGTAGAGTACACTCCAGAGTCTTACA
The DNA here is from genome assembly GCA_045614445.1 of Candidatus Cryptobacteroides sp. Classification (GTDB taxonomy): domain Bacteria; phylum Bacteroidota; class Bacteroidia; order Bacteroidales; family UBA932; genus Cryptobacteroides. The sequence goes on along the minus strand of JAZLCW010000034.1, from coordinate 45,502 downwards.
GAGATCACCTCGGAATCAATTATGATGACTATGTGAACATCACATCTTTCACACACCATCCATTCTACGAGCCGTTCATCATCGAGGTTTGTGACAACTGGCGCTGGGATTCAGCCTACAATCTTCCTATGGATGAAATGATGGAGGTTATGTACAATGCCATCGACAAGGGATACACTATCGCTTGGGGATCAGATGTAAGCGAGAAGGGCTTTACACGTGACGGACTTGCCGTAATGCCTGTAGAAGAGAAGAAGGTTGCAGCCGGTTCAGACCAGGAGCGCTGGGTAGGAAAGGCAGCAGAGCAGCCAGAGCAGGAGGTTAAGTCAGAGCTCCCACAGGAGATGCAGATCACTCAGGAAATGCGCCAGGAGGGTTACGACCGCAAGACTACTACAGACGACCACGGAATGCACATCTACGGTATCGCTAAGGATCAGAACGGAAACCAGTACTTCATGGTAAAGAACTCTTGGGGTGAGACTGGCAAATACAAGGGCGTATGGTATGCTTCAGATGCATTCGTAAGATACAAGACCCTCAATATCGTAGTACACAAGGACGCTCTTCCAAAGCATATCGCTAAGAAGCTCGGCATCAAATAATCAGCTATGAAGCTTTTCAAGCATATTCCTAACACTATCACATCCATGAACCTCCTTTGCGGGGCTCTGGGTGTGATTTTCACATTTCAAGGAGCACTTGACATAGCATTCTACCTGATGCTTGGAGCTGCTGTGTGTGACTTCTTTGACGGACTGTCAGCAAGACTGCTCAATGCTTATTCCGCTGTAGGCAAGGAACTTGACTCATTGGCTGACAACATCAGCTTCGGTCTCCTCCCTGCCCTGATGTTCCACAGAAGGCTTATCGAAGGAGGAATGACAGGCTTCATCACCTACATTCCCCTTATCCTCAGCGTCTTTGCTGCAATCAGACTTGCAAAGTTCAATGTAGATGATAGACAGAGCGAGAATTTCCTTGGTCTGGCGACTCCGGCTTGCGCTCTCTGGTGTGGATCGCTGATCTACGCCGCAGATCACGGAGTGATGTCATTCGCCATGATGCTCCACGACACCCAGCTTATTCCGATTGCTTCCGTCGTGCTTGCACTTCTGATGGTAAGCGAAATTCCGATGTTTTCATTGAAATATAAGAAAGGATCAGCATACAACAGAGTAAGACTTTACTTCATCATTATGGTAGCTGCTGTGACAATCGCCACATTGATCCTCAAGATCAATTGGTCATACATCGTATTCCTGTCACTTACATGCTACATACTCTTCAATATCCTTTTAGCCCTGTTCTCACTGAGAATCGTCAGAAAAGAGAAATAAGAGACTTCCATGAATGAGAAATCCGCCTGCAAGCCATATAGCTTACAGGCGGATTATTTGTTATCAGACTATTAATAGTTAGTCGGATGAATCATAAAGTAGCTCTTCGCGTGCTTGCATACAGGGCAGATCTCTGGTGCCTTCTTACCTACCACGATATGACCGCAATTAGAGCACTCCCACATCATATCCTCATCACGTGAGAATACAAGTCCGCCTTCAACATTAGCAAGGAGCTGACGATAACGCTCTTCGTGCATCTTCTCGATAGCAGCGACCTTCTCGAAAAGTACCGCGATCTCTTCAAATCCTTCCTCACGAGCCTCTACTGCAAATCCTGCATACATATCAGTCCACTCGTAGTTCTCACCCTCAGCAGCATCGAGGAGATTGGCTGCTGTATCAGGCATCTCACCACCGTGAAGAAGCTTGAACCAGATCTTAGCATGCTCCTTCTCATTGTTTGCAGTCTCTTCGAAAAGCTTTCCGATCTGAACGTATCCGTCCTTCTTAGCCTTTGAAGCATAGTATGTGTACTTGTTGCGTGCCATAGACTCGCCCGCAAATGCAGTCTGAAGATTAGCTTCAGTCTTTGTTCCTTTCAAATCCTTCATAATTAATAAAGTTTATTAGTGTTATTCCAAATTTCGCTCCACAAAAATAATAAACTATTTGGATTTACGAGCAATCTTGTAGCCAATTGCAGCAATAAATATCGACATCAGAGGCGACAGCAGATTGAAGAAACAATATGGTAAATATTCAAGAGTCGCTACCTTAAGCACTGTAGCCTGGGTCATACCGCAGGAATTCCAAGGAATCAATACGGAAACCACTGTAGCTGAATCCTCTACCGAGCGGCTGAGAAGCTTGTTCTCATATCCCCTCTTCTCATACAGATTCTTGTAAAGGCTGCTGGTGAGGATGATCGAAAGATACTGGTCTCCGGTAACCATATTAGCAAAGATACCGGTACCGACAGTCGAAGCGACCATCGTCACACGGCGCTTTATGAACTTAGTCAGCATATCCGTAAGGCTCTGAAGCATTCCACTTCCCACGAGAGTACCTCCGAATGTTCCGGCAGCTATGATAAGGAATACAGTTCCGAGCATACCGGTCATTCCCCTTGTTGCCACCAGATCATTCAACGCAAGATTTCCGGTTTCAATCGCCGTGCTGCCATAATATGAAATGAACAATCCCTTGAATCCTTCCAGGAACGACAGGCCTGTAGTCGGATCAGCCATTCCGCCATTCGCTACAGCTGCGATGATATGCGGCTGAAAGAACAAGGCAGTGATGCCGGCAATGAAGGCAGCAATGAACAATGTCACTATAGCAGAGACTTTCTTGATGATCAGCAGCGCGGTAATTACCGGTACGAGAAGAAGCCATGGTGAAATATTGAATGAATTCTTCAGATCATTGGATATATCTGCGACCTGAGCTGCAGAAGGAGCCTCATGCATCAAGCTCACTATCAGGAAAATAACAAGAGTTATCAGAAATGATGGTACAGTAGTCACCATCATAAAACGGATATGGGTGAACAAAGGTGTAGCTGCTGTGGAAGATGCCAGAACAGTAGTATCTGAGAGTGGAGACACCTTATCACCGAAATAGGCTCCTGATATGATGGCACCTGCTATCCAGCCTGGTTCATATCCCTGTGCTGTTCCGATTCCGACCAATGCAACACCTACAGTTGCAATTGTTGTCCAGGAACTGCCGGTCATCACAGCGATCAGAGCAGATATTATACAGGTTGCGAACAGGAATATCTCCGGGAATATCACTTTCATACCATAAAAGATCATCGTAGGCACTACTCCGCTGATCATCCACGATCCGGAAACAGCTCCGATCAGAAGAAGAATGAGAATAGATGTACCTACAGCTGTGATATTATCCAGAATGGACTTTTCGAAAACACTCCAAGGAATCTTATATAAGATCAATGATATTGCGACCACGACAGCGGCTCCGAACATAAGGGCCACCTGGCTGCCACCATCGAGAGCACCGGTACCAAACACTTTTATGACCAATGCCAGAGCAGCTACAAGAACAATGAATGGAATAAGGGATACAACCCATGAAGGTCTTTCTCCCGGTCTGAAAATCTTCATAATACACTAACCACTAAAATCGGTCGCAAAAGTAGCAAATAATGCGGTAAATACCTTATTTTTGCAATACTTATGGCAAAAAACGCACTAAATAGCGGCTATAAAAAAAACAAGCCGGCATCTAAAGATAAAAAACGGAAACCTTCAGGACGGAGTGGCAGAAAAAAGAAGATACAGATTAAGGTAAGCTTCTCTATCGTCTGCGTAATCCTGCTGGTCCTATGCATCTGGACGCTCTGGCCATACCTCTGTGACAAGTCATCCCCGGTCAGAGGCGATGCCATTCCCAAAGGATCATATTGTTATGGAATCGACATATCCCACTATCAGGAAGATATCCAATGGGATTCTCTTATGGTTCTTACTGACGGAGCCCGACGTACCATCAGGTCAAAGATTACAGCCAAAGATATCAAGCCTGTATCCTTTGTCTTCATAAAGGCTACAGAAGGAAGCTCTATGAAAGACAAGAAATTCAGACATCACTGGAAGGAAGCAGAAAAGAGGGACATTCCCAAGGGAGCATATCATTTTTTCCGAAGCTCTAAAAGCGGGGAACTTCAAGCCAGGCACTTCATCAATACGGTAGGTGAAATCAAAGCGGACGACCTCCCGCCTGTTCTCGACATAGAGACCATCCACAAAGGATGTTCAATCGAGACATTGAACGAAAGAGCTTTGGATTGGCTTGAAACCATTACCGGACATTATGGACGAAAGCCTGTAATATATTCATCAGCCTCATTCATAGAGAACAATCTGTGCGATGAAATAAAGAAGAACTACCCCATATGGGTAGCCCATTACTACACAGAAAAGCCAAGATACGATAAATGGCATATCTGGCAGTTCACAGACAGAGCTGTAGTTTATGGAATCGAAGGATATACAGATCTCAATGTCTGTTCTTCAGAATTTCTCAAATCATTGAAATAAAAGAACCGCTCCCCTTCTCAGAAGGAGAGCGGTCTTATCATAATCTGATCGGGATCAAATTACTTCGCGATAACGCGAGCCATCTCGAGAACCTTGTTTGAGTAACCCCACTCGTTGTCATACCAAGAAACAACCTTTGCGAAGTTAGCGTCAAGGCTGATACCTGCCTTAGCGTCGAAGATAGAAGTGTTAGCGCAACCGCGGAAGTCAGTTGAAACAACTGCATCCTCAGTGTAGCCAAGGATACCCTTGAGCTCGCCGTTAGCAGCTTCCTTCATAGCAGCGCAGATCTCTGCCATTGTAGCCTCCTTCTCGAGAACTACTGTAAGGTCAACTACTGAAACGTCTGAAGTAGGAACGCGGAATGCCATACCTGTAAGCTTGCCGTTGAGAACAGGAAGAACCTTACCTACTGCCTTAGCAGCACCTGTAGATGAAGGGATGATGTTCTCGAGGATACCGCGACCACCTCTCCAGTCCTTGCGTGAAGGACCGTCAACAGTCTTCTGAGTAGCTGTTGCAGCGTGAACTGTAGTCATAAGACCCTTAACGATACCGAACTTGTCGTTGAGAACCTTAGCGATAGGAGCAAGACAGTTAGTTGTGCAAGATGCGTTAGAGATGATGTCCTGACCAGCGTAAGTCTCGTGGTTAACACCGTAAACGAACATTGGAGTAGCATCCTTTGAAGGAGCAGACATGATAACCTTCTTTGCACCAGCCTGGATGTGCTTGCGAGCCTTCTCATCCTCGAGGAAGAGACCGGTTGACTCAACAACTACATCAGCACCTACCTCGTCCCACTTGAGGTTAGCTGGATCCATCTCAGCTGTAAGGCGGATCTTGTTACCGTTTACTACGAGAGCACCCTCTTCAACAGCAACCTCACCCTTGAACTGACCGTGAACAGAGTCATACTTAAGCATATAAGCAAGATACTCTGGCTCGAGAAGGTCATTGATACCTACGATCTGAATGTCGTTTGAGAAATTCTCAACAGCCGCACGGAAAACCATACGACCGATACGGCCGAAACCGTTAATACCTACTTTAATCATTGTCTTAAATTTATTTAAATAAAGTTAAACTTTAAATTGCTTTCCATCAAAGTGGCTCAATCCCACTAAATCGATGCAAATTTAGAAAAATTTATGAATATAATGTTATCTTTGCTGAGAAATTAACCAAATCTTAACTGAATTACAATGCGAATACTGATAACCAACGATGATGGCTACAAAGCAAAAGGAATAAAGATCCTTGCCGAGATAATGAAAGAGTTCGGTGAAGTCACCGTAATCGCACCTAAACACCATCAGTCGGGTATGTCAATGGCTCTATCACTGGGTTTCAAGGCGATTGCCCATAAGGATCTTGGAGACGGCTGGCATTATGTAGATGCGACTCCTGCAAGCTGCGTAAAGTTCGGTCTTAACACAATGTTCCTCGGCAATTATCCGGATGTTGTCGTATCGGGAATCAACCACGGCTCAAATGCATCTGTAGCATCCTGCTACTCAGGTACTTTAGGCGCTGCTGCCGAAGCCGCTCTGAACGGTATTCCTGCCATCGGAGTTTCATTGGATTCACTTCATCCGGACCCTGATTTCTCGGGTGTGGTAAAATTCTTCGGAGAAATCTTCTCAAAACTTATGAAGGATACTCCGAAGAAGCATGGAGTTTACTACAACGTCAATTTCCCGGACATCCCATCAAGCGAAATCAAGGGGACCAAGGTAGGTTACCAGGGAGCTGGAAGATGGATAAAGGAGTATAAGGAATGGGATCTCGGACATTATGCAAAATATGGTATAACTCCTGAAATGATCGGTCAGAGTTCCAATCCTCAGATTGAAGAAGGCGAAGATCTATATATGATGGTAGGTGAATTCGAGGACGATCCCCGCAATTCGCACGATGCAGACCATCTGATCGTGAAGGACGGCTACATCAGCGTCGTAGCGCACAACATTGACTGCACCGACACTGCAGAATGTGACCGCATCCGTCATCTCTTCTGAACATCCCGTCATTGCCGCTGGCAATGACGATTCAGAAAACTTTCGAATATAATGAAATACTACATCATAGCAGGAGAAGCATCCGGTGACCTTCACGGCTCTAACCTGATGAAGGGAATATATGCAGAAGATCCTCAGGCGGAGATCCGCTTCTGGGGCGGAGACTTGATGGCCGAAGTGCAAAATACCGCGCATCCCGGCCAATCAGGCCTGGTACGTCACTACAAGGACGGAGCGATAATGGGATTCGTAGAAGTCCTGATGAAGGCACGCAAACTGCTCGGGAACGTGAAATTCTGCAAGAATGACATTCTCGCCTGGAATCCCGATGTCGTGATCCTCATCGACTACCCCGGCTTCAATTTCAAGATAGCTGAATTCGCCCACAAGGCAGGATTCAAGGTGTTCTACTATATTGCCCCGAAAGTCTGGGCATCACGCGAAGGTAGAATAAAGAAACTGAAAGCATATGTCGACAAGCTTTTCATCGTCTTCCCATTTGAAAAGTCTTATTTCGAAAAGAAAGGAATCAGTTACATTTATAAGGGCAATCCTCTCGTGGATGCTGTGGATGGTTCTGCTGCAATGTCAGAAAGCCGTACGGATTTCCTGACTCGCAACGATCTGGAAGACAAGCCTATAATCGCGATGCTCGCCGGTTCCCGCAAAGGCGAGATCGGCACCATGATGCCTGTACTGACTGAGTTTGCCTCTAAGATGCATTCCACTGAGAGATATTCTGACTATCAGTTCCTGATCGCAGGAGCTCCATCAAGGACAATGAAGGATTACGATCCTTGGCTCACAGAAGAAAACAGGAAATATATAAAGGTCTTGTTCGGACAGACCCAGTCGATAATAAGGCAGGCCGAAGCAGGAGTGATCAATTCCGGAACAGCATCCCTCGAAACCGCATTGCTGAGTACGCCTCAGGTCGTCGGATACATCACGAATCCGATAACCTACAGAATCGCTAAAAAAATCATTAAGATAAAATACATAAGTCTGGGTAATCTTATCATCGACCGCCTGGCTTTCAAGGAATTCATCCAGGATGACTGCAATGCCGATGCGCTTGTGGCCGAGATCAGGCAACTGATTGAAAATCAGGAACGCAGAACAAAGATGTTATCAGACTATGCTGAGATCAGAAACGCCCTCGGGGGATCCGGAGCATCATCTGCTGTGGCCAAGGCAATGATCGAAGAATTAAAATAACACAAAAGAAAACAGATGCGGTTATTCCACATCTGTTTTCTTCTGCATAGGCACAATAACATTTTCGGCCGCATAATCTCCATCGTCCCAAGCACCTGAACCGTCCTTTACTTTTTCAAGTCTGACCTTATATTCAAGCGACTCATATTCGCCATTGAGCGGGCCATCGATATCGGAGAACTTCAACATCACTTCGTCCGACGGAAATTCCAAGCTTTCCACATAAAATTCACCATTGTCAGATGTAAGGACTTTCTGCGGTCCGTTCAGAAAATGAAACGATTCCACCTCGATTCCTGGGATAGGATTTCCTGTCTGGGAATCTGTAACCTTACCTGACACTCTGTACTCCATAGTGGGTGTTCCGTACATATCAGGACCTATAAATACGCCGCAGGCAGAAATTGCTCCACCAAGGCCCAATAGTGACAATGCCTTACGGCAGAAACGGACGATCAGGTTTCTCATAATAAATCGGGATTAGATTTCCACACTTTCTATAATCGTTGAAATGACAATAACTTACTTGAGACGGCTGAGATGACAGAGGATAAGATCACCGTTCTCGTCACGCAGATGCATTCCATTGCCTTGACAATAGCGGAAATACTTGCAATCAGCACACTGTCCCTTCTTCATCCACGAACGGTCACGATAAGGCTGATAATGATTCTCCCATACATCTATGAAATCATCCTTGTATATATTTCCCTGCGAGAAATCGCTGCGGATACTCGCACAGGCCGAAATTGAACCGTCTATCATTACAGAACTTACGCTGAGTCCTGCCTGGCAGGTGAAAAGATTGTCTCTGACAAGTCCTTCATACTCACCAAGGAATCCCTCGCATCCATAGCTTGCCATGATCCTCCCCTCCTTTCTGGTGTCCTTTATAAACTCCATCAGTCCACGGAAGCGCTCGTTACTCAGCTGCAAATCAGGATCCTGAGATGCCCTGCCTACTGGAAAGACAGTAAAGAGACGCCAGGATTTGAGTCCTATGGAAATAAGATATTCCTTTAACTCGCCCAACTTCTCATAATTCCTGTTATTGACACAGGTCACGACATCGAATTTTATAGTCGGCTCATTGGCAAGGATAGCGATTGCCTGTGAAGCATTGCTGAAACTGCCTTTGACTCCACGGATCCACTCGTGATCATCTTCAAAACCATCCAGAGAAATGGTTGCAGAATGAAGTCCAGCCCTGAGAAGGCCATCTATCTTCTTAGGAGTCATCAGAAGTCCGTTCGAGACGATTCCCCATGGGAATTCCATATCATAGATTGCCCTGCCGCACTGCTCTATATCTTTACGCATAAGAGGCTCACCTCCGGTAACGATGACCATTATCTTATGGGAATCGTACTTTTCCTTGATACGGCGAAGTACCTTGGCAAAATCTTCGAAAGGCATATCAGGATGAAGGGAAGAAACCCTGCAGTCGCTTCCACAGTGACGGCATTTCATATTGCACCTGAGAGTACTTTCCCAGAAAAGCTGCCTGAGCGGATGCTTTTCCTGACTGTCGAGAATCAGCTGACGCTGAAGTTCCAGTGCAATCCTCTGTTTGATCGATAATCCAGACATTGATTATTCTTTTTTGAACATTTTCACATCTGCACAGGCCTCAAACTTACCCATATACCATCCTTCACCATCCTCGACCTTGACAATAGGGGCATCGACTTCCACTTTCGAAAACTCTCCTCCATTCTCAGGCCCATCGACATCCTGAAATTCAAATGTAATTCTTGAATCATCAAGATATCTTACTCCAGCATTACATTGATAATAGCCTGACCGATCAGTCCAGACAGTATCAGTCTCTCTCGGAATATCCATTTCCGGATTCAATCTTCCTTTAAGGACAACTCTTACGCCCTGAATCGGCTTGCCATCCTGATCTATTACAGTTCCTGATGCACGGAAATCCGCATAAGGACATCCATACTCAAGCTTCGCATCACCACCACCATCACATGAAGCCAATCCTATTCCAAGAAGAGGAAGCAAGAGTTTCGACAAATAAGCAATCAAACTCCTCATAAATTATAAAATTAAAGTTCGTTATTGCTATAAAACGGAGTAATAAGCAGAATACTTCCGTAAAGGTAAACAAAAATCAATAATTTCTTTCACCGAATATCATCGAGCCCACTCGGATCATTGTGGAGCCCATTTCAATTGCAATCGGATAATCATCCGACATTCCCATCGATATCTCCTTGCAATCCGTATCGACATCTACGCCTTTACCGATCCTCTCCCCCATCGCATCCGATATTTCCTTCAGGCGCTGGAAATCTGACCTTATCACCTTCTCGTCATCAGTATAGGTAGCCATACCCATGACCCCGGCAATGTGGATGTGATCATAATCTCGCGCACCGGAAACAATCTCAAGAACCTCCTCTCGGGAAAATCCCTGCTTAGTTTCATCACTGGATATAAAACACTCCAACAGAACATTTAAAACTTTATTGTTAGTCCGTCCCCAATTATCGATTGCGTCCAACAATCTTACGGAATCCACAGACTGGATCAATGATGCATACGGAAGAACCATCTTCAGTTTGTTGGTCTGAAGATGTCCGATGAAATGCCACTCGATATCAGACATATAGTCAGGGTCGTTCTTCTGGGCACGGATTTCCTCCAGCCTCTTTACCTTAGCCAGAAGTTCCTGAGGACGACTCTCTCCGAAAGCCCTCTGACCAGCATCATAAGCTTCTTCGATGGCTTCAAAAGGGTGGAATTTAGAAACTGCCACCAACTTTACAGTTGCTGGCAGTTCGGATTGTAACTTATTGATTGTTTCTTTAATCATTATCTGCGGTTCTGCTGTTTCTGCATCTGTTCCTGCATTCTCTGTGCCTCTTCAAGCCTCTGCTGCCACTTTGACTTCTTCTTAGGCTGCTTGGCTCTGAGCATCATATCTGCACGAACCTTCACCTCAGTAACCACGAACTTACGGATATACCAAGTCATACCCATAGTGATGATATTGGAAAGAAGGTAATAGTAGCTGAGCGCTGCCGAGAGATTGTTACAGATGAAGAACATCATGACCGGCATAAGGTAAAGGCTCATGATTTTCATACCCGCCATATTCGGATCATCAGACATCTGAGATGCTGTCATCTTAGAGTAGAAGAACATTGTCACAGCCATAAGAAGGGCAAACAATGAAAGATGATCTCCAAGAAGAGGAACATTCACTCCGAAATCCCATATCGAGTCATATGCACTGAGGTCATCAGCCCAAAGGAACTTCTGCTGACGGAGCTCGATGGATGCTGGGAAGAATCGGAACATCGCGAAAAGGATCGGCATCTGCAGAAGCATAGGGAGACAGCCACCCATAGGGCTGATTCCTGCCTTCTGATACAGTTCCATCATAGCCTGCTGTTTCTTCATCGCATCCTTCTCATTCGGATACTTCGCATTAAGCTTGTCGACCTCAGGTTTGATCACCTGCATCTTTGCTGATGACTTGTATGACTTGATAGTCAATGGTGAGATCAGGAACTTGATGAGAATGGTCATCAAAAGGATCACAAGTCCATAATTATTGATGAACTTGCCAAGGAAGTCGAAGCATGGGATGATCACAAGACGGCTGAACCAAGCCACCATCCATCCACCAAGAGGAATGATCTTCTCGTACTTTTCGTCATAAGACTTGAGGGTACGATAGTCATTAGGACCGAAATAGAATTCGTATGGGATTGTGACATTGTTCGAACCAGCCTGGAAATCTGAGCGAAGCTTTGCTGAACAAGCCATAAGCTTGCCTTCGCTCTTGTACTCATTCTCAGAGAAGTACTTGAGAGAAAGGTCAGCTGAGGTGAACTCATTTCCGGCAGTCATGATTGCCGAGAAGAACTGCTGCTGGAAAGCAAACCACTTAAGCTTTGTATCGATACGCTCGCTTCCATCACGGCCACGACCCATATTCTCAGGCTTCTTGTCACCTGTAAAATAGTAGTCAAGATTTGAATACTGCTTTTCGTTCTTATAACCCTTCTCAAGGCGTGGAATCACTACAGACCAGTCAATATCAAGCATTGAGACATTGCGCGGAATGATTCCGTCCATATTTACGAGAGAGAGCTCATTCTGCATCATATAGCTGTCTGCAGGAAGGAAGAATCTCTGCTGGATATATCCGCCACCTGCAAAAGGAAGCTGCATCACGAGTGTGGAATCGGTATGTTCCGCCACCTGGAATACAAAATCCTTTGTATTGATGTTCTCACCTGCATAAAGACTTATTCCATACTGGCTCGCACCCTTTTCGATAAGATAGAGAGCAGTACTGTCATAGGTCATATAATCGTTTACCTTCACCGAATAAGGCTGTGCTCCACGAGTGGTGAACTCGATTTCGACCTTATCGTTTGCCAGCATATAGAATGACTCTGACGCAAGGCGCGCCTCTGTAAGAAGACTATCCTTGTAAGCAGGCATTGTCATTACATTGATCTCATTCTCAGGTACGATTCCCTGCGCTCTCTTCATAGAATCCATAGCCATCGCGGCCATCTGCTCTACTCGCGCAATGGAATCAAGCTGGTACTGTGCCTCTATCTGCTTGTTACGTTGTCTTGCCTGGTACCATGAAAATCCCATCAATATGGCAAAGATCAAGACAAATCCTGTTAAATTACTCTTATTCATCTGATATTTATAATGTTACACAAACTGACGGTGACCTTCTACGGCCACCGCCATTCTGATTATTCCTGTTCTTCTGCTTCAGTAAGTACTCTGATCTGGTCTGCAAGGGCTTTGAGTTCCTGCTTAGACTGAGCGATCCTTTCTTCCATCTGCTTTACAAGCGGTGCAGAATTCTTTGACATTGAGAAGAATCCGATGTTGTTCTCGTATGTCACGATGTCCTGCTCGAGCTGGTGATACTTCTGGATGAGTCTCTCCTTCTCCGAGAGAGCCGGCTTTCCGCCACGGGCACGGCGGTTATTAGCGCGACCATTGTGTGGGAACTTGGCATTGAGAGCCTCCTTGTATGTCTGAGCGATATTGTCCTTTTCCTTGAACGGAACAAAACCGATCTCCTGCCATCTCTTCTGGAAATCCTGCATTGCAGCTGCATCAGACTCGTCATTCTTGAGTTCATAAGCCTTGATCTCCTCGATCAGACGCTGCTTAGCCTTGAGATTGCCATAGAAATCGTTCTCCGGCTTCGCATTCTTGTCACGCTCTGCGAAGAATTCGTCGCAAGCCGCACGGAATCTCTTCCAGAGCTGCTCAGACTTCTTGCGTGGAACCGCTCCGATCTCCTTCCACTGCTTCTGGAGGCTGATAAACTGGTCAGTAGCCTTCTTCCACTCAGTGCTTGACTTAAGAGCCTCAGCTGCCTCGCAAAGAGAAATCTTCTTCTCGAGATTAGAATTGATGCTGTCCTTATATTCTGTATAGAAATCACGCTTGCGGCCATAGAACTTGTCGCACGCAGCACGGAAGCGGTCATAAATCTTCTGGTTCTCCTTCTTCGAAGCGAAACCGATTGTCTTCCACTCCTTCTGGATATCTTCGATCTCCTTAGAGAAAGCATTCCACTCATTAGAGTTAGTCACCTCTCTCTCAGCGATTTCCTCCACCTTCTCACAGAGTGCGGTCTTCTTTACAAGATTCTCAGCCTGCTGCTCCTTGATACCCTCAAAGAAAGCCTGATATTTCTTGTTGATGACTGCTGTAGCAGCCTTGAAACGGTCCCAGATCTGACCTCTGTACTCTTTTGCTACCGGTCCGAACTCCTTCCACTGCTCGTGGAGCTTCTGAAGTTCGCGGAAAGCCTCCACAATATTAGGATTCTCGGCAAGCTTCTCAGCAAATGCACAGAACTGTTCCTTTGCCTCGAGGTTCTTCTTGAAGTCAAGGTCGCGAAGCTCGCGGTTGATCTTCACCATATCATAGAACTGCTCTACATAGAGCTGGTATGTCTCATTGATGTTCCTGTAGCTCTGAGCAGGTACAGGTCCGATAGCTCTCCAGCGATTCTGGATTTCACGGAACTCAGGGAATGTTGCATTTACATCCTCCTGCTTCTCAAGAAGCGCCTTGAGGTCTGCAATGACTGCCTCTTTTGCAGCGAGATTGTCCTCGCGCTCCTTTTCGAGCTGCCTGTTATACTCGGCACGCTCCTTCTTATATTTATTATAAAGGTCCTTGAAGCCTCTTTCCACCTCAGCGAAAGGATTCTCGCTTACGGTCTCTTCGACAGGTGCCTGAACTTCCTCAGTTTCCTCAGCCTCAGGAGCAGCATCTGCAGATACAAGTCCAGCCTCTGCCTTCTCCTTCTGAAGTCTCTTGTAGAAAGCAGATTTGATAGCCTCAGCCTCCTTGGACATCTTCATTCTTTCCTCGTTCTGAACAAGCTCTTCAAAAAGCTTGATAAGTTCAGCAAGTGTCTTTTCTGAATAATTTACAGCTGGCTCTGCATTTTCCACAGCCTCAGCCAATACTACATCTGATGTGATTTCAACATCAGGGATGATCACGTCACTCATAATAATGGAGTTTATTTAGTTAAAATTTATACAAGTGGCAAATATACCATTTTTTTAGTAAAACTCATATCAAAATATTATTTTTGCAGAACTAAACATCAGATATAAAGAATTTATTATGAGAATTGACATCATAACCGTAGTTCCGGAGCTTCTGGAAAGTCCTCTCAGTCACTCGATTGTAGGACGCGCCATCAAGAAAGGACTGGTAGAGATCCACATTCATAACCTCAGGAAATACGGCAAAGGCCCGCGTCAGCAGGTAGATGACTACAGCTACGGCGGAGATGCCGGAATGGTCATAATGCTGGAGCCTGTATATAATATGATTCAGGAACTTAAGGCTGAAAGAGAATACGACGAAGTCATCTTCATGTCACCGGACGGCGAAATCCTGAACCAGGGTATTTCCAACGAGCTTTCGCTCAAGGAGAACATCATCCTTCTCTGCGGACATTATAAGGGAATCGATCATCGTATCAGAGAGCATCTTGTCACAAGAGAAATATCTTGCGGAGATTATGTACTTAGCGGTGGAGAGCTTCCTGCAGCCATTCTTGCTGATTCTATCATCAGACTTATCCCGGGAGCATTGTCTGACGAAACATCTGCACTTAGTGACAGTTTCCAGGACGGACTTGTATCCCCTCCTGTCTATACCCGCCCTGCAGAATTCAACGGATGGAAAGTACCAGAAGTCCTTCTCAGCGGAAACCCTAAGCTTATAAGACAATGGCAGGACGAACAGGCAATCGAGCGTACCAAACAGCTTCGTCCTGATCTTTTAAAAGAATAAAGTGAAAATTATTTGCAAATATCAATTTATTATCTAAATTTGCATTCGACATAACGATTTAATGTCAATCAGACGTTTCTAACCACTAATAATTAATCATCCCAATAGGGAAATACACTACACTACTAACTAACCAAAAAATCCCGCAGTGATGCGGGATTTTTTACTGAACTTAAAAGTTGGATTATGGAAGAAAACATACAATATTACGAAACTTATGAGCAGAATCTTCAAAGAGAGGTTCTCAGAATGTGTACAAGTCTCGGTATGCTCGACGGCGAACTGCTAAGTTCCGAGGATATCGATCAGAAGTGGAAGGAATGGGCACCGGAATATATTGCCGAAGCTCTGCCTGAAGTGAACAGCTATCCTGAATTCGCCATCGCATGTGCCGGATATGCAGGAATGGCTGTGGCACAGTGGTGGGATCAGGACTGGGGACGCCATCACAGCGCAAAATACGAGAGTCTTCACGGACCGCGCGGATTCGATGATATGGACGAATTCATCGTTCAGAACATCCTCGGCCTCACTCTCGACTCTATAGATGCCAAGCAGATAATGAATATCCTCCTCTGCTGCGCACAGAAGGCTTCAACATTCATCCAGCACGAGCACATCGAGCACCAGACTGTCAAAGCGTTCCATATTTTCGCACGCACAGTCAAGGTAATGTTCCGCACAGGAGCTTCCCTTCAGCTTAAGCGCCTGGGATATAAATTCCACAAGGTAGCTCTGGACAGATCCGGCAGCAAGCTTCTGTCATAATTTTTGCAATTGCCAGTCAAATGATATGGTCTCATAACGGTGGAAATCGCTTACCGTCATGAGACCATATCATTTATATTAGGACATTCATTGGTCGGAAGTTCTCATGACGGTACAGTAAAAATACCGTCATGAGAGATTCAGAATCTCCAGGCAACCTTCAGCATAAGATTCAAAGGTGCCTGCGAATAGATTCCGGTCTCGGCATAGAATACATCTTCCTCCTGGAAATAAGCCCTCCAGAGCCACGCATCTGCGTAGTACATATTGTTAAGCAGGTTCCGGATATGGAAACTGAATGTCAGAGAAGAAGATTTCCTCACCGGCACCTCATACCCGACCGAGAGATCCGCCACAAAATATGCAGGAATCTCCCTCTCGGAAGATGAGGTATTATCATAATACTGCTTTCCTACATATTTTCCATTCAATGACAGATAAAGGGAACTCAATGAATTATCTGTAGATACAAAAGGTCTGATAGTCACATCAGCCATGCCTACAACCGAGGGTGACATAAGGATATCCGTATTCTCAAACTCGACCTGATGCTGTCCCAGATAATTCCAGTCGTTCATATTGTCATACATCTCATAATAAGCCGTGTAACTGCGTATCTTATTGGTGGACAGGGTCAAATTACCACCTACCTGAAGCCATGAAAGAGCTTTCCAGGCGGCAGCAAGCTCCACACCACGACGCCAGCTGCGAGGCACATTCTCTTTTATGGCATATCCTACATCAGTGAGTTTACCGGTCTCGATGAGCATATCCTTATATTCCATCATATACAGATTCGCAGAGAAAGAGAGTTTCTCTGTAAAATACTCATATCCGGCTTCGATATCCAGCATTTTCTCCGGACGGATATCCACTCCTCTGCCGGCCACACCAGCCTCCAATGACTTGTTCGCATCCAGAATCAGTTCCTTTATGTCACTTCTTCCGGGTTCGCGGTGTCCAATTGCAGCCGAAGCATAGACACGGGATGACGGGCTCCATCGATATGACAATCCTGCACGAGGATTGATGAACTGCCAATCATCCTTATGATCCAGGAGCACACCATCATCCTCAGGGCCGGACATATTGAGCCATATCCCTCTGTACTGAAGGTCTGCATAAGCAGTAAGTCCCTCACCACAAATCACTTCAGTACGAACAAAAGCATTAGCTTCCTGCTTCAAACCATTATTGAGATACCATTCATGCGCATCATAATCGAATGAATCACCAAGCACATTGCTCCACAGAACCCTTCCGATATGGTCACCGTCGTAACGGGACAGATTCACTCCGGCCGTCAGATTCAATCGATCTGAACAATAGCGCAGGTCGGAATTCAGCACGAAATAATCATTGGCCAGAGCCTCGCGGGTTATGAAGTCACCCTCATCATATCCATCCGGAGCCTGCAACAGATATTTTGAGAAAGACTTGCCGGCCTTGTAGTTTTCGTAATATCCGTCACCACGGGTATAATTGAAGGTAGTGCTCCAGGTCAGGCGGTCGGTGAAAGACCGGGTGTAGTTCAGCTGAAGATGATGCTGGGCATAGTTATCTGTCTCATTATCATAGTAACGGACATTGCCAAACTGATCGTAATACTCTCCGGCAGGATTGTACCTTCGGTCTTCTGCATACTTCTCCAAGCTGATTCCTTCCCAGGTGATTCCGGTATGCTGGTCACCCATCAGATAAGTGAGTCTGAGAGAGTTACGCTCATTCATCCAGCCCAGGACTGCGATTGCAGACTGCACATCCGCGTATGCATTGCGGATATAACCGTCTGTGAGTCCACGGGAATAAGCAACATTGAAATAGACACCGGACTTTGTCAACCCTGTACCGGCAGCAAATGTACTGATGAAAGTCCCGTATGAACCGAAAGACATTTCTGCTGTCGCAAAAGGATCCGCTCCCACCGAAGCTGTGCTCATATTGACACTTGCTCCGAAGGCACCGGCGCCATTGGCAGATGTTCCCAGGCCACGCTGAAGCTGTACACTGGAAATCATTGAAGATAATGCAGGGATATTGACCCAGAACACTTCCTGCGATTCTGCATCATTGAGAGTGATGCCGTTGAGAGTCACATTGATCTGCGAACCTTTAGAACCGCGGACCGTCATCTTGGAATAGCCGAGTCCGGTACCACCCTCATTTACAGAGACAACCGACGGCTGTAGGGACAGATTCATCGGTAGAGAATTCAGAGGGTTGGTACGGCTGAGAGACTCCTTGCCGATCATTGTGAATGTCACAGGCGTATCCTTGCCTGCACGGGATGTTGAGACGACTACACTGTCAAGCCTCTCGACCTTTTCATCGGTCGCTTCTTTCCCCACGGCTGCCGCAGAGAAAGGGATCAGCGAACATAGCGCTGCAAAAAATAAAAAACCTCGCATAATGTTATGCACATTTATGCAAGGGGCAGTAATGAAACCGACATGGTTTCAATATACTTTGAGATTATGCTTCCCTACGCCGGCATTATCCGGATCAGGTTAATGGGTATGATCTCAGCCCCGTCTCCGGAGCACCCCTGCTGTATGTTATCTTTTCTTCTCCACAATCTTCACCTCATAAAGCTTAGGCCAGTTCTTTCCTGTCAGATAGATCTTACCGTCCTCCGGGTTATAGGCAATACCGTTAAGTACATCTGTATCCGGAGTTCTCAGGCTTTTAGGCAAGAGGCCTTTACAACTGATGATGCCTTCGATACGACCGTCTTTCGGATTTATGATCACGATCTCATCTGATGTATAGACATTGGCCCATATCTTTCCATCAATATATTCCAATTCATTGAGAAAACGCACCGGGCGACCTTCGATTGTCACAAGGATCTTCTTCTGCTGTGCGAAATTCTCGTCCATAAAGTAGATATTCGCACTTCCGTCAGAGGCGATCAGATACTTTCCGTCTGTAGTGATGCCCCAGCCTTCGCGAGGATATTTCCATGTGGATTTATATTCGAGAGTCTCTGCATCGTAGATGAAAGCAGTCTTTGTATCCCAGGTGAGAATATACAGGTTATCCATCCACATCACTGATCCTTCCACAAAATATTTCTTGTCGAAGTCCAGTCTTTCCAAAGCTTTTCCGGTCTCAAGATCCACCTTCCTGAAAGTAGATTTTCCGCGAAGTCCTGTACTTTCATAAAGCTGACCATCCTGGAAGAAAAGGCCTTGAGTGTATGACTCGACATCGTGAGGATACTCGGCCACCACCTGAAGGCTGTACTCCTTCAGAGGAGCCTCACCACAGGCAATCAACAGAAGCGATAATATGAATGCTGTCACAATTCTTCTCATCAAACAATGTTTTGGGTGACAAAATTAAGTAAAAAAACGAACTTGCGAAAATAATCATTACCTTTGCAGGTCAAATCGGAATATATTTATGAATACCTATTATATTATTATGCTCGTTATGGCTGTGATGGCCGTAATAGTATTCGTAGCCTTGTTCTTTTTCAAGGCCGGATACGGCTATCTGTCCACATCGAACTGGGGTCCGAAGATCAACAACAAGACAGCGTGGGTACTGATGGAAGCACCTGCATTCATCTTCCTGCTCTACTACACGATAAAGTTTGCACTTTCCGGAGCGGACACAGGAAACTCCAAACCTGTCCTCTTCATAATGGCCGGACTCTATCTGCTGCATTATTTCCAGAGGTCGTTCATCTTCCCGCTTATGATGAGAGGAAAGAGCACAATGCCTGTTGCAATCATGCTTATGGGACTGGTATTCAACACACTGAACGCATATCTTATCGGTGGATGGCTTTACGGTGAAGCCCCTGCCGGAATGTACGGTACCGACTGGCTATGGAGCCCGCAGTTCATTATCGGAGCGATAATATTCTTCTGCGGAATGGGCATCAATCTCCACTCCGACCATATTATCAGACATCTCCGCAAACCTGGCGACACCAAGCATTACATTCCCCGAAAAGGATTCTACAAATATGTGACATCAGCCAATTATTTCGGAGAATTCACAGAGTGGATCGGATATGCGATACTTACATGGTCTCCTGCCGGACTGCTTTTCGCAGCCTGGACATTCGCCAATCTCGGTCCGCGCGCAAAGTCACTGACCGAGAAATACGAAAAGGAATTCGGAGAAGAATATACTAAACTGAACAAAAAGCACATCATTCCATTTATCTGGTAAGAGAATCATCAGTTCAGGAATATAAAATACAATTATGAGCGAGTTATTCACACCATATAGAATCGGCCCTATAGAGCTGAGAAACCGCACCATCAGGTCTGCGGCATTCGAGGCGATGTGCCCCGGACAAAGGCCTTCAAAGGAACTCTTCGACTACCACACCGCAGTTGCCCGCGGAGGCATCGGAATGACTACTGTAGCCTATGCAGCGGTATGCCAGAGCGGACTTTCTTTCGAGAATCAGCTTTGGATGCGCGAAGAGATCGTTCCTGAGCTCAAGGCGCTGACAGATGCTATCCACGCTGAGGGAGCGAAGGCTTCCATCCAGCTCGGACACTGCGGAAACATGTCTCACAGGACCATCTGCGGATGTATGCCGTACGGAGCGAGCCGAGGATTCAACCTCTACTCTCCCACATTCGTCCAGAAGATGAATATGAAGCAGATCAACGAAGTGGTTGACGCATATGGTAAAGCTGTAGAACTTGCAATCGAGGCAGGATTCGATGCAATCGAGATCCACGCAGGACACGGATACCTGATCTCACAGTTCCTTTCTCCTTACACCAATCACCGTCGCGACGAGTTCGGTGGAAGCTTGGAGAACAGAATGAGATTCATGAGGATGTGCGTGGAGAAGGCAGTAGCTGCAGGAAAAGGCAAGGTAGCCCTCTTCGCGAAGCTGAACACCCGTGACGGATTCAAGGGCGGCCAGGAAACTGAAGAACTTATCGAAGTGGCAAAGGAACTGCGCAATCTCGGAATCGAGTCAATAGTACTCTCCGGCGGCTTCGTAAGCCGTCATCCTCAGTATGTGATGAGAGGACAGTTTCCAGTAAAGGCTATTGTGCACTATTTCCCTTGGAGCAAATGGTGGCTGAAGCTGGGAGTATTGCTCGGAGGAAAGATCGTCGCGCCAAGCGTACCGTTCAAGAAGCTCTTCTTTATGGATGATGCTCTTAAGTTCCACGAAGCAATGCCGGATTTCCCGTTCGTATATGTTGGAGGAGTTACAGATAGAAAGAGTGCAGACGAAGCTATAGACAAGGGATTTCCTATGATCCAGATGGGACGTGCAGTACTTGAGGACACTGACTTCGTGAATAAGATGCAGGCTGACGAGAACCACTGCAGCGGATGTACGCACAGCAATTTCTGCATCGGCCGAATGTACTCAAAATCAATGCAATGCCACAAACATTGCGAAGACATCACTCCGGCTCTCCGCAAGGAGGTCGAGCGTCTCGACAGAGAGAATGACAGAATCGAGCGAAAACTCGGATACAAATAGTTCATTGAAATATAGGTAGGACGCTTCTGTCGCTGATGCTGCCGCATCAGAGGAAAGTCCGGACTGGGTAGGGCAACCTGCTGTGGAAAGCACAGATGGGAGTAATTTTATGAATGCCGTAACAGAAAACAAACCGCCCGAAAGGGTAAGGGTGAAACCGCGAGGTAAGAGCTCACGACGCTGTATGGCGACATATGGTGGTGACGGCACCAGGACCAGAAAGATCATGTATACCGGAATGTCCGCAAGGGCAAAAGAGCGGCCCGTTCTTTTCCGGGGGGTGGATCGAGAAGATAAATGACAGATTAAAACAGAAACCGGCTTACGGTTCTACCTATTGCACAAAGGGTTGGCTAAATGCCAGCCCTTTTTTGTGTTTTCTTCTTGCAGAAGAAGGCAATAATCGTTATATTTGCCTTCCGTATGAAAACGGGATTTGATAACGAAAAATATCTTAGGATACAGTCCGAACAGATCAAGAAGCGTATCGCTCAGTTCGGAGATAAACTTTACCTCGAATTCGGAGGTAAATTATTTGATGACAATCACGCCAGCAGAGTTCTGCCCGGTTTCAAGCCGGACAGTAAGCTTGATATGCTCAAACAGCTGAAGGATGAGTCGGAAATCATCATTGTGATCAGCGCAAAGGATATCGAGAAAAACAAGGTGCGCGGCGATTTGGGAATCACTTATGACGAAGATGTACTGCGTCTGCGTGGAGAGTTCGAAAATGTAGGATTCTATGTAAGCAGCGTAGTCATGACGCATTACAACGGACAGGCAAGTGCTGACACATATAGAAAACGCCTCGAACGTCTCGGCATAAAGGTTTATTATCACTATACCATCGAGGGATATCCAAATAATGTAGCTCTGATCGATTCAGACGAAGGATTCGGTAAGAATGATTACGTGGAGACCTCACGTCCCCTCGTAGTGGTGACAGCACCAGGCCCTGGAAGTGGAAAAATGGCAGTATGCTTAAGTCAGCTTTATCACGAAAACAAGAGAGGAACCAAGGCCGGCTATGCGAAATTCGAGACATTCCCGGTATGGAACCTTCCGCTCAAGCACCCTGTGAATATTGCATATGAAGCAGCCACTGCCGATCTGAACGACGTCAACATGATCGACCCGTTCCACTTCGAGGCATATGGAGAGATAGCTGCAAGCTATAACCGCGACATAGAGATATTCCCTGTACTGAATGCCCTCTTCGAAGGCATATACGGAGAAAGTCCATACAAGTCGCCTACTGACATGGGAGTCAATATGATCGGCTTCTGTATGAGTGACGAAGATGTATGCTGCAACGCGGCCAGAGAGGAAATCATCAGAAGATATTATTATGCACTTTGCAGGCTTGCTGAGAAAGGAAGCAATGAGCATGAGGTAAACAAGATATCGCTTATCCTCAAGCAGGCCAAGCTGACTACCGAATATCGCAGAACTACTGTAGCTGCAAGGGAAAGGAAGGATCTTTACGGAGTTCCGACTGCCGCAATTGAACTTCAGGACGGAACCATCATCACTTCACGAACCACTTCCCTCCTCGGACCGAGCGCCGCGCTTATATTGAACGCGACAAAGCATCTCGCCGGTATTCCGCACAATGTGAAGCTGATACCGGAAGAGATGATCGCACCGATCCAGAAGACCAAGGTTTCATTCCTGCACGGTCGCAACCCTCGTCTTCACACAGACGAAGTACTGGTCGCACTGTCAATGCTGAGCATTACAGATGACAACTGCCGCAAGGCTTTGGATCAGCTGCCTAAGCTGGATGGATGCCAGGTTCACTCTACAGTCATGCTGAGCGAAGTGGATCATAAGATATTCAAGAAACTGGGAGTAGGTCTTACCTGCGACCCTGTAAAGAAGGTAGAATAGCATATGGGCGAAAGAGATCCGCAGATACTTGACCTGAACAAAGTCATTGAAGCCAAGGCTGGAGACAGGGCTAAGAGAATTCCTAAATTCCTCATCAGATGGTTCGAGAAGTTCATTCATCTGGACTTCATCAACAAATATCTGCAAGAGGGATATATAGGTGTAGAATTCTGTGAGAACAGCTTGAAATACCTTGGAGTGGAGCTCGAAGTGCACGGATTGGAAAATCTTCCGAAGGATGGCAGAAGATATACATTCGTATCCAATCATCCGCTTGGAGCTATTGACGGAGTGACTTTGGGAGCATTGATCGGAAGAGCATACGACGGTAAGGTAAAATATCTGCTTAATGACCTTCTGATGAACCTCAAGGGAATGGCTCCCCTTGGAATTCCGATCAACAAGCTTGGAGGACAGGCAAGAAATCTCCCAAGACTGGTAAGCGAAGCATTTCATTCTGAAAATCAGATGCTTGTATTCCCAGCAGGACTCTGTTCAAGAAAAATTGACGGTAAGATAATCGATCTTCCGTGGACCAAGGCATTCATAAAGCTCAGTCGCGAGACTGGCCGTGATATAATACCTATTCATTTCGAAGGTGAAAATTCGAAGCGTTTCTACCGCATCGCAAATCTCCAGAAGAAGCTTGGACTGAAGTTCAACATCGCTATGATGCTTCTTCCTGACGAGATGTATAAAAGCACGGGAAGAAAGTACAGGATCACCTTTGGCAAGCCGATACCTGTGTCAAGCCTGGACAAGTCAATGTCAGACTACCAATGGGCTCAGGAAATCAGGGCAAAGGCTTATGAACTCTAACCTGACCTATTATGGAACCTATTATTGCACCTATAAGCAAGGATCTTATCAAATCCGAGCTTACCCCCGCCAAGAAACTGAGGGACACTAACAAGGGTCATAATGAAATCTTCATAGTCAATCATTTCGATTCTCCTAACATAATGAAGGAAATCGGAAGACTTCGTGAAGAGGCTTTTAGAGACAGTGGAGGCGGAAGCGGGCTTTCCATGGATATCGACGAGTTCGACACAATGGATCACCCTTACCAGCAGCTTATCGTATGGGATCCGGATGGTGAGAAGATCATCGGTGGATACAGATATCTGCTCGGAACAGACATAAAGCTGGACGAGAATGGGCAGCCAGTACTGGCGACCGCCCATATGTTCCACTTTTCTGAGAAATTCATAAAAGAGTATCTTCCGTTTACAATTGAATTGGGAAGAAGCTTCATTGCTCCCGAGTATCAGAGCCGTCAGGCAGGTATGAAGGCATTGTTCGCCTTGGACAATCTCTGGGACGGATTGGGAGCATTGGCCATTGAGAAACCGGACATGAAATATTTCTTCGGAAAAATGACTATGTATCCGGAATACAACCGCGAGGCTCGTGACCTTATCCAGCATTTTCTCTTCAAGCATTTTGAAGACAAGGAAAAGCTGGTCACACCTATCGACCCTCTGGTCATAGAGACAGATAAAGCGTATATGGACAGTATCCTCACAGCAGATGATTTCAATGAGGATTACAAACTCCTCAATTCTGCAGTCAGAAAGCATGGGGTAAACATTCCGCCACTTGTAAACGCATATATGAGTCTTTCCCCTACCATGAAGATGTTCGGAGGCGGTATCAACCATGAATTCAGCGAGGCGGAAGAGACTTGCATCCTTATCACTTTTGACGAAATTCATCAGGCCAAGAAAGAAAGGCACATTGACTCGTTCATTGATGAAAAAGTGGTACATATGAAAGAGCGCTTTCCTTTATTTGTCGAAAATATGGGAGAAAACCTGAAAGACATGATCGCACACAAAAGGGAGCAGGTTCAGGCCAGAAGGGCAGAAAGGATAAAGAAGAGAAAGGCACGCAGAGAGGCAAAGAAACAGAAATAAACAACATTATATCAGCACATTACAAAGAAAAGAAATTATGGGAGCAGCGGCAAGAGACAATGAATTTGATGTGATCATTGTCGGAGGTGGCATCACAGGTGCAGGAACAGCCAGAGACTGTGCGTTACGCGGTCTTAAAGTCCTGCTTATCGAAAGGCACGACCTTGCCACAGGAGCGACCGGACGTAACCACGGTCTTCTCCACAGTGGAGCAAGGTATGCAGTAACTGACCGCGAGTCCGCGGAAGAATGTATCAAGGAGAATATGATCCTGAGAAAGATCGCACGACACTGCGTGGAAGAGACTGAAGGACTTTTCCTCACACTTCCGGAGGACGATCTTGGATATCAGGCAAAATTCGTTGAATCATGTCTGGCCGCAGGAATCAATGCGGAAATCATCGACCCTAAGGAAGCTCTCCGTATGGAGCCATCAGCCAATCCGGACATTATCGGAGCAGTAAAGGTTCCTGACGGTGCTGTCGATCCTTTCCGTCTTACATCGGCCAATGTTATCGATGCGAAGCTTCACGGGGCCAAGGTATTGGTTTACAGCGAGGTAACAAGTCTTATCAAGGAAGGTGACACTGTCAAAGGTGTAGAAGTCTTCAATCATATCACAAAGCAGACAGACAAGTACTACGCTCCTATTACCGTAAATGCAGGAGGTATCTGGGGACAGCACATCGCAGAACTCGCAGGGGTCAGAATCAATATGTTCCCGGCAAAGGGAGCTCTCCTCATCTTTGGCCACAGAGTGAACAATGTCGTTCTTAACCGCTGCCGCAAGCCAGCCAATGCAGACATCCTCGTACCGGGAGATACTATCTGTCTGATCGGTACCACATCGAGCCGTATTCCGTTCGAAGAATGTGATAATATGTTCGTGACTCCTGATGAAGTGGATGTACTTCTTCAGGAAGGAGAGAAGCTCGCTCCAAGCCTTGCTTCGACACGAATCCTAAGAGCATATGCAGGAGTACGTCCTCTCGTAGCTACTGATGACGATCCTTCAGGCAGAAACATCAGCCGAGGTATCGTTCTTCTCGACCACGAGACACGAGACGGAGTAAAGGGCTTCATCAGCATCACTGGAGGTAAGCTTATGACCTATCGTCTGATGGCAGAATGGGCAGCAGACCTTGTCTGCAAGAAGCTTGGAATACAGCAGAGCTGCATCACTATGAATACCCCTCTGCCAGGATCTGAAAAAGAGAATATCGACGAAATATCACATAAAACCTGGTCAAAACCTGGCGCAACCCATAAAGCGACTGTGGGAAGACACGGAGCGAGAGCAGTAAACATCGGACTCAAGGACGAATATGATGCAAGTCTCGTATGTGAATGCGAAGAAGTATCAGTAGGTGAGGTGAAATATGCCATCGATGAGCTCGACGTGCATAATCTTGTGGACCTTCGCCGACGTACCCGAGTAGGAATGGGAACATGTCAGGGAGAGCTCTGTGCCTGCCGTGCTGCAGGAATGCTTGCAGATGCACATAAGTGTACAGACAGAGCTAAGAGTGATCTGAAGAACTTCATCAACGAAAGATGGAAGGGAATGTATCCGATCTGCTGGGGCGATACACTCAGGGAAAGCGAATATTCGCAGTGGATATATTCAGGAGTATGCGGCCTGGAAGGCGGTGAATGTGAAACCAATAAAGCTGAATAGGACAATGAGATTCGATACAATCATAATAGGTGGAGGACTTGCAGGTCTTGTCTGTGGCATCAGACTTCAGAAAGCCGGAAAGAAATGCGCTATAGTCTCAGCTGGGCAGAGTGCAATGCACTTCTCGTCCGGAACATTTGACCTTCTGGGAAGACTCCCGGACGGCACTGAGGTGGAATCTCCATTGAAGGCAATGGCTTCACTACCGGCACAGCACCCATATTCAATTATCGGTGCTGAGAAAACTGCGGAATATGCAGCCCAGGCGAAGGATTTCTTCGCAGGATGTGGTATCAAGGTTAGTGGCGACGCCTCATGCAACTCCTGGAGAGTCACTCCTACAGGAGAGCGCAAAGCAGGCTGGCTTACTCTTGATGATTTCACTCCACTCGCATCAAAAGGCGAGAAAATAGGAAGTAAAGCACTGATAATCAACATTCTCGGATATCTTGACTTCAACACCAAGTTCCTCGCAGATTCATTCGAGAAGGAGGGAACAGAGTGCAGAATCGTATCACTCAAGCTTGAAGAGATGGAAAGACTCCGCAAGAATCCGAGCGAAATGAGAGCCACCAATATTGCACGAGTGATGGACCGAGACGGTATCTGGGAAAAAGCTGCCGAGCAGGTAAAGACTCTGGTAAAGGATGAAGATGTAGTAGTTCTTCCTGCAGTATTCGGTCTCAAGGACGGATCTGTGGTTGATAAACTTAGAGAGGCCATAGGAAGAAAGACTATGTTCGTGGCGACAATGCCACCATCAGTGCCTGGAATCCGCACTCAGATGACTCTCAAGTCTGAATTCGAAAAGGCTGGCGGACGTTTCTTCCTTGGCGACACTGTGATCGAATCGACTGCAGACGAAAATGGAAACATCAAGAACATCTCGACTGTCAATTTCAATGACATCAAGATGGAGGCTGAAAATTTCGTTCTGGCTACAGGCAGTTTCTTCAGCAAAGGTCTGATCGCTACTCCAGATAAGGTTTACGAGCCGATATTCGGAATAGACCTTACATACAATGCAGGCAGAGAGAATTGGTTCAACACTCAGTTCTGGAAGAAGCAGAACTACATTTCATTCGGAGCTAAGGTAGATGCAGATCTTAATGCCTCAATTGACGGAAAAAAGATCGATAATCTCTATGCCATCGGATCAGTAGCAGGAGGAACAAATGCACTCTACGAAGGTTGCGGCGGTGGAGTTGCAATAGTGACTGCTATGGCTGCTGCTGACAGAATTCTTGAAAAGAAGTAGGAGGAACATCAGATGAAAATGCAGGAAAAAAATATAAGTGCCAACAATTTTGAGCAGTGCATCAAATGTACGGTATGTACTGTATATTGCCCCGTAGTGCCGGTGAATCCGCTCTACCCTGGTCCAAAACAGGCAGGTCCGGACGGCGAAAGACTCCGCCTGAAGAAGGGACTGTTCTTCGACAATACCTTGAAGTATTGCCTTAACTGCAAGCGCTGCGAAGTAGCCTGTCCTTCAGGAGTAAGAATCGGTGATATCATCCAGTCTGCAAGAATCAAATACAGCACAGAGTCGCCTAAGCTACGTGATATGATTCTGGCCAACACAGACTTTATGGGAACTGTTGTTACCAAGGTAGCTCCGGTAGCTAATTTCGCACTTGGTCTGAAACCTACAAAGGTAGTCATGGACGCAGTCCTTAAAGTGGACAAGCATCGCACATTCCCTAAATACACTACCAAGACCTTTGAGAACTGGTACAAGAAGAATGTAATGACATTCCAAGATTCATTCAAGCGTCATGTAAGCTATTTCCACGGATGTTATGTCAATTATAACTATCCTCAGCTCGGTAAAGATCTGGTGAGCGTAATGAATGCACTCGGCTACGGAGTACATCTTCTGGAGAACGAGAAATGTTGCGGTACTGCGCTTATAGCCAACTGCATGACTGACAAGGCAAAGAAAAATGCAGAGCACAATATCGCAAGCATCCGCAAGAGTGTTTACGAAAGACAGATGCCGGTAATCGGAGCATCATCATCTTGTAACTTCACCATAAGAGACGAGTATCCTCACCTTCTGGGAGTGGATAATTCAGATGTAAGGGATTACATCGAGCTTGGTACAAGATTCATCTACAGACTGATCGATGAGGGCAAGGTAAAGCTTGTATTCAAAAAGGATTACAAGGCTAAGATAGCCTACCATACACCTTGTCATATGGAGAAGCTGGGATGGGGCATCTTCTCAACTGAGCTGCTTCGCATGATTCCTGGTGTAGATCTGACAATCCTTGACAGCAATTGCTGCGGTATCGCCGGAACTTACGGTTTCAAGAAGGAGAATTACGAAGTCTCACAGGCCATCGGAAAGCCGCTCTTCGAGCAGATAGAAAGACTCAGACCTGACTTCGTAGCATGCGACTGCGAGACTTGCAAGTGGCAGATCGAAATGTCCACAAGCAAGGAGGTTAAGAATCCGATATCAATTCTTGCTGAAGCTCTTGACCTTGTAGCGACCTCGGAAGCAAACAAATAAGAGAAGCATCTTACTATCTATAAACCCGAACCGACCTATATGCGCATATAGGTCGGTTGGGGTTTATAAGTTTATAAGCTTATAAGTTGATTCTCGAATTGATCCTTTTGCGAAGGGCATCGGAAATCGGTAGTTTATTTTCTTTATCCGAGAGATCAAGCCATTCGATTGCAAGAGCGTAATCACCAAGCATATAGGATGCTACGGATATATTGTATTCGGCACAGGCTCGCTTCATCAGGTCATTTGTAGAAAGGAGCTCCATCCAGATATCCATTGCTCCCTTCCAATCATATTGCTCTGCCTTCTCCAGAGCAGCATACCACTTCTCTCCTTCATAATAGACGATTGAGTACTGTTCGTGCTTCCACTGGGATCTGAATGAATCTGCGACCTTGACTCCTGCATCCCAGCCTTGGATTCCAAGGGATTTCCATGCTTTGGATGTAGCCATGGTACTGTCATCTTTTCCATTGGAATATACCTCAGGTCTGGCCATTGCAGTACCGCCATAAGCCTGGACCTTGTCTTCCTTGTTCATACCGTCGTAGCAATAAAGCTTCATCGTATATGGCACGCTGCCGCTGCTTACATAGGATGAATCCACCGATGCCGGATATG
Organism: Candidatus Cryptobacteroides sp.; assembly: GCA_045614445.1. GTDB lineage: Bacteria > Bacteroidota > Bacteroidia > Bacteroidales > UBA932 > Cryptobacteroides. The sequence continues at coordinate 15,659 of JAZLCW010000034.1, read as the reverse complement.
AAACACGCGACGGTCCTCCGACTGTCATTGTACCGAATCTGACGGTATCGAAAAGGAATACAATGTCCGAGCCGGTATCCATCAGGATATTGAAAAGAGAATCCTTCTTCGAATAATCCGCACCAGACTCATGACGCATCCTGTATATACCTATCTGCGTGCTCGGACCATAGTCCTGCTCCAGAGTGTATGCAAATCCGTCAGCCATTGACTCTCCGAACTCTGAAGAAACGACATTATCCACTTCCAGATACACAACAGCCACATTCTTGCCTACCAGATTCACTCCTGTCTTGGACGGATGGCGCATCTCTACATGTACTGCGTGCTTGCTGGGGCCACAGGACACAAGGAGTCCCATGACTGCAATGCATAATGCCAGATTTCTTTTCATAGTTCTAAATCTCAATTGGTTCTGCAATAAGGTCATACTCATCCGCGCCTATGATCCTTACTTTCATAAACTCTCCGATCATTGAATAAGGATCGATATCTGCAAATACTGAAGAATCATATTTTACAAGAATCTCGCCATCTACTTCAGGGCTCTCGAACTCGCTTCGGCAGACAAATACTCCATCCACGAAATCATCCACAATAACATCTATCTCAGAGCCTACCCGAGACTGGTTGAAAGCCATTGAGATCTCGCTCTGAAGTGTCATCAGTTCATCAAGTCTCTCCTGCTTTACACGCTTCGAAATCGTATCCTTGAAATTCTCAGCACCATAGGTACCTTCTTCTTCAGAGTACTTGAAAGCCCCAAGTCTTTCGAAGCGAGCTTCCTTCACAAAGTCCAGAAGTTCTGCAAATGCTCTCTTGCCTTCACCCGGATGTCCTACGATCATTGTGGTTCTGAGGACTACCCCTGGTACTTTCTCACGCATCTTGCGTATAAGCTCGCGGGTCCATGCTCCATCGACATTGCGGTGCATATTGTCCAGAACCTTGTCTGCAATATGCTGCAGCGGAATGTCCATATAACGGCATACCTTAGGATTGTTCGCCATCTGATCAAGCACATCCTCAGGGAATGCAGCAGGATAAGAATAATGTATCCTGATCCATTCGATTCCTTCCACCTCGGAAAGTCTCTGGAGAAGCTCTGCCAATGCGCGACGACGGTAAAGGTCAAGACCATAATATGTAGTATCCTGAGCAATGATGATCAGCTCACGCACACCGGCATCTGCCAATTTGCGGGCTTCTTCCACGAGTGTCTCCATAGGTACGGACTTATGCCCTCCACGGATGAACGGAATGGCACAGTATGAACATCTGCGGTCACATCCCTCTGAAATCTTCAGATAAGCATAGTGGGACGGGGTCGTCAGATATCTTGAAGATACCTTTGCCGGATCAGGCTGTGCCCCGAGCTCCTTTATCACAGGATCGAAATCTCTGGCTCCGAACCAGGCATCCACTTCAGGAATGAGCTCAGGCATCTGATCAGCATAACGCTGAGATAAACAGCCGAATACCACGACTTTACCGACCTCTCCCCTATTCTTCCTATCGACTGCTTCAAGTACTGTCTGAATCGACTCCTCCTTTGCATCGCCGATAAATCCGCATGTGTTTATAAGGAGTACATCAACGGGAATATCCTCTCCCTCGGGAACGATCTCATAAAGATCATCCACCTGGGAAAGGATATGTTCTGTATCGACCTTGTTCTTCGAACAGCCCAAGGTCACGGTCTGTAATTTCTTTCTGATGACAGTCATAGATTACTCCTGATCAGCTGCTTCTGTCTCCTCAGCCTCCTCCTCAGGGTTAACGAAATCAAGAGAAGCATAGTTCTTCAGAGCATTGTACCACTCCACTACCTTCTTCATGTGAGATACATAGAAACGGTCGCGGTCATAATCTGGAAGAGCCTTCTCGAAAAGGGCCTTGAGTACCTCAGGAGCTGACTTTGCTGAAGGAGCATTGTCTTCTCCGAGAACCTCTTTCATATTAAGGAATACCTGCTGGAGCTTGACTTCCTCATCATCAGTATAAATCGAGATATCAGCAAGTGAAGTAATCTTGCTTGTAGCCGATACCGCGCTTCTCTTCTTGTCAGCAAGTGCCTCGACAACTGCGCCTGTACGGGTAGCTGAAATATAAAGGAACAATCCGCTCTGGCCTGAAATCGCCAGAATCTTTGTAAGATCTGTTTTCATTTTGTAATTATTGTTTCGTATTAAACTATATCTTTCCGCCAGTCTCCGAAGAGATCCGACATTGTTTTCTCTATTCTTTCTTCAAGTATTCCGAGTGTACCGTCGTTGACGATCACAGCATCTATCCTAGCATCCACAGCACCTTCAGACAGTGAATTCATCAGCTTCTGATTGGCCATTCGCGCCTTGACTGCTTCCTTATCTGCATTGTCCCTGATGCATGCTCTTTCCAGTCTCACCTGTACCGGAGCGTCCACCAGAACTACCTTATCACCGAAACCATCGAACTGCGGTTTTTCAAGTATAGTAGCAGACTCGAATACTACAATCCTGCTTTCTGTATTCCGGGCAAAAGCTCTGAAATCTTCGGTCAGCGCCGGAAAAACCAGAGATTCAACAGTTTCAAGGGCCTGTCTGTCAGAGAATATTCTCTGAGCCAGCAATTGTGGAACGAATTGTCCGGATTCATTCCTTAGCCCACATCCAAGCTTCTGCTCTATCGATTCCAGAAGTCCAGGGACACAGGTATAAAGTTCCTTTACTCTGGAATCCGCATTATATTGGGCCGTAAGTCCTTTACTTGCCAATATCCTGCAGACTTCAGACTTTCCGCTGCCTATGCCTCCCGTTATGACAAGAATCATCATCTATCCTCCAGGACACAATTGACTGCTACCGGATCCACCTCATATGAAATGAGTCCTTTCGTATCTCCGCTGAGTCTCAAAGAACACATTCCGCTCAAAGATGTGATGAAGTCATTATAATCTGCTTTCAGTTCGATTTCTTCAGGATGACTTTCCAACGGAAACGATAGTCTCATCACCACTTCGGCTTTTGACGGAAAAGGAACAAGCTTCTTGTCGGACGGCACATTTTCAACTGTTACGGGAAGCGTCATCTTCATCTCCACATAACGGCTGACATCCAGGAGATAGTGGACTTCCGACACCGATATTCTCACATCCTTCACTTTTTCAAGGCGTACAAGTCCCTGAATATCGGAAGAAAGATTCGAATGCTTTATAGGTTCCGTCAGAACCTTGTCAATAGTTTCAAGTACACGGGTCTGTCCATATAATATGACAGAATCAGGTATTACTTCAAGTGTACCTTTGCTTATATGCTGAGGCATATAGGAAACGGAAAATACCGGCTGAACGGGCACCTTCTTATGATCGACCTCTGGAAAACGGAAGAATACAGAATCGGAAACAAAATATTCCAGCGTCACTCCGTCTCCATAGATCAGGTGGGTATATTCAGTCATATCCGATGCAAGGACATAGAAGAGATCTCCCTCCTTATGCCGCATCACAGTCGGGTTGAATGTCACTGTGACAGGGCTTCTCCTGGCTTTTATATCTGACATGATCGCTTTATAACCGGTGGCACGACACCTTGCGATCACATCACTTGCATTGAGTGATATATTGGTATGGCCCTCTATATTGCACTCTGCCTTGACAGAAGCTGTCAGGTAGTTATTATACTTGAGTCCCAGGTTATGAATAAGCCATATACTAAATGCCAACAGGAGAGCAAGCAGAAAAACTGCAAGATCTCTCCCGCTGATATTCAATGACTTCAAAAGCCTGTCGTATAGCCTTTTCATCACCTGATGTGAACGATATACTACTGCTGAGGATCAGAAAAATCCTTTACAAGAGCCTGCTTGCTCACACGGATCTTTACATTGTTATCCACTTCGATGAGAACGGTAGTATCCTTGATTTCGCATACTGTTCCGTAGATTCCTCCGATGGTAACAACCTTGTCTCCCTTCTTGAGACCATCACGGAAAGCCTGAAGTTCCTTCTGCTGCTTTCTCTGCGGACGGATCATAAAGAACCACATCACAACGAAAATAAGGGCCATCATAACCCACATCATCGCTCCACCACCCTGTGCTGGCTGTGCTGCCTGTAAAATTGTAAACATATTCATTTCTATTTGACTTTAAATGGTTTCACATTAAAGAAGGCCTTTGCCTTCCTTGTTTATCTGTCCTTCGTTAGCAAGCTGCTGAACAAGCTTGTCGAGAAGTCCGTTCACGAAAGAGCGGCTCTTAGGGGTTCCGTAGAACTTTGAGATTTCGACATATTCGTTCATTGTTACCTTGACAGGGATTGTCGGGAATGTAACAGCCTCTGCAAGGCCCATTGAAATCAGGACCACATCTGTCGAGAAAAGACGCTCCTTCTCCCAGCCTGCCACTGACTCTGCCACCATAGCAGAATATTTCTCATAACCGGCAAATGAGGCCTGAAGAAGTTTTCTTACAAAGAACTTGTCACTCTCTACGCCGTCACCTTTAAGCATCTCGCTCTGATATAATGGAATAAGGCTCCATTTCTCACCTTTGGCAAGACTCTTCAAGGTCTTGCAGCACCAGGTCAACGAATATGCCAGATCATCATTCCAGTAAAGTGACTTATCTTCAAGAAGTTTCTCAAGCTCCACACAATCCTCGAATTCTTCCTCGTATATTCTTGTAAAAAGCTTGCAATCTTCAGCAAGAGATCTATCCTCTGATGCCATATATTCAGCATAGTAATCCTTTGATGCTACTGAGGTCATCACCTTCTTGAGGAGAAGGTCATATTGACTCCAGTCGAACTTCTTTTTCTTGAACACCTTCTGGAAATCCTGATCTGAATCAAGAAGAGCAGCAAGAGCATTCTCTGCAAACTTCATATTCGGATTCTTCTCCTCTTCAGTAGGATTGAACTTGGCCTTTGCCGCCTCGATCCTGTCTCTTGCAATCTTTGTCAGAGGGGAAACGATACCGAGCATATATATATACAGGTCCCTTGTAGCTTCGCAGGAAAGCTCAAGCTGAGATTCGGCCTGCGAAAGAGACATATTGCCCGCAAGAACGCTGCTGTAGAGCACCTTAAAGGCCTTTATCCTCAAAATTCTTCTGTTAAGCATATTTTTATTGAATATTTTACGCAAATATACATCCATTTTCAGAAAAAACCTTATCTTTGTAGAGATTTACTAAAAAAATAAGCTATGTATAGTGAGGATTATGATGGAGCAAATGCTCAGGAGCGTTCAGGAGAGGATATCTACTCAAAACCTGTAAGAGCTGGAAAGCGTACATACTTCTTTGACGTCAAGGCGACAAAAGGCAACGACTATTATCTGACGATCACAGAAAGCAAGCGCAAGGTGGATAATAATGGTCATTTTGCATACGACAAGCATAAGATTTTCCTTTACAAGGAGGACTTCGAAAAATTCACTGAGGGACTCGAGGAAGTAATCAAGTATATCAAATCCAACTGTTTGAAAGACAATGGCTCAGGCGAGAAATTCACAGATGTGGAATTCGAAGAGCTTTAAACTATACAAGGACGGCTGACATTCAGCTGTCCTTTTTTATATGAATATTGTAACAATATCCGCGTGATCATCAGCAGAGCAAGACAGCACAATCAGCGATCTCGTACTATTGTCCAAAGACTCTTTTTCTACTTCGTACATATCGATAACAGGACAGATGCCACTGGAAGAAGTAAGCAAGATGATAAATTGACATATCAGTAAATTAGAACTCTGACAGTGGATATTTCCGGATTTTTCATTAAATTTGGCAGATAAACTGACAAGAAATGAAGAATTACGGATTCATACGTACAGCTGCGGCTGTACCTTCGGTAAGAGTTGCAGATGTGACATATAATGCGGCTGAGATATGCCGTCTTGCAGGCGAAGCTTTCGAAAAGGGAGTTTCGCTTGTCGCGTTTCCTGAACTATCACTTACAGGCTATTCATGTGGGGATCTTTTCGGACAGAGCCTGCTGATAAAAGGAGCAGAGGATGAAGTCAGGAAAATTGTGGAATTCAGCCGTGGAAAGTCATTGACCATTGTAGCTGGAGCACCTGTCTCATACAGATGTCGTCTGTACAGCTGCGCTATCGTGATCAGGAACGGTAATATAAAGGGCATTGTACCAAAGACTTATATCACCGCAGAGGAAAGCCGGAACTTTGCATCAGGAACAGATTTCCTATCGGCTGATGTAAGAAATGACGGAGCGATTCTGTGCAATGGCAAGGACTCCGTACGCGAAGGATATTTCGGAGAGATACGCTATGCCGGACAAAGATGCAATATTTCCCCTAACCTGATCTTCGGTCTGGGACATTCTACATTTGCCATTGAACTTGGAAATGATCTGTGGGCTCCGGTACCGCCATCTGCATATCATGTGCTTCAGGGAGCACATTTCATCGTGAATCTGTCTGCGGACAGGGAAATCCTGATGAGAGAGCAGTACAGGAAGGCTCTGCTCAGAGAACATTCAGCGAAAGCCATCTGCGGATATATTTATGCTTCTGCCGGATCCGGCGAATCGACAAGAGACAATGTATACGCCGGTGCAGCATACATATGGGAAAACGGATGCATGCTGGCAGAAAACGAAAGATATCGGACAGAATCCTCAATGATAATCGCTGATATAGACATTGAAAGGATCGAAAACATCCGCAAAGGATCCGCCCTGTTCAACGCCATTTCTCCTGATGGTACAGGCGCATCCACATACTACAGGCTTTATGACAGAAGAAGCCTCGGAGATGCAGCAGAGACTGATTTCGAAAAAGATCTATACAGACCTATCGAGCCTCATCCTTTCGTTCCTGCGGAAGACATTGACTACAGATGCAGGGAAATCATTGATATCCAGGTGGCTGGACTTATCAAAAGGTTAAGCCATATCAATTGTCAGACTGCGGTCATCGGTATTTCAGGCGGTCTTGACAGTACTTTGGCATTGATAGTGGCGGTATTGGCTTTCGATAAGCTCGGATGGTCGCACGAGAGGATCGTGACCGCGACAATGCCGGGCTTCGGTACAACTGCCCGTACGAAGAACAATGCGACAGACCTTATGGAAGCGCTTGGCACATGCCTGCGTGAAATATCGATTGCAGCAGCCTGCGAGCAGCATTTCAAGGACATATCACACGACCCGTCAATCCGTGACGCCACATACGAAAATTCACAGGCCCGTGAAAGGACGCAGATACTTATGGACATTGCCAATCAGACAGGTGGACTGGTGATCGGAACCGGTGATCTTTCTGAGCTTGCACTAGGATGGTGCACATACAATGGTGATCATATGTCAATGTATGGAGTCAACGGCGGAGTACCTAAGACATTGGTACGCAGCCTTGTAAAATGGGCAGCGGAGAACAGATTCGAAGGAATGGCAGGTAAGGACGGAAGGAGCATCAAGGAAATACTCCTGGATATCGTAGACACTCCTATCAGTCCTGAACTTCTCCCAGCCGATGAAAACGACGAGATCCAACAGGTTACAGAAGACCTTGTCGGTCCATACGAGCTCCACGACTTCTTCATTTATAATTTCATCCGCTGCGGATACAGTCCGGACAAGATCTTATTCCTCGCACGTAAAGCCTTCGCGGGTTCATACGATGACGAAACCATCATCAAATGGCTAAAGACATTTGTCCGTCGTTTCTTCAACCAGCAGTTCAAACGCTCATGCATGCCGGACGGACCTAAGGTGGGTTCTGTCGGCCTCTCCCCTCGCGGAGACTGGGATATGCCGTCAGATGCATGGAGTTCGCTCTTTGCCTCAAGCATAAACTAATAACCTACACAATATGAGAAAAACACTACTTGCGATCATTTCAATGATCATCGGACTGAGTGCATCTGCTCAGTTCAAGAGCCCTCTGGATGAACTCAAGACTGTCTATAAAGACAAGAATGTCACATTCAGACAGATTGACAAGCATACCTGGGTCGGATCCGGCAATGCTATGTCATCAGAGAGCATGTACATCGTGGAAGGAAAGGATAAGGCTGTCCTGATCGACGCCGGCACCACAGTCCCAGGACTTGACAAGATCGTCAGGAAGATAACAAAGAAGCCTGTGACACTGATTCTTACACACGTCCATCCGGATCACGCAGGTGCTGCAGGATGCTTCGACGAAGTATGGATCAATCCAGCCGACACAATCTATGTACCGGCATTCATGCCTGGCTACAAGGGTACCATCAGATACCTTGAGCATGGTCAGCTGATCGAACTCGGCGGAAGAACTCTCGAGACATTCTTCACTCCGGGCCACACTCCAGGTTCGACCACATTCCTTGAAGTCGGCACAGATCAGGGATTCAGCGGAGATTCGTTCGGAAACGGCTACCTCCTGGTATTCTGCGACTTCAAGACACTTCAGAAGACCTGCAAAGATGCTTATGAGTATTTCAGTGCAAACGGCTACAAGAAATTCTATTGCGGACATTTCTCAGGAGGAAATTTCGAGACATTGGAGAGGATCCAGACCCTTGAGAAGGCATCGGAAGAACTGCTTGCAGGCAAAGTTGAAGGCACACCGAATCCAAACGGAATGCTTAACAGATCTTTAGCATGCGAAGGAGTGTATGTGAACTACGACGAACTGGCTCTTAAGAAGGAAAGATTCAGCCAGGCCTATGATACTGTAGCTCCGAAGGACTTCGACGAAAACATCTTCAAGCTCGTAGGAGACGATTGGACAGTAATCACTGCAGGAGAGCAGCCGAACTCAATGGTAGCAAGCTGGGGCGGAACAGGAATCATGTTCAACAAGCCTGTAACCTGGTGCTTCCTCCGTGCCAACAGATACACGCTCGAAAAGATCAAAGAAACCAGCACATACACAATGTGCTATTTCCCAGCTGATTACAAGGGAGACATCCTTAAGTTCGGCACTGCTTCAGGCCGCAATACAGAGAAAATGGCACAGACAAAGCTCACCCCTATGCCTACTCCTGACGGAGCTCCGGCATATCAGGAAGCAAAGATCATCATCGAGTGCAAGCTCATCGCAGCTCCAACCGTTTCAAAGGACGAGTTCTACACTGAAGAAGGCAAGGAATTCCTCCAGGGAGGATATGACGAGGCCAAGGACTGGCACAAGCTCGTATACGGTGAGATCACCAACATCTATGTAAAGAAATAAATCCCAAACCTGACAACAATATGAAAAAGTTCTTTCTGATCACATCTTGCCTGCTTGCGGGATTTACGGCTGTCGCACAGCCTAAGCTCACAGCGGACAATATCGACGAGATCATCAATGCGATGACTCTCGAGGAAAAGGTAACACTTCTGGTGGGAGGAAGCCGCCCTATCACTATTGACGGAGTTCCTACCGGAACTACCAACCTCGTCCCTGGCGCTGCCGGCGTAACACGCGCAGTACCACGTCTGGGTATCACTCAGACTGTCCTTGCAGACGGTCCTGCAGGTGTTCGTATCAATCCTACACGCCAGAACGACCCGAATACATATTATGCGACTGCATTCCCTGTTGGAACTGCTCTTGCGACCTCATGGGATCTTGACCTTGTAAACGAGGTCACTGAAGCAATGGGACAGGAAGTCCTCGAGTTCGGAGTCGATGTACTTCTCGCACCAGGAATGAACATCCATCGCAACGTACTTTGCGGCCGTAATTTCGAGTATTTCTCTGAGGATCCGTTCCTCTCCGGAAAGATGGCTGCCGCTTATGTGAAAGGTATTCAGAGCAACGGTGTCGGCACATCTGTAAAGCACTATGCAGCAAACAATCAGGAGACAAACCGTCATGAGAACGACTCACGCGTAAGCCAGCGTGCTCTCCGTGAAATTTACCTCAAGAATTTCGAAATCGCCATCAAAGAAGGAAATCCGTGGACAGTTATGTCATCATACAATATCCTCAACGGCGAGTACACTCAGCAGTCATACGACCTTCTCACTACAGTTCTCCGCGACGAGTGGGGTTGGGACGGTATCGTGATGACAGACTGGGGCAACAAACAAGGCACAGTCAAGTCTGTAAAGGCCGGCAATGATGTTATGGAGCCAGGTAACCAGACAGAGATGGAGCGTATCCTCGAAGGAGTGAAGAGCGGTGAAATCACAATGGAAGAGATTGACAGAAATGTCCGCAACATGCTCGAGTTCGTAGTAAAGACTCCTCGCTTCAAAGGCTATCAGTATTCAAACAAGCCTGCTACCGAAGAACATGCAAAGCTCGTCCGTAAGGCAGGTGCGGAAGGAATGGTACTTCTTAAGAACAATGGCGTTCTTCCTCTGAAGGGAGACGAGAAAATCGGACTTTGGGGTGTGACCTCATACGATTTCATAGCCGGAGGTACAGGTTCAGGAAACGTGAACAAGAAATATATCCGTAATGTACAGGAAGGTCTTGAAGGAAACGGCGTGAATGTGGATCCAGCTCCAGGTTCATGGTATAAAAAATATATTGCCTATACAGAGGAAACAATGAACAATAATTCCCCTGGCAGAATGTGGGGCAAGCCGGTACTTCCAGAAGTAGAGGTTTCCAAGGCATTCGTAACCAAGGTGGAAGCAGGTACAGACGTAGCAGTCCTCACTATCGGACGTAACGCCGGAGAAGGTGGAGACAGAAAGGACGGACAGGGAGACTTCCGCCTTAACGCTGTGGAAGTGGCTAATCTTCAGACTATCTGTGATGCATATCACAAAAACGGTAAGAAGGTGGTGGTTGTGCTTAATATCGGCGGCGTCATCGAGACTGCATCATGGAAGCATATGCCTGATGCAATCCTTCTCGCTTGGCAGCCAGGTATGGAAGGCGGTGCATCCGTAGCTGATGTTCTCCTTGGCAAGGTCAATCCTTCAGGAAAGCTTGCAACTACATTCCCGATGAACTATCTTGACAATCCTTCATCACACAACTTCCCTTACGACTATACCGCATCTACGACTACATTCCGTGGAAGAGGTCCTGCTGCACCTCGCAAGAATGTGGACTACACAGCATATGAGGAAGGTATCTATGTCGGTTACCGCTATTTCACGACTGCAGACGTAGAAGTTTCATATCCTTTCGGATACGGACTTTCTTACACTACATTCGCTTACAGCAAACCTGTCGTAAAGGCTACAGCTGATGGATTCACTGCTACTGTTACTGTAACCAACACAGGTAAGGTGGCAGGTAAAGAAGCTGTTCAGCTTTATGTAACCGCACCAGAAGGCGGACTTGACAAGCCAGCCCTCGAACTCAAGGCATTTGCCAAGACAAAAGAGCTTGCTCCTGGCGAGTCACAGACCCTTACAATGAACGTATGCAATTACGGTCTCGCTTCATTCAATGAGGCAACCTCTGCATGGGAGGCTGCTGCAGGTACTTATCAGGTACACTTTGCTGCGAGCGTGGAAGACATCAGAGCGACCGCACAGTACAAGCTCAAGAAGGCTCAGGACTGGAAGGTGAACAATGTGCTCGCACCTGTAGAGCCTGTTAACGAGATCAAGCTCGAAAGAAAATAACAATATAGCTTCAATAAAGAATCAGCGTCAGAACCGAAGAATTCTGACGCTGATTCTTTATTGTGAAAGTCTTTATAAAGATTCGATGATTCCGGAGAAGAGGACTGTCATCCTGTCGGCAGCAGCATTGGCTGCAACCACGACATCATCGCCGTCGTTCACATAATCCTCAGCATAATCATCATGAGCCTCATTTGTGATTACAGACATACCGAATACCGGAATATCGGAATGACGCGCCACGATGACTTCAGGAATCGTTGACATTCCGACCGCATCTGCACCGATAAGACGGAAATACTTATATTCTGCAGGGGTCTCATATGAAGGACCGGTACCGGCGAAATAGACACCGCTCTTAAGCTCATAACCGAGTCCTGCAGCTATCTCAAATGCTCTCATTCTCAGCTTCTTGTCATATGGACGGGTCATATCAGGGAAGCGAGGCCCGAACTCATCCATATTAGGTCCTATGAGCGGGTTCGGCAGATGATTGATATGATCTGTTATCACCATAAGGTCTCCTACCTTGAAGTCGTAATTCACTCCTCCTGCTGCATTTGAAACAAACAGATACTGAATACCAAGAACTTTCATCACCCTGATCGGAAGTGTCACCAGCTCCATCGGATAACCTTCATAATAATGGAAGCGTCCCTGCATTGCCACCACAAACTTACCTCCAAGTTCGCCGGCAATGAAATTGCCCTTGTGGCCTACTGCTGTCGAAACCGGGAAACCAGGAATTTCCTTATAAGGGATCACTATCGGATTTTCTATCTTGTCTGCAAGCTTTCCGAGTCCGCTGCCGAGAACGATACCGGCGAAAGGTTTTCTTCCGTCAAGCTTGGCCGCAATATATTGTGCGGCAGTCATAATCTTTTCTACTCTTGGATCCATAGTACTAATTTAGAATTTAAGTCTTGTCATTGCCTTGCGGGCATCATCAAGAATCTGTTCTTCTCCAGGCACCACACGGTCGCGCATAATGAATTTTCCGTCACAGATGACAGACTCCACGCAATCGGAATGAGCTGAATAAATCAGATTCGCAAGTAATTTTGCAGGAGAGAGGAACTGATAACCGGTAACATCTATTATGAGCAGATCAGCCAAGGCTCCTTCTTCGATTCTGCCGGCATTGAGTCCCAAAGCTTCAGCTGCATTAGCCCCTGCCATCGCCGCAAGATCTTCCAGAGGCATCGCAGTAGGATCGTCACGCCATGCCTTCTGTACGATCGCAGCTGTCTTCATTGCCTCCAGCAGATCGAGATTATTGGACGAACCGCAACCGTCCGTACCTATGCAGACATTGGCCCCGGCTTCTTTCAATTCATTGTAACGGAAACGATATCCTGAAGCGAGCTTCAGATTTGAATTGATATTGTGCACGCAGGTCACTCCCCTTTCACCCAGTATCCTTACATCATTGTCCGATAGCCAAAGCGTATGGGCAGCAATGACATCCGGTCCGAGCACCCCGAGTGAATCAAGATATTCCACAGGAGACATACCGCCATGCTCTCTCATACAGTCTTCCACTTCCTTGCGGGTCTCTGAAACATGGATATGGATCTTCAGACCGTGCTCACGTGCAAAGTCGACAGCCCAGAGCATCATCGGCTCCCTTACCGAATATATCGCATGGACAGAAATAAGCAGCTGTGCCTTCGGATCCCACTCCTTGGTAATCTCGTACATCTGGCGGCACTGTTCTTTCTGGCGCTCCGATTCCTCAGGATCATTCTTGTCAAGCACGACATATGACAATGCCGGTCTCATTCCAAGTTCCATAGCGGCCTTATAAGCCATCGGCATATGCCAGTACTGGTCATTGAAGGTGGTGGTTCCTGTCTTTATCATTTCCAGACAGGCTGCCTTAGTGGCATAATAGACATATTCGTCATCGATATGCTCTTCCACCTGCCATATCTTGTCCAGCCATTCATGGAAAGCCATATCCTCACCGATACCTTTCATAAGTGCCATTCCGGCATGAGTGTGCATATTGATGAAAGCCGGGAATGCTGCCTTGCCGGTACAATCTATGACTTCTGCACCTTCCGGCACAAGTGTCTGATTTTCAGACTTGACGACCTTTGCAATCAGATTTCCATCAATAAGAATATCTGACGCAACTCCCTCTGACAGAATATTTTTCAATAAAATCTTCCCCATACGTCACCTTTCGTTTAAAGTTTTCAAAGTTATACAATTTTTCTTATAAATGTATGCCTTGAGGGTGACTTTTCATTTTTTTCAAACATTATTTGAAAATAAGACAAAAAAGCACTACATTTACTTCGATTTTGAAACAAAAAACAGAATTATTCAAAACAAGTAGAAACAAAACACTTAAAACTATATAATAATGGCATTTAAAGGAGCAATCGAAGTGGATACACAGAAATGCAAAGGATGCGGAGTATGTGTAGAGAATTGTCCGACCAAGAGCATCGAGCTCGCTAAGTTGGTCAACAACAAAGGTTATCATTATGCCGAGATGGTCGGTGACGCTTGCGTAGGCTGTTCAAACTGCGCTATCGTATGTCCTGATTCGGTTATTACTGTTTACAGAGTTAAAATCTAATTGGATATGGCAGAGAAAATTCTGATGAAAGGAAACGAGGCGATTGCCATATCGGCAATACGCAACGGTGCGGACGGATATTTCGGATATCCTATCACTCCGCAGTCTGAGGTTATGGAAACCCTTATGAAGGAGAGACCTTGGCTTACAACTGGTATGGTCGTGCTTCAGGCAGAAAGTGAAACTTCATCCATCAATATGGTATATGGCGGTGCATGCTGCGGAAAGAAGGTGATGACATCTTCAAGTTCTCCAGGAATCAGCCTTATGTGCGAAGGACTCAGCTACCTTGCAGGAGCAGAGCTTCCTTGCGTGATCGTCAACTGCCAGCGAGGCGGTCCTGGTCTGGGTACAATCCAGCCTAGCCAGAGTGACTACAACCAGTGCGTGAAAGGTGGCGGACACGGTGACTATAACGCAATTGTACTTGCACCGGCATCTGCACAGGATATGTATGACTTCGTTGACTGGGGATTCGACCTTGCTTTCAAGTATCGTACACCTGTAATCATTCTCGCCGACGGTATCGTAGGTCAGATGATGGAGAAGGTGGAACTTCGTCCTGAGAAGCCTCGCATGACTAAGGAAGAACTCCTTAAGGCAGCACCTTGGGCTACTACCGGAAAGACTGCTGACAGACCATACAATGTGATCACTTCACTTGCTCTCGAGTCTGACGTTCAGGAGAGATTCAACCAGAAGCTCGCTGCAAAATACGAAGTGATAAAGGAGAACGAGGTAAAATACGAAGAGTATCAGACAGAAGATGCAGAGTATCTGTTCGTTGCATTCGGATGTTCAGCTCGTATCTGTGAGGCTGTAGTGGACCAGCTCCGCGAGGAAGGAATCAAGGCAGGTCTCCTCAGACCGGTTACCCTCTTCCCATTCCCGACAAAGAGAATCCAGGAGCTCTCAGGCCAGGTAAAGAGCATGATGAGCATCGAGCTTAACCTCGGCCAGATGGTGGATGACGTGAAGCTCGCAGTTAACGGAGCCTGCCCTGTAGGATTCTACGGAAGACAGGGAGGTATCATCTACACTCCTGATGAAATCGCAGAGGCTTTCAAGAAGTTCAACAATCTGAAATAAGGAAACACAATGAATATAGAAGATATCAAGAAACCCGAGAACATCGTCTACAAGAAGACTCCGATTCTCACAGACAATGTAATGCACTACTGCCCGGGATGTTCTCACGGTACAGTACATAAGCTCATAGCCGAAGTAATCGAGGAGATGGGCATCCAGGAGGAGACAATCGCAGTCAGCCCTGTAGGTTGTTCTGTATTTGCATACAATTATCTTAATGTTGACTGGCAGCAGGCAGCTCACGGACGTGCTCCTGCCCTTGCAACCGCGACAAAGCGTCTCAATCCTGAGAAATATGTGTTCACATACCAGGGTGACGGCGACCTTGCGTCAATCGGTACTGCAGAGATCATCCATGCCTGCAGCCGCGGAGAGAACATCGTAGTGATCTTCATCAACAACGGTATCTACGGTATGACAGGAGGTCAGATGGCTCCGACTACCCTTCTCGGTATGAAGACAGCCACAACT
>JAZLCW010000033.1:0-3954 GCA_045614445.1 Candidatus Cryptobacteroides sp. | reverse complement strand
GTATATAAACAAATAAGAAGCATAAGTGATGAGGATTAGAGGAGAGAGATATGCTTTGGTGGGACTGCTGTGCATTGCGGTCTGCACCGATGTGATGGCTCAGGATGCCATTACTTTTTTGAGTGAGGCTAATACGCAGATACGTTCTGCCGGGTCTCTTATTTATCAGGTTGTGATTGCCGTGTTGAGTGTGATAGCGATTGTGTCGCTTGTGACGGTCGGTATCAGGCTCTATAGCGGTGATCAGGAGTCGGCGAACAAGGCTCTGGGCTGGTGCGGAGGAATGGTGTTCTGCATAATTGCAGCCCTTGTGCTCAAGAATTTCATCGGGCTATGAGAGTCAGGGTTTACCGCAATCTGGACAGACCGTTCTGTCTGTTCGGAATCAAGGGCAGTTTCATTGTCGTAGCCGGTGCGCTGGCACTGTGTATTATAATCGTTTCGTTGGTAGTCGGATCAGTTGCAGGCTCGATTGTCGGGCTTGCTGTGGCTGCTGTGCTTCTCGCTGTGGGATATCTTGCGATAACTGAGATTCAGCATCGCTTGGGCAATAAGGCTTTGAGACGCAAGATGACCGGTCTGGGACTGCCGAAGTTTGTAATCATAAGGAATAAGGTATGGAGAAGATTGATGTGAGGGGATGTTTCCCTGTGATGAACGGCGGCGATGGAGTCATTCTGTCAAAGCGTGGAGATGTGTGTTACGGATGGGAGGTGGTTCTGCCTCCGGCATTCAGATGTAACGAACAGAGGTATGATGCTATTGTGCAGGCTTTGTTTTCTGCTGTGACTCTTCTGCCGGATTATGCAATTGTGCATAAGCAGGATGTGTATATGAAGAAAAAGTATGTGGCAGAGAAATCTGACGGACTTCTTCAGGAAGCATATGAAAGACATTTTGACGGCAGAGAATATCTGGACCACAGATGCAGGTTATTCCTGATATTCTCGTCGAAGAAGAATGTGAGAGGGGCTTCAAGTGGCTTGCTCGGTATATCTGCTGGTGGATCTATGCCTAAAGCGGAAGTTCTTGCCCGTTATGCTGCGATGGCGGAACAGTTTGCGACTGTCGTGCAAGGATGCGGCTTGCTGGAGATGAGGCGTCTGACGGAGGATGATATATTCGGTGTCGGAGATTTCCCAGGACTTATCCAGGACTATCTGAATTTTACAGATGAAGGAGAGGATGTACTGTCGGATATTCAGATGCGCCGTGACAGGGTTCGTACAGGTGACAGATATATCGGTTGTCATCTGATTGCTGATCTTGATCAGTTGCCTGCGGAAGTGGCTTCTTGCAGGAAGGTAACTTCGCTGAGTACGGACTCTTCTGCAGTGAATCTTTCGTTTCTGAATGAGATAGGCCAAGAGCTGGATTGTGAACATATAGTGAATCATTTCATTCTGAAGGAGCCGCTCAAGGATATTCACGGGGAACTTGACACAAGACGCAGGCAGATGTTGTCGATGTCTGCCAGGTCTGCCGAGAACAGGAGGTATTCGGAGGAACTTAATGAGTTCTTGGAAGAGGCTGCTACCGAACAGATGCATACTGTCAGGTTTCATATCAATGTGTTGGCTAGTGGAACTGCCGATAAGTTTGAGTCGGTGAAGGACAAGGTCGTTTCTGCTGTGTCAAGAATGGGTGTGACGCCGGTATATGACATATATGACACGCCGTGCCAGTTCTGGGCTTCTATTCCGGGCAATGAGGCCGGGCTTGCATATAAGGAGTATATGACCGCTGACCTGAAGGTGGCTCTATGTATGGGCATATATGATGGATTTGAGCCAGGAGTGCCTGACGGTGTGATGAAGATGAGCGACAGGCTCAGGTTTGTGCCGCAAAGGTTTGACATTCAGGAGAAGGCGCTGGAGATGGGCTTGATAGAGAATTACAATGTATTTCTTTTGGGCCCTTCAGGCAGTGGCAAGTCTTTCTTTATGAATAAATATCTGAAGAGTTGCTATGATGCAGGACAGCACGTGTTCCTGATTGATGTCGGTGATTCTTATCGCGCGTTGTGCAATATCATCAAGGAGGAAAGTAATGGCTTGGACGGAACCTATTATACCTTTGAGAAGGGAAAACCGATTTCTTTCAATCCTTTCAGGAATGTGGAACGTTTCAGGACAGCAGATAATCAGGCTCTGAACTTTCTTTTTACTCTGATGATGACATTGTGGAAGAACGGCAATGAGACAATGAATTCTGCTTCAATGAAGATTGTAAGGGATAGTATTATCGGATTCATTGACAGGTGGACTGACAAGTGTGATCCCGTCTTCAATGACTATTACAGATATGTGCGAGATGAGTTATGCTTGAGTCTTGGACAGAAAGAGATTGGCAAGGAGTACTTTGACTTGAAGGATTACCTGATTTCGTTGGAACAGTTCTATGAGGGCGGTGTGTATGATTATCTGTTGAACTCATACGAAAATGCAGACATCCTTAACGATAGATTCGTGGTATTTGAGATAGACAGGATCAAGGGGGATCCTGTGATTTATCCTGTCACTACTCTTGTGATTATGGATGCCTTTATGGAGAAGATGGCTTCCAACGGGGATTTCAAGGTGATGTGCATCGAGGAGGCGTGGAAGGCTATTATGGGAACACAGATGGCGACCTATATGATGGAACTGTGGAAGACAGCCCGCAAGCACAGGACTTCCGCTATGGTGGTGACGCAGGAACTGAAGGATATTGTGTCTTCTCCGGTAATCAAGGATACTATTATCGAGAACTCAGCCGTGAAGATATTGCTTGATCAGACCAGGTACATAAACAGGTTTGATGCTTTGGCAGATCATCTGTCGCTGGATGAGGATGATAAGGCGATGGTGTTGTCTCTTAACAGATATCGTAAAGGTGTCGCAGCCGGTAGAGAGGTGTATTTCAATCTGGGTAACAGAAAGTCTTTCGTGATGAGACTGGAGGTGTCTCCTGAAGAAAGGATTGCGTTTTCTTCGCAGAAGCGTGATAAAGTGAGACTTGCGAAGGAGGTTGCGAAGACTGGGAGCTATGTGAAGGCTATAATGAATCTTGTCAAGAAAGGAGGTACAGTATGAGACGGTGGATGGTGGCGGTTGTTGTAGCGGTAATTGGATTGGCGACGCCACATAGAGCTTCAGCTCAGTTTGCAACCTTTGATGCCAGTAATCTTGCGCAGTCGATACTTTCGTTTCTGCAGGACGGTGATAATATGGCGAACAACACTTATCAGTTTCTGGAGAATATCGGCGTGATGAAGGAACAGCTGGAGTTTCTGAAGGAAATGAACGAAAGATACAGCGAAGTGCGCGAGAATGTATATAAGGCTCAGTCGGTGATACGTCTTGCAAGGTATTACGAGACCACGGCTATGATGTTTTCCAGATATGTGGAACGGTTGGAGGAACTGGATTCGGAAGAACTGAGGTATTATCAGGTGAGGTCGCTTGTAAACGAGGGCTTTCAATATCTGCTAATGGCCTCGCGTGAGGTGAAGAGGGCCAGAGAGTACCTGAGTTCGAAATCCAATGTCAGCGAGGAAGAACGTCGTGCCGCGTTGAAGGAGTGTGAGAAACAGGTGTGCAAGACCAATGCTGCTATGTACGAGCATATTGTGGAAACCTATGCTGCGATTGATAATGGCCGTGTGTTGGCTGCGAATATGAAGAGTATGGATGAGGCGTTCAAGATGAAGTATTAGTTATGGAACTGAATTATGTAGAAGTGATGGAGGAGATCAAGAGGTCGGTGTTTACGGGCGATCATTCTTCCATTTATATGCTTGCTTGCGGCGTAGGGTGTATAACTGCTTTGATTTCACTGATCTGGTGGTACAATAAAATGCTCAACGACCCGTTTGGCAGACTCGATGTGAGTGCAGTGATAAAGTCTTGTGCTGTACTTCTGCTGACCTGTAACTTTTATTCATTCGTACTCCTGCCTACGGACTACCTTGTC
>JAZLCW010000032.1:0-21384 GCA_045614445.1 Candidatus Cryptobacteroides sp. | reverse complement strand
GCTATCAAGGAGGCTGAGGCATATGACGGACCATCACTCATCATCGCATACGCACCTTGTATCAACCACGGCCTCAAGGCTGGTATGGGTCTTAGCCAGAAGGAGGAGAAGCTTGCTGTAGAGTGCGGTTACTGGCATCTTTACAGATATAACCCTGCACTCGAGGGAACTGAGAAGAATCCGTTCACTCTCGACAGCAAGGAGCCGGACTGGAGCAAGTTCCAGGACTTCCTCAAGGGCGAGGTTCGATTCGCTTCTCTCTACAAGATGTATCCTGACTCAGCTGAGGAACTCCTCCAGAAGACAGAGGAATTCGCAAAGCTCCGTCTCGAGACTTACAAGAGACTTGCTAAGTAATCTTTAAGAACACGGCACACTCTGGTACAAGCAAAGGCCGGAGTGGGCCTGTAAAGAATATCGAAATATTTCGTTTTTTCATGGGTGGCTTTATAGTCACCCATTTTTGGTGCGCCTGAGACAGAAATCCTGAGGCGGGCT
This sequence comes from Candidatus Cryptobacteroides sp., assembly GCA_045614445.1. Classification (GTDB taxonomy): domain Bacteria; phylum Bacteroidota; class Bacteroidia; order Bacteroidales; family UBA932; genus Cryptobacteroides. The sequence goes on along the minus strand of JAZLCW010000032.1, from coordinate 20,886 downwards.
ATCGATTCAGACGGGATCTCGAAGGCTGAATCTGATGATGGCTGAAGCTTGAAGGTCAGATCGGCATCCTCGAAGATCGCACGTTCAATGACGATTTCAGGATGCACAGTAATGAAAGATTCCAATGCCGGTGCAAGATAATACGCATACAGTTCTTCCGAGACAGAAATCTTCACAGAGCAAGGCTGAAGAGTTCCGAACATATTTCCGGCAGAATCTGAGAGAGAGAGCACTTTCACGGCATACTCCCGGAAGACTTCTCCCTGCGGAGTCAGCTGCACTTCGCCACGAAGTCTCTCGAAGAGTTTGCGTCCTGAAGCCTTCTCAAGCTCAGCTATATTCTGACTTACGGCAGGCTGTGAAATGCCCAGAACTGCAGCGGCCTTTGTAAAGCTGCCTTCAGCTGCTACTGCCATAAATACTTTAAGTCGGAAATCCTCAAACATAATCAGCTATTTTACGCAAAGTTACTGATTTTTTGATTACATTTGTAGTTTATAAGGCTTTATTGCGTCCAATAGAAAATCGCATATAACCAAAACGAACATAAAATTTAAAGTATGAAACGTTTATTTATTTTCATTGCAGCGATCTTCGTTGCAGCAATGGCGTTCGGTCAGACACCGCTTCCTAACGATCCTGCCGTAAGAACAGGCAAGCTCGAGAACGGTATGACTTATTACATCCGCCACAACGCACAGCCTGCACAGAGGGCTGAGTTTTACCTTGCAACTGACGTCGGAGCATTCCAGGAGGATGACGACCAGGACGGTCTCGCTCACTTCCTCGAGCACATGTGCTTCAACGGTACGAAAAACTTCCCAGGAAAGAGCCTTCTCGAGTGGCTTCAGAGCATCGGAGCCGAGTTCGGAAGGAACATCAATGCATCTACAGGCTTCGAGCAGACACAGTACATGCTCAACAACATACCTGTCGTAAGGGAAAGCATCATCGACTCTTGCCTCCTCGTGCTTCACGACTACTCTCATTTCGTAACCAACGATCCTGCTGAGATTGATGCGGAAAGAGGTGTCATCCTCGAGGAAAAGCGTACAAGAAATGACGCAAGCTGGAGACTTTTCGAAAAGTCACTCCCTTACTACTACGGAGACACTCCTTATGCAAGAAGAACCCTTATCGGTGGTGAAGAGCAGCTCAAGACATTCAAGTACGAGAGCCTTATCCGCTTCTATGAGACTTGGTGCCGTCCTGATCTCCAGGCTGTTATCGTTGTAGGAGACGTAGACGTGGATCAGGTGGAGAATAAGATCAAGACTATCTTCGCCGACATCCCTGCAGCTGAGAATCCTCAGCCAAAGGTACTTCATAAGATTCCGGACAATGTAGAGCCTATTGTAGGTATCCTTACAGACCCTGAGCTTACTTCTTCAAGCATCGAGATCATGTGGAAGAGCGAGGCTATGCCTAAGGAGCTTATGAACACTGATATCGCGTTCATGACTGACCTCATCAAGTCATACATCCGCCTGATCATGCGTGAGCGCTTTACCGACATCACATCACTTCCTGATGCACCGTTCCTTGGCGGAAGCTTCTATGTCAGCAACCTCTGCAGCACATGTGATGTTACGACAGGTACCGTATCATTCAAGGAAGGTGACGCAGTCAATGCATTCACAGCATTCATGACTGAGCTTGAGAAGATGAAGAGATTCGGATTTACCGATGGTGAGGTACAGCGTGCAAAGGATAACATCATAAGTGGCTACGAGCGCAGTGTAGAGGCTGCTTCTACACGTAAGAACTCAGAGTTCGTTTACCCTCTCCTTTATAACTTCTACGACAATGAGGCTTACATGGAGCCAGAAACGGAGCTTCAGCTCGCTCAGATGGTATGCGCTCAGCTCAATGCTACAATTCTCAGCCAGCTGGCAGCACAGCTTCTCACTGATGAGAACATCGTGATTCTTTACAATGGCCCTGAGAAGGCTGGTCTCGTAAACCCTACAGAGGAAGAGCTCAAGTCAGTACTCGCAGCTGTGAAGAATGCTGAAATCGAAGCAAACGCAGAAGATACTGTCAACGAGCCTTTCATCAGCGGCAACCTCAAGGGTTCAAAGGTAAAGAAGGAAGGCGAGACTATTTATGGAGCTACAGAGTGGACTCTCAAGAATGGTGTGAAGGTAGTGGTTCTCCCTACTCAGTACAAGAAGGATCAGGTAATGTTCAATCTCAGCAAGGATGGAGGTATGAGCCTCGTTGCTGTGGAGGATCAGGCTTCATTTGAAGACAATATCTGGTCAGTATTCATGAGCAATGCCGGTCTTTCAAAGTTCTCAGGTACTCAGATTCCTAAGATGCTCGCAGGAAAGAAACTTAGCGTATCTCCATATATCGGAGGAACCAAGCATGGTGTAAGCGGCTCAAGCACCCCTAAGGACTTCGAGACTGCACTCCAGATCGCTTATCTCTACTTTGCTGACCCTCGTTTCGATGAGAAGGAGTATGAGGCTGGAATCCAGCAGATCAAGGCTGTCCTCCCTAACATCGCAAACGACCCTCAGTTCATTTTCCAGAACGAGATGAGAAAGATTCTCTACGGCAATGATCCACGAGCTATCGAGCTCAACGACGAGACTCTTGCAAAGGCAAACCTCGCTACTATCGAGAGAGTATATCGCTCGCTCTTCAATGATGCTGCTGGCGCGACACTCAGAATCGTGGGTAATGTAAATCCTGATGAGATCAAGCCTCTCGTAGAGAAGTACATCGGTTCTATCGCAAAGGGCAAGAAGGCTGCTCAGGTGAATAAGGACAATCTCGCTAAGCTCGTGAAGGGTAAGGTAGATGAGACTGTGAAGATCGCCATGGCAACTCCTAAGTCGACCGTTCTTCAGGTTTACACAGCTTACATGCCTGTTGACACCAAGACTGAAGTAGCTCTCGAGGTTGCGAACTACGTTCTCGACATGATCTACACAAAGACTATCCGCGAGGATGAAGGTGGTACATACGGTGTAGGAACTGCAATGAGCGGTCAGAGAGAGCCAGAGGAAAGAATTGTCATCCAGGTTTCATTCGACACTAATCCAGAACAGGCCCCTAAGCTTCGTCAGCTTGCTATCAAGGGTCTGAAGGAACTTGCAGAGAATGGTCCAGAGCTCGATAAGTTCAATATGGCTATCGAAAACTTCAAGAAGAACATTCCTGAGACCAGACTCAGCAATTCATACTGGATGAGCAACATCAGCGAGTACCTCGAGCATGGCTACGACTACGACGCTGAGTACGAGGCTGCTGTAAACAGCGTTACACCTGAGGATGTAAAGGCTGTTCTCCAGGCTGTACTTGCACAGAATAACTTTATCGAGATCACCTCTGCTCCAAAGGAGTAGGGGTAATCCCAGAACAACAAAAAAGCAGGTTTCATTTCTGAAACCTGCTTTTTTATTGTCTGATAATCTTTCTAAGATTACTCACCTGCTACGATTGCACCCATTGGACAAGCAGCCTCGCAAGTACCGCAGTCGATGCATGCGTTTGGATCGATCTTATAGATGTCACCCTCTGAAATAGCGCCAACCGGGCACTCTGGCAAGCATGTTCCACAAGCTGCGCAGTCTTCTGTAATTCTGTAAGCCATTTTCTTATCTTTTTAAAATGTTAATGTTTTCAAGCAAGATGCCACCAAGACATTTACAATGCAAATTTAGACAATATTTTCGATATTCAAACATCGAGTTAGAACGATTTGTGCTATCTTTGTTCTGACTAAAGCATGGATTATGAAAAAAATTGCCCGTTTTTGCATTTCACTTATAATAGGTACATTCATCGCCTGCGGCCTGAGCGCCCAGGAAAAGATAGGCAACGGACTGGAAATCGACAAGATGGTCCATAACTTCGGAGATATAATGCTTGATTCCGGCCCTGTATCATGCGAATTCACTGTCACCAACAAAAGCAGCAAGCCGGCAGTCATATATAACGTGATATCGTCATGCGGATGTACAGATGTGGAATGGACCAAGGAACCGATAAAACCCGGCGGAACAGGTAAGATATCTGTCACTTATTCGAACGATGAAGGTCCCTACCCTTTCGACAAAAGCCTGACACTTTATCTTTCAGATGTCAAGAAACCGATAATATTGAAATTAAGAGGTATTTCACGCGAGAAGATGCGTCCCTTGACCGAACTCTACCCTATCCATCATGGTCCTATGGGAATGAAGGAGGATATGATCAGGTGCGGCAATCTTGAACAGGGACGCGATAAAAGCGAGACCGTGATGATAGCCAATATCTCCTCACAGCCGATAAAAGTGGAGTTCCGGAACATTTCCGGCAATCTTAATCTATCCGTTCATCCTAATCCCATCCCGGCAGAAAGTACAGCAGAGCTTACTGCCACCGTATCTGCAGACCGCAGCAAATGGGGAAGGAACGAATATTGGGCTGTCCCTGCAATAAACGGCAAGGAGTATGATAAGATCGGATTCTGGGCTTTCACAAAGGAGAATTTCGACGATATGACTGAGGAAGAAAGAATGCAAGGCCCTATGCCACGCTTTGAAACCAGCACATATTCCTTCGGAAAGGCCAAGGTCGGAACGCAGATACACGCGACATATACAATGAAGAATGAGGGTAAATCCTGCTTCTGCGTATATAAGCTGGACGTGGATTCATGCTGTTATTCACATAGTGACATTCCTGCAGCCGATCCGGGTGAGGAGATTTCATTCCGTGTCCATCTCGACACTATGGATCTGCCTAAGGGCGAATGTCTGAAGATCGTCACTCTTACTACAAACTCTCCTCTCAGACCGATAGTAAATCTCTTCATTTCCGGTACATTGGAATAATGCATCTTTTTATCGACATACTTAGAAACGCCATCCTTATCACCGGCCTGGTGGTGGTGATGATGATGATGATCGAGTCATTCAATATAGAATCTAAAGGACTCGTATTCAAAGGTCTCAGAAAAACAAAAGTCGGTCAAGTAGTTTTCGGAGCACTTCTGGGCTCGATTCCGGGCTGTATGGGAGGCTTCGCTACTGTTTCGTTATATACGCACAGGATGATGAGTTTCGGTGCGCTTGTGGCTATGATGATCGCCTCGTCGGGAGATGAGTCATTCGTGATGCTGGCCATGATACCAGAGAAGGCATTGGTCCTTTTCGTCCTGCTTTTCGTTATTGCTATAGTGGTAGGAATAATAACAGATCAGATTTATGACAGAGTCCATAAATCCCGCTGTGATAAAGAAGAGCACGATGAATGCGGAGAGGTTCCCGAATGTTCAGAAGGTTATATAGTTCACGAAGAAAGCGATCATACCCATAAAGGCAAAAGGCATTACGGATGGAAGAGAATTGTCATGCTTATCGGACTGGCTGTATTCATTGCGGCATTGGCCAGCGGACAATTGGGACACGACCATAGCGCTCACGCGGAAGATGCTCATGGCGGACACATACATACAGAGGCCTGCGAACACGGCCATAATCACACAGAAGAATGTACGCACGATCATTCTGAAGCGGATGCAGAAGGTTCTTTCCACATCAATCTCTTGAGCGAAGACTGGATGAATGTCCTGTTTGCCGGACTGAGTCTGATAGTTCTGGCTGTCCTGCTTTTAGGATCCGATCATTTCATAGAGGAACATTTCTGGAACCATATCATCAGAAAGCATCTGCCGACCATATTTGCATGGACCTTCGGAGTATTGCTTTTCCTTGGCATGGCTCTTCAATACATTGACATCGACAGATGGATCAGCGACAATACAGTACTTATGATCCTTCTTGCCACAGCAATAGGTATCATCCCGGAGTCTGGCCCGCATATGATATTTGTCACCCTCTTTGCAGCAGGAGCCATCCCGTTCCCTGTACTGCTTGCAAGCAGTATCTCCCAGGACGGCCATGCATCGATTCCGCTTCTGGCAGAAAGCAAGAAGAGCTTCGCCGTAGCGAAGCTCATCAATTGCCTTATCGCACTTGCAGCAGGTTATACTGCAATGCTCTTTATGTAATCAAGGATTCCTAGTAAACCAGTTCTACCTTATCGATCCACAGCTTCGACGAGCTGCATCCTGTGAAGTAGTCTCCGTACTGTGATGCCGCACAAGATACGATGATGTGGGTCGGAAGCTTATCCATATCATGATAATCCAGAGGAATGATATATTCCGCCCATTCATTGGTAGAAGCTGTCACCAGATCAGATCCATTGAGGTTATATCCGTCATTATGGATTATCAGATCTCCATGCGCGATAGTACTTGGATCCTTTGAGAAATCGACAAATGTACCGGCATCGGTAGTATTCACATGTACTGGTGAATCCTTCGATCCTCCATATGTTCTGTAATCCCAGGTTCCCAATGCCACCTTGATCTGAGCTCTGTCGAAATCAGCATTGGTAAGTGTTATTCCCGGAGGCATTTTCTTACCGATAATATCAATATTGGATGTGAGATAGCGGCAATGCATCTTTAGAGCTACTGGTCTGGTAGTCCAAGGTCGTCCGAAATTAACCATACCGCCTTCCGTACCTACAAGTCCTGCAAACTGACCTGTAAAAAGGTTTCCGGCAGCGAGGATTCCGGCCATCTGACTGGTCTGCGCGCATACAGACTGGTTGCCATCCACCTTGCTCTGAGTGTCAATCGTAGTGATTATGATACCCATATTTGCAGATCCTTTGACACCTTCCGATCCTTCTCCGTTACCAGATCCCCAGAACATGAACTGTCCTTCCTCCACACCACAATCCGGATCATAGAACTTATAATAGTTGCTTCCTTTGACAAGGCTTGCATACTCGAAGCTTCCGTTCGGAATCCTCGTAGCAGGAGCTGTGACAAAGCTTTCTGCCGGAGTCTTATCATCTGCCGAAATCACCATCACCTCGTACTCGGTTTCCGGTGCAAGATTCTTGATATGAGCCACAAATGTTCCGCCATCAGCAGTCACATCAGATGCAGGAACAACATTCCATTCCTGAGTATCCTTCTGACGATATTCGAAGCGCGCACCGTTTTCGGCAACTGCAGTAGCAGTCACATAAGCCGATGAAGTCCAAGGATTTACCTTTACAATCTCCACACTTACTTCGGTTACTTCCACATAGAGCATCCAGGTTTCAGTCTCTCCGAAAGCAGTCACATCCACTGACAGTCCATCGACAAAATCCTTCATCTGTGACTTATCGATAGAATAGCTGCTCACATCCCGAGGGCCAAGCTTAAGCGATGTCACCGTAATGTCGCTCAGATCGGTAGCCTCCGCTACCATTGCTACAGCACGGCAGTTCTGCGGATCGATAACAGATGTTCCGATCTGTCCTGCTACAGTGAAATAACGCTCCACAGGCCTTTCTGCCTTGATGGTCCATTGATAATCCTGATATGTGCTTACTGTGAATTCCAACGGCTGACTTAAGTCAAGCATGCCTGAAAGCTGCACAGATGGTTTCGCGAGTTCACTGTCGAAAGATACTGAACGAACCTGAACCTGCTTCAGATCTGTTATTTCCGACACATATACAGTGACAGTCTGCGTCAGCTGGTCTATATCCACAGCCACAGCATCCTGCACATCAATAGAAAGCATATGTGGCACCACCTTCGGATACGGGATATCATTACTGATACAGCCGACAGCCAGAAGCAGTAGAGGAATACACTTATATATTATAGACTTTTTCATTCTACAGATGTATGGTCAGTCCGAAGTTAAGATTCAATACATTCAAGCCAGCCTGTGCTCTCCACCCCTTGTGTGTTCCGATAATTCCCGAATCTTCATAAGCAGTAGTCGAAGCATATGAAAGATCGGCAATGGATATATTGGCATAAACAGATATATTGTTCATCGGGAAATATATCACACCTGGAGCAAAGGCAAAGCTTATCTTGTCCTTGACTGAATATGACGGAGAGGCAAGCTGGGTTCTGCTTCTTGTAACTCCAAGCACATAGTCCCAGAACATTCCGAAGCGTCCCTGCCTGTCGATTCCCAGATAAGTTCTTTTAAAGATGCTGGCTCCCATTGTGTTGGTAGATGCATCCACTTCCTCTGCTGTAAGACTCATATTGCCAAGAAGATCCAAAGTAGCAGAGTCAAGCATTCCTCCAGCCTTTGTATATGTAAATCGCGCACCTATGGCGTGATTGTCCTTGAATGTATATGAAGCCTCAGGTGCAATTCTGAGGAATGATGCCCTGGCGTTCAATCCCTGAAGGATAAGCATATAATCAGCATTGGAACTGTTGAAATCAGCATACATCACTGCAAGGCCACACTGCCAGTCACCTTTTGGGGAAATCAGCCTGTTTGTAAAACGCTTCTGTTTTGCTGTATCTCTTGGAGCTATTTCAGAACCAAGGACAATTGCTTCACTTTTCCTGCCCGAAGACTGTCCCAGAGCAGGTACTGCCGTCATCACGATAAATGCGGCAATCATTAATCTTGTAACTGTCTTCATCATAGAAAATAATAAGATACTCCCACTCCCATTGAGAGAAGATTAATCATAAAACCTGCAGACGCTGCATCTGTGCTTCCTGTCTGCACCTGATTATGGACCTGCTCAGACCATCTGTAGTCCACGCCGAAGACTCCTACATTCATCTCCACTGCGAAGCGGTCTGTAAGGAACACGATAAGTCCCGGATCCACTGCCAGACGGAGAGAATATGTCTGAGTATATGTTCCAAGCACCTGGTCTCCTCCGGCATTGAATGCTTTTCCCTGCTTGTACGATCCTCCCAGCTGCAGGTCAGTGTACATAGCCACTCGCTTGGAATTGCCGAAAGGGATATATGCTCTGAATACTCCGAACGCGCTGTATTTATGGTTAATCTGATAACAGTCAGTCGCATTCATTTCCACCTGCGCCATACCAAGTTCAGCAGAAGCCAGATCAAGCATGCTACGGTCATAAGAAAGCTTGAGACCGAGAGCCATATTATCCTTAATTGAATACATCAAGTAAGGATTGGCAGAAACATTAAAGCCATTAGAATTTATATCGCTGATAACCAAGTAATTATAATTATCATTGATATGCTGCGAGTATTTCGCCGTACCACCGATGAACCATGTTCCCTTCTGAATGAAAGGTGCAGTCGGGACATTGTCATAACCTCGGTCATAATGTCTCGCATTCAACTGTACACCTGCAAGAGCAAGCATCAATATAAATATCAGAAATTTCCGCATCTTCAAAAACATTTAGAAACTGCTTATAGTTTTCTACGAAAAATATTAGTGTGAAACTGAAGCAATTCCGATTTCTTATTCATAAACTAGCTCCACCTTGTCAATCCACAGTTTGGATGCACTGTATCCGGAGAAATAGTCTCCGAACTGAGACGAAGCGAATGATACCACCACATGTGTCGGATATTCTGTAAGCGTATGATATTCCAGCGGAATCAGATACTCGATCCAACTTGTAGTCGTCGCATTGACTTTCTGTCCGTTGTTGATCATATAACCGTCGTGGTAGATGATAAGGTCTCCGTTCGCGATTGTGCTCGGATCGGTGAAATAATCTACAAATGTCGATTCATCAGTAGTGTTGACAAGAACAGGAGAATCCTTTGTTCCGCCATATTTCTTGTAATCCCAGGTACCGATAGCTACTTTAAGCTGAGCACGGTCATAGTCATTCTTTGAAAGTGACATTCCTGCCGGACTGCCTTTGATGATATCCATCTTGCCGGTAGAATACTTACAATACAATCTCACCGCTGAAGGTCTGCTTGTCCAAGGACGGCCGAAGTTAACTTCTCCACCTTCTGTACCGATAAGTCTCTTGAACTGTCCGGTAAAGAGGTTTCCGGCAGCAAGGATTCCAGCCATAGAGGTGGTCTGAGCCACTACAGACTGCTTTCCATCTATCTTGTCTGAAGTATCGATGGTTGTGATCACAGGTCCCATACTTGCCGATCCATTGACTCCGTCAGGACCCTCACCGTTACCGGAACCCCAGAACATAGTCATTCCTTCCGCTACCCCGCAGTTCGGATCATAGAATTTATAGTAGCTCTCGCCGGTAACAAGACTTGCATACTCGAAACTTGCGTTCGGGAAATTAGGTGCGGCTTCTGTTGTAAAGGTCATTACATCACCGGTCTGCTCACCATTGATCATGAGCTTGTATGTATATCTGGTCGAAGGTGTAAGACCCTTGAGATCAGCCTTCCATGTCGCCTCTGAGTCCTTCACGCCATCGACTGTCACCCAATTGGTTCCGTTAGATGAATATGCAAACTGGATGAATGCTCCTGCAGCTGTATCCTCATCCACATCTGCGTGGATAGTCGCATGGGCCGCCCAGATTTCGTATGGTGCAGAAGGGGCAAGTCCGGTAGATACCGGTTCGAAGATAATTGTATCATCGAATATGTCTGTTGACTCATCCACCACAAGAGAAAGTCCTAAGTCACCATCTTTCAGTGTGTACTTGAGGCTCATCTTATAAAGCTTTCCAGCCTCCACACCATCAATCTTGCCTGACTTGGTAAAAGCCGAACCATCCTTGGCAAGATTTCCGGAGAATGTCCATACGAGCGAAGGATCGATAAGTTCCGAGATGATGAAATATCCTTCCTTACCTGATTTGCCGGCATCATATATCAGCTGGGTGGAAGAATCCTCCGGATCAAGGCCTATAGTCAAAGAATAACCGGCTGCAAAATTCTCCGCCACAGTCTGGTCCAATGTTATAGAGGTAACCGCATTGCTGACATAGGCAGTAACCTGTACTGACTGCGACTGATTTTCAAGAATCGTGAACTCTTTCGATCCTTTATAGCTCTTGCTTTCCCAAGAAGCAGCCGCAGGATTTGCTGAAGTGCACTCTCCAGCAAGAACATCCACTCGATAATCACCCACCGCAAGATAGAACGGTGACGGAATACCGATATATGGATATGTGCGCACAAGTCCGCTGAAGTCATTCTTATATATATTCACAACCGCAGAATTGTACAGATCATCATCTGTAAGAGCCTTAGTCTGATCACTGAGGTCCATACTCATCTGCAAAGAGCCGTAGGCTGTATAGTGAGTCTCTACCTTCACGCAAGCTGCTGCTGCAAGAAGGCCCGCAATTGCAATAATTCTTACAATCTTCATAGCAAATCCTCCTACTCTACAACCATTACTACAACTATCGAATTCCTGCAGCCAGCCTGATCCACGATATTCATTGTGAATGTATGGTGTCCCTTATAGTTAAGGATAGCACTCTGAGCGTTGCTGAGATCGAAATCGACTTCTGTCATTCCAAGAAGCTGCTGGCCATGAGGGAACGGTACGACAGTAAAGATCACCTCATTCGTAGCTGAAGGATTGATCAGATCAAGATTAGTAGCATCAGCTACAGCTACAGCACTCGCGAATTTCTCGTTATCTGTAGTGATTGCCACATTGAACTTTCTGATACCGTTAGGAATCTCTGCCTTAAGCTTGATGGACATCTTTCTTTCTGACTCCGGAACGATAAGAAGGTTAGCAAGATCAGTGATCTGCGCATCACATCCTGCTTCATAATCAGGATAGAGAGTAATGCCTCCGTCACCCTTAGGAGCATCCGGATCATCACCTATGACTGATTCATCATCAGCTTGCACAGTATTATTCAATGTCTCATCAGAGATAAGATCGTTGATTACGATATCAAAGGTAGCATCTCCCTGTTCGTTCTTCTTCTGAACAAACTTGATCTGACGCCACTGTCTTGCAGCAACACCTGTAAAAGCCTTGGTCATCTTCTTTGACTGGCCATCGATATTACCCTGGAATACCACTTCCAGAGTATTGCCATCTACAGCAAAGTATCCGGCTCTCTGGTCAAAGCTGCCATCTGCATTAAGCTTATACTCGAGAGGATAACCTGCCTTCAATGAGACAGTAGTCTTACCTTCGCCTGTGACACTCTCAAGGAATTCTTCGCTGTATGACACTGTTACCTTACACTGAACAAGAGTACAGGTGAGTTCGCCGAGTGTGGTCAGCTGTCCTGCTGTTATCGAAAAATTCTTTGAAGCGCCATACACCGGAGTTTCAAACTCTGCAAAAGGAAGTTCCTTGCTGTAAGACGATACTGAAAGTGTATAGGTTCCGGCTGGCAATGACAACTTGTTATCGCTTGCCTTTATCTCTGCGTATGTCGTACGATTGACTTCCTTTCCTTCTGAATCGAGAATTGAAACAATATAATCACCGGACACCTCAGATGCTTTTGTATCCAATGCTTCGTCCAATGAAAGATCCAGCGAACCCAGATAAAGCGTTCCGTCCCCTTTAGGATTGGCAACAGGAGCCTTCTGGCATGATGCAGCGAGAGCAAGCACTGCAAAAAGTGAGTAAAATATCAATTTCTTCATAATGTTTCCTCCTATCAGTCATTAAGTTCCACGTCACCGAGCTCTACTGTCTCGACTGTATTGTTGAATGAAACGGTAAGCGTTCCGTTTCCGACTCCAGCGATATCAAACACCATATTGTAAGCTGTAGCCGAGTCTAACCCGGTATAATCGCGCGAGAATGTTTTTTCTGTACCGGTTTCTGTAGTAAGAGTACCTGTAACGGTCAGTTTATAACCATCAACGAATGCAGCTCTTTCCTCACCCTTTACAAAGGTGACGATATCTGAATTATTACGTTCAAGCTTGAAGGTATAATCCTTATAATAGTTTTTGAGATTATCCGTACAGATGATCTTTATCACGGTATTCATAAGAGAGGCCGAAATATCCACCTGGGATGTTTCCTTTCCTTTGATGGTAAAAGTCTTGGTACCTTCAAAGCAAGGTTTGCCAAAACCCTCATCCTCGATATTGCCATATACTGCTTTCACGGTATATTCGCCGACCTGGAGTTTTGTATCCGGATTCCAATCCGATGATTTTCCGCTCCAGACAGAAGCGCCTGACGCATTTGATACAGTAAGGACGAAATCATCCGGCTGCGGAAGGTCCGTATAATCCGACACATTGCTCTTTGTAACATCCGGCAGATACTGATCCGCCGAGATGACAAAGCTTACAGACCCTTCTGAATCCGCGCCGGATTTCACACATGAGATAGCCGCTGCAAGAACGGCCAGCCCCATAAATAACTTTAATGTCTTCATATCTTGTTTTTCTATTTTGCTATACTTACCTTGATATCATCGATATAGAGCCAGTAATTGGCATTTGTATTGGATGCTGTATTATCTGTCGAGATGATCCAGGCCAGACGCATTCCGTTATCCACATTGTCGATGGTCACAGTCCTTGTACCGGCAAATGATGTGTACGATCCTCCTGTCTTTGGAAGAGTCTCACCTTTTATCACCATAGGAGACAATGATGTCGGAATACTGCTGGCATATCCGCTGCCTCCGATCAGTCCTGTGACCTGGTCTATGATATCACCTTCACTCACATCCGGATTAGTTACATAATCCTGAGAGTTGATACCAAAGTACATTACAGGTGATTTGTCAGGACGTGATCCCAGAAGCGGATCTCTTTCGCTTCTGTCGCTGCCATATCTGAATGACACAGAGAGTCTGACATCCTTTCCATCCTTGATATTGGAAAGGAACGGAGTATATGCACGCCCCTTGTAATATGCACCTGCGAGCAGGACATGCTCATATCTGCAGCATATTCTGATGGAAGTGCCGCTCTGGCCTCCGATTCTGGTACCATACCATCCAGAAAGGGCGGATGAGTAAGCTGAAAGTTCTGTAATTCCCTTATAAGTATCACTGCTTGTACCTACCTTAGGATCATCGTGTCCATCATTGAATGAAGGAATGGCAGAGAAGTCCTCAAAGAAGAGATAAGGAACTGTAAGAGATACATTTGCCTTATTATTCGAAGAAAGATCAGGCATAATGACAGTCTCACGCACAAGAGCGCTCTCACTGTCATATGTCACAGAGATATTCTTGGCGCTGAATGCCTTATACTGTGCCTCATCCTCAAAACGAAGGACAATTTCCTCGCCCGCAGTAACCTTATGACCTGGATTATATGTGAATACATTTGAATTCTGACCGGGCCATACGCATCCGGACGGTGCCTCCATCCTGATGGAGTTGACCTCTTCACCAAGATTGTTGGCGGCCACCTTGAATGTAAGCTGGTAAGGATAATCATTGACAGACTTCACAATCAACATAACCGGAGTAGAGTGTCCTGCAAGACAGGTCTTCGCACGAAGGTCGACAGGATCTATCTCTACGATCTTATCAGAAGTATAAGCCTTTATCTTCAGAGATTGTCCTTGCTTGAAAGCCACCGGAACAAAGGCAGCACACGCATAATTCTGCTTGCGGGATGACAATGGCTCCTTCAGATCAAGCGTTATGTCCGTACTACCTGATATAAGGACCGGATCATAAGAAGGATCACTTACATCCACATGCACATTTCCAGTTACCTGGACCGGGAAAGTAAGTACCATACGCTCGATCAATGCTCCATTGAGCTTATTATCTTCTGCCGGAACCTGGAAACGGAACTGATGCATCATCCTGTTCATTTCCATACTCATTGACGAGTGGTCCTCCACCTCTGGCAATGCAGACAGGGCGCTATGGCTGACTGGAGTCGCCACCATTATGTCAGCGCCACCAGATGCCTTGCCGTCCTGCACGGACGGGAGAACAAACTCCAGAAGATTACCTTTTACCGAGACAGGTACAGGATAAGAACAATAATAGGTATAGATACCATCCGGCATAGGAGAAGAAAGCACAGATGTAAAATATCCACGCTTTTCATCCAGGCCATATGCCTCAAACACCTGATTTGACAATATATATCGACCTCCGCTGCCAACTGCCCAGACGGCGATCTTGTCATCATCACTCCAAATTGCAGACAATCCGTTCTGCTGCATCTCCGTACGAGTCTGTACACCACCTGCAAACAGGCCGACCTTTACCGGTCCTGCCTGCGGATTTTCCTGCTCGCTCAATCCTACTGAGCAAGATGTAATCAATAGTGTCAGAAGTACCGTATGGATGCTTTTAATCCATATTCGCTTCATTTAGTTAAGAATCTTCGATACAAAGGTACCAAAAAGAAATTAAAGTTTCCGATAGTTTGGGAGAAAATTACACTTCCCTGACAGGTCTGAGAGAGAAACGGTAAGCCAGATTCAGTCCGATCTTCGTGATACCGACCCTATCCTTCACCTCGTGAACAAGCTGTGCAGCACCTTCTTTCAGCGGATAGATACATTTCTGCTGGTAACGAGAATATCCGGCACCGACATAGAACTCAAGGCCGAGACGTCCCTTCCTGTCCAACGGCAAGGAATATCCGTAGGTAACACCGCAGCTCCAGGCAGGAGTAGTACTTCCGGCATCATTGAGGTCCTGGGTTCCGTTCTGATATATAACTCTGTCACCGGCTCTGTCCTTCCACTCCAAAGTGTACCAGGCTACCATACCATGCAGACCGAGGAAATGCCCTTTCTTCATTGTCTGACTGTTTCCGAACCACCATCTTACCTCTGGGGCGGCTCCATAAAGACTGGTTTCCTCATTAGGGTAGAATATATTCCACTGGCTGAACCATCCGCTGATATCCAAAGAGAAATCTTCAGCCAGCTGCACTTCCACACCGGCATATGGAATGGAGATCAGATCAGCCAGAAGATTCGTCTTGACTGCCGCCATCCAGGGAGTAGTATAATAACCTTTACCTGTATAAACATGTTTCGGTCTTTCTGAAGCGGACTTATTCTCGACAGTCACCTTGGTCTGCCCTCCAGTGAATCCGGATGACATCTCGGGAACAGTTATCGTTACATACAGGCTGTCAACCCCTTTCAGACCTTCCCCGGTCGCCTTGAGATAGCCTGAATATGTCTGGGCCGAAAGTATGTCCGCCGTAAACCCCATAAGAAAGAGGGCCTGCAGAATGAATATTGCTTTATATATTCCTTTCATATCTCATAATTTACAAAATGCAAAAATAGGATTTTTTTGCTATATTTGCACGATTATGTGCTTTTAAGAATATGGCAAACGAAATTATACAGAACAATTACGGTGACGACAATATCAGGACCCTCGAAGGTGTCGAGCATATCCGCCTCAGACCTGGTATGTACATCGGAACACTGGGCAACGGTGACGACCCTGCTGACGGCATCTATGTGCTTCTGAAAGAGGTAGTGGATAACTCTATCGATGAATTCTCCGCAGGTTTCGGTAAGCAGATACAGATTAATGTAAGCGACAAGGAAGTCTCAGTCAGAGACTTCGGACGAGGAATTCCACTGAACTCTGTAGTCAAGGCGGTCAGTATCCTTAATACCGGAGGAAAATACGATTCCAAGGGTTATAAGAAGTCTGTCGGTCTGAACGGAGTGGGTCTTAAAGCTGTAAATGCGCTTTCGTCTCATTTCTATGTAGAGGCATATCGTGACGGCAAGTGTTCTTATGCAGAATTCAGCGCAGGCAAGCTGCTGAATGACGGAATGAAAGACACAAAGGAGAAGAACGGTACATATGTGAAGTTCATCCCGGATGAGAATCTGTTCGTCGGATATAATTACAACATCGAGTTCGTGGAGTCGATGATCAAGAATTATTCTTACCTCAAGAAAGGTCTGACGCTCAATCTCAACGGTACTGCATTCAAGTCCGAAAACGGTCTTCTTGATCTGATCAACGAAAAGATGTCCGAAGAGCCGTTCTATGCACCGATCCACATTGCAGGCGAGGATATCGAGATCGTGATCACTCACGGAAGCAGCTACGGCGAGAACATAACCTCATTCGTAAACGGACAGAACACACGCGACGGAGGTACTCACCTTGCTGCCGTAAGAGAGGCTGTATCCAAGACCCTCAAGGAATTCTTCAAGACATATTCGAAAAAGGATTTTGACCCTCAGGATATCCGCCAGGGTATAATCGGAGCAATAAGCATCCAGATCCAGGAACCTATCTTCGCCAATCAGGCCAAGACAAAACTCGGATCCACTTATATGTGGAACACTGAAGTCGAGAATGAGGACGGAACACGCAGCTATGATATAGGTCCGACCATCAGAAGTTTCGTCAATGACTTCGTCAAGACTAATCTGGACAATTACCTCCATATGCACAAGGAGATAATCCCGGCACTGCAGGAGAAGATCGTTTCATCTGAAAAGGAGCGTCAGGAGATTTCATCCATCCAAAAGAAGACCAAGGAGCGCAACAAACGTTCAAGTGTCTATAACAAGAAGCTGCGCGACTGCAAGTATCACTACAAGGACAAGCTTCCGGCAGCAAAGGAGGAGCTTCGCGAGCTCACCAGCATCTTTATCACCGAGGGAGACTCGGCGAGCGGTACCATCACCAAGGCCCGCAATGCTGAAACACAGGCTGTATTCTCACTTCGAGGAAAGCCGATCAACAGTTTCAAGGAAAGCAGAAAGAAGATTGCAGAGAATGAGGAGCTGAACCTTCTCATCAACGCTCTCGGTCTCGAAGAGGATATCGATGATCTCAGATACAACAAGATCATCGTAGCGACCGATGCCGATGACGACGGAATGCACATCCGTATGCTCGTACTGACATTCTTCATGAAGTATCATCCTGACCTTATCAGAAGAGGACACGTATTCATACTCCAGACCCCTCTGTTCAGAGTCAAGAACAAGAACACTGTACGATACTGCTACAATGCAGAGGAGAAGGAAGCTGCCATCAAGGAACTTAAGACAAAGGTCGAGATCACTCGATTCAAAGGTCTCGGAGAGATTTCCTGGGACGAGTTCAAGGGATTCATCGGCAAAGATATGCGCCTGGACAAGGTAAGACTCAGCGATGAAGAGCCGCTTGCAGACATTATGGAGTTCTATATGGGCAAGAACACTACCGAGCGACAGAATTTCATTGTACAGAATCTGCGCACAGCACAGGAATTGGAAGATGTGAACATATAATACCATTTATGACTATGTGGAGAAAATTCTGCGGATGGCTACTCCGCACATTGGGTTGGACAGCAGTCGACCCTGTAGCCCCTGATGACAAATGCATCATTCTCGGTGTACCGCATACATCGATCTGGGATTTTGCTATTTCTTACCTTTATTATATGTCTGTAGGAGGCAAGCCTTACTGCATGGTAAAAGGTGAACTTTTCTGGGGTCCGCTCGGATGGCTTCTCAGAAAGCTTGGAGGAATCCCTGTTGACAGAAAGAAAGGCAGCAATGTTGTCCTTAGCGTCATCAAAGAGATGAAGGCTCAGAAAGTCGTTCATCTGGCTCTTGCACCGGAAGGTACACGCAAGCCGGTGAAGCGCTGGAAGACAGGTTTCCATACTATCGCCCGCGAAGTAGGATGTCCGGTTTATATGGGATATTTCGACTGGGGCACAAAGCGAGTGAGCCGTGGCCACAAGATCGAGCTGACTGATGATGCAAAAGCTGACATGGCACGCATCCAGGCACTCTACGAAGAAATGCATCTGACAGGAAAGCACCCTGAGATGTACATCACTCACTAAAAAACTGATTATGATCCAATTATACAAAAGAATGCAGCGAATGAGGGAGAAATACATCGACACCCTCGCCAAACTGTACGATTATTCCACCACTGTATATTCAAAGAAACAATATACACAGTGGTATGACACAAAGGAAGGCGGATACACATTCGGCTCATTCAAAGGCAAATGCGACAGTCTATCGAAAAAACTGACGCAATACGGAATCGGAGCCGGAGACAAGGTTGCGATTCTATCTCAGAGCATGCCTAATTGGTCTGTAGCATTCTTCAGCATCGTTCCGTTCGGAAGAATCGCCATTCCTATACTTCCGGACAGTTCACCGAACGAGGTCACCAATATCCTTGAACATTCCGAGAGCAAGGTGATCTTCGTATCACAGAAACTGGCTTCAAAGGTGAGTCAGGAATACCGTGACAAGATGACATTGGTCATCGACATTGACACATTTGAGGTGATTCAGGCTGATGACCAGCAGTTCACTTGCGACGGAAGGACATCTATCCCTACCCCGGATGATATTGCTACCATCATATATACTTCAGGTACCACAGGCAGCGCAAAAGGAGTAGTCCTCAGCCACAGAAACCTTGCTTCCAATGTCATCACCTGCTACCACTCATGCAAGAGAGGCGAAAAGGACAGATGGCTTTCAGTGCTTCCGATGGCTCATACATTGGAAATGACATTGAGCATGCTTTATCCGATGTATTGCGGAGCGACAGTATATTACCTGCCGAAGCCTCCTGTAGCATCATTGCTTATGAAGGCGCTCAAGGTCGTGAAGCCGACAACCATGCTTACGGTACCACTGATCATCGAGAAGGTATATAAGGGCAGCGTACTTCCTACCATAAAGAAGAGCCGCACACTGACCTGGATGAATCAGAATATGAACGGTCTGATGTGCCGTATCATCGGAATGAAGCTCAAGGCGACATTCGGAGGTCATATATCATTCTATGGAATCGGAGGTGCAAAGCTTGATCCTGAGGTCGAAAACTTCCTTCTCAAGGCCAGATTCCCATATGCTATCGGATATGGACTGACAGAGACATCTCCACTGCTCGGATACTCGATGGACGGATGGAGGACAGTAGGATCGTTCGGCTACCCGGTATATAATGTAAAACTCAGACTGGACAATGTAAATCCGGAGACCGGAGAAGGCGAAATCGTAGCTAAAGGTCCGAACGTCATGCTCGGATATTACAAGGATCCGGCTCGTACGAAGAGCGTATTCACTGAAGACGGCTGGTTCCGCACAAGCGACATCGCAGTACAGGACGAGAAGGGCAGGTTCTTCATAAAGGGAAGAAACAACAATATGATTCTCGGACCATCAGGTGAGAATATCTATCCTGAGGAGATCGAGAATGTAATCAATAATGTGGAAGGAGTTAGCGAGTCTATCGTGGTGGAAAGAGACGGAAAGCTCGTAGCACTTGTGCAGCCTGACGAGAACTACATCCAGTGGGATAAGGAAAGCGAGGACAAGCTCTATGAAAAACTTGATGCCTGGAAAACCAAACTCCTCAAGGTTACCAACAAGAATGTCAGCAAGGCATCTCAGGTAAGTTCCGTGGAAGTGATGAAGGAACCATTCGAGAAGACTGCGACACAGAAGATCCGCAGATTCAAATACAAAGAGTCAGCTCCGACTGTTGAAGAAGAACAGAAAGAAAAGAAATAAGAGCCAACAAAAAAAACCGAGTTTTTCAACTCGGTTTTTTATTATATAACTGAGAATGAATTACTCAGCTACGATCTCATACTTGAAAGTACCCTTCACGTCGCGGTAGCACTTAACAGTAGCCTCGTATGTACCGAGCTCCTTAGCTGCCTCAACTGTGATGTCCTTCTTGTCAACCTCGATTCCAACTGCTGCGAGAGCCTCAGAGAGCTGTGCAGTAGTAACTGAACCATAAATCTTACCAGACTCGCTAACCTTAACAGCTACCTGAACTGTAGTCTCAGCAAGCTTAGCTGCGAGAGCCTCAGCGTCGCCGATGAACTTAGCGATCTTGTGAGCGCGCTGACGAAGGTTCTCAGCATGTACCTTCTTAGCAGAAGGAGTTGCCATTACTGCTAAGCCCTGTGGGATAAGGTAGTTGACAGCGTATCCTGTCTTTACATTGACGATATCGTCTGCGTGGCCAAGGTTTGCCACATCTTTCTTAAGAATAATCTCCATATTGCTGTCCTCCTTATTATTTCAAAAGGTCTGTTACGTATGGGAGAAGTGCAAGATGTCTTGCTCTCTTCACTGCCTGAGCCACCTTTCTCTGGAACTTGAGTGAAGTACCTGTGAGACGACGAGGAAGGATCTTACCCTGCTCGTTAAGGAATCTCTTGAGGAACTCAGCATCCTTGTAATC
>JAZLCW010000031.1:0-2525 GCA_045614445.1 Candidatus Cryptobacteroides sp. | reverse complement strand
CACGATGTTGATGATGGCATCGGGATGTTCGTTCTGCACATAAGAACTGGTGATGCTCTCTTCGGAAGTGAAGGGAGACATGGAATAGGCACCGGGAAGGTCAACGGCGATCAGTTCCAGATCACCGGCGTAGGCTTTCTTGATGGGTGCTTCTTTTTTGTCAACGGTAACACCGGCCCAGTTGCCGACCTTTTCATTGCGGCCGGTCAGGGCATTGTACATGGTGGTCTTACCGGAGTTGGGATTGCCTGCAAAAGCAATTCTCATTTTGGATTCCTCCTCGTTCTGATAAAAACTTACAGCATTGCTGTGAATTTACAAAAGTGTTAGCAGCCGCTAACATATCATCAAAAGACAATCAGCTGACTGCCTTTTTGCGTCATCAAAGGATGATCGCTTCTGCCAGCTGATTATCGATATTGTATCTGCCGTCTTTGATGGACACAGTACATCCGCCTCTGCGGCGGGAAACCACTGTAATCGGTTCACCGCTGTAGCAGCCCAGAGAAAACAGAAAGGCATTGAGGTCTTCGTCATCGGTTTCGATGGACCGAATGATGTATTCTCTTCCCTCCTGTGCCATGGATAAATTCATCTGTATCACCTGATTTGAAACATATTTGTTTGCATATGCTAACTATAGGACATAAAAAGTTGTTAGCGACTGCTAACATAGATATAATACTCCTCCTGGATGTTTTTGTCAATCCCTTTTGCAAAATTTCGGAGAAAAATTCCTTCTTGCCATTTTCTATACACCATGCTAGAATTAGTTGAAACTAATCTCCGGAGGCAAAGCCATGGCTCTGAATGAATCTGCCGAGATGTATCTCGAAACCATATATGCCCTGTCTCTTACCCATACCCATGTCCGCAGCATTGATGTGGCAGAGGCATTAAGCTATTCCAGACCCAGTGTCAGCCGGGCTGTTGGTCTGTTAAAGCAGGAAGGCTATCTGGAAATGGACGCAGACGGTTTTCTGCTTCTGACAAAGCTGGGTAAAAATACAGCTGAAAAGATTTATGAACGGCATAAGATTCTTTCTGCCGCACTGATGGCACTGGGCGTCGATCCGGAAACAGCAGCGGAAGATGCCTGCAAGATTGAGCATGACATCAGTGAGAAATCGCTGGCCGCAATCATTGCACATATGAAACAGTATGGTAAATTCAATATCTGATGAACAAGAATCTTTTCAATCGGATCGGTTGAAAAGATTTCTTTATTTTTTGTGGATTTCATCTTGACAAACTAGGAATCCACTGCTACAATTCAATTAGTTAGCAGCCGCTAACTAAAGACGGCAGGGTGGGAACTTGCTCCCAACGTCTATTATCCCCCAAGCCCCCCCAAGGAGCCTCCAATCATTTTTGTCGCAGGGAGCAAGCTCCGACCCTGTAGTGGACTCTGTTTACTTCACCTTCCTTACCGGCAGAACCATCCTCTGTGCAGGAGTCGACCAGAAGAAATCCCCAACCGTTTTCGGTAACGGTTGGGGATTTTTTATCGGATTTCGTTCACTGTGTAACCGACACGCGCAATGCGCTGTTTGATCAGCTCGTCGGAAACTTCCTGTTCGTAGGATATGGTGACGGTACCTTTCTTCAGATTCACCACACCAGCAGCACCTGGAATATCGTTGACTACTTCCGTTACACGATTGGCACACTTTTCACAGTGCATACCATCTACCACGAAGATTTTGGTGGCGATTACGTTTTTTAGTTTCTTCTTTCTGGGCTTGTAATCGCCGGAACTGCCGCAGCAGCTCTTTCGACCGGAGCGCTTGACCAATGTGCCAATTGCAGCAATTGCAATCACTAGAAGGATTCCGATAATGATCATATTCTCCATACTTTGTTCTTCCTTTCTGTTAGCATCCTCTAACTGCGGTTATATTAGCACCGGAAAATTCATAAGTCAATCTGGTAAATGTCAAAAATAACACTTGACAAAACACGGGGTGACATGTATTATGATCGAAGTTAGCAATAGCTAACTAATTTCTGATGCATAAGTTAGCGACTGCTAACTGCTTTGAAAGGAGGAGAAATCATGTCTGAAGATTACCTGATCCGACACTGCGCTCCCACGCTGGCGGGTATCAAAACAGCAAATTTATTTACCTGCCCTTACCGGGACCGAAAAGATCTCCTTTCCTTTGTTCGGCAAACCAACAGAAAATTGATTCAAAAGGGACTGCGTGTTCTTCCTCTTCGCTTTACGGAGGATAAAGCGCTGATCTATGTATACCGCCCCGGAAAACTCGCCGCGGATCTGTCCGATTCCATGGCGGCCAAGATTCTTCACGGCAAGGGATACTGCACAGGCAACTGCGAAAAATGTATCGGCCAGCTTGCCAGAAAGATCCGCTCCGAAGCGGAATTTCCCCATGAGATCGGTCTTTTTCTGGGTTATCCTCCGGAGGATGTATGCGGCTTTATGGAAAACAGAGCCTGCAATTGCAAGTGCATAGGCTGCTGGAAGGTCTATGGAGACGAAGCAGCCGCAAAGAAAAAGTTTG
>JAZLCW010000030.1:0-29050 GCA_045614445.1 Candidatus Cryptobacteroides sp. | reverse complement strand
TTCAATGACTTCCTGAGAGGGATCAAGGAGACTGGAGTCTATGACCAGATCTATGACCGTTGGATCATCAACGGCATGGAGTCGGAAATGCCGAAGATCGACATTCCTGTGGATGGTGCTGCACTGCGAGTGGCGATTCCGGGTACGCAGTATCCGTTTTCCTTTTACAAAGAACAGGAACTTGTGGGTTTCGACATTGAAATCATTTCAAGATTTGCTGCCGCGACAGGAAGACCTATCGAATTTCAGTCCATCAGTTTCGGAAGTCTTATCGCCTCGGTACAGGCCGGAAAGGCTGATGTGATTTCCGCAGCGATGAGCATTACTGAGGAAAGGTCCAGGAACATAGCATTTTCCGATCCGTATTTTGAGACCAGAACCGTGGTCGCGACCATCGACAAGTCCGTGAGCATAGGTGG
The DNA here is from genome assembly GCA_045614445.1 of Candidatus Cryptobacteroides sp. Taxonomy (GTDB): domain Bacteria; phylum Bacteroidota; class Bacteroidia; order Bacteroidales; family UBA932; genus Cryptobacteroides. Next base: position 28,631 of record JAZLCW010000030.1, on the reverse strand, counting down.
AGAGTCCGGCAGTAAGGGCTTCTTTGAAGGAATCAAAGACAGTTTCGTCAGCAACATCATCCTTGAGAACCGCTATATGCTCATTCTTGAAGGACTCAAGACTACCATCATCATTTCCATCCTCAGCATCCTTCTCGGAACTCTTCTTGGTGCTCTGGTGTGCTGGATGAAGATGAACCGCAGGAAATGGCTTTCAGGCATTGCAGATATCTACATATCAGTCATGCGCGGAACTCCTGTACTCGTTCTCCTGATGCTGATGTTCTATGTCTTCCTTGCAAAGGTCAATATCAACGGAGTATATGTCGCGGTCCTCACCTTTGCCTTGAACTTCGCAGCCTATGTAAGTGAAATGTTCCGAACTGCGATCCAGAGTGTCGACAGAGGACAGACGGAGGCAGGAATCGCCCTTGGATTCAGTCCGGTACAGACATTCGTGAACATCATCATGCCTCAGGCAGTCCAGAAAGTCCTTCCTGTGTATAAAGGAGAGATGATATCCCTGATCAAGACCACATCGATCGTGGGTTACATTGCAGTGGAAGACCTTACCAAGGTGTCCGACATCATCCGTTCGCGCACTTTTGATGCCTTCTTCCCTCTTTTGATGGTGGCTATCCTGTATTTCATCCTTTCATGGTTATTCGGAAAGGCACTTGATTTACTTAACAATAAAAAGGCAAGATCATGATACGAGTAGAACATTTACAGAAAGCATACGGTTCACTTCATGTGCTCAAGGATGTGAATACCACCATTTCCAAGGGAGAGGTCATTTCCATCATAGGTCCGTCCGGTACAGGAAAAAGTACATTCATGAGATGCCTTAACCTGCTGGATACGCCTACCGGTGGCAAGATATACATTGATGACAAGGATATCCTTGATCCTAAGACCGACATCAACAAGATCCGTCAGAAGGTGGGTATGGTGTTCCAGAACTTCAATCTCTTCCATCATCTCACCATCATTGAAAATATCTGTCTTGCTCCGATGAAGCTTCTCGGTCGTACTCAGGAAGAAGCGTCTGCCAGAGCAATGGAACTTCTTTCGATGGTAGGACTTGCGGAAAAGGCAAACGCGTATCCTGATCAGCTTTCCGGCGGACAGAAGCAGAGAATCGCCATTGCGAGGTGTCTTGCCATGGAACCGGAAGTAATCCTTTTCGATGAGCCTACATCCGCTCTCGACCCTACCATGGTCAGCGAGGTGGAAGGTGTGATCCGCAACCTTGCCAAGCAGGGAATGACAATGCTTATCGTTACTCATGGAATGCGCTTTGCGAAGGAGGTAAGTACACGTATCTTCTTCATGGACCAGGGAATCATCTATGAAGACGGTACTCCGGAGCAGATATTCGAGAATCCTCAGAAACCGAATACCATCGCGTTCATCAAGCGTATCCGTTCTCTGCACTACAGGATTTCCGGACGCAACTATGACCTGTATGAAATGCAGGCACGTATCATGGAATTCTGCAACAAGTATTTCCTTCCTAAGAAGCTTGTCCGTAATATAGAGCTGCTCAGTGAGGAAGTGATGCAGATCTCTCCTATAGATGATGGAGCAGAGCTGATTCTCGAGTACTCTGAGTCCACCGATCAGGTGACCATGCAGCTGCAGGTGCCATACAAAGGTCTTGTATTGGGTGCGGAAGAAGAACCGGACATGCTTAGCATGGCTCTCATAAACAATATGTGTTCCGATGTAAAGGAGGAAAGGATATCTGATGATATTCTGTCTCTGCAGTTCACACTAAAAAAAATCGACAAACAATAATATGCAGGATATATTGAAGGATATCTCCATCAGGCTTACTGATGAAATTTCAAGCTCGCTTTCCAGATGCGGACTTATGTACCGTATCTTTTCAAGGGTAAAGACCGTGGATTCGATCCGCCATAAGCTGAATGTCAAATATGCTGACAAGAAGGTGAAGATCCAGGATATGATAGGCATCAGAATCGTACTGTACTTTCAGGATGATGTCGATGCTCTTGCGGTGTATTACAGTGCAAGGGATGTCGTGAAGAAGTCTATCGACGAGTATGATTCATCTACCTTCAAGCCTCAGCGTCTTAATATCACCCGTCATATTCCGGAAAATATGACGGAGGACTTTATGTCGGCTCTTCCGCAGGAATTCAAGGATGTGGTCGAGCCGACTTATGAGATCCAGATAAGGACAGTCTTTTCAGAAGGCTGGCATGAGGTGGAGCACGACCTGAGATACAAGTGCAGGAATGATTGGGAGGGGTGTGACCAGTATTCCCGTGCCTTGAATGGAGTCATTGCGACTCTCGAGACTGCTGAGTGGAACATGAGAGCTATCTTCAGTGAACTGGCAAGACACAATTTCCAGCATTCTGATTTCACCTCCATGATGAGGAACAAGTTCCATATCAAGTTCAGTGACCATTCTATCTCTCCAGAGCTTGAGGATTTTCTGAAAACCCACAGGCAGCTGGCTGAGGATGTCCTGAATGTGGACAGGCTGATAGTTGTCTTTGCCCTTCTGTCACATAAAGGCAGCTTCCTGCTTACCTATGACAATCTGCTTTTCCTGATCAACAGGATAGAGATGATGGATCCTGAACTGAGGAAGATGGAGCCGGATCATGTTAAGGAAATGCTAAACGATTTCCTCCGTTCCTGACTCCATATAGGTAAGCAATTATCTTTATTCCTATGATATTCTACATTGGTGCCATCTTCGAAGAGAGCCAGTCGGCGTCGATCTTTGCGAAACCTTCTTCGGGACGCATCTGAGGGTTACGTTCAAGGATGCCGGTGCAGTCCTGGTATAGGTTCCAGCCTATATTGACTCCGAGCATCTGGCCGGAAAGGGCGTACATGAAGGTCAGGATTCTTTCTTCGCCTTCTCCTTCGCTACGGTAGAAATGGAATGGGGTGGCGAGGAATTCCTCTTTCTGTTCTGCTGCTACGGTTTTCTGGATCATTTCGAGCTTGGTGACGTATTTGCACATTTCCAGTACGGCGTCATCAAGTCCTGCAGTATTTATCAGAACCTTTTCCATCAGGGATCCCATATCGTTCACGCGGCGGAGGGTATATCCTCCCATTGCCTTGGTGTGCATTGTGATGGCGTGCATCTGAGTCTCCGAGATTTCTCCTTCCGGAATCAGCCATACCATCAACTTACCTGCAGGATCGTGATACAGGGTCTCATATTTGGCGAGGTTGACCTGACCGCAGTGAGGACATTCCCAAAGGAATAGGGAACCATCTGCCACCTTGGCCTTGAGTTCAGGATTTTCAGAGATATTGATGCTTCTATATACTGTTACCTTGTGCTGCTGCCCGCATTTGGTGCAGGGAGCAAGTGCTTCATTTATGATCGACATATTGTATTGTTTTTAAAATGATACATTGAATGTTGGACCGATGTAGAAGCGGTCGAGGGTGATGCCGCTGTTTGCAGTGATGTCATTCCATGCGGATCCGCCGTTGTATGACATTGTCACTCCGAACGAGCAAGGCCATTCGAGGGTGAGGATGCTGTGCATGTCCAGTGTCAGGTCTCCTCCTACCGACCATAATCCCTTTCTTCCTATGAAGGAATAGTCGAAGTGCGGTGTGACCACGAGTCTCTTTATGGAGAAGAAGTTTCCTCCGAGGGCTAAGTCACCGATGAAGATAGGTACGGCGTAGTCAGCTGTTACCTTGGTGATATTGGCATTGCGGATGGAAAGCCAGCTGGCAAGGGAGGCATTGGATGAAAGTCCTCGCGGAAGTATGCTGACTATCGGCTGTCCGAACACTGCGTCTGAACGGAGCTTCTGCTGGGTCATCATTGTAAGCTTGAGTCCCTGTTCTGAGAGGATTCCAGGCACGTAGCCGTAGAGGTAGAAATATCCCATAGGAGACAGGTAGAGGCTGCTTTCCAGGCTGCCGGATGCTCCGATTTCGGCTCCGATTCCCCATTTAGGATAGACTGCTGAACTTGCGGTTCCGAGCATTGTGTAACCGCGGAGCGAACCTGTCAGGCTGTGTCTGAAGGTATTTCTGCCCGGATTCTGACGGATGAAGACCGGATTATATCCTGAAGTGTATTCCCCGTTTTCTCCGAGAGTGCCCTGTTCTTCCATTTCCATAACGACAAGACCGGTATTGAACTTATCGTTTCCTATTCTGTAGGTAAGTTTCGGAATGAGTCCCTTGTACCATCCTCCAGATGAGAAATTGAATGGAATATATGTGGAGAGGATTCCTTCGATGTATGGGGCTGAAAGTTCGCGTGAGGATACTTCCATCGAGGCCCTTCCGTCAGGGAGAAGATATGCGTATGCATTGTATTGACGCGCCGCCCTGTCGTTGAAATTCACAGCAGCTTCTATTACAGGGTAAAATCCTGAATATGTGAATCTTGCGTGGCCCGAGTGTCTCCATTTCTCAGGATTGTACGGGTCTTTGTGGGCTGAGTAGCCGATTTCTCCGACTGCGGTGGAGAGCCTGTTCTGAAATATTCCGGTGGCTCCTAAGGATGCAGCCTGCCAGATGTGGTCGTACGACATGTTCATGATATTGTCGACATTCACATATACCGGGGCCCATGAGTGGAGATTGAATGAATTTGGAAGCTTCCGGTATGGCTGCGGCTGCGAGATTGTCACTTTCTTGTCGGTTTCAGCTTCTTTTTCTTTGGCAACAGCCTTTTCCTGAGCGGTAACTGCTTCCGCTATGTGGTAATGATGCAGTTCGCCCAAATTTACGGCTCTGTTCATAAGGGAATCCACCGAGGTACGGAATATCTTCTTGCCGTCGAGGACCTGTGATGAGTAATAGAGCCAGTCTCCGCTATATTGGAAGTCTTCCGCTCCATAACGTGTGGAAGTCTTCTGGATGAGTTTTCCTGTGACAGGATCCAGATGATAGAGTTCGTTCACTCCTGTCCTGTCGCAGGTGAATATAAGTTCATCATTCCATGTAGAGAAGTCTTTGATTCTTACAGGCTGCGGTTCCAGAATCTTTTCCCAGGTGTCTGGGGCCTGAAGGTTGTCATCAAGCTTCAGACGATAGATTCCGTATCCGTTGTCGGATATGGCTGTGACATAGACATCATTACCTATCCATACGGGTTCGAGAAGCTGGAGGCTGTCTGGTGCCTGGAAGCTTCGGATTGTCTTTCCAGTGTGGCTGCCGATCAGGTCGAGAAAGGATTTGCCGTTCTGCTCGTATCTTGTGGCTGCTATCTGCGACTGTGATGATGCAGGATTGTACAGTAGTCCGGAATTCCTGACAGTATACTTTCTGCCAGAACCTTCTTCGATATATCTGATTCTTGACTTTGTCTGAAGGCTCCAGCGTTCGTCTGTGCTGGTCTCGCTCCAGTAAAGTCGCTTGGAACCCTCATCCCACCACATTCTTCCGGCATCCGCTGCAAAGCGGCTTACCATCGTTTCCTTTCCGGTACTGTCGATGCGTACGAGGGTCGGTACATCTATATGTCCTTTCTTTATGGCATAAATGTCATTTCCTGCGACAGTATTGTTCTTATATTCGGTGTAGAAACGCTTGTCAGCAGTCACCTGTTCTGAAGGTATATATGGCTTTCTGGCTTCAGCATCAGCCTTCCAGAGAGTGTACATTGTGTCACAGACCTCCAGAAAGGCCTTGTTGAATTTCTTGCCGGTGAGTTTCTTCGTGGTGGTGTAGAATGCTCCGAGATTGTACGGACGGCGTGCAGCCAGATCGTATCCGGCATTCATGAATTCCGGACAATCATAAAGATAGCGGAATCCTCCTATGGTAAGATAACCGAGTGAATAATAATTCGGCGCATTATGAACCTGGGAGACGAATCTCCATTTATCCCAGTTGCGGAAGTCTCCGTTGTCGAATGCGACCCAATAATAGTTCAGAAAATCTGCGGTACGGCCTCTTCCGGAAGGAGTCCAGGCTGTTTCTGTGATTACAGCATCACCTTCCATATTGGAAATTCCGGGATAGATCAATGATACCAGTATGTTCCACATCTCACCGAATATCCATGTGAACGGCTTCTGAGCCCTGGTCATTCCGAACTGCATCTGGGTGACATGTCGAGATTCGTGGACGGAAAGCATTGTGCTCCAAGGCATCGGTTCAGGATCATAAGCGGACGGAAGAGTGAACAGATCCATTCTCTTCGGGGCCCAGGCTACAGAACCGTTGGCAGCATTATATGCGTGCATCACTACCGGCATCTTCTTACCGTCTCCTTGTCCGGAAATGTATCCTGTGGTCAGTGATACAGGTATGCGGAGTCTCTCGATCTTTTCGGCATATACTCTGGCCAGGGAATCCGTACCTTCAGGATAAATGACTTTGAAATTGTCCGTTTCTATCGAATACCATTTCAGCCGGCCAGGGTCATCACCTGTAACATAGAACTGAGCGGATGCAATGAAAGGCAGCAGAAAGGCCGCCAATGTGATTAGATGTCTTAAAAATCTCATTTTCTTATCTTCAATTCGATTACAAATCTAATTATTTTTTATATTTTTGCGACCTATTGCCTATAAATAAGCCAATAACAATTCTGACTTTATATGACAACAATTCTTAATGTGCTTTCCGTACTCGGAGGACTTGCAATGTTCCTCTACGGTATGGCACTTATGAGCGAGGGTCTCCAGAAATCTGCCGGTGACCGACTCAGAGCCTTTATGGCCAAAATGACTTCCAATTCCTTCAAGCGTGTGCTTACAGGAACAGTAGTGACAGCTCTTGTACAGTCTTCTTCCGCTACTACCATCATGGTAGTGAGCTTCGTGAATGCGGGACTTCTCACTCTCGGCAATGCCATCGGAGTAATCATGGGAGCCAATATCGGTACTACTCTGACAGCCTGGATCACTTCACTCGGATTCTCAGTCAATATCGCTCTCTTCGCGGTTCCGATGATGGCCTTCGGTTTCCTTCTTCATTCTTCGAAGAAGTCGACAATGAAGAATGTCGGTCAGTTCCTGATGGGATTCGCCGTCATGTATGTCGGTCTTACATTCATGAAAGACTGCTCGAATGCCGTTCTTGACAATTATCAGTCCGGAATGATGAACTTCTTCGGAAGCATCAACGGCTTCGGCTTCGGTTCGGTTCTTCTCTTCCTCATCGCAGGTGCAGTACTTACCATCGTTCTTCAGGCTTCAAGTGCTACGATGGCTATCACAATGCTCCTCGCTGCATCAGGTCTCATCGACTTCAAGCTTGCTGTAGCAATGGTGCTCGGAGAGAATATCGGAACTACCATTACAGCCAATATCGCTGCAGCCGTGGCAAATACATCAGCCAAGAGAGCTGCCCGAGCACATACGATCTTCAATATTGTAGGAGTTATCTGGGTTCTTGCTATTCTTAACCCGATTGTGGCCCTTATCTGTAATATCATGGAGTCTCTCGGATTCTATGATCCTGTACAGGCGAGCCAGCAGCTTACACTCATAGCTAACAGCGGCGCTTCTGTCGCAGCAGAGGAAATGGAAATGTACAAGAACTCATTGCTGTATGGTATCGCAATGCTCCATACTCTGTTCAATGTGACCAACACTCTCATACTGATCTGGTTTGTTCCGCTTATTGAGAAAGCTGTCGTATGGCTTGTCAAAGAGCCTAAGGGTGAGACCGAGGTATTCAGACTCAAGTATATCGCAGGAGGTCCTCTCAGCACAGCAGAACTTTCTCTCAACGAGGCACAGCAGGAACTTATCCACTTCGCAGAAATCTGCCGCAATGGCTTCGGATATATCCGCCAGGCTATCAATGAGCAGGATCCTGAGAAGTTCGACAAGCTTAACGAGAAACTCATCAAATATGAGGAGATTTCAGACCGCATCGAGTATGAAATCGCAACATATCTGAATGAAGTAAGCAAGAATGAGATCAGCGAGGAAGCTGCCAATACCATCAAGTCAATGTACAAGATCATCGGTGAACTCGAGTCTCTCGGTGATTCAGGCGAGGCTATCGGACGTATTCTCAAGAGAAAGAATGTTCACGGAAAGGTATTCGACAAGCCGCTTCTTGACCGTCTCAACAAGATCATGGATCTCGTACAGAAGGGTTATGATGTGATGATCGAGAATATTAAGAATCCTGAACTCAAGGATATCTCGAATGCTCATAATGCTGAGTACAATATCAACGAGTGCAGAAATCATCTCCGTGAGGAGCACATCGTGAACATTGAAAGCAACAGCTACAACTATCTCACAGGTGTTTACTTCATGGATGTTATTGCGGAACTTGAGAAGATAGGAGACTTCCTCATCAATGTATCTCAGGCAGTAGTCGGAAAATATGACAAATAGAATTTTTACAATATTGCTTCTTGCGGTGCTTGCCGTAAGTTGCTCACAGAGGAAGAAGGCAGAGCAGTTCAAAGCTCTGCCTTTTCCAGATATTGCTACACCGGCCATGATGTCGGATCCACAGGATATCGCAGGATATCTGGCTGAACATTATTGGGACAGATTTACAGATCCGTCACGCACTTATCCTTCGGACTCTTTGATGGTAAGCGGTGTGAAGAAAGGGGAGGTCGAGCAGAAATTTGCAGACTGGACCTATATCCTGAGCATGCTCCCGTTCCAGAAAGCTGAAAAGGCCGTTTCCGGACTTTATTCCAAAGCTCTCGCTTGTGAGAAGGCAGATACTTCTTCCAGTGTATTCGAGTTCTTCAATGAAATCGCATATAAGTATTTCTATGATCCGAATTCTCCACTACGCAATGAGGATTACTACAATGCTTATGTCCGGAGACTTGCCGGATATGAAGGTCTTTCTCCGGAAATGAGGGGAAAGTACGAATTCGATGCAAGGATGACATCTCTGAACCGTACCGGCACTGTAGCCGCTGATTTCAGATTTGCGGACAAGTATGGTAAGATCCATACTCTTCATGGCATCAAAGCACCACTGACCCTGCTTTTCTTCAGTAATCCAGGCTGCAATGCATGTATGGAGATTATCAATGTGCTTAAGGGCGAGCCGGCTATATCCGGAATGATAGCAGATGGTACACTTGCCGTACTTAATATATATATTGATGAGGATCTTCAGGGCTGGCGTGACTATATGCCAGTATATCCTGAGCAGTGGTACAACGGTTTCGATCCTGATCTCGTAATACGTACGGATAATCTTTATAATGTCCGTGCAATTCCTTCTCTTTATCTTCTGGACAAAGAAAAAAGGGTCATCCTTAAGGATGCCCCTGAAAACCGTCTGTTCGAGTATTTACTTTCCGGACAGATGTAATCTTCTGTATTGGAACGGTGTCATATCGGTAACCACTCTGAACCATCTTGAGAAGTTGTAGTTCTGAGGGATGCCCACACGTATGCCTATTTCTTCTATTGACATCTTCTCTGCAGAGGTAAGCAGTATCTTGCTTTCATTTCTACTGCGGATATATTATTTTCTCAGACAGTATATTGTCTCAGTCGTTATTAAATGCTATTGTCAATTTCAGATATAAACTCTAAATTTGGAATCTCTATCGTGAAATAAATAAAAACGACATATCATGAAATTGACGAAAGAACTATGGGGCACTTCCCCTTGTGGTAAGGAGATACTTCTTTATACCCTTGAAAACGAGAGCGGAGCATATGTAAAACTGACCAACATCGGTGCCGGAATCGTCTCTGTAGTGGTTCCTGACAAGGATGGAATCCTTGCTGATGTAGCCCTTGGATACGCAGATCCTGCAAGCTATTTCGGTGACGGCCCTTGCATGGGAAAGATCCCGGGAAGATATGCAAACCGTGTGGCTCTGGGTAAATTCAACCTTGACGGAGTGGAATACACATTGCCGATAAACAATGGCCCTAATCATCTCCATGGCGGTCCTGAAGGCTTCCAGAACAAGGTCTGGGAAAGCCGCGAACACGAAGGTGGAGTGGAATTCCTATACTATTCCGAGGACGGAGAGCAGGGATATCCGGGCGCATTGAAGACGATTGCCCGCTATGAGTGGACAGAGGAGAACGAACTCCGTCTCACCCTTACAGCCGAGTCTGATGCCCCTACAGTCCTGAATCTTACAAATCACGCATATTTCAATCTCAACGGCGAAGGCAACGGCAGCATCCTCGGACACGCCCTTATGCTGAATGCTTCTGAATATCTTCCTACAGACTCCACCCAGATCCCTCTTGGTGAAAGCGAGCCTGTAGCCGGTACCCCGATGGATTTCGTTAATCCTAAGCCTATCGGTCAGGATATCAACGCTGATTTCGAGGCGCTCAAGATCGGAAAGGGATATGACCATTGCTGGGTCATCGACGGCACCGAGCCTGGACAGCTTCAGCTTTGCGGTGAACTCTATGCTCCTGAAAGCGGCCGACTTCTCACTATCTACACCACTCAGCCAGGTGTGCAGGTTTATACAGGAAACTGGCTCACAGGCAGTCCTGCAGGAAAGAACGGACATGACTACCAGGACTACGAAGGAGTAGCTATCGAGTGCCAGAACTATCCTGATGCACCTAATAAGGAAGACTATCCGGACTGTGTCCTCTGCCCGGGCGAAGTCTATGAAGAAGCCATCATCTTTGCATTTTCTGTAAGATAACCTATGAAACAGTATTTAGAACTACTCCAGCATATCCGTACCAACGGAACAATGAAATCGGACCGCACCGGAACCGGCACTCAGAGTGTCTTCGGCTACCAGATGAGATTCGACCTCAGTGAAGGCTTTCCGCTTCTTACCACAAAGAAAGTCCATCTGAAATCGATAATCTACGAACTCCTGTGGTTCATTGCAGGTGATACCAATGTCAAGTATCTTCAGGATCACGGCGTGACCATCTGGGACGAATGGGCTGACGAAAACGGCGACCTCGGACCGGTTTACGGTCACCAGTGGCGCAGCTGGCCTACTCCGGACGGCGGCACCATCGACCAGCTCTCCAATGTGATAAACCAGATAAAGAATAATCCGGATTCCCGCCGAATGATCGTCTCTGCCTGGAATGTGGCAGAAGTGGAAAAGATGGCTCTCCCGCCTTGTCACTCGCTCTTCCAGTTCTATGTCGCTGACGGAAAACTCTCCTGCCAGCTCTATCAGCGCAGTGCTGATGTCTTCCTCGGAGTTCCGTTCAATATCGCTTCCTACGCCCTTCTGACAATGATGATTGCGCAGGTATGCGGTCTCCAGCCGGGAGAATTTGTTCACACTACAGGAGACACTCATATCTATGTCAATCATTTCGAGCAGGTGGCGACCCAGCTCAGCCGTGATCCTCGCGCCCTCCCGAAGATGAAGATCAATCCTGAAGTAAAAGACATATTCGACTTCAAATACGAAGACTTCGAACTCGTCGATTACGATCCATATCCACGCATCCCTGCCCCTGTAGCTGTATAGTTCTATGGAAAAATGCATAATCGTAGCAATTGCAGACAATAACGCCATCGGAAAGGACAATGCCCTTCTGTGGCATATCTCCGAAGACCTTAAATTCTTCAAACGCACCACGACAGGATGCCCGGTTATCATGGGCAGAAAGACATTCGAGTCCATTGGCCGTCCGCTCCCGAAGCGTACCAATATCGTTATTTCCAGAGGATTCACTGCTCCGGAAGGTGTTATTGTTGTACCTTCTTTAGCAGAAGCTTATTCGGTTGCTGAAAAAGCCTTCTCCGGCACTCCTGACCAGATCGGGGATCCCCGCTGTTTCATCATCGGAGGCGGTCAGATATACGCTCAGGCAATAGCAGAAGCAGACCGCCTCGTTGTCACTCATGTCCATACCGTCATTGAAGATGCAGACACATTCTTTCCTGAGATTGACCCTTCCATCTGGCAGGTGGAAGAGCGCTCGGAAATGCTCCATGACGACGAGTCCGGCTTCGATTTTGAATTTATTACCTATAAACGTAGTTACTCAAATGTCTGATTATTAGCGATGTACGTAATATGCCTGCTGCACGCATACAGCAGGCGTATTATGCATTTTATTGTAAATCAGACATTTAGGTACCACCTTAATTTTATACTATGTCACGAGACAGTTTCGGCAGCCGTTTCGGCGCCCTTGTAGCAATGGCAGGCTCGGCAGTGGGTCTGGGAAACCTCTGGCGCTTTCCATATCTTGTAGGAGAGAACGGAGGTGCCGCCTTCATCATTGTATATATCATATTGAGCTTCCTTATCTGCCTTCCGATATTCATTTCGGAATTCGTTATCGGTCGCCGAAGCCAGAAGAACGCTTATGCAGCCTTCAGGGATCTATCCGGAGGATCGGCCTGGCGCTGGGTGGGACTCTTCACTATAATCGTCCCTCTTATCGTCCTGTCTTATTACAGCGTAATAGGAGGATGGTCGATCGATTATCTCCTTAAATCCCTGACATTTACATTTACCGCAGGAGAATCCCAGAATGCTGTAAACTCATTGTTTACCGATCTGGTGACATCTACATGGACCCCGCTTCTTGCCCATACCGGCTTCCTGCTGGCTACTACCCTTATTGTCGTAGTCGGCATCAAGGATGGAATCGAAAAATTCAGCAAGGTCATGATGCCGCTGCTTTTTTTCATCGTCATCGGAATTGCAATATATTCTCTTACCCTGCCGGGAGCACAGAAAGGAGTCGAATATCTCTTCAATCCTGATTTCTCGAAGATCAATGCAAAGGCATGCGCCGCCGCCCTCGGACAGGCTTTCTTCTCCCTCTCCCTTGGCTTCGGAACAATAATGACTTATGCATCCTATGTGGACAAGAAGGAGAATATAATGTTCCAGAGTACTGCCACAGCAGTTTCTGACCTTATGTTTGCAATGATTGCAGGAGTAGCCATCATGCCGGCAGTCTTTGCTTTCGGACTTAATCCTCAGTCTGGCCCGGGTCTGGTTTTCGAGACCCTTCCTTTTGTCTTCGGGCAGATGCCTGCCGGTGGACTGGTGGCGATCCTGTTCTTTATAGCACTTCTCGTAGCAGCTCTTACATCGTCTATTTCTATGCTCGAAGTGGCCGTAGCCTATCTCATGGAAGAAAAGAAATTCTCCCGTATATCGGCTTGTATAGTGCTTTTCGTAATATGCTGGGTGGTCGGAGCTGTCTGTTCGCTTTCATTCGGCCCGCTCTCGCATATAGAGATAGACGGAGGTAATCTCTTTGATTTCTTCGACAATCTCTCGTCCAATATCCTGATGACCCTCGGAAGCCTTCTGACAGTCCTCTTCGTAGGCTGGAGACTCAAGAAGACCGATGTCTATGATGAATTCACCAACGGAGGCACCCTCAGCCATAATGCAAAGCTTTTCGGAGTGCTCTGGTTCCTCATCAGATTCGTCTGTCCTCTCGCCATCATAGCGATCTTTGTTTCCGGATTAATCGGTTAACCATATGAAGAAACTGCTCTTTGTTTTCTGCCTTATGGCAATATCCCTGTCAGCAGCAGCTCAATACGCTGATAAAGAAATCATTGTGAAGCGAGGCAGGCTATACTGCGATGGCGTTCAAATGACTCAGCAGCAGTCGCTTGACTACTTTTCCAATGTGGCAGGCAAAGACTTGACCCAGGATTATATGCAATATACCCATGATTTCAAGGTAGGTAAGCAGATGGAAATCTGGGGAGCAGTTGCCTTCGGAGTCGGTGGATTGGCTGAAGTCGCAGGACTTATGTTCATCTTTACAGCCGGAGATGAAACCACTTTCAGAATCATTCAGGGATCAATGATGGCTGGAGGACTTGTCTGCATAGGAGGATATGTCACCTCAATGTGCGGTATGGTCAAAAAGAGAAAGGCCGGCAGAAACCTCACCAACCTTACCCTCGGAGCACAGGAGAGCGGTGTGGGAATCGCCTTCAACTTCTGATCGTTCAGACGTGTACATACTGAACTTCTTCAATGTCATATTGAACGCAGTGAAGTATCTCCATACATATCGCTCATCGGCTTGGTGTGAGTGATAAAAAAGGGAAACTGCGTGTGTGCATTATCGCACGGTGCATTTAAAATCTTTCGGAAGTTTCGGCTGATTTGAGTGCGACGGATTATGAATATGACTCCAGAGGTAATGTAGAGGCAGTCAGAATCGGACAGGATGAAACCACATATACTCACTCAGGTAACATCCTCACCTCGGTCACAGGTCCAGATGGTCTTATAAAGAACTTCTCTCACGATGTTCTCGGCCGTATGACCTATGACGGCACCACGGACCAGTCTATGACCTATAACACCCTCGATCTTATCGGAAAAGTCAGCAAGGGCGGAACAGTTTTGGCAAATTATACCTATCTTGCAGATGGTACTAAGATCAGTGCACTGGACGGAGGCGGTGAGGGACTTGTATATAGGGGACCGTTCGTGTACAGAAGGAGCACAGGAGGCGGAACCAGTTCTTTGACATTGGAAAGCGCCGCATTCGGTGGCTTTCTTACTAAAGTAGGGGCAGCAGAAGCAGCTTTTGGAGGTGCTGCTCTAGCAGCTGGAGCGACATCTGTTTCTGTAAGTGGTGGTACTCTCGTATTTGTCGGTCGGCCGGTAGCAGCAATTGGTTCTGAAGAGTTAGTAAAGGGAGTAGTGACCGCGGCTGGCGGCAGCTTGATGATGATGAATTCATCAAAGAACCAGCTTGATGGGTACGAGAGAGGAAAGACTAATGTTTCGTCAGGTAATAAAAATAGTCAACACGCTAACCTTAAAGCAAAATTAGCTGCTAAAGAAAAGTACGAAGATACTAGATTGAGATACCAGGAAATCAAGAGTAAAAATCAGAAAACTCCAGAAGATAGAAAACTTGAAAATGTCTTAAAAAGGCAACTGGATCATTGGAAAAGAAAAATGGACTTCACTGGAGAAAATCATAGTCAAGGAGGTGGAAAAGGAAATAAAAAATGAGGACATATTCTTTTATAACTGAGTTTAAGGATAACACCTATTTAGGGTGTTATCCTGGAGAAAATCATTATCAAGCATTCAGAATGTGGATGGATGATTTTATTTCACAACCGTATGTAAGCAATATGCAGCGGAAGAAAATCGTAGAAGATTCTCAGGACAAGGATTTAGATCCTTCACTTTTAACTAATGTGGAATGCATTTGGTGTTGGTGGATCAATCCCTGGAGAAAGTCTCTGCTGGTAAATTTTCTAGAAACCCTGAATTGGGATAACGAAGATTCTGCTTATACTTACACCTTTGTAGTATTATTTGAAGGAGGAACATATATAACTCAACATAAGGGAGTTAGTTTTGATGACTCTTGTAGATTATGGATAGAAGATTTCATAGGAACTCCTTACTTGAACGATGCCCAGAAAAAAGATCTGCTTTCTGGTTTTGTAAGATATGATAGATCTCTCATAGAAGAAAACTGCAATTTTAAGATTTTGCGTTTACCAATCTGCGATAAGCAACTCAATCTGTATATAGCAAAAACAAAAATTGGCAATACCGCGAAATGTTGCGGAAATAGCCAGTAAAAAGAGTTTAAAGGTAAATCACACTTTAAAATAGAATACAACAATGAAAACGATAAGACATTTGATAACAATTCTCTTCCTGTTGTGCGGCCTGACTGCACTGGGAAGCGAACGAGGGTATGACCGGAATGATCTGGTCGGAACCTATAAATATAATGAGATGCCTGGATTCAAGACCAGACTGGAATTGCATTTACGTGGTGATACACGTTTGTGATTTTTAACGAGGTTATGTCCGGATATTATGGTAAATGGGAAGTCAAGGAGAATAAAATTTTCTTGAATTTTGACAAACGTGAACAAGATCCGTTGCAAGGATATGACCAATGGGGTCAGTATGTGGTGAAGGAACTGGAAATCATCGGCGAAAACAAGCTTCAATGGGGACACTTTGAGGTATATGGTTCAGAGACAGGGCCGGCATTATATTTAGATAGGTTTCATAATGATCTGGTAGGTGAATATTGCTTTGAGGCAGGAGAAGTCGAACTGTCACTGCTTGAAGATTATACATATGAACTATTATGGCATCAGGAAAGGGTTGCAGGCAGATGGTATTCAGATGGTAAAAATGTCATATTAAAGATCAGTCAGTTATATTATCCTCTTTTCCATAAGGATAGAATAAAATTGAGAGTACATAAAGGTGGCAGACTTTCTTTTAAGAAGCCATATTCCAGATAGGTTGCCACGCTATTTATTGATTATGAGATAGTTACATAAAATGCCTGCTGCGCAAATACAGCAGGCATTTTACGTAATATATTGAATGTTAATGTTTTATGCGTCACCGTTTCTGCGTCGGAAGATGATCATTCCCGTAGCGGATGCTATGAGCAGGAGGATGAGGGCGATCGAACTTGCGCGGGATATATCTTCTCCCACCTGGTATGAATCAGGCTCGAATCGCATTATGAGCTGACCTTCTCCAGAAGGAATCATTGCTCCGCGGAGCATCCAGTCGGTACGGAAAAGATCAATTGGACGTCCCTGGGCTGTTGGCTGGTAATGACCGCCACGGACTTCTCCATATGCTCCTGCCGGCTCTATCCAGGCCTTCCAGCCCTTAGGATAATAGATCTCGCTGAAGATGGCTGCACGGTCGGCGTCGGTGCTGAAGGTGTAGCGGAGCTCGTTCGGAGCGTAGTGGGTGAGGGATATGGAGGAGATGCTCGAAATGACATCGGAAGTGCTTGACATGGCAGAAGAAATAGCTTCCTGAGCCCAGGCGAAGTCGTTACCGATTACTGCAGTATTGCGAAGGTCAGTGTGAGCGAGGAAGGCGATTTCCTCATCCGGTGTGGCTGCAGGAATGTAGGAATCCACGAACCAGCAGTTGCCATAGGCGTGTCTGTTGACCACAGGAGAGATATTGCCGTCTAAGATGATGTATCTGCCGTTAAGCATTGACACAACCTTTGTCTCAGGCAATGCCTCTGCTACTTCCTGTACGGTCGCTGCACCTTCCATTGCTCCATATATATCCCTGATTTCCTTGGTTATATATCTGTCGATAAGGTCCTGGTATCTCTGGAGCTTGACAGGGCTGTAACCACCGATACACTTGTGATGATAGCTCTGGATGGCGTCGTTGAATGTGTTTACGCTGAGGTCGAGGACGCGGTAGTCCGGATCAGTATCCTGATGGATTATTTCATCTACAGGACGTGGCTCATAATGAGCGGAGAAGTCCTTCGGAGTGATGAAATGACTCTTGTTGAGGTATCTCTTTCCGATTCCGGCGAGGTCGAAGAATACAAGCAATACCAGGGCAACAGCAGCTATTGTCATTCTGCCTTTGAGCACGGACTGACCGTTCTTTCCCGCTGTGTCGGTCTTAGGAGTCCTGAATGCCCATATGAGCAATCCGAATGCGCAGGAAATCAGGATAAACGAACGGATGGCGTCCTTGGTCATAAGTGTCTGACGGTCAGCTGCAAGAGTGTCTATAATCATTTCGTTCATTCCTGCATCCGAGCTACCTGTGAATGTTCCGGCAATGCCAGGAATCAGTACGCAGAGAAGACAGAATCCGGCAGTGATTCCATATGCGATATAGCCTGCCTTCATAAACTCCTTCTTGCTGTATTTTTCTTTTAGTACCTTGTCCAGAGCATAGAATCCAAGCATAGGGAGAAGCACCTGGAGGGCTGTCAATGCCATTGACACAGTCCTGAACTTATTGTACATAGGCGCGTAATTGAACCAGAGCTTGGTGAACCACATGAAATGGTTGCCCCATGCAAGGAAGATGGTGGTGATCACGGCAGCCACAAGCCACCATTTCTCACGGCCTTTGCATAGAACGAGTCCGAGGATGAAGAGGAAGATGGTGATGGCTCCCATATACATCGGGCCGGCTGTGAAAGGCTGCGGGCCCCAATACAGCGGCAGATTCTTCATTGTCTGCTTCAGGTTCTGCTGGCCGGCCATTTTAAGAAGCCTTCCTGTCTCGGAATCCAAAGGGAGTTCGCCTGAAGATGAGCCGCCGTTGAAGTTTGGAATCAAGAGGTTAGGCATCTCATTTATTCCGTATGACCACGCTGTGGCATATTCCAGATCAAGTCCTTTGGCATTATGGCTGTCGCTGTCCGCTGAGAGTTCCGAACCTCCGCGCATTGTGAATTTCGAATATTCGTATGTCGGGATGAGTTTGTTGGCGTTTGTGGCAATACCTATGCAGCCGATGACGAGCAGGAATGCCGATGCTGCAAAGAATCTCTTGATAAGGTCTTTTTTCTTGATGCACAGATAGATGAAAAGACCGATCGCGTATGCAAAGATGACGATTGCGAGATAATAGGTGATCTGAGGGTGATTGGCCTTTATCTGCATGCTGAGAGCGAATGCGAAGAGGGTTGCACCCAATATTGTCTGTGGCAGCCAGTGCTTCACACCCTTGCTTTGCTGACCGCCGGCGAAGGATTTCATAGCTGCGCGATATGTGAATATCACTCCTGCCAACACCCAAGGGAAGTAAGCAATGGCCTGCATCTTCGTATTGTGTCCTACCTGGATAATCTGCATGTTGTATGAACAGAAAGCTATTGCGATTGCTCCTGCCACGGCCATTACCTTGCTTGTGCCGAGTGAAAGCATCAGCAGGAAGCCTCCTATAAGAGCCAGAAGCAGGTAGCTGGCAGGGCGTTTACCTGTCAGGAAGAAATCATAGATTGCGTCGGTCCAGTCTCCGTCGAAACTGTCGATGGTGGCTGTGGTAGGCATACCTCCGAACATCGAATTGGTCCAGGCTGTAGGATCGTCAGGATTGGCCTTATTGTATGTCATAGCCTCATTGGCCATGCCTTTCCATGATGCTATATCGCTCTGGTTCACGATCTTGCCCTCAAGTACCTGAGGCGTGTAGCCGTAAGCCAATACGACGAACAGCAGGAAGATTCCTGCATAGATTCCGATGTTCTTCAATAATTGTCTGTTCATTTTTCTCTCTTTGGGTTTGTCCGTAAATCCTCGTGTTTTTACGGACAAAAGTCGTTTTTTCTTATGGTTGTCCGTAAAAATGGCTGTTTTTACGGATGAATGATTTTGTCAAAAAGTCCGGCCATCCGACGGGTCAGGTTGCGACGGGTGAAACGCGAAAGATCCGCTCCATCTGAACTCAGCCTTCCTTCAAGATGCCTTTTCCAGCATTGCTCAATATATTGGCTTATTCCTTCCTTGTCGTTCCAGTCGATGACGGTTCCGGTCTTGGTTTCCTCCACTATCATTGCCATTGCTCCGTCAGGCTGTCCTATGCCGAGGATCGGTCTTCTGGATGCGAGATATTCAAAAAGCTTTCCCGGGAGGACTGCCCTGTATTCAGGTTCCTTTCTAAGGGGAAGGATGAGCACTGAAGCCTGTCTCTGCTGCTCGACAGCTGCCGGATGAGGCTGATAACCCATATTGATCAGCGAACCATCCAGTCCTCTGTCTTTCAATGCTTTGAGAATCTGGTCGTCAGTCTTTCCTATAAGCTTGATTCTCAGTAGTTTCCGGAATGCTTCGTCAGCATGGCATTTCTCCGCAAGCACATCCCACAGGACGGTCGGATTACCATCTGCGGCAAAGAGTCCGGTGTGTGTGATGGTGAATTCCTGCGATGCTCCGCCGTATGCTTCCGTGCACGGTTCGGAAGAGAAGTCACATTCATCGAAGCCATTGGTTATCAGCTCCACAGGAGTATCCGTCATTTCCTGGAATTCCTTCTGCACCAATGGAGACACCGCCACTACAGCCGAAGCCTCGTCCAGCACCTTCTTCTCCATCTTCTTATGCCATCTTTCGGTGGCAGCGGTCATTGACAGGTGCTTGAAATAGAATATCTTGGTCCAGGGATCACGGAAATCGGCCACCCAAGGAAGCCCTGTCTCGCGGGCGAGCTTGAGGCCGATCATATGCATCGACTGCGGTGGTCCTGTACTCACGATCAGATCGACAGGATGTTCCGAGAGGTATTTCTTCAGATATTTCACCGACGGTCTGATCCACAGACAACGAGGGTCGGGACGGAACAGATTGCCACGCACCCACATTGCCGCTTTCTGAAGAAATGATTTGTTCTGGGCATTGACCGGATTGACCTCCACAGCTTCCTTGCTGTGTCCCGAACGTCTCAGAAGTTTCTTATAGAGCTCGTATGGTTCTATGATCCGGGTCCTGATGATTTCAGCCTCGGCCGGCACCTCTGCTTCCAATGAAGCATCCACGGCCAGCTGTTCGGGATTCTCCGGAGTGTAAATCACCGGCTGCCACCCCTCTGACGGCAGATATCTGGCGAATTTCACCCATCGCTGCACCCCCGAACCTCCTGTCGGCGGCCAATAATACGATATGATCAGTACCCTTTTCATAATCCTGCAAATATACGCAAAAAAACTCTTTATTTGCAGGAGATGCGTAACAAGTTGCCTGTCAGTGCCTTATATGATATGCCTGCTGTAGAAATGCAGCAGGCATAATGCGTAAGTGGTTGAGAGATAGTGTTTTATCTGTCACGCGTATCCAAAACTTTCATTTTATCAAAAAAAGCGGTAAATTTGTAAGATTATAAAACTCAGAAAAAATGGCAGAAAAGAAACCGACCGAAACACCTATGATGAAGCAGTTCTTCGCGATGAAGGCTCAACATCCGGAGGCAGTGCTTCTGTTCAGGTGCGGCGATTTTTACGAAACATACGGAGATGACGCACTGATTGCCAGCAAGGTGCTCGGAATCGTGCTTACAAAGCGTTCCAGCGCTACTCCGGGCGCAATTCCGATGGCGGGATTTCCCCATCATTCTCTTGAAACATATCTTCCGAGACTTGTCCGTTCGGGCTATAAGGTGGCGGTGTGTGACCAGCTTGAAGATCCGAAGCTGACAAAGAATATAGTCAAGCGAGGTATCACCGAACTTGTCACTCCCGGCTTAGCATTCAACGAGCAGCTTCTCGAACAGAAAGAGCATAATTATATTGCCGGTCTGACTTTCTTCAAGGATAAGTGCGGAGTGGCTTTCCTGGATGTATCCACTGGTACCTTCCAGGTGGCAGAGGGAAGCCTTGATTATATCGGCACCCTCTTGAGTTCGTTTGCTCCGAAGGAACTTCTCGTGCCGAGAGGATACGAAAAAGGAACGAAGGAAAGATACGGCGATCATTACTATATCTCCACTCTGGAGGAATGGGCCTTCGTGTATGAAAGCTCTGTGGAGAAGCTCAAAAGGCAGCTCCGCGTGGATTCGCTCAAAGGCTTCGCCATCGATAGTTTCCCTCTTGGAATTACTTCTGCCGGAGCCCTGCTGATATATCTTGAACAGACCCAGCACAAAGAACTGAGCAATATTTGTTCTATCTCCCGTATCGATGAGGGTTCGTTTGTCTGGATGGACCGTTTCACATTCCGTAATCTGGAAATATTTGCCTCGACTGCCGGAAAGGAGGGTACTTCCCTCGTGGAGGTGATGGACAAGTGTTCGTCTCCTATGGGAGCCAGAATGCTCCGTACCTGGCTGTCAATGCCGGTGATGGACCTGCAGGAACTGGAAGACAGATATGCGGTGGTCCAGCACTTTGTCGATAATCAGGATGATCTGACCAGAATCCAGACAATGATAGGTGACATAGGTGACCTGGAAAGAATCATTTCCCGTGCCGCTGCCGGCAAGATCATGCCTCGTGAAGTTATGCAGCTCCGCAGGGGTCTGAGTCAGACCGAGCCTATCATGAAGCTCTGCAAAGGCAGGGGAGTGCAGGCCCTCGACGATATGATCGGAAGGATGGGTGACTGTGCCGACCTTCTGGAATATCTCGGAAAGACGATGCATCCCGAGACTGCATCTCAGATCGGAAAGGGTGATGTGATAGCTTCCGGGGTCAATGAGGAACTGGATGAACTTCGAAAGATCGCCCGTCATGGAAAGGACTACCTTCTCGAAGTACAACAGCGCGAAATCGAACGCACAGGCATCGCTTCGCTCAAGATAGGTTTCAACAATGTCTTCGGATACTACCTTGAAGTCCGCAATACCTACAAGGATAGTGTACCTGAAGAGTGGATCAGAAAACAGACTCTGGTCAATGCCGAACGATATATCACGGAGGAACTGAAAGAGTACGAACAGAAGATCCTTGGTGCGGAGGAGCGTATCTATGCGCTTGAGGTCCAGATATATGCGGAACTTGTCGCCAAGATCCAGGCCAATATCTCCATGATCCAGAAGAACTGCCGTATAATTTCCCGTCTGGATGTGCTCAGCGGATTTGCAGACCTTGCGGTTTCTAACCGTTACTGTCGTCCTAAGATGACTTCTGACAAGGTCATCGATATAAAGCAGGGACGTCATCCTGTAATCGAGACGATGATGCAGGCAGGCGAGGAATTCGTTCCGAATGACATATATCTGGACAATGAGAAACAGCAGGTGATCATCCTGACCGGTCCCAATATGGCCGGTAAGTCAGCCCTTCTGCGTCAGACCGCATTGATCGTGCTGATGGCTCAGGTGGGTTCTTTTGTTCCTGCTTCTGCTGCGACTCTCGGCTACTGTGACAAGATATTCACCCGAGTGGGTGCTTCTGACAATATTTCCCGCGGAGAATCGACCTTCATGGTGGAGATGCTCGAAACTTCGATGATCCTGCATAATCTTTCTTCGCGTTCACTGGTGCTTCTGGATGAGATCGGAAGAGGTACTTCGACCTATGACGGTATGTCGATAGCCCGTGCTATCGTGGAATACATTCACGAGTATGGTGACGGTGCAAAGACATTGTTTGCCACTCATTATCACGAACTTAACGATCTGGAAGAAATATACGGACGCGTCCGCAACTATCATATTGCCGTAAAGGAAGTGGGCAAGAATGTCATCTTCCTCCGCAAGCTGATGGAGGGTGGCGTGGCCCATAGCTTCGGTCTTCATGTGGCCCGTATGGCCGGTATGCCGAAGCAGGTGCTGGAGTCGGCGGAGAAGACTCTCGCGGCTCTGGAAAAAGGAGCACCGGAAAAGGCTACGAAAAAGAAGAATCAGATCAAGCCACATAATGTCCGTGAGGGTCGTGTCGAAAGCGACGGCTCACTTCAGCTATCGTTCTTCCAGCTGGAAGATCCGCTCTTGTCATCTTTGAAGGATCAGCTGGATAATGCCGATCTGAATAATATGACTCCTCTTCAGGCCTTCGACCTGTTGCGTTCGATGAAGGAACAGCTCGGAATCTGATATTTTGGACTAAGTGTAAGGATTTTAAAACCATAATATATTATGAAAAGACTGATGATCATATTGGCGGCACTGCTCGTCGCAGTATCTGCATTTGCCGCACCGAAGAACTACGAATTGAAATCACCTGACGGAAAGCTCCTTGTCAATGTCGAGGCCGGAGAGGGTATTTCATACACATTGACCCACGGTGGAGACCTTCTTCTGGATAAGACCGTCATTTCGATGGCCACTACCGGTGGCGAAGTTTTCGGAGGCATCCAGCCTGTAAGGAAGGTTACCCGTAGAAGCGTTTCCCAGACCATTCCTACAGTGCTTTACAAGAAGGCTGAGGTACAGGATGAATTCAATGAAATGACATTGAAGTTCAAGAAGTTCTCCCTGATCTTCCGTGCGTACGATGATGGTATGGCCTATAGATTTGTATCTCATCTTAAAGATACTTATTTCATCGAGCAGGAATTTGCAAATTTCAATTTCGCGCAGGATTGGAACATGTGGGTTCCATATGTATGTCAGCATACACAGACCCTGGACTCTCAGTTCTTCAACTCATTCGAGAACACCTACGAATATACCCCTCTTTCTGCATGGAACAAGGACCGCATGGCATTTCTTCCTATTATGATCGACGGTCCGCAGGGCAAGAAGATCATCGTTACAGAGGCTGACCTTCTCAATTATCCGGGAATGCATGTTTACAATGGAGACGCTGACAAGAAGCTTGAAGGTCGTTTCGCCCAGGTGCCTGCTGAAAGAAAACAGGGTGGACACAATATGCTCCAGATGCTGGTGCAAAGCCGTAAGGATTATATCGCAGAGTGTGAGGGTGAGACTTATTTCCC
This sequence comes from Candidatus Cryptobacteroides sp., assembly GCA_045614445.1. Classification (GTDB taxonomy): domain Bacteria; phylum Bacteroidota; class Bacteroidia; order Bacteroidales; family UBA932; genus Cryptobacteroides. The sequence goes on along the minus strand of JAZLCW010000030.1, from coordinate 4,640 downwards.
TTGGAGAATTGTAGCTGTGTCTGAAGAAGATGTCCAGATGGCGGACAATGATATGGTCTACAGACTTGCGACTCCTGCTGATCCCGCAACTGACTGGAGCTGGGTGAAGCCGGGCAAGGTGGCATGGGACTGGTGGAATGACTGGAATCTTTACGGAGTGGATTTCCGTGCGGGCATCAACAATGCTACTTACAGATACTATATTGACTTCGCGTCTGAGCACGGAATCGAATATGTGATTCTCGATGAGGGATGGGCGGTAAATCTTAAGGCTGATCTTTTCCAGGTAATTCCTGAAATTGACCTTGAAGAGCTTGCCGCATATGCGAAGGAGCGTAATGTCGGACTTATCCTCTGGGCCGGCTACCATGCCTTTGACCGAGACATGGAGAAGGTGTGCGAGCATTACTCGAAGATGGGAATCAAGGGCTTCAAGATCGACTTCATGGATCACGACGACCAGCTGATGGTGGATTTCCATCGTAGAGCGGCAGAGGTGGCTGCGAAGTATGAGCTGATGGTGGATTTCCACGGAACATACAAGCCTACAGGTCTTCACAGAACTTTCCCTAATGTAGTCAATTACGAGGGTGTTCACGGTCTGGAGCAGATGAAGTGGTCTAAGGAAACCGTAGATCAGGTTACTTACGATGTTACTGTTCCTTACATCCGTATGATGGCAGGTCCTATGGACTATACTCAGGGAGCTATGCGCAATGCCACCCGCGGCAATTATCGTCCGGTGAATTCAGAGGCAATGAGCCAGGGTACACGCTGCCGTCAGCTTGCCCAGTATGTCATCTTCGATTCTCCTATCAATATGCTTTGCGACTCACCTTCAAATTATATGAAGGAGAAGGAATGCACAGACTTCATAGCAAATGTTCCTGAAATCTGGGATGAGACCCGCGGACTTGAAGGAAAGGTCGGGGAATATATCGCAATGGCCCGCAGAAGCGGTTCTGATTGGTATGTAGGAGCAATGACTGACTGGTCAGCCCGTGAAATGACCTTTGACCTGAGCTTCCTTCCTGAGGGTGAATACAAGGTGGAACTTTACAAGGACGGAGTCAATGCAGACCGTGCTGCCTGCGATTACAAGAAGGTGCTTTTCGACCTTCCTGCAGATAAGAAGATTACTGTCAGGATGATGCCTGGCGGAGGATTTGCCGCTGTCATCAAACCTATCAGATAACAGCAATGAAGAAAATCATGTCAATCGCAGCTGCAGTCCTTATGATTGCCGGCTGCGGATCTCCTGAGTCTGAGTCTGAGAAATTTGCGGATGACCTTCTGGAGAAGATGACCCTGAGGGAAAAGCTCGGCCAGATGAGCCAGTTCCGTCCTCGTTCGGGTGTGGTAACAGGACCAGAAGGCTTTTCTTATGATCTGGAGACGATGATCAAGGCCGGAGAAGTGGGTTCTATCCTGAGTCTCAGGGAAATGGAGTATTTCGAGATTTATCAGCGACTTGCTGTAGACAGCTCCAGACTCGGTATTCCGATCCTTTTCGCGCACGACATCATCCACGGCTGCAAGGTGATATTCCCTATCAATCTGGGTTCTTCCTGCACCTGGGATGTTGAGGCTGTAAGGCAGTCCGCAAGAGTGGCGGCAGTAGAGTCTTCCGCGATGGGACTTGCATGGACGTTCTCGCCGATGTGTGATGTTTCCGCTGACCCTCGCTGGGGCAGGGTGTCCGAGGGATCCGGTGAAGATCCGTATCTTGCAGCCAAGCTTTCTGTGGCTATGGTTGAGGGATATCAGGGAGACGATCTTTCTGACAGCACAACGATTCTTGCCTGCGTGAAGCATTTCGCAGCTTACGGAGCACCGGAGGCAGGCAGGGATTACAACACTGTGGATATGTCGGAAAGAATGTTCCGCGATCGCTACCTTCCTGTATATCAGGCTGCCATTGATGCCGGTGCCGCTACTGTGATGTCATCGTTCAATGATTTCGACGGTATCCCTGCATCCGGAAACAAATGGCTTCTCAAGACAGTCCTCAGGGATGAGCTTGGCTTCGACGGTTTCGTCGTGTCGGATTATGATGCGGTACACGAAATGGTCAATCATGGCGTCGCTGCAGATGGTGCAGATGCGGCAAGATTGGCCCTGGAGGCATATCTTGATATGGAAATGACTTCCGGAGATTATATCAATCATGGCGAGCAGCTTGTCGAGGACGGAATCATTCCTGAAAAGCTTATTGATGAGCTTTGTCGTAATATATTGATTGTCAAATATGAATTGGGCCTTTTCGAGGATCCGTTCAGGTACGGCGGTGCCGAGAGATTCGCCCGTGATACATACAAGCCGGAGTCGATTGCCCTGGCGCGTCAGATCGCCCGCGAGTCGATGGTGCTTCTGAAGAACGAAGGTTCCGTATTGCCGCTGAAGGAAGGCAGGAAAGTGGCGATGATCGGTCCTTTCATTTCTGATGCAAGGGCGATGAACGGCACCTGGGACGGTTTTTCGGAGGCGAAGAGGACGGTGACGATCGAACAGGGTATGAAGGCCCGCTTCCCTGAAGGTACATTGACCTTCACAAGGGGATGCGATGCATATAGTCATATTGACGGAGGTGTGGCAGCGGCTGTAAGCGCTGCGCGTGCTGCAGATGTTGCGGTATTGACTCTCGGACTTCCGGGCAATCACAGCGGTGAGACTTCTTCAATGACTTCAGTGGAACTTCCGCAGGCCCAGAAAGAGCTTCTCTCAGCTGTCAAGGCTACAGGCAAGCCGGTCGTGGTATTGCTTGTCACAGGTCGTCCTATGGCTCTGGAGTCGGTGGATGAGCTTATGGATGCCCTTCTGGTGGTATGGCATCCGGGTACAGCGGGAGGTGATGCATTGGCTGATCTTCTCAGCGGTGACTATTCACCTTCGGGACACCTTACGATGTCATTCCCACGCTGTGACGGTCAGATTCCGATCAGGTACAATTACAAGAGCACCGGTCGTCCTCTTACTAAGGAAATGGATTATACCCAGAGCCACAAGGCGAAGAAGAATTACCAGACCTGCTATCTTTTCACTCCTAACACTCCGCTTTATCCGTTCGGATTCGGACTCAGCTATACTAAGTTCGCATTTACAGATCTTCAGGTGCTTGATCCTGAAGTGGCGATGGGAGAAGATGTGCGTGTGAAGGTGCGAGTTACCAATGTCGGTGAGGTTGCAGGTACAACCGTGGCTCAGCTCTATATCAGGGATAAGGTCGCATCGACTACCCGTCCTGTACGCGAACTCAAGGGATTTGAGAGAGTCACTCTCGATCCGGGTGCTTCTGCCGAGGTGGAATTCACCATTACAGCAGCCGATATGGCTTTCTGCCGCGAGGATATGAAATTCGCTCAGGAACCGGGTGAATTCGGTGTCTGGGTGGGTGAAAACTGTGAGGCTGAACTTGAAGGAAAATTTATTGTTAAGGAATAAGGTATATATTGATTAAAAATCATTACCTTTGAAAGCTATATTCAAGAAAAATCATAATAATAACCTTTAAAATACTAATAGTTATGGAATTACCTTTTGCAGAATCGTGGAAGATCAAGATGGTAGAGCCTCTTCGCAAGAGCACACGTGAGGAGCGCGAACAGTGGATCAAGGAAGCGGATTACAACCTCTTCCAGCTTAAGTCAGACCAGGTTTATATCGACTGTCTTACTGACTCAGGTACAGGCGCAATGAGCGACCGTCAGTGGGCTGCTATGATGATGGGTGACGAGAGCTATGCAGGATCGGCATCTTTCTTCCAGCTTAAGGAGACTATCACAAAGATTACAGGATTCGAGTATGTAATCCCTACTCATCAGGGTCGTGCTGCTGAGAATGTGCTTTTCAGCCACCTTGTAAAGGCAGGTGCTATCGTTCCTGGTAACTCACACTTTGACACAACAAAGGGTCATATCGAGAGCCGCAAGGCATTCGCTGTGGACTGCACAGTGGATGAGGCAAAGGACACTCAGCTTGAGGTTCCTTTCAAGGGTAACGTAGATCCTAAGAAGCTCGAGGCTGTTCTCGCTGAGAAGGCTGAACTCGTTCCTTTCATCATCGTTACAGTTACAAACAACACTGCAGGTGGTCAGCCTGTATCAATGCAGAATCTTCGCGAGGTGCGTGCTATCGCTGACAAGTATGGCAAGCGCGTGATCTTCGACTCTGCACGTTTCGTTGAGAATGCATATTTCATCCGCACTCGTGAGGAAGGATATGGCGACAAGACCATCAAGGAGATCTGCGCTGAGATGTTCTCATACGCTGACGGTATGACAATGTCATCAAAGAAGGATGGTCTCGTTAACATGGGTGGTTTCATCGCTACTCGTCATGAGGACTGGTATGAGGGTGCAAAGAGATTCTGTATTCCGTTCGAGGGCTTCCTTACTTACGGTGGTATGAACGGCCGTGATATGGCTGCTCTTGCTGTGGGTCTTGACGAGAATACTGAGCTTGAGACTATCGAGACACGTATCCGTCAGGTGCAGTACCTTGCTGCAAAGCTCGACGAGTACGGTATCCCTTACCAGCGTCCTGTAGGTGGTCACGCTCTCTTCGTTGACGCTGACCGCGTTCTTGACCAGATCCCTAAGGAGGAGTTCCCTGCGCAGACTCTCGCTATCGAGCTCTACATC
>JAZLCW010000029.1:0-31281 GCA_045614445.1 Candidatus Cryptobacteroides sp. | reverse complement strand
CTCGCCCCAGTAGCCGAACGGCATCATCGCATAGCCCAATGACATCTCCACTCCGTGGATAGGGGTAGCCCACCATCCTCCACCGAAGCTGTTGCCCAGAGCATATCCGGCACTCTGAGGGTGGTTTCCGACCTGGTAGAGGCCCTCGATACCGGCTCCCGCGAAGAAATATGTACGCTCGGCAAACGTGCGGGTAGTATCGAAGCGCACTGTTCTGCTCTCGCGGTCCACATAGCGGTAGCGGAGCATATTCTCTTTGGCTGGAGGCGAGTCCTTCTTCTGAGCATAACCACAGACAGCGCCAGCCAGGAGTGCTGTCGCGAAAAGAATGATTCTTATTATCTTATTTGTCTGCATCGGTTATGTTGTGTTGCAAATGTGAGTCTCGGCCACACTCCAAAAATGCCCTATAGAGCCTCCCGTAGTGGATTGCGGTCTCGATTGTGGTACTTCATCCGGTACTTCTGTTTTCCGTACCTTGGGTGGGGTGGATGCAGGTAAGATGGGCACTTGGAGGCTGTCCAAGGCCGATTGCGATTGTTGTGGAGGTGGTACTAAGTAGGTACTGATATTTCGTAACTTCGAAATATTTCCTTATTTTAAGCCATCGAAACTAATCACTCTATTATGGCTACAACATTTTTTCTTCGTACCCGTAGAACGAAGGGGTATGCCCCGGTGTGTATCAGGGTACAGTCTTCTGTTTTAAAGATCAATATCCGCCAGTCGACCAATCTGATGGTTTCGATTCAGAAATGGCATCTTTCCCGTTCGAGTCGTAATTTCAGGAACTTCCTCTACTCGCCGGAGGGATATGTGTTGTTTGAGAAATTGGAAGAAATCCGCTTGACGATCGACAAGAGAATCAAGGGTGGTATCGCCGTGACGGCGGATCAGGTGAGGCAGATTGTGCAGGAAGTCGTGTACAGGGAGCAGGCGAGCAAGCGCCAGACAATGACTCTCAATGCCTATCTTGCTCTGTATCAGGAGCAGGCAGAACAAGGAGTGAGAAAGACTCAGAAGGGGACCAGCTTTTCGCCTGGTACTATAAAATCAATACGCCTGACCCGCCGCCAGTTCGAGATTTTCCAGGTGAAGTCCGGCAGGGTCTATGATTTCAATGATATTGACTATGGATTCAGAACGATGTTCCTGAGTTATCTGTATGGTGACAAGAAGTACAATGTCAATACCGCCGCCAAGTGTATCAATACTCTGGTGACTATCCTGGGAGCGGCTGAGGCTGAAGGCTATCATAACAATACGAAATGTCTCAGCCGTCAGTTCCGTGCGAAGAGGAAGGATGTGGACAATGTCTATCTTACCAAGGAGGAATTGAATGCGATGATGGATGCCGACATCTCCCACATGACCAAGCTTCACGAGCTTGCGCGTGATGTTTTCATGGTGGGTGTCTATACGGCTCAGCGCGTGTCGGACTATAACAATCTCACCCCGGATAATATTGTCATCGGTCCCGACGGCGAGGCCATTGTCAGGATACGTCAGAAGAAGACAGGTACATTGGTATCAATCCCTGTCAAGGAGGAACTGAAACGGATTCTTATGAAGTATGATTACAAGCTGCCTCATATGACGGAACAATCGATCAACTCCTGCATCAAGGAGGTCGCAAAGGCGGCAGGGATCAATGAACCTGTAAATGTCGAGACGACTTCCGGCGGCGTGCTCCATCAGGAGACCAGACCCAAATATGCAATGGTTCAGTCCCATACTGCCCGCCGTACAGGAGCGACTCTGATGTATCTCGCAGGAATGGATGTGTTCAATATCTGCGCGGTGACCGGCCACAGCAGCATAGCAATGCTCAAGAAGTATATCAAGGCCGACGAAATCGACCGCGCCCGTATCATCAGTCAGGATGCTGCTTTCGCAAAATGGTAGTACTGACTTTTCTCCACGAAATCAGGCAAATTCTGGAGAATGGTTTTAGAAAAGCTTCTTCTTGCTGACAGTGGCTATGAATTCCTTAAGGTAGAACGGCTCGAAGTAAGCTACGTCCTTGAAATCTTCCTTGCGGTAGGCTTCCAGAGCAGGGGAGAGCATTGCAGATGCCTTAGGGTGGCACTGGCAGAAGTATGCATTAGGATGCTTGATGACATCGGCGCATTTGCCGGCACCGTCTCCGATGAATAGTACCGGACCGGCTTCAAGTTCTTTTGCAAAACTGTTCTCGTCAATGATGACCGGTGCGGTTTCGGTGATCTGTCGGTATAGAAGGGATCCCTCGACGTCGTTTATGATGTCAGGTTGGGTGCTCTGGAAGACATTGGACTCGAACACTGCTGTATATACTTCCATTCGGCGTGCGTCGATCATCGGGATTATGTAACGATATTGAGATACAGTGCCTGCGCCCCCTGCCTGACCGGGAGCCTCCATCCCTGCCTGCGCCACCAGGGTATCAAGCGTACCCACTGCGATCAACGGCTTCCTGCTGCCGAAGCACAATCCCTTGGCAGTCGAAACGCCCACTCGTAGTCCTGTATAGGAGCCCGGACCCATACTTACGCAGACCGCATCGCAGTCAGAGAGTGACAAACCTCTCTCTTCCAGCATTTCCTGAACGAAAACAGCTGTGAGAGATGCGTGAGCCTTAGGGGCTGAACTCTCTCTATATGAAGTGATTACCCCGTCTTCTGCAAGAGCGGTGGAGCAAAGTGCCGTAGATGTTTCGATGAGTATGATCCTTTCCATACGATGTCTTTATTTGTTCCAGAAAAGAAGTTCCTTCAGATATGGGAATACGGTGTAGGCCAGAGTCTTGAGCGGCGGGAAAAGCACTGACTCGTTCAGCACCTCTTCGCTGACCATCCCGAATGTGTTGTTAAGGGAGCAGAACAGCATTATGCCCAGGCCTACGATCAGTCCCGCCTTCAGCAATGAGAATGCCACTCCAAGCAGTCTGTTCAACCATCCCAGCATCACCAGCTTGATGGCATCTTCCAGCATTTTTCCCAGAAGTGCCAGTGCTACGATGGCAGCGGCGAATATGATAGCGAATGAAACCACCTTCAGCATCTGCTCCGATCCCTGGATATATTGCCCCAGCCATACGCTTGCGTCAGAGGTGAATCTGAATGAGACCCAGGCTCCGGCAATGATGGAAACAATGGCAATTACCTGCGATATGAACCCCTTTCGGAAGCCCTGTACCACAGCTGGGACAAAACAGATCAAAAGAATGATATCCACTATGTTCATAATTGCTTTAAAATGTCTATATTTGCAGTTTGAAAATTTTGGGGTAGATCCCAAGTGCAAAAATAGATAATAAATTTTATTTATGAAATTTCACGAGTATAAAGGTCTTGACCTTGTTGCGACAGGCAACGAAGTGCTGGACAGATGGAGAAAGAACCACGCGTTCGAGAAATCGCTTGAATTGAGAGAAGGTGCACCGGAATTCATTTTCTTCGAAGGTCCTCCTTCAGCTAACGGTATGCCGGGCATCCACCATGTGATGGCCCGTTCGATCAAGGATGCTATCTGCCGTTACAAGACCCAGAGCGGATATAAGGTGAACCGTCGTGCCGGATGGGACACACACGGACTTCCTGTGGAGCTCGGTGTCGAGAAGATGCTCGGCATCACCAAGGAGGATATCGGAACAAAGATCTCTGTCGAGGAATACAATGACGCCTGCCGTAAGGAGGTGATGAAATATACAGCTGAGTGGGTCAATATGACCGAGCGTGTAGGTTACTGGGTGGATATGGACGATCCTTACATCACCTATGATAACCGTTACATCGAGACACTCTGGCATCTCCTGAAGAAGATTTACGACAAGGGACTCCTCTACAAGGGTAAGTCCATCCAGCCGTATTCTCCTGCAGCAGGTACAGGTCTCAGTACTCATGAGCTGAACCAGCCGGGCTGCTATCGTGACGTCAAGGATACGACAGCTGTAGCGCAGTTCGCAGTGGTTCGTGACGAGAAGTCGGAGTTCCTTTTCAACGAGGGCGTTCCTGCGTATATCCTTGCGTGGACGACTACTCCTTGGACACTTCCTTCAAACACAGCCCTCTGTGTCGGTCCTAACATCGATTATGTACGAGTTCTCTCGTTCAACCCATACACAGGACAGCCTGCACTCTATGTGGTGGCTCAGGCTCTTGTCGGAGCTCATTTCAATGCAAAGGCTGCTGAAGTCGCTTTCGAGGACTACAAACCTGGTGACAAGCTCGTTCCTTTCAAGGTGCTCGACGGAACCCTTAAGGGTACAGACCTCGTGGGCATCAGCTACGAGCAGCTCATCCCTTGGTTCAATCCTGGTGAGGGCGCATTCAGAGTCATCCCTGGTGATTATGTGACTACAGAAGACGGTACCGGTATCGTTCATATCGCGCCTACATTCGGTGCAGACGACGCTAAGGTGGCACGCCTGGCTGGCGTTCCTGGTCTTCAGGTACTCGACAAGAACGGCGACCTTCAGGCTCAGGTGGACCTCCGCGGACGTTTCTTCTGCATCGAGGATCTCGACCCTGAATATGCAGCTGCCAATATGTCTGCAGACTATGCTGAGTGGGCTGGCCGTTATGTGAAGAATGCATACGATGCTTCTCTTGTTGCAGATGCACCTACCCTCGACGTAGATATCTGCGTGATGCTCAAGCAGCAGAATAAGGCATTCCGTATCGAGAAGCATACTCATAACTATCCTCACTGCTGGCGTACAGACAAGCCGGTGCTCTACTATCCTCTCAACTCATGGTTCATCAAGACTACTGCAGTCCGTGAGAGAATGATGGAGCTCAACGAGCAGATCATGTGGAAGCCGGAATCTACAGGTACAGGCCGTTTCGGAAAGTGGCTTGAGAACATCCAGGACTGGAATCTTTCGAGAAGCCGCTACTGGGGTACTCCTCTCCCGATCTGGCAGACAGAGGATGGAAAGGAAGCTAAGTGCATAGGTTCTATTGCAGAGCTCTATGCTGAGATCGACAAGGCTGTTGCAGCTGGATTCATGACAGAGAATCCGTTCGCTGCCAAGGGTTTCGATCCAAAGGATATGTCGAAGGAAAATTACGATAAGATCGATATCCACCGTCCTTACGTGGACAATATCTTCCTCGTTTCAGACAGCGGCAGAAAGATGGTGCGTGAGCTCGACCTTATCGACGTGTGGTTCGATTCAGGAGCTATGCCATATGCACAGGAAGGTCTCCGCAATATCGATTCAGACAGATTCGGCATCACTGCAGACTTCATCGCAGAGGGAGTGGACCAGACACGCGGATGGTTCTATACTCTCCACGCTATCAATACAATGGTAAGCAACAAGTGCGCGTTCAAGAGGGTTATCTCGAATGGTCTCGTTCTCGACAAGGACGGAAACAAGATGAGTAAGCGTCTTGGCAATGCGATTGACCCTTTCTGGGCTCTCGACACTTATGGTGCGGATGCCCTCAGATGGTATATGCTTACCAATGCGCAGCCTTGGGACAACCTTCGCTTCGATGTGAACGGTGTCGATGAGGTACGCCGCAAATTCTTCGGAACACTTTATAATACATATTCATTCTTCGCACTTTACGCCAATATCGACGGCTTCGACCCTAACTCGGAGGCAGTGCCTATGAATGAGCGCCCTGAAATCGACCGTTGGGTGATCTCGCTTCTCAACTCCCTTGTAAAGGATGTTGTGGCAGCGTACGAAGACTATGATATCACCACAGCAGGCCGTCTTATCCAGGACTTTGTCTGCGATCACGTCAGCAACTGGTATGTTCGTCTCGGCAGAAAGCGTTTCTGGGGTGGTACAATGGATACTGACAAGCTTTCGGCATACCAGACACTCTACCAGGTGCTCGTAGCTGTATCGAAGCTCGCTGCTCCTATCGCTCCATTCTTTATGGACCGTCTCTACACAGACCTCGTAGAGGGTGCAGACTCTGTTCATTATGTGCCGATGCCTGAGTACGATGAGACTGTAGTGGATAAGGATCTCGAGGAACGTATGCTTCTCGCTCAGAGAGCTACATCGATGGTGCTTGCACTTCGCCGCAAGGCTGAAATCAATGTCCGCAAGCCTCTCTCGAAGATCATCATCCCAGTAATCGATGCACATGTGAAGGAGCAGCTCGAGCTCGTCAAGACATTGATCCTCAATGAGGTGAATGTGAAGGAAGCAGAGTTCATCTCAGATACTGCAGGCCTTATCACCAAGAAGATCAAGCCTAACTTCAAGACTCTCGGTAAGATCTATGGTAAGCAGATGAAGGAGATTGCAGCGGCGTTCGGTACCCTTGGTCAGGATGTGATCAATGCAATCCAGACTTCAGAGGCTTCTGGCACAGGATATGTTTTGAACCTCCCGTCAGGAGACGTAACCCTCAATAAGGGCGATTACGAAATCTCGTCAGAGGATATGCCGGGCTGGCTAGTTGCGACAGAAGGTGCAATGACCATCGCCCTCGACATTACCATCACAGAAGAACTTAAGCAGGAGGGTGTGGCTCGTGAGCTTATCAACCGTATCCAGAACCTCCGCAAGAGCAGCGGATTCGATGTGACTGACAAGGTGGATGTCGTGATCTATGCAGACGGCGAGGATGGAGCTGAAATCGCTGCATCGCTTGTGAACTTTGCGGAATATGTCGGCGCTCAGACACTTGCACTTTCTGTTAAGGCTGCACCGCTCGCTGAGGCAGGTGACGCACCGGAGGTGGAGTGGAATGAAGGAGCGATAAGGATTAAGGTGACAAGACTTTAGTCTGTTATACTGAACTGGTGAAAGAATCTAATAACAAAAAATATATAACACTATGGCAGAAGAAATCAAGAACACCCCAGAGGTGAAAGTTCGTTACAGTGACGAGGAACTCCAGGAGTTCAAGGCCATTATTCTCGAAATGCTTGAAAATGCTAAGAAAGAATACAAGACCCTCCGTGATGTGGTAACGCATGACTCAAGTAACGATATCGAGGATACCTCTCCAACATTCAAGGTAATGGAGGAGGGCGCAATGACTCTCTCAAAGGAGGAGGCTGGAGCCCTTGCACAGCGTCAGTTCAAGTTTATCCAGAATCTTGAGGCTGCACTCATCAGAATCGAGAACAAGACTTACGGAGTGTGCCGTATGACTGGTAAACTTATCCCTAAGGAAAGACTCCGCCTTGTTCCTCACGCTACCCTTACCGTTGAGGCTAAGGAAATGATGAACAAGAACAAATAGTCTATGAGAATTTCAAAAGGCGCAAAGCTTTTCATTCTCGGAGCAATCCTAGTCGTACTTGACCAGATCATCAAAGTTCTGGTCAAGACGAATATGGGATTGGGTGAGACTATTGATGTGATAGGGGATTGGTTCAAGCTTCATTTTGTCCTTAATAAAGGAATGGCCTTCGGAATGGCTTTCGGAGGACTTTGGGGCAAGGTTCTCCTGTCTGTCTTCCGTATCATTCTTTTTGTCGTTCTGTTCAGATGGATCGGACGCCTGGCGAAGAAACCGGACACTCCGACCGGAGTTCTTGTGGGACTTACAATGATTACTGCAGGCGCATTGGGCAATATCGTCGATTGTTTCTTCTATGGTCTGATATGGCCGGAAACCATTACTCCTGGTGCCCCGTTTGCCTTTATGTTCGGCATGGTGGTGGATATGTTCTATTTCCCGCTTTTCGACTATCAGTTCCCGTGGATGGATTACCCTCGCACATTCTTCGGCGCCGTCTTTAACTTCGCCGACAGCTGCGTGACTTGCGGAGCCTTCTATCTTTTGCTCTTTCAGTATAAATACTTCTCGAAGGAGGCATAGCATAGGCTGTCACTTAGATCTATTTGGTGACAGCCCTTATTGGATATCCTCCATATCTTCCTACCGCACTAAATCCGTTACCTCCTGCAGTGCCATTGAATCTGTAGGCGCACTCTGGCCAGTCGGAGGAGAGGGTTGAAGTCCAATAATGACATGCATTGCCTTCGTTGTATATGCCGTTCTCATCTTTTCCTCCAGCCGCTGGCAGGAATATGCTGTTACCGTTAGGGCCGATTGCAAAGAGTCCGGCTACTCCGTTATGATTGCCCCATTCCCAACTGCAGTATGAAATCAATTCATTGAACTCCTCCTTGCGCGGAATTCTCCATCCTGCTTCCCATAACTCTCTTGCCGCATCGTAGCTGGTCCCACTGATGTCGCTGCCGATGTTCTCGCATACTGCGTATTCTTCTCCTTTTTCATTTTTCTCCATTTTTATGAAATATGGATAGCTCGCCCAGGTTCCTCCACCTCCCATCGCTCCCCACGCAAAGCGGCTACCTGTACCTTCTGGAGATGAAGCACCGATATTCCATCCGGCCCATTTGACACTGAGGCCGAGATCTATGCATTTTCCCGGTGTCGGGCGTTGCTTTTCTATTGTTACATTAAGATATGATGCATCAATAATATTGTTTTCTCCATCAACGATAAATGTTGTCAATCTTTTCTCCGATGATGAATCATCAGCTTCAGGTGTCCATTCTATGCTTACTTTTCCATCCATACCTGAGATGGCTCCATCTCTTGATAATGTGCCGCTGTCGGTTTTGAAAGCTACCAACGCTCCAGGACAAGGGTAGTAAAGGTCAGTGATTGCGTTGTAATATTCTACAATGAATTCAGCAGTGATACTTTCTCCTTCTTTTATTAGCAGATTGTCCTCTGGGTACAACTTGGTCAAACGCATAGGGGCCTGGAACAGAGTCGAATTCAGAACATTGATTTTCTTCTCCCAGAGCTTCCATCCGACAATTCCAAAATCAAGATTAAGTCCCAGGTTCAGATCCGTTCCGCTATATACTCCAAGTTTCCATCCGGCATAATCAGTATCTGCAGATAATGCCGAGCCTGCATTCCCTTGTAACGCCAGATATGGCCTTATCTCCATTATTGGCCCAATGAATTTATATAATGACAGTTCAAGTCTTGGGTAATATGATAAGATTGCTTCTGTGCTGGCGGAAATTGAAATTTCAGGTGGGTAAAGCGATAGGTTTGAGTCAAAATTAGTTATAGGACTGACACCACTATCTTTTCTCCACTCCAATCCAACACTCATAGAAGAACTTAAGTTAGCTCCTGTACTGATCTCTGCAGCTCCTTCGGCTTTTATCTGCGCCTGAAGGCCGAAATGGACGTTCGTACTGATTATTACAGGTACACCTCCTATTATGAATGTAAAGACTAATGAAGGCATTATGTTTTTATCTATTATTTTATCTATACCAAAGTCCGGTTCGAATGCAGTCATCTGATATGCTAACTGAAGGTCAATGTACGAAGTCCCGGTAAATTGATAACTGAAATAATTAAGATCTCCTATTTCCATTTCTTCGGATAATTGTTTGGAACCGAAATCAAAGGCAAAGGTGCCATTCAGCCCTGCTCCGAACTTGAACGATTTCCAATATACTTTACCGGCTTTGCCATCGTATAGAGAGCCACCGCTGAAGTCTAAATTGCATTCAAGAATCTTCTGGTCAATGTGGGTAATGTTTTTAGTTTCGTTTTTGTTGTATATTTCGCGATATACGCCCGCCTCGTCAATGAATCCGTATGATGCAGGGGTTATCACTCTTCTGCCATCTATGCTTTTCGTTGCTGTGGTCGGGTCTGTCGAAAGAATAAAGCTTGTATTTCTGAATAGATTGGTCATATTTCCCTGTGACGTTTCTATTGTCACGGAATTACCTGAAGTAGATACGTGGTCGATCACTCGAATATCAAATCCATATTTGGCAGGCAGGACAGTCGATTGGCCTACCCTGATGCCTGCAGGAACAGATTCTCCATAGGTGACATTAAGAATGCCGCTTTCTTCGTCATATGATGTTCTGTTGTCGGGATTGTCCAGCCCCAGATCCATATAGTTGCTTGTGATTTTCCCGTATTGTGTAATGCGGATGGATTCTGAAGCATTTCCGCAGGATATGATAATTTCTGCAGTACGAATCTCATCGCCTGTATTTTCATAAACAGAAACAGTGATTTCAGACTCTTTCCCTCCGGATGCAGGTGTGATGCTGCACCAGTCTGGAATATTGCCTACATTCCATACGTTGTTACAGCTTATTGTAAGTTTAGTGTTTGATGCCTCGCTTTCAAAGAATATTTCTTTTTCAGGAGAAATGATGAGGAAGTCATCTGAGTTATTTCTGGTATTGCAGCCCGCAAGAATCAAGGACAATACGAAAAATACGATAGCTCGTTTCATAATGCATCGTTGATTTAGGTGTTTGAAGAGATTATCTTTTGCCAAATTTAGAAAATTTAAGTGTGAATAGTGCAGATTTTCTTAAAATTACATAAAAATAATAAAAAAAATTTGCAAAGTCCGAAAATATATCTACCTTTGCAATCCCTTCTGAAAGGGAAATATGACCAACGGGATTAAATCCCGATTCAGATACATATTGGAGAGTTGGCAGAGTGGTCGAATGCGGCGGTCTTGAAAACCGTTGATCTTAACGGGTCCGGGGGTTCGAATCCCTCACTCTCCGCACTAAAAAGCCTACAAGAAATTGATATTCAATCTTGTAGGCTTTTTTCGTGTCCAAAAAGTTGCACCAAAAATGCACCAAACCCCGTTTCTACGCACTTCTTCTTCATATTATTAATCTCAGTCACATTATGTGGCTGAGATTTTTTGATGTCTGTTGCAAGACTCCCACCTTATACGAATTTGACGCTCATATTCTTGCCTATGCTGGAATAAGGTATTATCTTAATGAGTTTGTGAGTTTTCAGAATGTCCGTATGCGCTACACAAATTATCTTTGGGTAGAAGCTGTCGCAGTGGTCCCAATAACGGAGTACTATAGGACTAAATATACAATAGACTAAACTATAAGTGAGGTTAAGTAAGAAATGCTTATCTTTGTTCCTGACGTTGTTCCTATTCGCAGCGTCAGGATTTACTTATAACGCTATGGCAGACACTCATATCTATAGAGGACGCTACACGAATACCTCTGACATTCTGACGACTTGGGATGGTAAGCATATGTATAGCGGTAGATATACCAATACATCTGCAATTCTCTATACCTGGGACGGCAAGCATCTATATCGTGGCAGATATACAAATACTTCTGATATTTTGTACACGTGGGATGGTAAGCACGTGTATAAGGGCCGTTATACAAATACTTCAGATATTCTCTACACATGGGATGGTAAACATATCTATAGAGGTCGGTATACCAACACATCTGATATTATTTACACATTTGATGGGAAACATCTCTATCGTGGAAGATATACGAACACTTCTGACATACTATTGACCTTCGGAGCGCCGGTTCCGATGATAGTAATGCTGTTGAATACGCTGTAGTATATAAAACCGAGGGAGGATAGCAGACTGTCTTTACTTAGACACGGTCACGCAAGTGTCTGTGCAAGTTCCCCTAAGCCTACGCCAGTGGCTGCGGACCTTCTCGTTCTTACCATACATCTCCCTCGGAAAATATTTCTTTCTATAAAAGAGAAACAGGCATCCGTTAGGGGCGGAAGCCTGTTCTAATGTCTATTCTTTTATTTACGAGTCGCAAATCTGCGATAGTGCAAAAGTAAGCATTTCTGTCTTACATGCAAATATCTTCTACTGCTATGCTTTTATAATAATACAGAGACAATGCTCTTTGGCATTGCCTCTGCTATAAACACTGAGGGGAAGAAGACAACCGTTAACGGTTAAGTCCTATCATCTTATATCAACACAGATATGTTAGAGACTCTATAAATCCACAAGCGCGGGACTAATAAGTGAATGTCCAGCTGTCAGCCTCAGAAATGTTTCCCTCAGCATCTGCCGCCACCACCACGATTATGTACTCATTGCCGGCAACCATTCCGCTCAGAACCGCCTCTGGTTCGCTTGTGTGGCTTATGTAATACAGACCTGGTTCAAGGTACATCTTCTCCTGCGCTGAGAGAACGGAACCTCCAAGTGTGTTATTCCAGAGATAGCTGTCTGTTCCTTTGAATATATATCGGTATTCAGCAGGAGCTTCTCCGCTTACACTCCAGCTGATCACTGAAGAATTCCTTACATTATCTATATTCTTGTCGATAGTCACTTTTGTCGGGCGATAGTAGATCGGATCAGTTACGAACTCCTCTGTGAAAAGAGGTCCGTATTTTCCTGACCTGTCTATAGCCACTGCTATCAGTCTCATGCTTGTTCCTGGGCTTAGGAATTTTCTTACGAAAATGTCAGACTCGCTGTCGAATACAGTGCTTTTATTTCCCGGACTCAGAAGCAGGCGGATCAATTCGCTTTCTGACATGTATTGTCTGAATTGCTCATCGGTAATCAGCTGGCTGTAGATGTGCTCGGCTCCATCCGAAGTCAATCTCATTGAAATGCTTGTGTAATCTGTCTTCAGTTCAGAGTATGAAACTTCCTTTGTGCCTCCTGATGTGTAAGCTCTTGTCATGGTTTCCACATAGGTGATGTCCTCCGCGGTGTAGATTTCGCTGCTCTTGCATGGTATGAACCATAATACATAACTCTGACCTGGTTCGATGAGGATATCGCTGAAGTCCGATTGGAACGATTTTATGTTTCCGCTGTATGCGCGCGGCCCTGTGTATGGCGTTGCGTAAGGAATGCAGCTGATAAGATGGCCTGACTCCAGATCATTCAGAAATGCCTCCTTGGTCTGGAAACCACAATAATATGATGTCACGTTGGCCATGCTGACATCGATGTCGATGTTATCAAAAGATACGCTTGTTACGATTGCATTGATCTTTGGCTGTTTGATCGCTGAAACAGAAGTTATCTTGAGCGGAATGGAAGCGATGCTTGAACGTTCTATGACTATTTCCTTTCCGCTTTTCAATGTGAAGGTCTGCTGCTGATTTTCAGTAGTCGTTACCTTTATGGTCAGGTCACTGTATGTCTGATGTGGAACCGCTATATGGAAAGCGGTAGGTTCATTGGAAATGGCTGTACCTTCGGGACAATTCAGGATCACTTCATTGTTGCTCATCATCGAATCGTCAAAGAAGATCTTTCTGCTCTTGGGGATGTATCCGCATTCTCCGCTGATCGCTTCTGCTGAGATGAGGGATATGGATGATATTTTTATATCCTGCAGTTCGGTGGAGAGCATCAGTCTTATGACGCCTGCAGCATTGAAGAAATTCAGTTCTGCCTTGTCTGTGACTTCGCTGATCATAGGCATCGCTCCAGAATCAAATGACCCTGGTACATATGTCTGGACCTTAGGGATGGTGAAGAATACTTCCTTGTCTGAGTCCGGTGCTCCCAGATACATGTTCTCTACGGGATAACCGGCAATGGCTCCGTTCGAAAAGTCTATAGCATTGTCTTCAGGAAAGAATGATGCTGACGGGCTTCCGTGGCTTGAAGTGGCGTACACCGCTTTGTCTTTGCTGGATGTTCCTGTGGAGATGATGATTCTGTCGCCTGTATTCCATATTACTTTATACGCATCACCGTTTTTCTCCCCGATCTGGGTGCGGGTTTCGACTCCGATTGTCGCGATCACCGCTTCCTGGGGCAGGATAGGAGACTCCTTATCGGCAAATGTCGAACAGGAGACTGAAAGGATTGCTAATCCCGTCAGACTATATATCAAACGTTTCATAAATGTTCTATTCAAAGAAATCTGTGTAATCGCTCGGATCCTCGAGCAATTCTTCATTACCCCCTATGCCGCTGCTGGTAAGGAGGGCCTGCTCGGACTCGATGGCAATGATTGCTATCTCCGGAGAAGAATATTTTTTAGTTCCTGTATTCATAGTTCTGCAATATTAAAAAAAATATATCAATTATCTATTTATTGATGCAACATATTTCCGGAAACAGGCATCTTTATATCGGAAATGACCTAATACCGCCTTATGAGAGAATTTCTTGTAAAGACTTTTGCCCGTCTCTTCGCCGTTTTGGGATGTTCGACTCTCGTTACGGCATGCTATGGCGTGCCATATGAATCCTTTGATGCGAAGGTTTCCGGCAGAGTTACAGATTCTCAGACCGGTCAGCCGATAAAAGGAGTTCTGGTGAGGATGACAGTCGGCTCACGAGTGCAGATGGGGGATAATGCTGTTCAAAGTCTCTCCCCGCTTGCTTCGCCAGAGGATGCCCATACTGATGCAGACGGCCGGTTCTATAAAGAAATCGAGGTTCTGGGAGCTCCTGATGGAGTGCTGCTTGAGTGTTTTGATGTGGACGGCCAGGCCAACGGGTCATATGTTCCGGATGCTAAGGTATATCCTATGGAAGCAGAAGGACTTGTGGAATTTGATATTGACCTTATGGCAAACTGATTTGAATCAGAGTGGCAGGTCCGGAAAAATGTTTACCTTTGAAGGTTAAAGATTTCAAAACTATGGCAGTAATCAATAAAAACCGTAAGTACAAGTGGGAGTTTGATAATATCGGGGGCTCCTCGCGCGTGAGAATATCCAAGGGTGAGGATATCAGGCATCTTTCCGAGCTTGATCCTAAAATGTGGACTGTGCTTTCCTGTCCGGTAAATGGATTGGAAATCGACGATAAGAGCCTGGCTTATATCGATGCTGATGCGGATGGTAAAATACGTGTCAATGATATTGTCGCCACAGCTCAATGGATATGTGGTGCGTTGAAAAATCCGGATCTTCTCCTTGAAGGTAAGGATTCTATTGATATCGAACAGTTTGCAGATTCCGAATCAGGGCGTAAACTCTATCAGTCAGCTAAGCAGATCCTTGCCAATCTTTCAAAAGAAGGCAGTGTGATTTCCATTGCGGATACTTCCGACAATGCGGCAATATTTGCCAAGACCCGCTTCAATGGAGATGGAGTGATTGCCGTGGATGCAGCGGAAGATGATGATGAAAAAGCCGCAATTGCTGCGGCTGTCGCTGCTACCGGTGGCACTCTTGACAGAAGCGGAGCCGCTGGTGTGAATGCAGACCTTATCAATTCATTCTATGCAGCTCTTGCTGATTATGCAGCGTGGGTGGATTCGGCTCCTGAGGCTCCGTTCGGTGATCAGACCGATGCTCTCATTGATGCATACAATGCATTGGATGCAAAGGTGCGGGATTTCTTCATGCGTTCAAGGCTTGCTGCATTCTCTCCTGACAGCACTGCTGCCCTTGATGTGCAGACGTCGCGTATCGAATCCATCAGTGCTGAAAATCTTACAGCAAAAGCTGATGATATTGCCAATTATCCGATTGCCCGCGTTACAGGAAAGGCCGAGATCGACCTTACTCAGCCTCTCAATCCTGCCTGGGCTGCAAAGTTCGAGACCCTCAAGGTTGTAGCTCTCAAGAATGATATCCTTAAGGAAGCTGACTGGAACGCGCTTGGAGCTCAATTCTCGGCATATACTGCGTGGAAGTCAGCCAAAGCGGGAGCTTCGGTAGAATCTCTTGGTATAGATGCTGTCAGAAATTTCCTTGCCCAGGACAAGAAGGCAGCCCTGCTCGAGCTCGTCGCTCAGGATTCTGCTCTTGCTGAAGAGGCTGCCAATATTGATATGGTGGATAAGTTCCTTCATGTTTTCCGTGATTTTTACAGACTTCTCAGAAACTTCGTGACTCTCGATGATTTTTATAATAAGGATAAGGGAGTTTCTGCTGTATTCCAGTCCGGACGTCTGATCGTGGACCAGAGAGAGTGCCGCCTTTGTATGAATGTATATGATATGGCCAAGCATAATGCCTCTGCTGCGACAAGCGGTATGTTCCTTATATATTGTGACTGTACATCGAAGACCTCTGCTGCAAAGCTCAATATCGTAGCTGCTGTCACAGCGGGAGATGTCGGTGATCTGATTGTCGGAAAGAATGCGGTGTATTATGACAATGCTGGTGTCGAATGGGATGCGGTGATCACCAAGGTGATAGAGAATCCTATCAGCATATCCCAGGCCTTCTGGTCGCCTTACCGCAGGATGGTAAATACAATAGAGAATCTTATCAGCAAGAGTGCGGCGGACAAGGATGCGAAGATAATGGCAGATGCCAATGCAAAGATCAATGCTGCTCCGGCCGCTCTTCCGCAGACTTCGGCTGATGGCAAGCCTGCAGCCGCTCCTCCTTTCGATATAGCCAAGTTCGCCGGAATATTTGCGGCAATCGGTGTGGCTGTCGGAATGATAGGTGCAGCCTTGTCTGGATTGGTGGAAAGTCTCAAGGGTTTTGAATGGTATCAGTATATCCTCCTTTTCGTGGGAATTATGTTGTGTATTTCCGGACCGGCAATGATAATGGCGTGGCTGAAGCTTCGCAGACGTAATATTGCTCCGTTGCTTAATGCGAACGGCTGGGCGGTCAATGCGGCCTCGAAGGTCAGCATACCTTTTGGTGAGACTCTGACTGACATTGCAAGGTTCCCTAAGATAAGACTGAAGGATCCATATAGAAAAGGACTGGAGCCTTGGAAGAAGGTCCTCATATCACTGGTGGCTCTGCTTGTCGTTGCCGGTGCCCTGTGGGTCTTCGGCCTTTTGAGTGTAATCGGATTTCCGGCTCCATTTTAATGGTGCTGCATTAGCGTAAGTAAAGGATTTTTACTTTTTTTATTGCCAAAATGAAAAAAACTGATTACCTTTGTGTATTAATAGTGTTGTGTCCAGTCGTCTCTTAGCGTGTTTTTTGAACGCGGTAAGGTGATTGTGGCAAGGCAATTGATTGAACTATAAACAACTAACTAATTTATAATAAAGATGAAACGACTGACGATGATCGCTGCATCGCTGCTTCTTTTGGGTGGCGTTGCTTCTGCTCAGCAGAGCAAGACAGACGAGACTCTCGAGTTCCGCCCGCACTGGAGCCTTAATGTTCAGGGTGGTGTAGCGCATACGCGCGGTGAAAGCGAGTTCTCGACTCTTCTTTCACCAGCTGCACAGCTTTCTGCTACCTACCGTTTCCACCACGCTATGGGCGTGCGCTTCGGCTTTGGTGGCTGGCAGGGCAAGGGCGCAGCTCTCCTTCCAGAGGGATATCAGGGATATGCATACCAGTTCGCACAGCTGAATGCAGACTATGTTCTCGACCTCGCTGGTGTATTCGGTGGATTTAATCACAAGAGAGTGGTTAGCCCATATATCCTTGCCGGAGTTGGTGCTGGCTACGGATTCAATAACGAGCAGGCTGCTCCATATAAGGATCAGCTTGAGTATTACTGGGACAACAAACTCTTCGCTCCTGTAGGACGCGCTGGTCTCGGAGTAGATTTCCGTCTCGGTGAGTGCGTTAGCCTCGGTATTGAGGGTAATACAAACATCCTTTCTGATAAGTTCAACTCAAAGAAGGCAGAAAATGTTGACTGGCAGTTCAATGTACTCGCTGGCCTTTCATTCCGTTTCGGAAAGAACACTCGTCCTTCTGTAGCATATGCTGAGAAGGTAGCTGCTGAGGCTGCTGCTGCCGCTGCTGCTGAGGCTGCTGCTAAGGCTGAGGCTGAGAGACTCGCTGCTGAGAAGGCTGCTGCAGAGCGTGCTGCCAAGGCTGCTGAGAACTCAGATAACGTATTCTTCACTATCGGTTCTACTTATATCCGCAAGGCTGAGGATGCTAAGCTCGTTAAGCTTGCTGAATGGATGAAGGCTAATCCTGACTTCAATGTATCACTCGTAGGTTACGCCGATAGAGAGACTGGTACACCTAAGGGTAATGAGAAGCTTTCTGCTGCTCGTGCCAAGGTTGTTAAGGAGCGTCTCGTGAAGCTTGGAATCGAGGAATCAAGAATCATGACTGCATACAAGGGTGACACAGTACAGCCATTCGCTGAGAATGCTAAGAACCGTGTCGTAATGTGCACACTTGAGTAATCAGATATAACACAATATTTATTAACAATCACATTAAAATTTCAAACTCATTATGAAAAAATTTTTCAGTGCATTTCTGCTGATGGCCGCAATGGCATTTTCAGTAAGCACGTTTGTGGCTTGTAATGACGTTGTCAGTGAAATTGAGGACGTAAAGGCACAGACTACAGAGAATGCAGCTGCAATTGAGGCAATCAAGGTGGAGCTTGCTAACCTTGACACTCGTCTTGCTGCTGCACAGAAGGCTGCAGATGACGCTATGGCTGAGGCAAAGGATGCTAAGGCTGCAGCTGCTCAGGCTGAGGCAAACGCTATCGCGTACACTAAGGAGCAGGTTGAGGCTCTCCTCGCAAAGGTAACTGAGCTTGAGGCTGTTCACGCTGCTGACGTTGAGGCTGCTCTCGCACTTATCACAAACAACAAGGCAGAGCTCGATGAGAAGATCTCTCAGCTTCTTACTGCAGATTCAGAGATCAACAAGAAGATCGACGCTCTTCAGATTTATGTTGATGAATTCAAGAACGAGATGACAACAGAGCTTGCTGCTCTCGAGCAGGAGCTTACAGCTGCTAAGGCTGAGGTTGCTAAGGCAATCGCTGATGTTGAGGCTACTCTCGGTGCAGAGATCGACGGTCTTGCTGAAAGACTTACAGCAGTAGAGGCTACTCTCGAGCAGCACGCTGGTATGATCGCTGATCTTTACGCTAAGTATAATGCTCTTGACCTCCGTGTTCAGAGCCTCGTATATGTTCCTGAGTATTCAGATCACAAGGCTACTCTCGACTATGCACTCCTTACTGCAGAGTACGCATACCCAACAGTACTCGCTAAGGCTTCTGACCTTAAGTATCTCGTTAAGGCTGAGAACGCTGTAAAGGTAGCTGAGTCTATCGCTGAGACTCCAGAGGTTCTCGATTTCGTTGTTAAGGGTGTTCAGACTCGCGGTGCAGAGGCTGACCTTGAGATCGTAAATGTAGTAGCTGAGGGTGAGTACATCATCGTTTCAGTTGTTGCTAAGAACTTCTCTAACGACTTCTATACTGACACTGAGGAGGGTATGTACAGCGCAGCTCTCGTATTTGACGATGAGACTAACACTCGTACTACTGAGTTCGTTAACCTCGTACCTGCTGCTAACTGTGACGAATTCGTTATGTCACTTTATGTAGAGGAGGAGGAAGGTCTCCGTCAGGCTACTTTGAATGAGGTTATCACTTACAAGATGGTTTGCAACGATCCTAAGACTGTTAAGTCTGCAGTTAAGCCTGTTGTAGGATTCGTTTCTACTCTCTACGCTACTGAGCCAGCTACAGTATTCACTATTGAGGATATGATCAACGAGTTCGGTTACGATGTAGTAGTAGATATGGCTATCACTCTCGTTGATACAGAGAAGACTTCTGAGCACGATGGTACACTTGATGTTAAGCAGGGTCCTATCAACATCGATTCTTACTTCAACATCGAGGCAGGTAACCCACTCTATGACTTCAACTACTCAGTTAAGGAAGGCGTAGATTTCAAGAATGTAGGTAAGACATCTACAGTTACTTATGAGTTCACTTGCGGAACTTCAGTTTGCACTCTTACTTATGCATTTGTTCTTTCTAACGCTCAGGTAGCTGTTAATATGGAACTTAACGACACTTGGACTGTTGCTAAGGAGCTTGCTAAGGCTAATGACTATGTAGTCGTAGGCGTACCTTATTCAGCTGTTGGCGGTAATGTTGTTAACCTTAACTCTATCCTTACAGGTACAACTGAGCATGCATTTGAGATCTACAAGAAGGTTGACGGTGCTTGGGTAGCAACTGAAACTCTTCCATTCTATGTACAGGAGCTCCAGCAGGCTGGTAAGGCTGATATCGTTCTCTTCGGTGGTAAGTATAGCTGGAACAACTCTTACAAGGTGGTTAGAACTACTGTAAATGATAAGGAGCATGTTGACTATACTCTCACAATGGTTGTTAACCTCATTGACATGCCAGCAGAGATCAATATTCCTGAGGTAGAGGTTGAGTTCACACTTGATGGTGGTATGCCTTACTTCTTCGGAACTACTGACAACCTTTACAAGGTGGCATTCAAGGAAATGCAGAAGTACTTCGGATTCGAGGATGCTAAGTCAGCTGATGAGTACTGGACAAGCGAGTGGACAAGCTTCGTAGAGCAGGAGCTCTTCCTCTCAAGCCAGAAGGTTAACGGTGAAGATACACCAGGTATCATGAACTTCACTAAGGAGACAGTTCAGGCATTCCTCGATATCGAGCAGGCAAATGCTGGTGTATTCACTATCAACGTAGATGAGCCAAATGTAGTAACATTCACAGCTAATACTTGCTACGGTGTTCCAGTTAACTTCACTATCAAGGGTAATGTAGTAATCCCACAGGTAGATCTTCTCTACTCAGAGGACTATGTACACTTTGACGCTGAAACTCCATATGTAGTTGCTGAGGGTGAAATCGATACAGAGGCTGGCCGTTACAATATCATCAAGTCTGACCTTGCTAAGTACTTCAACGTTGATGGTAAAACAGTAGAGGATCATCACTACTATGTTGACTTTGAGGTTGTATCTCCAGTTAATGAGGTTGAGCTCGCCAGACCATCTGCAACAGTATTCGAGAAGGAAGGTGCTGCAACATATCATTATCTTGAGGCAGGTAGCATCCTTGATTGGGCTGAGTACAGAGGTCTTGAGGTAGATGTTAAGGCTACTCTCTACGTTAACGGATACAAGCTTGGTGAGACTAAGGATCTCCAGCTCGTTACAGTAGATCCTCTTACCCTTACTGCTTCAAATATTTCTAAGGAGCGTGAGCACCGTGTAAATACTTATGTTAACGTATTCGAGACACTTGTTCTTACAAGCGTAATCGAGCCTACTAAGGCTAACCTCCTCGATGTAACCGCTGCTAATCTTGCTGCTGCTTCTAAGTATGCACAGGATATCTATGGTGCAAAGGGTGAGAATATCATTGAGGTTGTTCTTGGTCCTAACGGTGTATACTATGAGACTGAGGAGGGCATTGTAACTATCAACTCAAATAAGTACAACTATAACAATACAACAGGTGTCCTCACTATTTACGGTGACGACTCTGTAGTTAAGGAGTACAAGGCTGACTTCACAGCTGTTATGAAGAGCAGAATCTGCGCTCTTCCATCTGAGGACGAGGCTGTAAATGCTGCACACTATGTACCATTCCAGGTATCAGTAGTAATGAAGTAATCCATCCTAATACAATAATCAGAGGTCGGCTTTTGCCGACCTCTTTTTCTTTAATACTATTTACTAAAATAAATATAGCCCGGAATATTCATGATATTCCGGGCTAATGCTTTTTCTGTATATTCTTTATGATATTATCACTCTCTCTATTATAGGCGTCTGGTGACTGTAAGGTATAAAGGCCAGTGAAGGAATCGCTTTTGTGATTATCAGATGGGCTTTCTTACCTATAGTTACCGAACCTAAAGTGTCGCTCACTCCCATAGCGTACGCAGAGTTTATCGTACAGGCATTGAATGACTGTTCCGGTGTCAGACGCATACGGATACATCCAAGTGCCATTACAAAGCGCATATTTCCGCTTGGACTTGATCCTGGGTTATAGTCTGAAGCGAGTGCTACCGGCAGACCTGCTTCGATATAACCTTTTGCGTTGCCGTAAGGGATTCCGAGAAAGAATGAACATCCTGGCAACATCGTAGGCATTGTTCCGCTGTCTCGCAGAGCTTCGATTTCAGCTTCTGTAGTCTTTTCCAGATGGTCCACTGAAAGAGCATTGTATTTCACTCCGACCTGCACTCCTCCTGATACCTCCAGTTCATTTGCATGGATCTTTGGACGAATGCCGTATTCAGCAGCTTTTTCGAGGATTCTGGCTGTTTCTTCAACAGTGAAGAAGCCGGCATCGCAGAATACATCCACATAGTCCGCAAGGCCTTCTTCTGCCACTTTCGGCAGCATCTCACTGCATACCAGATCTACATATTCGCTCTGACGGCCACGGTATGCACGTCCCACAGCATGTGCTCCCAGGAAATTTGCTTTTACAGTCAGTGGAGCTATCTCCTTGATTCTTCTGATAACGCGCAGCATCTTCAGTTCATCCTCTACTGTAAGTCCATATCCGCTTTTGATCTCCACAGCTCCGGTACCCATCGCCATGATTTCATTAACGCGCTCCATTGCCTGTCTGTAGAGCTCCTCTTCAGAAGTATTATGAAGCAGGTCAGCAGAATTTAGGATTCCACCGCCACGTGCGGCGATTTCCTCATAACTCAGTCCTGCGATCTTATCGCGAAATTCGCCGTCACGACATCCAGCATAGACGATGTGGGTGTGCGAGTCGCAGAATGTCGGTATCACGAAGCCGCCCTTTGCGTCGATGTATTCTGTTTCTTCAGGAGATTTCTCGACTTCGCTCGAAATGACAGCGGGTATTTCGTTAGGATTGACAATGTAAGGTGCGTCCAAATCGGCGCATTTTGTTTTCTCTGGTCCGAAGTCTGTGATGATACCGTCTTCGATTACAAGATATGCATTCTCGATGCATTTTACCTCATTCATCTGCGCACCCTCCAGCTTCAACACCCCCTCAGGCAGTATTCCCGCTAGTGTACCTATATTATAAATGACTGTTTTCATATCACTATTTATTAAATGCTTTACCGGTGGTAATGATATGGATGAGACATGCCACCCCCGGCTAGGGGGTGCCTCCCGCCAGGGAGGCGGGGGTCTCCGGAATATCATACCACCGGTGCAGTTCTATCTGATAAATTTTACAGATTTCTCGATAAGTGGATGCATGTACCTGTCATCATCAATAAACGGAACGACTTTTCTATATTTCGCAAAGATCTTCTCGATACTCCATGATGAGCGCAGCGGACGACGGAACTCCAGAGCCTGAGCTGCATTGAAAAGCTCGATGCCAAGAACTCTCTCAGTATTCTCCACAACGCGTACAAGCTTGGTAGCAGCGTTTGCACCCATGCTTACATGGTCCTCCTGACCCTGTGATGACGGAATCGAATCTGCTGAAGCCGGCATGCAGAGTCCTTTGCTCTGGCTCACGATAGACGCTGCAGTGTACTGAGGAATCATAAAGCCGCTGTTCAGACCTGGCTTTGCAACGAGGAAGTTAGGAAGTCCTCTCTGGCCGGAAATAAGCTTATAGATACGACGCTCCGAGATGTTTGAAAGTTCTGAGAGTGCCAGGGTAAGCATATCCATCGGAATAGCTATAGGCTGACCGTGGAAGTTACCTGCAGATATGATCAGATCTTCGTCAGGGAAGACAGTCGGATTATCGGTGGCACTGTTGATCTCTATCTCAATCACAGACTTCACATATCTGATAGTATCCTTTGATGCACCGTGTACCTGAGGTATGCAACGGAATGAATATGGGTCCTGAACGTGAACTTTCTTCTGCTTGATGATCTCGCTGCCTTCGAGAAGTTCTCTGAATCTCGCAGCGGTTTCGATCTGACCCTTGTGGGCGCGCACTTCGTGAACCTGTGGATAGAAAGGCTCGATTCGTCCGTCATATGCCTCCAGAGACATTGCTCCGATCTTGTCAGCCCAATCAGAGAGTCTTTCAGCCTGAATAAGTGACCAGACAGCGTGAGCACTCATAAACTGAGTTCCGTTGAGAAGTGCAAGTCCTTCCTTTGATTTGAGCTTGATAGGCTCCCAGCCCAGTTCAGCCCATACATCTGCACTCTGGCGTACTTCACCCTTGTAGTTCACTTCTCCCATACCGATGAGCGGAAGGCAGAGATGTGCCAGCGGAGCAAGATCGCCTGATGCTCCAAGTGAACCCTGCTGATATACTACAGGCAGGATATCATTATTGAACATATCGATAAGGCGCTGTACGGTGATAAGCTGCACACCGGAGTAACCGTATGAGAGCGATTGCACCTTGAGCAGGAGCATAAGCTTGACGATCTCCGGACGTACGGTCTCACCTGTTCCGCAGGCATGAGACATGACAAGATTGTGCTGGAGCTGGGAAAGATCCTCAGCAGGAATGGTGATGTTGCAGAGAGAACCGAATCCAGTGGTCACTCCGTAAACCGGCCTTCCAATGTCTTCCATCTTGGTGTCCAGGAACTTACGGCATTTTACGATGGCTTCCTCCGCTTCCTTGCCGAGGCTCAGACGAGCGCCTTCAGAAATAATGGATTTGACTGTTTCAATCGATAGAGTCTTGTGTGAAATTATATGGTCCATATTCTTTTAGATATTATTCAATTATACAAATATATGAAATATATGGTTATCTTTGCCGGTATGAAGGGAAATAATTGTGGCATATATTTCTTGTCATTCTGTATGATGGTCCTTGTGTCGGTCTCTGCCTATGCTCAGCCCGGCTGGACTGTCCGATGGGAAGGCAATGCATATCTTAATGGAAGTACCGCAGGGTATCTTCCTTTCTGGCAAAGAACCGGACATGACGGCATATTGCCCTATACTTCTGCCGCTGTCCTGACAGCAGGCGCGGATCTGAAGTACAAGGCTGACAATGGCATATTCTTCGAGACCGGGACCAATCTCGCCGCTCAGGCGATGACCGCAAGCACCTGGAAGTCCGGGGGAGTGAATGGTATCGTGGACAGACTCTATGTTTCCGCCGGATGGAAGATGCTGCATCTGGATGTGGGAATGAAGCCGCGCGAACGTGAACTGGGAGCTCTCTCATTGACAGGGGGCAATATTCTCTTTACCGGCAATGCACGTAATATGCCGGGCCTGAATGCATGGTCGGACTGGATCTGGTTCGAGAAGGGACATTGGTTCGGAATCAGAGGCAATTTCGCTCATTATCAGATGCTTGACCCTCGCCATGTCACTGAGACGATGATCCATAACAAATCATTTGCCTTCAAAGTCGCTCTTGGCAGAAAGGTGGATTTCGAGGCCGGACTCGATCATTGGGTCCAATGGGGAGGAATTTCGCCGACAGCAGGAAAACGACCTTCTTCATTCAATGATTATCTGAAAGTGATACTTGCAAAGCGGGGTGGAGATGATGCGACGCTTTCCGATCAGCTCAATGCGCTCGGCAACCATTTGGGACGAGAATATGTTCGGTTGACCTGGCGTGCTGCCGCCTTTGATATGGTATTCCAATATGATCTGCCGTTCGAGGATGGTGGACAGGTTATCAAACTGGAGCCTTTTCCAGATGGAGTATATACTTTGAAATTCTCTTTTAAGGAAAAGCAGCGCTTTGTCAATGAAATCCTGTATGAATTTGCCAATACTACCTGGCAGAGCGGCCCGGTCCATGACAGGCCTGCCACAGAAGAGGAGATGTCGAAGGATTACGGCAAATATGTCTATTGGCAGGACCCTGACCATCATTACTATGGCAGGATAGTGCCGGGAGGAAAGGATGATTATTTCAATAACAGCGAATATCGCTCAGGTTGGACATATTATGGCCGTGCCATGTGTCTTCCGCTCATGATCCCTTTTGCACCGGGTGAGGATGGAATCACCCGTGGAATCGTGTCCAATCGAGTAAGGGCCCATCATATAGGCCTGAAAGGTCTTGCCTGGCAGGTTCCCTATTCTTTCAAGGCTACCTACAGCTCCAATTGGGGCCGTTATTTTGGCGGTGATCAGGGAATCTTTGCATCCCGTCCAAAACAATTGTCACTCGCCCTGGAGGTGGAACTCTCAGAGCAAGTGACAAATATACCGGTGGCTTTTGTGGTCGGGGCTTATGGGGACTTGGGAAAAGTCTATCGCAACAGCGCCGGCCTGAGCCTCAGAGTCATCTATGGCGGCTCACATTCATTGAGACGTTAGAAAAGCTTTCTGATCATATCTTCATCTGCGATGTTCGGCAGAGTGACCTTCAGGCCTGGAGTGCGCTCCATTTCACGCTTGATGGCATTCATTGCGCCCTCGTTGCGTGCCCAGCTGCGGCGTGCGATACCATTGTTCACATCCCACAGGAGCATTTCTCTGATATGACGGTCTGAGTCTTCGCTTCCGTCGATGACCATTCCGAATCCTCCGTTCATGACTTCACCCCAGCCTACGCCGCCACCATTGTGGATCGATACCCAGGTAGCACCGCGGAATCCGTCACCGATGACATTGTGCACTGCCATGTCGGCGCAGAACTGCGAACCGTCGTAAATATTGGATGTCTCGCGGAAAGGTGAGTCTGTTCCGGATACGTCGTGGTGGTCGCGTCCGAGGACGATAGGGGCTGTGATTTCTCCGTTATTGATGGCCTCATTGAATGCGAGAGCGATCTTTGTACGGCCTTCGCAGTCGGCATAAAGGATACGTGCCTGTGATCCTACGACCAGATTGTTCTTTCCGGCCTCTTCGATCCAGCGGATATTGTCCATCATCTGACCCTGGATTTCTTCCGGAGCCTCTGCCATAATCTCTCTCAGGACTTTGGCTGCGATCGCGTCGGATTTTGCAAGGTCTTCAGGATCTTCAGCCATACATACCCAGCGGAAAGGTCCGAAACCGTAATCGAAGAAGAGAGGACCCATAATATCCTGAACATATGAAGGATAGCGGAAACGTCCGTCTTCGCGGAGCACGTCCGCACCAGCACGCGATGCTTCGAGAAGGAAGGCGTTGCCATAGTCGAAGAAGTACATACCCTTGTCTGCCAGACGGTTTACTGCTGCAGCATGTCTGCGGAGGGACTCCTGTACGCATTCCTTGAATCTTTCTGGTTCTTCTGCCATCATTCTGTTGGATTCCTCGTAGCTATATCCTACAGGGTAGTATCCACCTGCCCAAGGGTTGTGGAGGGATGTCTGGTCAGAACCAAGATCGACATTGATATCTTCGTCTGCAAGTCTTTCCCAAAGGTCCACGACATTGCCCTGGTATGCGATTGACACCACTTCCTTGTCAGCTACGGCCTTGCGGATGCGTGGGATGAGTTCGTCGAGATTCTCATGGATTTCATCTACCCAGCCCTGGCTGTGTCTCTTGTGAGCTGCGTGTGGATTGACCTCAGCACATACGCTGACTACTCCTGATATCACTCCGGCCTTAGGCTGTGCACCTGACATTCCGCCGAGTCCGGCAGTGATGAAGAGCATGCCCTTCATATTCTCCTCAGTGCCTTCTATGCCTCTGGCTTTGAGCTGTTTGCGTGCGGCATTCATCACTGTGATGGTGGTTCCGTGTACGATGCCCTGAGGACCGATGTACATATATGAGCCGGCAGTCATCTGACCGTACTGTGACACTCCGAGGGCGTTGAATTTCTCCCAATGGTCTGGCTTCGAGTAGTTAGGAATCACCATTCCGTTTGTCACTATGACGCGAGGTGCATCCTTGTGGCTCGGGAAGAGTCCCAGAGGGTGGCCTGAGTACATGACAAGGGTCTGCTCGTCTGTCATTGTTGCCAGATACTGCATCACGAGGCGGTACTGCGCCCAGTTCTGGAATACGGCTCCGTTACCACCGTATGTGATGAGTTCGTGCGGATGCTGTGCCACGCGATAGTCCAGATTGTTCTGGATCATAGCCATGATTGCAGCTGCTTGCTTTGATTTCGCCGGATACTCATCGATAGGACGGGCATACATTTCATAATCAGGACGGAGACGGTACATATAGATACGTCCGTAGTCCTTCAGTTCCTGTGCAAACTCCGCTGCGAGTTCTTCGTGGTTCTCCGCAGGGAAATATCTGAGGGCATTCTTGATCGCCAGCACTTTTTCTTCTGCGCTGAGGATTTCCTTGCGCTTAGGGGCGTGGTTCACTGTTGTGTCATATGGCTTCGGCTGTGGAAGGACTGCCGGAATGCCTGCCAATATATCTTCGTGGAATGTGTTCATTATATCTTACTATTTACGATTTCAAGTACTTCCGCCTCTTCTGCTATTGCCTTTGCTGCGATTTCAGCAGCTTCTGCACAGAGGCGCTCTGCGGCTTCGCGGTCGTTCAGGCCACCTGCATTGATACGGACATTGAGTTGTGCTCCGAGGACGGCAGAACGTGCTGCCAATGCACCTACACCGGCGTCGGATACTGATGCAGGATTGCCTTCAGCTGCCATTGCGCGTACGATAGGGAATACCTCCAATGCAGCCTTCATTGTCTTGAGCGGAACTTCTGTAGCGTAGAGAGTCGCGGCTTCCATTGCCTCTGCGCGTGCCTTCTTCTCTTCCTCAGAGCCCTTAGGCATGCCGATGGCTGCCATTATCTTGTCGAATGCTGCTGTGTCTTCGTCCACCAGGGCGAGAAGTCTGGTCATAAGTGCCTGACCCTGGTCTGCCCAGTCTGAGAACTCTTTCCAGCGTGCGTCCCAGCCCGCCTTGTGGGATGAGAGGTTTGCTACCATTGTTCCGAGGGCTGCTCCGAGCGCTCCCATATATGCTGAGATCGATCCGCCGCCTGGGGCAGGTGACTCAGATGCAGTTTCGAGAGCGAATCCTTTGCAGGTCATACGCACGAGTCTTTCTTTTGCTGCTGCCTCTGCAGGGTCTTCGATAAGGTACTCGATCACTTTCTCCTTAGGTTCGAATGGCTTAAGGTCGTCGAGTCCCATTGACTTCACGGCGATCTTCATGATCTCCTCCTCAGCTATACCTGTAGAGCGCTGCTGCTTCTCGAGGAAATAACGTCCGGCTTCGATGAGGGTGCGCTTAGGCACGAGACCTACGATCTCTGTTCCGGTGACGCGAAGACCGCGGGCCTGTGCTGCACGGCATACCTCGTCGAATGCGATATGGAGTGGGGTAGTGTTGATGTCTGTGATGTTCATTGACACCTGAGCGATGCCGTATTCGTCGATGAACCATCCGATTGCCTTACATCCTTTCAGAGTGCCCGGTATCATTACGGTCTTGCCGTTCTCGTCTTTGACGATCTTTCCGGTGATAGGGTTGCCTTCTCTCTTCGGACGTCCTTTCTCACGCACGTCGAATGCGATGGCATTGGCACGGCGGGTAGATGTCGTGTTGAGATTGTAATTTACTGCGATGAGGAAGTCGCGGGCTCCGACATTCGTAGCACCGGCCTGGGCAGCACGTTCTGTATATTGGCCTGGACCGAAGTCAGGGCAGCGTGCAGGATCGCCCATCTTTTCCGGGAGAGCCTCGTATTCTCCTGCGCGGCATACTGCAAGATTCTTTCTTTCAGGCTTCTGAGCGGCAGCTTCGTAGCAGTAGCATGGGATTTCGAGCTCTGTGTAGATGCGCTCGGCAAGCTTTCTTGCCATTTCTGCACATTCCTCGAGAGTGACTCCTGAAATCGGAATCAGCGGAAGGACGTCAGTCGCGCCCGAACGAGGGTGTGCTCCGTGGTGCTGGCGCATGTCGATGAGTTCACCAGCCTTCTTCACTCCCTGGAATGCAGCTTCTACAACTGCTTCAGGACTGCCGACGAAGGTCACTACGGTGCGGTTAGTGGCTTCGCCCGGATCCACGTCCAGAACTTTTACTCCACCAGATTTCTCAATCGATGCTACAATGGCATTGATTACTTCCATGTTGCGGCCTTCGCTGAAATTAGGCACGCATTCGATGATTCTTTCCATATATTTTTCGAGTTACAGATTCTTCGTCAAGAGGGTTTCTTGATAGTGTTTTGTGTGGTTCTTGATTAATCCTATAAAGATACTCTAAAATCGTTTCCCTTCAGTATTTTTTCTCTCTTTTTAATTAAAATTTCTATTTCCCGGGTATCTATGTGTCTGTCAGGAATAAAATTGATGTCTTCCAGTTAATATAAACGAAAAGGACGCTCCTTTGCAGGAACGTCCTTAATCGGTTTATCTGTGCAGATTTTATCTTTCGATGGTAGCCTCGCGGTCTGGACCTACTGAGATGATCTTGATAGGAACTCCGAGGTACTGCTCCATGAATGCGATATAGTCGCGGAACTCCTGTGGAAGCTCTTCTTCAGCACGGCAGTGAGTGAGGTCTGTGTTCCATCCCTTGAACTCAGTGTAAACAGGCTGGATGTCTGCATATGTATCGAATGGCCACTGATCTGATGGCTGTCCGTCTACGATGTAAGATGTGCAGACCTTGATGGTCTCGAATGTGTCGAGGCAGTCTGACTTCATCATGATGAGGTCGGTCACGCCGCTGATCATAACAGCATATTTGAGGGCTACGAGGTCGAGCCATCCGCAACGGCGCGGACGTCCTGTAACTGCTCCGAACTCATGTCCGATGGCACGGATCTTCTCGCCAGTCTCATCGAAGAGCTCTGTAGGGAACGGACCGCTGCCGACTCTTGTACAATATGCCTTGAAGATACCGAATACGCGTCCGATAAGGTGTGGATTAACTCCGAGTCCTACGCAGGCACCTGAGCAGGATGTAGTCGATGAAGTAACGAATGGATATGAGCCATAGTCTACATCGAGCATAGAGCCCTGTGCACCCTCGGCCAGGATGTCATGATTCTTAAGGAGATCGTTGATATAGTATTCGCAGTCAACGAGTTCGAACTTCTTGAGGAACTCTACGGCTTCCATAAACTGAGCATCCTCGGCATGAGGGTCGCACTCGAAGCCCATCTGGTTCAGAAGAGTGATGTGTCTGTTCTGGAGCTTGGCATATCTGTCAGCGAAGTCAGGAGCGAGGATATCTCCTACGCGGAGTCCGTGGCGGCTGATCTTGTCTGTATATGTCGGGCCGATTCCCTTGAGAGTCGAACCGATCTTGCCTTTGCCCATAGCAGCCTCGTTAGCTGCATCAAGGAGTCTGTGTGTAGGAAGGATGAGGTGAGCTTTCTTGGCGATGACGATGCGCTCTGTTACAGGAATACCTGTCTTTTCAGCGATATTGTCGCATTCACCCTTGAAAGTGATAGGGTCGAGAACTACTCCGTTACCTACGATGTTCTTTGCATCTTCTCTGAAGATTCCTGACGGAACAGACCTGAGCACGAAGCTTTTTCCATCGAAATGAAGTGAGTGTCCTGCGTTGGGACCACCCTGAAAACGTGCCACTGTCGGATATCTTCCTGCGAGCACATCCACGATTTTGCCTTTTCCTTCGTCGCCCCACTGGAGGCCGAGTACTACATCAAGTTTCATTTTTAGTATATTGTTATTCTGTTAATTATCAGAGTGTCTGAATCTTTTCTTCAAGTCTGGTTCCTAGAATGGCAGGTCGTCCTCCGGACCGTCGTTGGCGATGTTCACAGGCTGTGCCGGCTGAGGCTGTGCGTATGCCTGTGGCTGCTGCGGCTGGTATGAAGGCTGTGCCGGCTGGGCATATGCAGGCTGCTGTGCTGCAGGTGCGTAACCTGGCTGCTGATATCCCTGTGCAGGCTGCTGGTAAGTCTGTCCCTGCTGTGCTCCCGGATTGTCCGATTTCTTTCCGAGGAGCTGAAGATTGTCTGCGATGATTTCGGTGGTGTATCTCTTGTTGCCGGTCTGATCATCCCACGAGCGTGTGCGGATGCGTCCTTCGATATACACCTGAGTAGGTTT
>JAZLCW010000028.1:0-16167 GCA_045614445.1 Candidatus Cryptobacteroides sp. | reverse complement strand
CCAAGTAATACAGTATCATATTCTTATAATGAAAATGATGTAGATCTTATAGGAGCAAAATGCGCAAGTTTGACCTTCGATAGTCCTCTATATTTCGTGGGATGGTCTACTGGCAATGATTATGTGTCAAAGGTCTTTATTGATAAAGGGCAGGGATTCTTAGCTGGTTGTGTGGCTTGGAGAGATGATAGTTTATCTCATCAACTGTTATTGACTAAATAAATACAAAATAAAGGATGACAGCCTTTATCGCCCGGGCGTTTAATCCCGAAGTCTAGCCACTGCGTTTGCGGTGGTTTTTATTTTGAGGTTGAACTTTCGTTGAGATGGATTCTTCTCTTTCCATTCTCGGTAAAAGTCTCTGATGATTCTTTCTCTGGTCTTAATGTCTTCAATTGTGTGTCCTGCAGGTATCATAATATGTTCAGTTTAATTTCAGACAAAATTAATGTGCGTATGTGCCAGAGCGAGATACAATGGATGATTCCCTCGTAAATGTTTCATATATTTGCACTGATAAATCGGCGTTTTTGTGGATGTGGTCCGAGATATTTGCTATATTTGTACGATGTCATCGAAATGGTGACAAAAAAAGGAAAATCAAATTTAATCTTTATAACAATGTTTAAGTATGCACCAATGTTTCAGCTTGGCGAGGACAAGACTGAATACTACAAGATTCCGGGTTCAGAGAAGTATGTAAGTACTGGCGAATTCGAAGGACATGAGATTCTCAAGATTGAGAAGGAAGCTCTTACTGTGATGTCAAACACAGCATTCCGTGATGTTTCATTCATGCTCCGTCCTGAGCATAATGAGATGGTGGCTAAGATCCTTCACGATCCTGAGGCTTCGGAAAACGATAAGTATGTTGCCCTGACTTTCCTCCGCAATGCTGAGGTGGCTTGCAAGGGTAAACTCCCGTTCTGCCAGGATACAGGAACTGCCATTATCCACGGTGAGAAGGGTCAGCAGGTATGGACAGGATATGATGATGAAGAGGCTCTCTCTCTCGGAGTTTACAAGACTTACACAGAAGAGAATCTCCGTTATTCTCAGAATGCACCTCTCAATATGTATGATGAGGTCAATACAAAGTGCAACCTCCCTGCACAGATCGATATCGAGGCTACTCACGGTGCCGAGTATCACTTCCTTTGCGTTACAAAGGGTGGTGGATCAGCTAACAAGACATATCTCTATCAGGAGACAAAGGCTATCCTCAACCCTCAGACTCTCGTTCCTTTCCTTGTAGCTAAGATGAAGACTCTCGGAACTGCTGCATGTCCTCCATATCATGTTGCATTCGTGATCGGTGGTACTTCAGCAGAGAGAAACCTCCTTACTGTCAAGCTCGCTTCATGCAAGTATTATGACAATCTTCCTACAACAGGTGACGAGACAGGACGCGCATTCCGTGATGTCGAGCTCGAGAAACTCGTTCTCGAAGAGGCTCATAAGATCGGACTTGGTGCGCAGTTCGGAGGTAAGTATTTTGCACATGACGTACGCATCATCCGTCTTCCACGCCACGGAGCAAGCTGCCCTGTAGGACTCGGAGTAAGCTGCTCTGCTGACCGTAACATCAAGACAAAGATCAATAAGGACGGTATCTGGATCGAGAAGCTTGATGACAATCCTGCACGTCTCATCCCTGAAGAACTCCGTCAGGCTGGCGAAGGCGAGGCTGTGAAGATCAACCTTGATCAGCCGATGAAGGATATTCTCGCTGAACTTACAAAGTATCCGGTATCTACTCGTCTCAGCCTTAATGGTACTATCATCGTAGGTCGTGACATCGCTCACGCAAAGATCAAGGAGCGCCTTGACAGAGGTGAGGAGATGCCTCAGTACCTTAAGGATCATCCTATCTACTATGCCGGTCCTGCAAAGACTCCTGCTGGAATGGCATGTGGTTCTATGGGACCTACTACTGCAGGCCGTATGGACTCATACGTTGACCTCTTCCAGAGCCACGGCGGCAGCATGATCATGCTCGCTAAGGGTAACCGCGCTCAGTGCGTTACAGACGCCTGCCAGAAGTACGGCGGATTCTACCTCGGTTCTATCGGTGGCCCTGCAGCGATCCTCGCTCAGAACAATATCAAGAGCATCGAGTGCGTAGAGTACCCAGAGCTTGGAATGGAAGCTATCTGGAAGATCAAGGTAGAGGACTTCCCTGCATTCATCCTTGTGGACGACAAGGGTAACGACTTCTTCAAGAAGCTCGGACTCTAATATACTCTGATATATAGATAGGTATCCGCGGATATGCCACGGATACCTTTTTTCCATAATATCCTGAACTGATATGAAAAGAATCATCACTATCATCTCTGTACTGCTGCTATCCTTGGCAGCATATGCTGGTGAGGACGCCCCTTCACCGCAGATAGTAAATGTCCTCGGAAGGCAGACTGTTTCTCTGGACGGACTTTGGAAAACCATAGTCGATCCGTACGAGAACGGATATTACAATTACAGGATGCATCCTCACTCGGATGCGGGCTCGTATTTTGCGGACAGGGATTTCGATGCAGACCGCACACAGCTTTACGAGTACAATTTCAATACTGACTATACCTTGATGGTTCCTGGTGACTGGAATACCCAGAGGGATAAGCTGTACTATTATGAGGGAACCGTATGGTACAGAAATATATTCGATTGGCATCCGAAGCCGGACAGGCGCACCTTCATATATTTCGGAGCAGCTAATTATGAGGCGGTAGTGGGTCTTAATGGCAAGAAGGTAGCTAAACATGTCGGAGGCTATACTCCGTTCAATGTGGAGGTTACAGGTATGCTGAAGGAAGATGGCAATTCTCTGATAGTCAAGGTGGACAATAAGAGACACGCTGATGGTGTGCCGACATTGAACTCAGACTGGTGGAATTATGGCGGACTTACCCGTAGCGTGATGATCGTGGAAACTCCTATGACATTCATCCGTGACTATTGTGTCCAATTGAAGCAGGATGATCCGAGGAAGATCGAGGGCTGGGTGCAATTGGACGGAGAGCAGGCTCAGCAGAATGTTACAGTAGAGATTCCTGAGCTCAAGGCCAAGGTTACGGTATGTACTGATGCGGGAGGTTATGCCCGTTTCGAGATGAAGGCCAAGCCTGAATATTGGTGCCCGGAGAATCCGAAACTATATGAGGTGTCATTGACTTCAGAGACAGATAGCATCACAGACAAGATCGGTTTCAGAACAATATCTGTTGAAGGGACTAAGATCCTGTTGAACGGAGAACCTGTGTTCTGCAAGGGTGTGTCGATTCACGAGGAAATGCCGTATTCGGCAAGCGGAAGAGCGTATTCAGAGGAACATGCACGTACGTTGCTAGGCTGGGCAAAGGAAATGGGATGCAATTTCGTGAGATTGGCTCATTATCCTCATAATGAATATATGGTGAGAGTGGCAGAGGAGATGGGACTTATGGTCTGGTCCGAGATTCCTGTTTATTGGACCATCCATTTTGAAAATCCGGAGACATACGCCAATGCAGAGACTCAGCTAGTAGATATGATTACCCGTGACAGGAACAGGGCCAATGTGATAATCTGGTCTGTAGCCAATGAGACTCCGCACGGGGCGACGCGTCTGGAATTCCTTAAGAGGCTCATTGCCAAGACACGTGAAATGGATCCTACAAGGCTTGTAAGTGCGGCAATGGAGAAGGATAATATCGATGCTGTGACAGTTACAGTCAAGGATGAACTTGTAGATTATGTCGATCTTATCAGTTTCAATCAATATGTTGGCTGGTATGATGGCAGTTCTGAAAAATGCGATCGGATGAACTGGGTGTTCGATGTAAAGAAGCCGGTATTCATTTCGGAGTTTGGCGGTGGTGCCGTTTACGGAAGACACGGTGATGTTACGGAAAGATTTACGGAAGAATATCAGGAGGATCTTTATCTCAGAAGTGTGAATATGCTTGACCGTATCGAGGGCCTTGCTGGAACTACTCCTTGGATATTGAAGGATTTCCGTTCTCCTCGACGTCAGCTTGTCGGAATCCAGGATGACTTCAATCGAAAGGGCCTTATTTCGGATCAAGGAGGAAAGAAAAAAGCCTTCTTTGTGATGAAAAGATGGTATGAGAGTAAATAAACAAAGCCGGTCATATGACCGGCTTATTGTTTAGGTTGGGATATCAGGATTCGAACCTGAACAGACAGAACCAAAATCTGTAGTGCTACCGTTACACCATATCCCAATTCCGGCTGCAAAGATACCACTAATTTTGCTTTTCTGCAAATACTTTATATTAGTCCGTAAATCATATTCCATACAAGAAAACGGGCGAATTTACCTGCCAGAAGCAGAACTATAGTCCATCCTGGCCGCGTCTTGTAGAATCCCAGAGCAATGGCTATGACATCCCCGATGATTGGAATCCATGCTGTCAGGGCAAGCCATACTCCGTATCTGTCTATTCGCTCTTTCTGCTTGTGAAGAGTCTCCGGCTTGACTTTGAACCACTTCTCGATCCACTCCCATTTGCCGATCCATCCTATCCAATATGTCGCTACGCTTCCCAACCAGTTTCCGAGTGTGCCTACCAGCAGACAGCTTACAGGATCCTTGGTAGCAGCCAATATCGCGAGATAAAGGGCGTCTGAACTGAAAGGGAATATGGTGGCTGCCAGAAATGTCCCTATGAAAAGCCCGGTAAGTCCCAGTCCTTCAAGCCATTCCATAGCTATTTCCTTTTATTGCGGAAGAATTCGGTCACTAGATCGGAACACTCTTGAGCCAGCACACCTGAAATTACTTCTGTCTTAGGGTGCATAAGAGAAGGGGAGAATAGTGAAAATCCTCTTTTTGGGTCAGATGCTCCATATACCACTTTGCCTATCTGGGCCCAGGCCAATGCACCTGCGCACATCGGGCAAGGCTCGACGGTCACATACAATGTGCAATCATTCAAGTACTTGCCTCCCATAGCCTCGGTCGCGGCCGTGATGGCGATCATTTCAGCATGAGCAGTAGGGTCATTCAGGCGTTCCGTCATATTATGTCCCTTGCCTATTATCCTGCCACGACATACTATAACGGCTCCGATGGGAACCTCGTCCTCGGATGCTGCATATCCGGCCTCCCTCAGGGCCTCTCTCATATACATCTCGTTCTGTTCCATAGTCTGATATAAACAAAAAACCCGGCCTCGCGGTCGGGTTATCTTCTTACCATCTGTCCTCAGATGATACAGTCAGTTTCTTGCGGCCGCGACGACGGCGAGCTGCCAATACGCGACGTCCGTTTGGAGTGGACATACGCTCGCGGAAGCCGTGCTTGTTGCGACGCTTGCGCTCTGATGGTTGGAATGTTCTTTTCATATCTAGATATTTTTATATTTTTCCTTATAAAATTGGGAGTGCAAAGGTAGTGTTTTTCAATTGAATTGCAAAATTTTTTAAAAGATTCTTCACTTTGTCCTCCATCATATTGCTATTTTTCTATGAAAATCACCTGCTTTGTCTCGAAAAACGGATCAGAAGTCCATTCTGAGATAGGCCAGATATGAACAGAACCCTTCCTCATTTTATATTTTGCCATTGCATTTGATATCTCTTCTGCCAGGTCGCCGCCTTTAAGATAAAGGATTCCTTCGCTGTATTTACCTTTAACCCATGGCATGAAGTTCTCAAGTGATGTTACAGCTCGGGAAACAATGAAGTCAAATGTCTCCGGAAGAGATTCCGCACGCGCATTTACAGTCTTGACATTGCTCAGGCCCAGACCTTTGCTTACCTCTGTCGCTACAATGATCTTCTTACCGATGGAATCGCAGAGTGTGAAATCCGCATGTGGGAATATCACAGCGAGCGGAATTCCTGGAAATCCTCCTCCGGTTCCCAGGTCGAGAATCTTTAACGGCTCAGACAGTGCATAAGGGCCTTCGCCTCTCATACGGTCATATATGTCCGGCATCCGTGATTTCAGATATGCCGCAATTCCAAGAGAGTGAAGTACATGATGCCTGTAAAGCTCGTCAATGTCTTTACGCGATACAACATTGATCTTTGAGTTCCAGTCACGATAGAGTGCGTCCATTTTCTGGAATTGCTCCATCTGCTGCGGTGTCACATCTGGAAATTTCTCTGTTATTATGGTTTTGAATTCTTCGAATGTCATTTTTTATCGGTATTAGATCCCTCGTCAATCTCGGGATGACAGTTAAACAATCTCGGGAGATAGTTACAATAACTCGTCTGAGTATTCCATCATTTTAAGAAGCTGGGCCTTGGCACGTCGTATCTTTGTCTTTACAGTATTGATAGGCATATCCAGGGCATCTGCGATTTCCTTGTAGCCGAAATTATCGATAAGATTCATCTTGGCTACGATCTTGTAATCTTCCTTGAGTTTCTCGATATTGGTCAGCCACTTGTCATATTCCTGCTGATTGATGATGTCCTCCTCGGGGTTATGCATTGTAGCTGGCAGATCCTTCAGTTCCGTGATGTCGTCATTGAGCGACGTGGTAGGCATATTGTTCTTTTCCCTGTCGTGTCTGCTCAGATGGTCGAATGCGGTATTTCGTGCGATGCGGTATAGCCAGGTCGAGAATTTATATTCCGGATTGTAGGATCCGATCTGGCTGAAAGCCTTCTGGAAACTTTCCAGGCAAATGTCCTCAATGTCCTCTTTCTGAGCTACGTAGCGCGAGATATGACTTTTTACACCGACGTGATAACGGGTGTAAAGCACGATGTATGCCACCTGATTCTGCTCGGTGGCCAGCCTTACAAGGTCAATATCTGATAGATTAGTGAGCTTCGAGCCAGTTGTTTCCATAATTGCACTCTACTGTTAATGGTACGGAAAGTTTTGTCACATTCTCCATTTCTTCCAATACGATTCTCTTCAATGTGTCCACTTCAGAAGGGATGGAATCAAAGAGAAGTTCGTCGTGGATCTGGAGTATCATACGGCTTTGCAGGCCTTCTGCCTTTATCCTTCTGTCAACGTTGATCATCGCCAGTTTGATTATGTCTGCTGAAGTTCCCTGGATAGGGGCGTTTATGGCGGTTCTCTCCGCCAATGACCTTACTGTGCCGTTCTTAGAATTGATGTCAGGGAGATACCTTCTTCTTCCAAAGATGGTTTCTACATATCCTGTCTCTCTTGCTGCGGTCAAGGTGTCTTCAATATATGATGAAATAGCAGGGAAATTGGCGAAATAATCTTCAATTATCTTCTTCGCCTCAGCCCTTCCTATATGAAGTCTCTGTGAAAGTCCGAATGCCGAGATACCATACATTATACCGAAATTGGCTGTCTTTGCTATTCTTCTCTGATCTGCAGTTACATCCTTTATTTCAATACC
Organism: Candidatus Cryptobacteroides sp.; assembly: GCA_045614445.1. Taxonomy (GTDB): domain Bacteria; phylum Bacteroidota; class Bacteroidia; order Bacteroidales; family UBA932; genus Cryptobacteroides. The sequence continues at coordinate 8,824 of JAZLCW010000028.1, read as the reverse complement.
GAATATCTTTGCAGCTGTCATCGCGTGTACGTCTTCTCCGGCTCGGAACGCTGCTATCAGGTGCTGGTCACAACTAAGATGTGCCATAATCCTCAGTTCGATCTGTGAATAATCGGCCGATACGATGACTCCCTCCGGACGGCTCGGGATGAATGCCTTGCGTATCTCCTTGCCTCGTTCTGTGCGGATAGGGATGTTCTGAAGGTTAGGCTTCGACGAGCTTAGTCTTCCTGTGGCTGTAAGTGCCTGATTGAAAGTGGTATGTATCTTTCCTGTGGCAGGGGAGATATATGATGGAAGCGGCTCGATATAGGTAGAGAGCAGCTTCTTCACGCCTCTGTATTCAAGAATTTCATTGATGATCGGATGCTTTTCCGAGAGTGAACTGAGAGTCTCTTCGTCTGTAGGATAGCTGTATCGGACTCCAGCCTTCGGCTTTACCTTGGAATCCAGCTTCATCTTCTCGAACAGTAATATGCCGATCTGCTTAGGTGACATGATGTTCAGATCCGGCTCAACTGCCATTTCCCTCACTCTTTCCTGGATCTCGTTCATTTCAGTCGCAAGGGCAGAAGAGTATTTGCGAAGCTGTGCCAGGTCGATCTTCACTCCTTCCAGCTCCATACGGGATAATACCGGAATCAATGGCTCTTCCATTTTATAATACAGGTCCTCCAGCTGCAGCTGCTGAAGTTCGGTGCTGATCTTGTCACCCAGCATTAGAGTGGCTACAGCTTCTGCTGAACGATCAGCTTCAGCATCGTCTTCAGGAATCTCATCAAAAAGGGATAAACTTGTCTCTTCTTTTTTTTCAGGAAGACACTCTTCCAGGTCAATTCCCAGATATGTCTTTGACAGGAGATCGATCTTGTGGCCTTTTTCAGGATTCACAAGATAGTGCATCAGCTCGATGTCCATTATCTTCCCTGAAAGCTCTATGCCGTTGTATGCCAATATGTTGCGCTGGAGCTTGAGGTCATATCCGTATTTGGCGATACCTGCGTCTGCAAGCATGCCTGCAAATTCCGAGGCCTCGGCTGCGGCAGTTATGAAATCCTTTCCGTCGAAGGCGGCTGCTGTCACCTTTCTTATATCAGTGAATATTCCCGATTGTCCGCCTTCTACTATTATCGCGGCTTTGCCATTATCGGCAGCTGCCTTGCATACCTGAGCGGCATCAGATTCCCGGAATATCAGTTTCTTTCCGGTTTCGGATGATGTCGGTTTTACATCCCCGATGTATTTCTTCAGAGAGCCGAATTCGTATTTCTCGAAGAGGTCTGCAACCTTGCTGTCATAGACGTAATCGATAGCCATATCTTCGCTCTTCACATCGAGTACGATATCGGTCTTAATTGTCACCAGTTCATGGCTCAGAGCAATATGTCCTTCTGCCTCGACGAAAGCCTCCCTCTGTTTAGGGGTCAGTTCGTCCAGATGATTATAGATGTTGCTCACATTGTCATATTTCCCGATGAGCTTGCCGGCTCCTACTTCTCCTACGCCCTTGACTCCAGGGATGTTGTCAGCAGAATCGCCGCACAACGTCAGGATCTCGATGACCTGCTCTGGTCTTGAGATCTTATATTTCTCACATACCTTCTGAACGTCGATCAGTTCGTTGTCGCTTCCGGATTTACCTGGCTTGAATTGGATGATATGCTCGCTGATCAGCTGGCCGTAATCCTTGTCAGGGGTAACCATATAGACCTCAAATCCCTCTTTCTCTGCACGTTTTGCCATTGAGCCGATCACGTCGTCAGCCTCGTATCCTTTGAGCATAAGAACTGGGAAGCGCATAGCTTCGCATATTTCGCACAAAGGCTCCAGTGCATCAATGACCAGCTGAGGCGTCTCCTGACGGGTACCTTTGTATTCCGGATACATTTCGTGTCTGAATGTACCTCCCGGAGGGTCGAACGCAATGGCAAGATGAGTGGGCTTTTCCTTTTCGATAAGCTCGAGGATATATTTTGTGAATCCGAAGAGGATGGACATGTCTGCTCCCTTTGAATTGATCATCGGATGACGCAGAAAGGCGTAATACATCTTGAAAACCAGGGCGTGTCCGTCTATCAGAAATAGTCTTTTGTTCATTGTTATAATATTGAACCCCAAAGGTATAAAAAGTTTCGTTTTGTGGGTAATATTTTTCGAGAAAATGGCAGAATGTCTCGAACCATTCACTATATTTGGAAGTTAAAGCGACTGACTATGAAACTTCTGATTATCGAAGATGAGGCCTCCCTTCAGGAATTGATGACTGCTGCTCTGAAGAAAGAGGGATATATAGTGGAAAATGCTATGGACTATAATGAAGCTATCGACAAGCTTGGTGCCTATAGCTATGACTGCATACTTCTGGATCTGAATCTTCCGGGAGGAAACGGCCTGGATATTCTGGAATATGTCAAGAAATATTGCAATAAACTGAATGTCATTATAATATCTGCCCGTGATTCGATAGATGACAAGGTGCGGGGACTGGAGCTTGGTGCTGACGACTATCTTGCCAAGCCTTTCCATCTGGCAGAACTTTCTGCCCGTATCCGCAGTGTGGCGCGTCGCAGCCGCAATGACGGGGAACTGACATATAAGGCCGGCAATGTAGTGCTGGAAGATGTTTCCCAGAGGCTGACAGTGGCAGGTAAGGAAGTCTCCCTATTGAAGAAGGAATTCGATATATTGAAATATTTCCTTATGCGTCCTGGGCATACTGTGGACAAGGCTGTTCTTGCCGAGGCGGTGTGGGGCGATCATATTGACCAGAGTGATGATTTTCAGTTCGTATATGCCCAGATGAAGAATCTTCGGCGCAAGCTGTCTGAGGCAGGGGCTGATATTGAGATAAAGTCGATATATGGCTTCGGTTATAAACTTCTGATTCCTTGATTATGAAGCTGATATATAAGATAATGCTCAGTCTTTCCATTCCATTGGTCGTGACCCTCGGCCTTTGGGGATGGCTTTCATATCGTACGATATCTGATACGATCCATAAGGATACCGATATGATTCTTAAGGATTATTCCGATCAGATAGTTTCCCGTAAGCTTTCCGGACAGGAAATGCCAGACAGGTTCAATGGTGCCTATAATACCTATTATATAAAGGAAGTCACTCAGGAGTATGCAGCTGAGAATCCGTCGCCTTACTATGGCGAGGCTGAGGCCTATATCAGAAGTCAGGAGGATTTCGCAAGTTCAAGGATACGCCGTCATGTCTTTTCGGACAAAGATGGAAATTATTATGAGATAACAGTTTCCCTTCCTGTTTTCGAACAGGAAACCCTTATCGAACATGTTCTGTGGTGGACGGGAATACTATTCTTTGTTCTTCTCGTCACCTTGCTCGTTATCGGAATCATTGTCATTGACTATAATCTCAAGCCATTCAAGGCGCTGATGAAGTGGATGGATGATTATGTTCCTGGGAGTACCCCCGATACAGTTCCTTCGGATACCGATGTGGTGGAGTTCCGTAAATTGGCAGAGACGGTTCGTAAAGCTGTGGCACGCTTTGAAAATGAATATGAGGAAAGGAAGATATTCATCGGCAATGCGTCACACGAGCTCCAGACCCCTCTTGCCGTATGCAGCAATCGTCTGGAAATACTTCTGGACAGGCCTGACCTGAATGAGGAAGTCGCTGAAGAAATGGTCAAGCTGCACCGCAGCCTTCAGCATCTGATACGTCTGAACAAGACATTGCTTCTTCTGAGCCGTATAGAGAACGACCAGTTTCCTCCGACCGATGAGGTGGATATGACTTCGATCCTGAGGGATGCCTTTGAAATGAATGAAGAGATTTATTCTCATAAGTCGGTTAAGGCTTCAATGGATGTTCGGAAAGGATTCGTATGCATGATCAATGAGCAGGTGGCATCAGTGCTTGTAGGTAATCTTGTCAAGAATGCGTTTGTGCATTCGGCTTCCGGGGCAGAAATCAAAGTTTCTGTTTCAGCGGACGGGTTCAGTGTCAGGAATCCGGGTGATGCACCATTGGACAAAAGTCGTGTCTTTCATCGTTTCTATCTTCCCGGAGGCCGTCGCGAAGGTTCTACCGGACTTGGACTTGCCCTAGCTTATACGGTCTGTGAACACAGCGGTCTGTCGCTGACTTATGATTTCAAGGACAATCACCACATTTTTTCGGTAATTTTGAAAAAATAAAATCTATTTCAGTTTCTTTTCAGAATTGTGTCTGAATTTTGCACTGTGAAAACATCCGATACAGATGTAAGTGTAATAAAAACAGATATGATTATGAAAAAGATTTTTTCTATCGCAGCCATTGTACTGGCCTCACTCCAGATTGTAAAGGCAGATGATAAGCCTGTGACTTTCAATCAGCTTCCTGCTCCTGCGCAGACATTCATCAATGCGAATTATCCAAATGAGAAAGTCTCTTACGCTACAGTGGATGACGATTTCTTCCTTCCTGACTATAATGTGATGCTGGCCAACGGAGTCAAGATTCAGTTCGAGCACAGCGGAGCATTGGAGAAGATCGAATCAAGAACCGGCATCCCGGCTGAGCTCGTACCTTACCAGATCAGGGATTATGTGAAGATCCATTATCCTGATGCGACATTTGTCCAGTACGAAATCGGAAAGAGATCTTATGAGGTGAAGCTCTCTAACCGTCTGGAGATCAAGTTCAACAAGAATTTTAATGTGATTGAAATCGACGATTAGGCTTATGAAAAGGATTCTTACTTTATTGACAATAGCTGCGGCTATGATAGTATCGGCATCCTGTGAAAAATATGAGGATAGAAAACCGTCCAAGGATGTAAGGGCTGAATTTGCAAAGATGTATCCTGATGCGTGGGATGTGGAGTGGGAGAGATATAGCGACGGTGGCTGGGTGGTTTCGTTTGAAACCGGTAAACGTCCTGATGGAACTGACCGCAAGGCTTTTTATGACAAGAGTGGCAATTGGATACAGACCATTACAGATGTTCTTCTGGCTGATATCCCGCAGAATATAAAGAATTATCTTCAGGAGTCAGAGTATGGCCAGGCTCAGTTCGAAGACAATGATGCAGAGTATTTCGAGATTCAGTCAGGTGATTCTTTCTACAGGTTCGACCTGGTGATGGGTGGCAGGGAAATTGAAGTGGATGTCAATACAGGCGGAGAAGTGACTCCCGCTCAGTATGGATACTTCTGATGCTTTGATTAAACCGTTTTGAACTGAAACTGCTTTCATTTGACAGAAATGAGAGCAGTTTTTTATATATTTGTACTTTGTGCCCATCAGGGCGGTAGATTGTATAAATATTGAATCAGATATGAAGAAAATCATCATCACTGCGGCATTGGCCGCTCTCTGTCTTGGCGGCATCGCGACTGCTCAGACACCTGCAGGCTCTCCGGAAGGAGGTATTTCACCTGAAATGCTCGCGCGCATCAGCGAAGGCTATGAAGGAAATGCAGCCGACAAGGCAATCAGAAACGCCCTTGCGGGCACTCCTATCGGCACATTGGCCATCAATTCCGAGAATGCGGCAATGATTGATACGCATTTCTCAGACAGGGTTAAGACAAAGGGAATCACCGATCAGCAGTCTTCAGGCAGATGCTGGCTTTTTACCGGACTTAATGTCCTTAGAGCCAAGATGATAGAAAAATATGAGCTTCCTGGTATGGAGTTCTCTCAGAGCTACCTTTTCTTCTACGACCAGCTTGAGAAGGCTAATCTTTTCCTTCAGGGCGTGATCGATACAAAGGAACTTTCGTTCGATGACAGAAAGGTCGACTGGCTTTTCTCTCATCCTCTGAGCGACGGCGGACAGTTTACCGGAGTTTCGAACCTTATCACAAAATACGGCGTCGTGCCTTCTGAGGCTATGCCGGAGACATATCAGGCCAATAATACATCACAGATGGCTAATCTGCTTTCTTTGAAACTTCGTGAGGATGGTCTGGCACTTCGTCAGGCTTACGAGGAAGGCTTCCGAGAGATCGGAAAGCGCCCGAAGAAGGAAGTGGAGAAGAGATTGGAGGCGTTGGATGCAAAGCTTCAGAAGATGAAGGAGAAGCAGCTTTCGGAGATTTACAGAATGCTTGCTCTCTGCCTCGGTGAGCCTGTGAAGGAGTTCGAGTGGACAAGATGCGACCGTCAGGGCAATATCGTAGATCGTCGTACCTATACCCCTAAGTCTTTCTACAATGAGTATATCGGAGAGGACCTTGAGAATAACTATGTGATGATCATGAACGACCCTTGCCGCGAGTACGGAAAGGTCTATGAGATAGATTATGACAGACACGTCTATGACGGACATAACTGGCTTTATATCAATCTCCCTGTAGAGCGTATCAAGGAAATGGCCATAGCTTCCATCAAGGATAACACAGCAATGTATTTTTCATGTGATGTGGGTAAGTTCTATGATCGTAAGAAGGGTGTTCTGGATCTGGCGAACTTTGACTATGAGTCGCTTATGGGTGTGACCTTCGGTATGGACAAGAAGCAGAGAGTGCAGACTCACGCCAGCGGTTCGTCACATGCAATGACTCTTATTGCTGTGGATGTCTGCTCGAAGACAGGAAAACCTGTGAAGTGGATGGTAGAGAACAGCTGGGGACCGGCTTCAGGTTATCAGGGATGCCTGATAATGACTGACGAGTGGTTCAACGAGTATATGTTCCGCCTTGTAGTGGAGAAGAAATATGTACCGGCTGATGTGCTCGAAATGCTGAACCAGACTCCTGTACAGCTCCCAGCATGGGATCCTATGTTTGCTCCTGAGCAGTAATCTTGTCAATACGGAAATTCAGGTCCTGCAGCACGGGAGGCAATAAAACGGAAAATGCTTCTGCGGTCTGCAGGACCTTGTCTTTATCCCGATAAAGTGCAAAATTTTATCTCTACCTGAAGAATCAGAGACATCTTTTATTATATTTGCATGATATAAATGAAATAATTAAAGCAATGGCACAGAAACCATCAATACCAAAGGGCACGAGAGATTTCGGACCTGCTGAAATGGCTGGTCGCAACTATATATTCGACACTATCCGTTCGGTGTTCAAGACATACGGCTACGCACCTATCGAGACTCCTTCAATGGAGAATCTCAGCACTCTTCTGGGAAAATACGGAGAGGAAGGTGACAAGCTTTTGTTCAGAATACTGAATTCAGGTGACGCTTTCTCAAAGATCAATTACGACGAATATCGTGTTGAGGGCACTGAAAACGGATATAACAGCAAGGCTCTCTCCCTTAAGGTTTGCGAGAAAGGACTTCGTTATGACCTTACTGTGCCGTTTGCCCGTTTCGTCGTCCAGCACCAGAACGACATCACATTCCCTTTCAAGAGGTTCCAGATCCAGCCGGTATGGCGTGCTGACCGTCCTCAGAAGGGCCGCTACAGAGAGTTCTATCAGTGTGATGTGGATGTAATCGGCTCTACCTCACAGCTTAATGAGCTTGAACTTGTTCAGATCGTCGACAGAGTGTTCACTCTTTTCGATGTCAATGTCTGCATAAAGATCAATAACCGCAAGGTCCTCACCGGTATGGCTGAGATCTGCGGCTTCCCTGACAAAGTGGTGGACATCACTGTGGCTATAGATAAGATTGACAAGATCGGTCTGGAGGCAGTCGAGGCAGAAATGGCAGAGAAGGGCCTTACTGCAGAGGCGATCGAAGTGATCCGTCCTGTTCTGACTCTCTCAGGAACTACTGCAGAGAAGTTGGCAGTCATGCGTGACCTTATGAATGGAAAATCAGCTTCAGGTCTAGTTTCTGAGACTGGTCTGAAGGGCCTCGACGAACTTGAGGAACTTTTCGGATTCATTGATGCAGCCGGTATCCGTCATGAAGTGGAAATCGACCTCTCGCTTGCACGCGGTCTCAACTATTATACAGGTGCCATCTTCGAGGTAAAGGCAAAGGACTTTGCCATCGGAAGTATCTGTGGAGGTGGTCGTTACGACAATCTTACTGGCATTTTCGGCCTTCCTAATATGTCCGGAGTAGGTATTTCTTTTGGTGCTGACCGTATCTACGATGTCCTCAAGGGACTCGACAAGTTCCCGTCAGAGGTTACATCCACCACAAAGCTTCTTTTTGCCAATATGGGAGTGGAAGAACTCAAATATCTTATCCCTGTAGTCAAGTCGCTTCGTGAAGCCGGTATCGCTTGTGAGATCTATCCTGAGCAGACAAAGCTCAAGAAGCAGTTCGACTATGCCGACAAGAAGGCTATCCCGTTCCTTTCTATCGTAGGCGGAAATGAAATAGCAGAGGGTGTCGTCAATATCAAGAATCTCTCTTCAGGCGAGCAGAAATCATTCGCTAAAGAAAATATATCGGAAATTCTTGAATTTTTGCAATAAAAATTTGCACTTTCAAAAATTGTCCGTATATTTGCAGTCCAATATCGCGGGATAGAGCAGTTGGTAGCTCGTCGGGCTCATAACCCGAAGGTCGTGCGGTTCGAATCCCACTCCCGCTACCAAGAGAAAAGCAGATGTAAAGTCTGCTTTTTCATTTAAATACTACTGTCGCGGGCGTGTTGAAATTGGTAGACAAGCCAGACTTAGGATCTGGTGCCGCAAGGCGTATGGGTTCGATTCCCTTCGCCCGCACAAGGGGACGGAAGTAGTAAAATCTACTTCCGTTCTTTGTATATAATCCCTTGATATTCTGTCGATTATATTGAATATCGGGCTCTTGTCGGGAGTTCGATAACGGTTGTTTTCGTGATTCCAGAAAATACCGTTAGGGAATACTAATTGCTGGACTTTTATCTTAGTTTCAAGGTTGGAATCATTCCATAAAGTGCTTAAGTGACAGCAAGTTGCGACT
>JAZLCW010000027.1:0-45502 GCA_045614445.1 Candidatus Cryptobacteroides sp. | reverse complement strand
GTGCGACCACAAGGAACTTATCATCCGTTCAGAATTCGGAGAATTCGTATATTAATATCAAAAAATAAAATGAGAGCTTTATTTTCAGTCAGTGATAAGACAGGCGTAGTAGAATTCGCAAGTCAGTTAGTCGAGCTCGGTTGGGAAATCATTGCAACCGGAGGAACAATGAAGCTTCTGCAGGATGCAGGACTTGAAGTGATCAATACCAGCGAAATCACCGGTTTCCCTGAAATCTGTGATGGTCGTGTGAAGACTCTGCATCCGAAGGTGCATGGTGGACTCCTCGGTCGTCGTGACCTTGACAGCCACATCGCTCAGCTCAAGGAAAACGGCATCGAGTTCATCGATATGGTGTGCGTGAACCTCTATCCTTTCAAGCAGACCATCGCTAAACCTGATGTTACAATGGAGGATGCCATCGAGAACATCGACATCGGAGGACCTTCAATGCTCCGCTCGGCAGCCAAGAACTGGAGTGCAGTGACAGTGGTATGTAATCCAGAGAACTACGCGAAGATCATCGCTGAGATCCGTGAGACCGGCAACACTACAAAGGAGACACGTCTCCAGCTTTCTGCAGAGGCATATACTCACACTGCAGAGTACGATATGATGATCGCTACTTATATGCGTAAGGCAGCAGGCCTCAACGAGAAGCTTTTCCTCGAGTACGATCTCAAGCAGAGCCTCCGCTATGGTGAGAATCCTCATCAGAATGCCAAGTTCTATGCTACTCTCGACAAGGTTCCTTTCTCTCTCGCAACTGCAGAGCAGCTCAATGGTAAGGAACTTTCATACAATAACATCCAGGATGCCAATGCGGCCCTCAATATCGCTCGTGAGTTCGAGGCTCCTTTCTGTGTAGGTCTCAAGCATATGAATCCTTGCGGTGCAGCTATCGGAACTGACGTGGTGGATGCATGGAAGAAGGCATATGAGGCTGACAAGGTGAGCATCTTCGGCGGTATCGTTGCCGTTAACCGTGAGGTGAACAAGGAAGTGGCAGAGCTTATGAAGCCGATTTTCCTCGAGATCATCATGGCTCCGTCATTCACTGACGAGGCACTCGAGGTTCTCTGCACAAAGAAGAATCTCCGTCTCCTCAAGGTGGATATGAGCAAGGAAGAAGGCGGTCACAATATGTATGTAAGCATGAACGGTGGTATTCTCGTTCAGGAGCAGGACATCGACACCAAGACAGTGGTGGCTGATATGTGCGTGACTGAGGCTAAGCCATGCGAAAAGCAGCTTACAGACCTTGACTTCGCTTGGAGAATCGTAAAGCATGTGAAGTCAAATGCTATCGTAGTGGTAAAGGATGGTGCTACCCTTGGAGTAGGAGCTGGTCAGATGAATCGTGTGGGTTCTGCAAAGATCGCTCTCGAGCAGGCAGAGGCAGCGCTGAAGGAGGCTGGAAAGGACATCAAGGCAGAAGGTCTTGTTCTCGGTTCTGACGGATTCTTCCCATTCGATGACACTGTGACCCTTGCAGCTGAGTATGGCGTGAAAGCTATCGTTCAGCCAGGTGGAAGCGTACGTGACGAGGATTCTGTAAAGAAGGCCAACGAATGCGGAATCACAATGCTCTGCACAGGAATGCGTCATTTCAAGCACTAAAATGTGTGTCGCGTAAATAGTTAACTATTAGGGTTTTATATAATATGCCTGCTGCTCGGATACAGCAGGCATATTTTGTAAGATGCTGAGATATAGTAACTTGTGCGTCACCGTTCAGGATAAAAATTGTATATTAGCTGAAAATATCGGATAATTATGAAAAAATGGTTTCTTCTCATGGCGATAGCGGCGCTGTCGCTTGTTTCCTGCAATGAAAATGTCAATGTCATCAAGACCGTCGTACCGGAAAGGCCGGCCGGACAGGAAAGCGTGCTTGGGCTCAGGACCGAGCCCATCGAAACTGTAAGAGTCGGAATCGTAGGCTTGGGTATGCGAGGCGGCAGTGCTGTGGATCGCTTGACCTATGTTCCTGACTGTCAGATTACTGCTGTGTGTGATATCGAGCAGGACAGAGTGGACAAAAGCGTGAACAGACTGACTTCAAGGGGAATTACCCAGGTACAGGCTTTCGGTGGTGAGGCAGAGTCTTGGAGAGGATTGTGCGAGAGTCCGGATGTGGACCTTGTGTATATATGTACAGATTGGAAGACTCATGTGCCGATTGCCCTTTATGCTATGGAATGCGGAAAGCATGTCGCTATCGAAGTGCCGGCTGCTACCACACTCGATGATATATGGGCTCTTATCAATATGTCCGAGAAGACCAGAAAGCACTGTATGATGCTGGAGAACTGTGTCTATGATTTCTTTGAAATGTCCACATTGTCAATGGCTCAGGCCGGTGTCTTCGGTGAAGTCATCCATGTGGAGGGAGCTTACCACCATTGTCTCGATCCTTATTGGAACGAGTACTGGGAGAGCTGGAGACTTGAATTCAATAAAGAGAACAGGGGAGACGTATATCCTACCCACGGAATCGGACCTGTCTGCCAGGTTCTGAACATTCACCGTGGTGACAGGATGAAGACTCTCGTGTCAATGGATACCAAGCCGTTGAACGGTCCGAAGATATATCAGTTGAAGAATGGTACTACTTGCCCTGAATTCCAGAACGGTGACCAGACAAGCACTCTGATCAGTACCGAAAACGGCAAGACAATGCTCATCCAGCACGATGTGATGACACCGCGTCCGTATGACCGTCTTTATCAGGTGGTAGGTACCGACGGCTATGCTGGAAAATATCCTGTCCAGCTTTATTGCCTTCGTGAAAATGCTTCTCTTGAAGAGGGTTACGATGCACTTGGAACTGAAAAGCTCTATTCAGGTAATGCCTTGAAGGAGCTCCAGGCCAAATATCCGAATGTACTTATGAATCCTGAATTTGTGGAGTTCGCTCAGAGCGTGGGTGGCCACGGAGGTATGGACTTCATTATGGATTACCGACTTATATATTGTCTCCATAACGGTCTTCCTCTCGATATGGATGTATATGATATGGCCGAGTGGTGCTGCATCAGCGAACTTTCCCGAATATCACTTGAGAACGGCTCGATGCCGGTAGAGGTGCCGGATTTCACCCGTGGTGAATGGAACAAGGTCAATGGATTCACATATGCGTTCTAGCATCCGAGCCATATTGGCAGTATTTATAATGATTATGGGTATCTCCTGCTCCAGAACAGGGGATACCTGTTATCATATATTGTTCGAGACAGACGCTCCCGATACAATACCTTACAGGATCCCTGCGATAGCTGCATTGTCAGACGGCTCGTTGCTGGCATTGGCCGATTACCGGCATTGCAGGAGCGATATAGGATGGGGTAGGGTCGATATCCACGGACGTATGTCATTTGACAATGGAAAGACCTGGACAGAGGAGTTCCCGTTGCTGGAAGGTACGGGAGTATCGAAAGCTGTGGATTGCGGCTTCGGTGATGCAGCCATCGTAGCTGACCGTGAGAGTGAGGAGGTGCTGGTGATTGCGGTATGCGGCGAGACTGTATATTGGCACGAGACCACCACCAGACAGAATCCCAATCGTATTGCCCTTCTGCGAAGTCAGGACAATGCACGCACCTGGGAGCCTTGGAAGGAAATAACAGAAGACATATATTCTCTTTATGATGAGTCATCACACGGTTATGTCCAGAGCTGTTTCGTGGGCTCAGGCAAGATCTGCCAGAGCCGGATGCACAGATGCGGCAGCCACTATCGTATTTATGCAGCATTATGTGCCCGTCCACATGGCAACAGGGTCCTTTACAGCGATGATTTCGGCCGTACCTGGGCTCCACTTGGAGGTATTGATGCCCTTCCGGCCATAAATGGCGACGAACCTAAATGCGAGGAGCTTCCTGACGGAAGCGTGGTGCTAAGTTCCAGGACAAGAGGTGGAAGAATATTCAATGTATTCACATATTCGGATATATCCAAGGCCGAAGGACAATGGGGAGAAGCAGTGTTCTCCGGAACGGGAAATGACGGTTGTACAGCCCAGGACAATGCCTGCAACGGTGAGATTCTGATCGTTCCGGCGCTAAGAAAGGAGGATGGGAAGAAAGTTTCGCTCGCTTTCCAGTCTGTTCCGCTCGGACCTGGCAGGAGCAGAGTAGGCGTGTATTTCAAGGAGGTGACAGGCGGAATGACTCCGCAGACGATGGCTTCAGGCTGGGAGAAGCCTTATAAGGTGTCCGATCAGCCGTCCGCATATTCGACAATGGTGCTTCAGTCTGACGGAAACATTGCCTTTTATTATGAAGAAGAAAACAGGCCTGTCGAGGGCGGATTTGATATGGTCTATAAAGAAATCCCGGTGGATAGTCTCACATTTGACAGATATAGGATATGGAAAAGATAGCTCAGTATTTTGCGATAGATGGCTCTGTGACTGATGTCAGGCCTTTAGGAAACGGACTTATCAACGACACTTATCTGGTGTCTGCTTCAGAAGGAAAGAAATATGTCCTGCAAAGGATCAATCATGCCATCTTCAAGGATGTGGAACTGCTTCAGCGCAATATCGCTTATGTTACGGCTCATATCAGAGCTAAACTTATAGCGGCAGGTGAAGATGATATTGATCGTAAAGTGTTGCGATTCATATCTTTGAAAGATTCGGACAGTACATATTATACTGACGGTGAATCCTATTGGAGAATGTCAGCCTTCATAGAAGATTCGGTGACTGTGGAGACTGTGACTGCAGAATCTTCCTATTGTGCAGGAAAGGCTTTCGGAGAGTTTCAGTCAATGCTCGTGGATATCAAGGAGCCGATAGGGGAGACTATTCCAGATTTTCATAATATGGAACTGAGGGCCCGTCAGCTTCGTGAAGCAGTAGCCAAGGATGCCATGGGAAGATGCTCTGAGCCTGAAATCAGGCAGCTGCTTTCTGAAATTGACATCCATATTGACGATATGTGCAAGGCTGAGCGCCTTCATCGTGAGGGACTTCTGCCTAAAAGAATCTGCCACTGCGACACCAAGGTCAGCAATATGCTTTTCGACAAGGACGGTTCGGCTCTGTGTGTGATAGACCTTGATACATTGATGCCGAGTTTCATTTTCTCGGATGTGGGAGATTTCCTTCGTACTGCTGCCAATTATGTTGCGGAAGATTGTCCGGAGATCGAGAAGGTGGGATTCAATATGGAGATATTCCGATCTTTCATCAAAGGTTATCTGGAGTCGGCTGGTTCATTCCTGACAGAAATCGAAAGAGAGAATCTTCCATATGCTGCAGCCCTCTTCCCTTTTATGCAGGCTGTACGTTTCCTTACGGATTATATCAACGGAGATACATATTACAAAATTGCGTATCCAGAGCATAATCTCGTCCGGACACGCAATCAGATGGCTCTTTTCCACAGTGTGTTGTCGCACCGGGATCAGATGGCTGCTATAATTCAGTAAGGAGAATCATGCTTTCTCCTGGCAATTTCAGAGTCTCTCCCTTTGAAGGACTGAAATCCATATCTGTCGCCACAGGATGCATTGTGCAGTCTCCTTCGGTGACGAACAGTCCCTCGCCATAGATGTATTTTCTGACTTTGTCCAGATCGCCCATATTTTCAGATGAGACCTTTACAGTTCTCTCTTCCTTGGACACGTTAACAATAGCGATTGTCCTTTTTCCTTCGTAGACACCTGCGATTGCCTTTACTCCATCCTGTCCGGATACGTTTACAGTATAGAAGTCCGTACCACTCGGTATATATCGGCAAAGAAGAGACCATGCATAGAACCAAGGTCGTACTTTCTCGTGTTCCGCTCCATATACCTCATCTCCGAAAATATTCCAGAATCCCCAGATCTTCAGCTTACCCGGCTCCTTATAGTGCATGGCATCGTCCAGCATCCAGGCTACACATCCCGAATATCCGGCGTTGATGGTCTGGAATACGGCATCAGCCATGTCTGTTCCGTACATATAGTCATATACGAACATCTGTGAATCCTCGATCGAGGCGTGTGATAGGCTCTCGGCCCGTTTCATGTTTTCAGCCTGATATCCGGCATCTTCAGGTTCCCTGTATTTGAATCCGATCTCTCCCATCACGATCTTCGATCCGGGTGCGGAAGCGTCTTTGTAAGCCTTGATTATCTCAGTGTATTCTCCGGAATTTACAGTGATCTTTGACGGATATGTATGGATGTCGTAGATTCCTGTGGCCTCAGGGAGATCACGGGCTGTATTGCTTACCCAGAAAGTCTCCTCAGCAGTCCAGATCGCAACGTCAGGTGCCGCCATCTTTATCTTGCTGGCGAGGCCTGACTTCTGAGCTTCCTGCCAGAAGAACTTTACTGCGCGGCTCCAAAGTTCATAATCACCCTTTGTCTGCGACCAGTCGCCGTTAGGCTCATTTACAAGGTTATAGTACTTTATGCAGTCGTAGCCTTTC
This sequence comes from Candidatus Cryptobacteroides sp., assembly GCA_045614445.1. Classification (GTDB taxonomy): domain Bacteria; phylum Bacteroidota; class Bacteroidia; order Bacteroidales; family UBA932; genus Cryptobacteroides. Next base: position 39,074 of record JAZLCW010000027.1, on the reverse strand, counting down.
TTATTGATAAGGAAGTCCAGATACTCTGCCACATTGCGGAGCAACTGCTCGTTGATGGTGCCTTTCTCCGGATCTGCAAGGCTTCCGCCCCAATCTCCGAACATGACGGTGATACCCCTGCTCTGACAGTAGTCCAGCAGATGCATCAGATGGTCCAGATCCGCTTCCTTGTTCAGCACTCCGTTCTCAGTCTTCTCGCCGATGTTATGCATCATACGGATGAACTGAGGCTTCATGAAGTCCAGGCGGCTGTATAGTTTCTGCCAGTCGCTTTCGCTGATGCCACTGACTTCATAGGGGTCCCACTGGACACCGTTGCCTATATAGCCGGTGCTGACCAAAGATGAAGCATCGACCGTCACTGTGCAGTCATATGTAATATCTTCTGGAACTGATACTTCAGGTCCTGAGACTTCCTGATTTTTGTCAGGAATGACGCTGTTGTTCCGGCTGTCCTGATTGCAGCAGCAGCTGCTCATTACTGCCATAACAATAAGAATGTTTATGATTGATGGTCCCGGATGCTTCATGATCTGTATGTATTAAGATTTTGAATAAAGGAAGTGTCCGGCCGTCCGAGCCGGACCACTCCCTTTGATATCTGAGTCAGTTTTACTGCTTCTGAAGGTGGAGCACATAGTTGTGCGGAGCCACATAGAAGCGCTCGAAGTCAGACCAGTCCTGAGCATAGCCTGGTACATTAGGCTCTGTATAGTTGAGGTCGAAGTCGAGTGCAAATGTAGCGATCACTTCATGTGCCTTGCCTGAGAAGTCATGTGAGCCAGGAACAAGGAGTCTTGCTGTATCTGTTCCCTTGTCAGAAATGAAGGTTACTGTGCAGTTGGTCTTGTCATAGATATACTGTGACTTGCCCTGTGCGATCTTTCCATAGAATGGAGAGAGATCGAGATCTCCGATTCCGTCCTTCTTATGGTAGCTTGCCGGCATTATGTAGTCCCAATAGCCGTCTGAACCACCCTGGTAGTCTACTTCTCCGACCTCATTGCCATTCTCGTCCTGACCTGTAGCAGTGAAGATGTAAAGGTCATCCTGGAGGCACCAGATAGATCCGCTGAATGCCCAAGACTTCTCTACGAGACCCACGAATGCTGGGTCGATACCACCGAAGCAGAGTGCGTTCGAATACTTGTAAGTACCGGCGATAGTAGGAGGAACTTCGCTTGGATCCGGTGGAAGTGTAGGAACGAATACAGGCTCTGTTGTTCTGGATGCTTCAGGTACTTCGTCCACCTTTGCCACTTCGATATAGTAGTTACGAGGCTTGTAATAAACCTTGTCGATATCGTTGTAGATCTTGTTCCAGTTGTCAGTTCCGCTGAGCTTGGTGTGGAAAGTCTCGTTAGCGAATTCGTGGCCGTTTGCATTCTGTGGAGCAAGGAGCTCGAGAACTGTGGTCTTTCCTTCTGCATCAGTGAATGTCACAGTGTTAGGCTCTACAGTGTAGTCGCGTACCCATGTGCTCTCTCCTACAGGAATCTGGCGATAGAAGTGTGTGAGGTCTGCCTGGTTCCATGGAACTTCAGACTGCTTGTACCAGCAGCTCCAGTTCTTTCCGTCTGCACCTGCCCAGTTCACGCAGATACCGCTTGTCTTGTTACCTCCGTCGAGAACATCTACAAGTGTGAATTCGAGATAGTTGTCCATTTCTGCAGTGATACCATGGCCAGCCTCCTCATCGAAGAGCCATGTCTTGTTGTGCATATCCACGAATCCGGCTCCACCGTACTCAGGACCTGTACCTCCATATACCCAGAGGCCCTTGATCTGATAAGCACCAGCAAGGCTTTCTTCGAAATCGAGTCTGTCGTAAACGAACTCAACTGATGCTGTCTCACCTGCATTGCAGTTGATCGCGTCAGCGAGGATGATTTCCTTCTCGTATCCATTGACGCTGAGCTTGATGCCTGTTCCCGGAGTTGCAGAGAATGGCTTGACAGCGATATAGAACTTCGCTGATTCCCCGTGTGCAAGTTCAGCAGCTTCATCCACAGCGAGTTTCGCTGTATTGCTGGTCGAAGCTGGATTATAAGTCAATACGGATGTCGAGAGATCGAGACCGAATGCTCCGACAATAGCTTCATTTGCTGTAACAGCTACCTCTGACACCTTGAGCGGTGGAGTTACGCCGTTTGTTACGGTAACTTCCACGATTGATGCGAGATGATGCATCTGAGCAGCAGGGGTCTTGCCGGCCTCCACGCCTGTTGCAGATCCGAAAAGCGGCATTGCTGCACCTGCAAGGTGAGCCTTGCTGTCATTGCCTACCTGTCTCTGTGCAGAGCCTGCAGCAGCACCGATGGTGATTTCTGCGGCATTTTCATAGATTGTAAGGTTCTCGGTGTAAGGATAGAACAGGTACCAGTCGTATGCATATCCGTCTTTGAGACCTTTGGCGAGTGTACCTTCGAAAAGTCCTTTACCTGCATCTGCAAGAACTGCTTCACCATCATTTACAATAGCAGTCGTGCTTGATACAGTGTGGAATACATTGACGCGGTCTCCAGCAGCCCATACCAGTTCTCCACCGTTGTTAGCGGTCTTTGTCTGGATGATTGTAGCGGCGATTTCAAAAGGAACATCTGTCTTCTCGCCAGGTGTGTTTCCTCCTGGATCACCATTGTTTTCTGATGGCTGCGGTTCCCAATCCTGAAAAGCGCAATTTGTGAAGAGAAACGCGGACATTGCCAGCGTCAATCCTAAAAACAAGATTCTTCTCATAGTGTTTGATATTTTATTGTGGTTTTGATTTCTTCAGCTGTCTTTCCTGTACGAACCTTTATCTTATATTCTGTACCAGGAACCAGGTCTATATAATTGTCTTCAAAAAAATCTTCATCATTCTCTGTAAACAGGCAGAATCCTCTTGCGAGCCTGTCTGTCGTAACTGTCAGTTCCACTCCGTCCTCCATCTGCAAGGCTTCGATATTGACCGACGGTCTTCCGTACTCGTAATCATTCGCATAGCGGCTGAAGAAGGTGTTTTCGTAAACTGTCTTACCATCTTCAGTAATTCTTACCCGCAGGAATCTGTTGCCTTCCAGTTCTTTACCAGCTATCTTCATGATGTCTCTCGCCTCATTAGCTTCAAGAGAACAGTCCACTGTCTGCTGGGCAATCAGCTTTCCTTCAAAGTCCATTACCATAGCGTCCAGTACGCCATTGAAACTTTCCGCCTTGTCAGACACAGCCTTTACTGCAATATTTCCTTCGGCGTCAATATATGGTGAGGCCAATACCGGTGCATAAGCCCTGCGGGCATAATACTGAAGGGCCTTCCATCTTCCGTAATAATCGATACTCGACCAGGATATCACAGGCCAGCAGTCGTTTATCTGCCAATACAACGTGCCCATACAATATGGCTTCGCCCTTCTGTGAGCTTCTATCGCCACCTTCACCACTTCGGCCTGGAACCATTGGGTCATATAGACAAAGTCCTCGAATTTCTCCGGAACCCAGGCATATCGCGACATATATCTGGAGATCATTTTGTTCGAAAATTCCGGATCACGGGTTACATCATCATATGCACGGTGATGTGCGAGCATATTCGCTGAACTTGGCGACATATCCCAGGACGGAATGAATTTCTTCAATGATACCATATCCGGATATGCGATGAAGCCGTATTCGCTCATAAAGCGGGCAATGTTTTCAGGCTTTAGATATTCCTCTACCCATCCTCCTTTCCATACGCTCCACATATGCGCGTCGCCCATCGAGTACGGAACTCCGCTATGGCCTGTAGAAGGGGATGACGGATGGTAATATCTTGTGTCATCTTCTGATGCTATGGCCTGAGGAATCACTTCATAGAACAGCTTTCTCAGTCCTGCCTCATAATCTTCCTGCTGCGATGGCGTAAGCGTCCTGTTCCAGCCCCATTCAAAATACGAGATTTCATTCTCGTTGTTTCCGCACCAGAGCACCAGTGACGGATGATTGCGCAGACGGCGGACATTGTCCTTCACCTCCTCAGCGACATTGTCGAGATATTCCTGGTCGGAAGGGAACATTCCGCATGCGAATGCCATATCCTGCCATACCATTATTCCGAGGCTGTCGCAGGCCTTGTAGAAGTCCTCGCCTTCATAAAGTCCACCTCCCCATACGCGCAGCATGTTCATATTGCATGCTGCAGCATCAGAGATGAGTCTGTCGTAGTCTTTTCTGTCCTTCCTGTTAGGGAAATTGTCGATAGGGATCCAGTTCGCACCCTTGCAGAATACATCGATTCCGTTAAGACGTACGGAAAGGCTTCTTCCCCATCGGTCATCTTCCCTGATGATTTCAGCTGTCCTGATTCCTGCTTTCTCTGTGAATGAGGATTTCATTCCGTCTGCTTCCACCATGAATTCGAAATCGTGAAGGGTGGCTTTACCCAGGCCGTTGCTCCACCAGAGCTCAGGATTCCTGACTGTGAAGAGACATGGTATTTCATTTTCTCCTTTCTGAAGCAGCACTCTTTCCTTGTGCAGCTTCTTTCCGTCGCAGAGGACAGTGATTTCAGCCGGAGTCTGAATCTCTGATTCAATATCTACGTCGGCCTGCATCCTTGCCTTCGTAGCTTTTCCGCTCCTTGCAGAGACTCCTTCCAGTGACAATGTCTTCAGCTGTACGGATTCTATTTTCCAGTCGTCCCAGACCTCTATATAAACCGGCTTCCAGAGGCCTGTGGTGATAAGTCTCGGTCCCCAGTCCCAGCCGTAATTGTATCCGGCCTTGCGGGCGTAGAGGCTGAGCCATATGTCGCTCTGGTCATTGTTAGGCCAGGCCTGAAGTCTGTAAGGTGCGTCCAGATACTTCGGGAAGTCTCTTCTGAATACAGATTCGAATCTTACGGATATCTCGTTTTTGCCCTTTCTGAGGACCTTTCCCAGATCTGTCCTGTAAGTACGGAACATGTTTTCAGTATTTACTACAGGAAGTCCGTTGACACTTACCGTGGCGTAAGTGTCAACGCCTTCAAGAACTAACCAAACATTACTAACCGTGCTAACAACATTCTCATCAATATAGAAGGTCTTCCTGTATTCCCAGTCTTTTTCTCCGATCCACTGGAGGGATTTCTCATTCCTTCCGTAGAAAGGATCTTCGATAGCTCCGTGTGCCAGAAGGTCGGTGTGGACGCATCCTGGCACGGTGGCACTTCTCCAAACTTCCTCACCTGCCTGTCTGAATTCCCATTCCCCGTCAAGGGAGATGCGCACAGGCTCCCCAGCTGCAAGATCCAGACATGCAGCCAGTATGATGAATATGCTCAGATATATGCGTAAAATCTTCATTATCTTATGATTGTCTGCTGTGGGACATTATATCCTTCTACAGAAACATTTCCTTGTGAAGGTGATGAAACTTCGATGATGCGCTTCTCTCCTGGAAGCAGGTGGAAATATCCGTCGCTGAAATATGCCGGAAGGATGATTTCACCAGTCGAGGCGTCGCGCAGGTTCATCTTCAGGTTAAGGGCAATGCTTTTTCCAGCATTTGATATTTCAAATCTGCATTTTCCTTCAGCTGTCTGATTCAGACGTCTTGCCTTTATCTTTGCCTGAGGGATCGAGTTGAGTGCCTGATAATCTTCAGTCCCATTACCTCTGAGGATATAATCGTTCACCGACAGGCTTTTGCCTTTATTGTCCGAGAGGGTGAGTCTGAGGATGTAAGTTCCATCGATATTGTCAGTTTCAGCCTTGAAAATCTCCTTCTTTGAATTGGCCGGGATGTTTATCCCTTTTTCAATGCGGCTGATGATCTTCTTGCCGTTGAGGTCATAGCATGTAAGATTGACTGTCAATGCCTCCAGAGCATCCATACTAGTGTTGATTACGGTCACATCCTTGTCATCGAGGTTCATCTGGATATGTACAGGCTCGCAGGCCTTGCGTGATCCGTAATATGAACCGAATGTCTCGTAGTCCCATGAGTATGTCTGCCATTCCACGCTAGGCCATGCAGGGTGACTCATCCACAGGAGCACTCCTGAAGTATTGTCCCAGAGTCTGCTGTTCCACGATTCGAACATCGCTCTGTAGCTGTCGTAGTTGATCAACTGCACCTTTCTGCAGAAGTCATCAAGATTTTCTGCCTTGCCGTAGAGTCTGTCGACAGCATTGACATATTCATGCAGTCCGTTCAGGAGGTCGTGATAGTGCCATGTGTCTGAAATCGGCCAAAGATCGGCCTCAGGCATCATCTTTCTCATTGACGCCGCTGTAGGTACTGAAGGAGAACCGAGCTCTGTATTGAATCCGAAAGCATCTTCGCGGTAATATTTTGCCGCGTCCTTGTAGTAATGCCAAGGACCGCTCGGGCGAAGGTTGCAGTAACGTGAGTTCGGATGATAGTGTCTTGTGCCGTCTTCTTTCACGAGCATTTCGGCAAGTCTTCTTTCAAGGGTCTCTGTGGCGTATCCCTCATTGCGAGGACACCAGAGGGCGATCGACGGGTGATTGTTGAATCGGCGAACCACATCGACTGCGTTCTCCATAAAGAGGTCTTCATCAAGAGGATTGAGGTTGAATCCTTCGGTAGAGAGCCAGAAGTCGTTCCATACGAGCAATCCGTATTCGTCGCAAAGAGTATACAGCATCTCCGATGTGCTTGCTCCAGTCCAGTTGCGGATCATATTGAAATTTGCGTCCTTGTGCAGCTGGAAATATGGCTCGAGATGCTCTCTGGAAATGTTTTTCATCATATCGTCCATTCCCCAGTTTCCACCTTTGCAGAATATTCTGACGCCGTTCACCTTTATCACAAGATATGGTCCCATTCCATTATCAGGAATGACATCCAGATTCTTGACATCCACTTCCGGATAGAGTGACGGTACATGTACTCCAGGGAGGGCACTTCTGAGCATTCTGTTGTCGAAGATTGTTCCCAGACTGCTGTGGGCCAATGGATTGTACTCGATTCTGATGCCTTTTTCATCTGCAGAGTCCACGGTGAGTTCATAAGACATCTCCCTTACTCCGAATCGGATATTCCTGCTGTCGGACAATGTCTCTCCGATCTTGCATTCAAGGCTCATGTTGTAGAGATTCTGTTCTCCGTAACCGTTCGGCATCCATAATGCAGGATTGTCGATCCTGATGCCGTCGATATTTACCGGAATCTCTGATTTTGCGGGAACTGTAACTTTCTTCGAGAAAACGGTTCCTGCTATATTTCCTGTCACAGTCGCTTCCTTTTCTTCATTCAGAAGATTTCTTACTGTGGTCTTGACTGTGATGTCTGTATATGAGACATCAGGAAGCGGCAGGTCTGTGATTACCTGTGTGTCGCCGATAACTGCTCCATGTGAAGCGATCAGCTGCACATCCTGCCATATTCCTATGTTTCTGTCTCTGACGCCCGGAATCCAGTCCCATCCTTCCGAGCAGAAGAATGTCGGACCGTCCAGACAGAGGGCTCCTCCGTTCTTTCCGCCTCCTGCTGAAGGTGACTGCTCGTGAGGAATTCCAGGGTTTGCCGGCGGATATATATGCACCGAAAGTTTGTTTTCCTTACGTGCCAGCTCCGTGATGTCGAAGCGGCCACGGATGAATGCTCCGGCGATATTGCCTATCTTGTTGCCGTTCAGCCAGATATCCGCCTTGTAATTGATGCCGTTGAAAAGAAGCTCGAGCGTCTTTCCTGACAACATTTCGTCCGATAGTGTGAATTCCGTGCAGTACCACCAGTCTTTCCTGCACAGATCATCAGGAATGGAGAGATTGTTCAGACCGAATTTCGGATCAGGATAAACTCCCTGCTGCACCAGTGTGGTGAGTACAGTGCCCGGAACGACGGCATTGTACCAGTCATCAGAACCTATCTTGTCTCCCTCGTAGAGTTTCCAGCCTGAGGTTATTTCCCAAGTATTGTCTGAAACCGGCTTGAGTATGGTCACAGCCTGCTGCCTTTCCACTCTTTGAGGCATGACTACCGATACGGTAGATACAGGCAAAGTCTCTTCGGGCTGTCTTGAAGGAAGACCGAAGTTTGTGGACAATTCCTGCTTGTGTATGCTCTGAGCACTGAGCCCGAACTGGCAGACTGCCGCAAATGTGAGAGAGACAATGATATTTCTGATTTTCATAGTTTAATAAATTACAAAGATTGCTTCTTTAAGAGGTGCGAGGCCAAGGGAGTTCAGCTCGAGGGTACCGTCAACAGCTGTCTTCACAGCTTTTTCAAGTTTGACCTTGTCGGTATCCAGTCTGGCGATCTTTACATTTCCCTTTGTACCAAGCTCGATAGAGGTGGAGTCAAGTTCTTTGTCCGATCCATTGTAGACATAGACGAATGTCTTGTCGCCGCAGCGTACTGCAAAAGTCTCGGCTTTTCCCTGATTCTTGGTCTTGAGATGTTCGAATGATCCGTTTCCGGCAGCGAGCATCATATCATTGATGTATCTTACATTCCTGATGTAAGGAATCATGCCGTGCTCATCGAACCATTCCCACCACCAGGTCATAGGAGTGACCGGAGTGTCGCAGAAGAGTCCGTACCAGAGACCGCGGCTGAAATCCATGTTCATACCGTCTGCGAAGTCATCAAAATTCTTAGACCAATCCCACTCGTATCCGAATTCTCCGATGATATAAGGTTTTGCGAACTTGTCGCTGTAGCTTCTGATATTGTTTGGAATAGACACTGTAGCATTGTAGATATGCTTCTGGTTGATGTCCAGGCCCGGAACCGAGTTCAGACCTTCGAGGTCACGGTGCGAGATGGATGTAGTGGTTATATGGTCGAACGGATCGATCTCCTTGAGATATTTGCTCATCTGGTCGTGCCATGCTACGATTTCTGCGGCAGGGATCACTCCGTTGCGGTCACGGTGCTGTACATTGTCGATCTCGTTGAAGAACTCCCACATACCGATGGCAGGGCTGTATCCCCATCTTGCCACGATGTAGCGGAGTCGGTTCTTGTATCTTGTCTTAGCTTCCTCCGAGTTGAAGAATTCACGGTTAGCGCGGACATTTCCTTCGCCCATACAGAGCATGATCTTGATGTCGAGCTTTTCAGCAAGAGCTACGACGTGATCCAGACGCTGTGTCGCGCTTGGATTCATGTACTCTTCGCTGGCCTCATAGCGAGGGTTGTTGAAGTCCTTCTGTCTGTCTATAGGGAAGTTCCATGAACACATCCACATACGGGTGAAGTTTCCTCCGTTCTGTGCGAACAATGGCAGCATCTTGTCGTAATTGAAACGGTCGTGCTGCTCGTGAAGGTCGCTGAAGAATTTCGAGTCATCGTTTGAACGTGACTCCCAGCAGAGGTTCATTCCGACTCCTCTGTAAACATCGCCATTGTCATACTGCAACGTAGTGTAGTCGCGAAGATGCAGGATACCCTGGAGCTTGCTGTCCTTCACTTTGAATGTGGCCGGATTACTCTCAGATACAGTCTTTCCGTCCTCAGCATATCTGAATGAATAAGTATATTCACCAGATTCCTGTGGGGTGAAACGTGCCTCCCATACGCTTTCGCTACCACTTTTCCCAGAGCGGTAGAAGCAAGGAAGAGTAAGTTTCTTTCCAGAAGGTGCAGTAATGAGCATGTCCAGAGCAGCTTCTTCCTGAAGATATGGATTCTCCCAGTTTCCGGTCAATCGGATCTCAAATATAGCCGCTTCGTACTTCTTTACTTTTGTGTCCTGCTGAGTGATGTGTTTGATCTGGGCAAATGATGCCCCTGCTATCATAATAGATAGTATTGTAAGAATCAATCGCTTCATAGTAGGTTTTTTAAAATGGCCGCTGTCATCATCAGACGACGCCAGCGGCCGTCACAACAAGTTATTATCAGCACTAAATGCTTTTCATCAATGCGTCGACATCCACGAGGACTGTTACGACTGTACCCTTTTCCGAGAGCTCATACTTTGACGGATTTGCAAGTCCGATGCAGAGAACGAGCTTCTTTCCAGCGTATGTGGAGAGAGCCTGTTTTGCGAGTACGAGGTGGAAAGTCTTGCTGTAGCTGCCTGCTTCCACACTTACTTTTGACGGAAGGGTATATACCGATGCCGGCATAGCCTCGGCACCGAGCTCTGCTGCCTGTGCGGCAGACTGCTCGTCGCTGGTCTGGATATCTACTGTGAATGCCTCACCTGCAGCTTTTCCTGAACGCATGACTCCAAGGAATACATTGATATTCTCGCCGTCAGCCTCGAAGTTGTATGTGTATTCTCCGCCACCTGATGGAACATTGTAGATGTTTCCGATTCCACCGCCGGCCATTGCCTGAGGCATATAGATCTTCATCAGGCCGTAATCCTTGTCTCCGTCACCTTCAGCACACGATGTGAGTGCGAGCACACATACAGAAAATATTGCAAATAAAATTTTTCTCATAATGAATTAGTATTGAGGATTCTGCTCCAAAGTGTTGTTTGAATTTTCAATCTCTGAACGGAGGAATGGAAGGTAGTAGTTCTTCTCGAAGAAGATACGCTCTGCCACTTCTGTTACTTCATAGCTCCATCCTTCTGGTTCCTTGGTTACCTTGACTCCGAGAACAGGTCTGTTAAGCACTTCCATAGCATCCTTCCAGCGGAGAAGATCCCAGTAACGGTGATCCTCGAAAGCCAGTTCGATGCGTCTTTCATGCTTCACTGCCTCACGGAAAGAGTCCTTGTCAGCTGCTGTCACTGCAGGGAGGTTAACGCTTGCGCGGTCTCTTACCTGCTGGAGAGCCTGGCGTGCAGACATTGCATAGCCGGCAGGAACAGCATCTGGTCCGAATGCCTCATTCATTGCTTCAGCATAGTTCAGAAGGACTTCAGCCCATCTGTAAGCCACCCAGTTGTGCTGAGCGGTCTGGCCCTGTGTGAGGTTGAGGTTGTCGGTAAGGAACTTCTTGAGGTAGTATCCTGTGCGGCTTGCATTTGCTCTTGACATATCGTCGCTTCCACCTGCAGCCTGATCGATTGTACGTCCGTTCCAGTTGCTTCCGTTAGTCACGATCGAAGCAGCAAGACGAGGGTCGCGGTTTGCATATGGATCTGATGGGTCAGGAGTTCCGATGTACTCGTAAGCGGCAACAAGGTTGTGCGTAGGAGTTGCACCGCTCTTTCCTCCCTGTGTGGCGATCGGATAGTTGTTCACCTCCATTGAATTAGACTGTGCACGACGTACAGCATAGATTGTCTCGGAGCTTGTAAGAGGAGTACCTCCGATAAAGTATGCACCGTAGTCTGGAGCAAGCGAGTAAGAAAGTTCTGTATTTGACAGAAGCTCGTTTGCAGCAGCTGCAGCAGCCTCCCACTTTGCAGGATCGTTGCTCTCGTTGTGGAGAGGTGATGCTGCGTAGAGAAGAACTCTTGCCTTGATAGCAAGGGCAGCTCCAAGAGTGAAGCGACCTTCGCGCTCAGTGAAATCGTTCCAGTTGAGTGCAAGCTCAGTCTTATGATCGTCGATCTCCTTCACGATATAGGCAACGACTTCTTCATATGATGAACGCTTTACCATTGTTCCGTCATCTACGAATGATTCGATGATAGGAACGCCGCCGTACATCTTGGCGAGTTCAGCATAGTAGTAAGCCTTGGCTACATGAGCCTCTGCCTTGTACCATGCGAGTGACTGAAGGTCACGCTCGTAGTTCACCTTGTCTGTCACCAGGTTACGGTTCTGGGCAAGAAGTTCCTCACCCTTTCCGTCAGCGACATAGTCAAGGAAATAGTTAGCTGCGCGGATTCCCTCATAATAGTTGTTATAGTATGTGAAGAGAGGGTTGATGTTCTCGTTCAACATACCTTTGTTGAAATAGATTGCATTTGATGATGCAGCAGTCTGCTGAGCTTCATCCGAGCAGGTAGCGAAGATGTTACCGTCAATAGTGCCGAATCCGTATCCGAGAGGAGAATAAAATGCGTTTCCGAATGCCCATACAGTTCCTCTGTTTGTGGCTATCGTTTCTCCTGTCTGATTGCGGTCAAGGCTTGTGTCAAGAAAATCGCTGCAGGATGATGACACCAATGCAATCACAAAAGCGAATATTGTATTTCTCAGTTTCATAATCTGCATTCTTTAGAAGGTGATTGATACGCCGACATTGTAAGACTTGATGGTCGGATAGCCGCTGATTCTTTCAGGGTCAAGATTGTAGTTCTTGAGAAGTCCGCTGAAAGTAGCGAGGTTCTGAGCGCTCAGATATACTCTGAAGTTGTCGATTCCGCCCTTCTGGAGCTTGCGTGAATTGAAGTTGTATCCGAGTTCGAGGTTGCGAAGCTTCAGATAGTCTGCGCTCTTTATCCACAATGAGCTTGTCTGGTAGTTATTCTCGTTGTTCTTAGTGGTAAGACGAGGATATCTTGCAGTGGCGCGTGTGTCAATGCCCTCTGTAGGGTAGTATGCCCATGCACCCTTTGCGATCTCGTATGCGTTACCGTTGTCAACGAAAGCTACTGTCTGATTCCAGTTGTCAAGCAGATTCACTGATGCACCTGCTGCTCCCTGGAAGAGAACCTCGAGGTCGAAGCCTTTCCATCCGATCTTTCCGCCGAAGCTGAAATACCACTCCGGATATGGAGACTTGCCGATCTGAGTCACGTCATTCTGGTTTACGACACCGTTTCCATCAAGGTCGCTGTACTTGACATCACCTGGCTGTACAGAACCGAAAGCAGGAGTCGGAATTCCTTCCTTAAGATTACCGGCGTTGTCGAAGTCGTTCACATCATAGAATCTTTCAGCCTCAAGTCCGATGTATGTACCGTATGGACGGCCGGTCTGAGCACTGAAATCATTTGCTGGAGCAACCTCGGCCATATAGTCGATTCTGTTCTTCGCATATGCAGCCATACCGTTCAGCCTGTATGAGAAGTCTCCGCTCTTTCCTGAGTAAACTGCAGATACCTCGAATCCCTTGTTGGTCATTTCACCGACATTCGCGAAGTTGTACTGCTTTCCGTAGTAGCCCATCTTGGTGTTGTCGAGGGTGAGGATGTTGCTTCTCTTGTCCATGAAGGCATCAGCTGTGATGCTGAGTCCTCCGAAGAGGGTAGCGTCGATACCTATATTATATTTAACGCTCTTTTCAGGAACTACATTGGCATTACTTACGAACATAGGAACGAGGGTGTTCTGCCAGCTTCCGCCGTTAGGACCCATATAGAATGAACCGATGTAGCTGTAAGTATAGTAATCCTTGAAGAGGAATCGACCGTTAGATGAGAAGTTAGCAAGAGATGAAGTGGCGCCAGAGTCTGAAGCACCTGCCACTCCGGCAGAAGCTCTTACCTTGAGGTAGTTCACCCATGAGCTGTTCTTGAGGAATTCCTCGTTTGAAGCTACCCATGCGAATGATGCCGATGGATAGAAATGCCATCTGTGACCTGGAGCGAACGAGTCATTGCCGAAGTATGAGAATGCGAGCTGAGCCACATATCTGTCATCGAAGCTATAGTCGAGCATTCCGTTGAGGTTCAGGTAATTGTACTTGTATGAGAAGTAACCGTCACCCTTGTATGCCGAAATGTGATAGTTTACTACAGCAGATACATTGTGCTTGTCGAATTCACGGTCGTAACCGAGGGTGAGACGACCCTGCTTCCAGTCCTGCATACCGCCTGAACCGTAGCCGCTGGCAGTGATTGATGTTGTCTGGTTTGTTGTGGTCGTATTGCCGTTCATGTAACGGGCATAATCCTTGGTCTTGCTGTAAGTACTCAAAGTGTAGCTGTAGAATGAGAATGCTTCTTCGAGGTAGAGACCAGGAGTCACTACATCAAGCTTTTCTCTGAGTACAAAGTTACCCTGAAGAGCTCTTGCCTTCTGTGAATACCATCCGAGTTCGTTGATGGAACCGTATGGGTTGTTCGGATAGATGGCAGTACCTGAAAGATGGTCGAGTTCCTTGTCATCGTAGATGTTGTAGATGTTTGAAGGGTAACGTGCGAGATCGTTGAAGAGATCTGTAACGCCGTAGTTAGGCCTTCTGCGCATCTCGATCTTACCGTTGAAGTCCACCTTGAATTCAAAGATCTTAAGGATATTGAAGTCGAGGTTCGCACGGATGTTATATCTTTCATAACCGAGGTTCTTGGTCTGGTCTGTATTCTTTGTGTTGATAAGACCGCCTGTGTTGAGGTAACCGAGGTTTACATTGTATCGTGCATTCTCGTTACCGCCGTTGAAGATGATATCTCCGTCCATATAAGAACCTGAATCTCTCATCACCTCATCATACCAGTCCACATTCACACCTGTGCCGTTCTTATAAGCCTGGAGCTGCTCCTGTGAGTAGTATGGAGTCCAGATCATACCGTTGTCATTTGATACGGCCTGGTTGTAGAGGGTAGCGAAATCATATGAGTTGAGAGGCTTGTTCACGATATTCGGTGTTGTAGCACCATAGCGAACCTTTGCAGTCACTGTTGCAGGACCGATCTTTCCTCTCTTTGTTTCGATCTTGATTACACCGTTTGCTCCGCGGTCTCCGTAGATAGCAAGGGCTGCTCCGTCCTTGAGGACTGAGATGCTCTCGATTTCTGATGGAGAAAGCGATACAAGATATTCTGCATTGACTTCGAATCCGTCAACGAAGATCTTGGCTGAATTCCAATTGCCTGAGCCGTAGCTGTTCACACCACGGACGAGCCATGAGGCATTGTCATATCCCACAGCGCCGTTTCCCGAGATTACAGTGAGTCCCGGAAGCATACCAGCCCAAGTGTTTGAGAGGTTCGATGTCTGTATGTGATACAGATCATCTCCGGTCACAGTAGATACGGCAGCTGTTGACAGCGTGTCAGATTTCTCCTGTGCTGTCACACCTGTGGAAATCAGTATCGATGCACTCAGCAAAGTGAGACATCTGAATATATTCTGTTTTCTCATTGTCATCTATATTTTAATAACCTGGATTCTGAGTAGTAGTTCCCTTGTTCACCTCACTCTGTGGGAATGGTTCAAGGAACATTGCTGGAGACCAGAAAGCCTGGTAAAGCTCAGCTTCCCAATAAGTTTCGATGTTTTCTGCTGCATAAGGCCAAGTTGCGTCAGCCTTGATGTTGAAAGTAAATCCACGCATTGAGCCGCCGCAGATGCTTGTTCCGATGTCTGAGCGCTTCCAGTGTTTTGCGTCGAAGTATCTGTGGTTCTCGCAGAAGAACTCGATAGCTTTCTCTCTCTGGATGATCTCTCTGAGCTTCGCCTGATCGGTCTCAGTGATCGATGGAAGGCCTGCACGGTTGTGAACCATATTGAGGTTTTCGAGAGCCTTGGTGCTGTTGCCGTACTCATTGTAAGCCTCAGCAAGGTTGAGATAAGTCTCGGCGAGACGGAAAAGCGGGAACTCGAACCAGGTTCTTGAGCCTGCCTTATAGTAGAACTTTGTTCTTTCACCGCAAGCCTGTCCTGTACCTCCTACGCTGTTAGGGAAGGCGTCAGCTGCATTTGTAGTCGCATCATATCCGCCACGGCCCCATCCGAGGTTCGACCAGCTGGTGTTACCCTCGTTGTTCTTTGCATCGTGACCTCCGAACTTGATGTCGGCAAGAGCTCTTGGCTCGATAGAAGCAATGTTTGCGATCCAGTCAGATCCGTTGCGAGGAGTAGCATCTCCGATAGCAGGCCAGCTCATTTCAGTACCGTCGTTCTTGTAATAGAGCTTCACGTGATTTGAGAGAACTCCTGAATCGTCGGTATCATAACGGTTGTAAGTCCAGAATGGCGAACAGTTATGATAGTATGAAATGTAGTTGCTGTAGATATCAGTGCTGTTACGCTTGTATGCAAGGATGATCTCGCTGTTTGCAGGAGTGGAAGTCGCAGTAGCATAATCCTCGAATGCATTTGCATTAGGTGTTCCGACACCACCGCCTGTGTTCACGAGTCTCACTCCGTTCGATGCAGCCCATGAAAGGACAGCCTCGTTGGCATCGATTGCATCCTTCCAGCGCTCTGTGTCAGAGTTGCCGAGGCAGATGAGGTTGTTGAGCTCACCGTTGTCAAGATAAGGAGTGCCGGTGTTGAAGAGAGGACGAGCCGCGAAAGTGAGTGCTCTTGCCTTGATTGCAAGGACAGCTCCCTGGGTCATACGTCCTGTGTTCGCTGCATCCCACTGTGCAGGAAGTCCTGCATAAGCCTCGTCACAAAGAGTGAGGATGTACTGAAGAACCTCAGAAAGCGGAGCACGGCCTGCTGTGAGGTCGTCTGTAGCTTCAAAAGACTTGGTTACGATAGGAACACCGCCATAACGGTAGAACATACCCATATATCTGTAGGCGATAAGGGCTGTAACCTCAGCCTTGATCTTATCCTTTTCAGCCTGATCCATGTCAGCTACGAGGTCGATGTTCTCCTTCACGATGAAGCACTGACGGATGAATCTCCAGTTGTTTCCATAATGGTCTGCACCAGCATCTGAGCCGTCGGCTCCGTTTACGCTGAGACCCTGCTGAGCCACCACGTAGGTACCGTGCCAGTTGTATCCTCTGTTGATCTCACCTGAGATGGATCCGAGAGTACCATGGGCAATACCCATACCTCCAGGAAGACCGTGGATGAGAGCGTTCGCATAGCAGGACATCAATGCTGCTTCGGCATTCTTTTTAGTGCCGAACACTGCGTCGCGGTCCACAGTACCTGTGGTATCCGGCTTCTGAAGGAAGAAGTCGCAGGATGTCAGGGCAAGAAGACCGAGAACTGCCAATATTGTTGTTATTCTTTTCATCTTGTTCATTCTTTTAGTTTAGAAACGCAGGTTCACACCGAATGTGAATACTCTTGTGAGAGGATAGACATATGTGCTTCCGTCTGTAGTCTCAGGGTCGATTCCGTAAGGAGTGAGAGCATTCTTGAATGTGAAGATATTGTTCGCATTCATGAACAGTCTGAGTGACTGTACCTGAAGCTGGCTGAGGATACCTCTTTCGACATTGAATGTATATCCGAGCTCTACGTTCTTGAGCTTGAAGTGGTTGGTCGAAACCATCCAGTAGTCGCTGGTGAGGTAGTTGTTGTCAGATCCTGTAGGGCTGTAGATTGCGCGAGGATAAGTGATTGTCTCGCCTGCAGCATACTTCTCAGGAGTCCAACGTCCTTCATACTGCCAGAGCCAAGCGTTACCCGCGTTCTTGAAGAACGGCATTGTGAAACCGCTGTTGAGGTAATATGAACCGTTTGCAGAACCTGTGAAGAGAGCTCTGAGGTCGAATCCCTTGTATGCAAGGTGAAGCTTTACATTGAAGTGATACTGTGCATAGTTAGGGAAGCCGATCGGAGCTACGTCGTTCTGGTTGATCAGACCGTCACCGTCGAGGTCCTTGTAGCGGATGTCACCGAGAGTGGCCTTGTTTGAAGTGTATGTGTTGTAAGGACGGTTTGCAAGCTCTTCCTGAGTGTTGAAGAGACCATCGCTCACGAGACCGAAACGCTGTCCGATAGCGTGACCTGTCTGGTTCATCCAAGGGTAAGGATTGTTGGCCTCTGCCTTGTAGATGATCTTGTTACGTGTCCAGCTGAGGTCTCCGCCGATAGAGTAAACGAGGTCTCCGATCTTGTCTGACCAGTTGAGAACGAGCTCATAACCCTGGTTCTCGGTGATACCTACGTTTGCAGGAGGTACTGAACCTGATGATACTCCGTAGATTGCAGGGATTGTTCCGAGAGTGGTGAGGATGTTGTCACGTTTCTCATAGAAGTAGTCGAAATCAACTGAGAAACGGTCGCTGAAGAACTTGGTCTCGACTCCGACGTCGTATTTGCGTGATCTTTCCCAAGTGATGTCAGGGTTACCGAGCACACCTTCTGTAGCACCTGCGAAATATGCATTGGCTGATGAACCATCCTTGTTACCGAGCCAGTATCCTCCCTGGTTGAGGTTGTATGTGTTAGGAAGATAATAGTATCTTCTCGAACCTCCGAGACGGTCGTTACCTACTTCACCGTAAGAACCACGGATCTTCATGAATGTGAAGAAATTGTTCTCAGGGAACCATTCCTCAGATGTCGGTACCCAACCTGCTGAAATTGCAGGGAAGAGGCCGAAACGCATACCTTCCGCAAACTGCTCTGTTCCGTTGTAACCGGCATTCACCTCGAGCATATAGCGGTCAGCATAGTTATATGTAACGCGGCCTACAAAACCCATGATACCTGATGGTACGTGGTATGAGTCGCCAGGCATTGTATAACGTGATGCTTTTCCGAGGAGGAGGGCAGAAACATTGTGCTTTCCATATGACTCGTGCCAGTCGATTCCGGCATCCATATAAAGCTTGTTCCAGTTACTGTATCCCCATGATTCGAATGAACCTGCTCCCATAGATCCGCCGAAGAAATCCAGAACATTAGGATTCTCGAGATTACGCTGTACGGTATATGAAGGGATAGAAGGCGTGAACTTCACATAACGGTTGTAGTTGTCCTGATAAGAGACTGTTGCATAAGCCTTGAGGTTCGGATGGATATAGTCAAGAGTATGCTCGAGCTTGATAGAGTTGTCGAGAAGGCTGTTGAAGATCGAACCTGAACCGCTTATCAAGAGGTTGTAGAGGGCGTTCTGCTCACCGATGCTGCTGTTTGTCTTAGAAGACAGAGGGTTCTGTACAGTGCCGGATACACCTGCAAAGCCACGGATGAGGTTACCGTCTACGATACCCGGAGAAATGAATGGGTTGGAGTCGTAGATATACTGCATGATCACTTTGTAACGTGCTGAGATATCATAAGGGTCTGCACTGTTACCAGGACCTGTAGTCTCACCGAACTGACCTGCTGAGTTGATGGTGATCTTGAGGTTGTCGGTGATGTTGATGTCGAAGTTGCTTCGGAAGTTGTAGCGGTTGAATACTGAACCTGTCTCGGATCCATAGTATTCCACTGCGTTGGTGATACCTTCCTGACGGAAGTAACCGAATGATACGAAGTACTTTACTCTGTCAGTACCACCGCTGATGTTCACGTTTGCCTGATACTGAGGAGCTACTTTGTTGAACTGCTCCTTATAAAGGTTACGTGAAGCATAGTAGAGGGCTGGAGAATTCTTGAGCTGCTCCTTCTGTGCCGGAGTGAGCTGAGTCATAGCGTCCACTTCCTGAGGTGTGAAGTCGCGGTTGTTCTTGAATTTCCAGAGATCGAAGTCATCATAGATATAGGCGTTGAGTCCGTCGTTTCCTGCGTAGCTTCGCTGCTCGTTACGGATAGCCTCGTTTCTCATCAGAGCGTATTCGTAAGCTGTGGTTCCTTCCTGGAGCTGAGTCGCAGAAGTGAGACCGAAGTTTGCAGAAGCACTGATGACTGGCTTACCTACGGCTCCGCGCTTTGTGGTAACGATGATTACACCGTTCGCACCTCTCACACCATATACCGCTGTAGAAGATGCGTCCTTAAGTACGGAGATGCTGGCGATTTCGTTGGCATCCATAGAGTTGAAAGCGCTGAATGCCTGCTCGGAAGCCTGCTCCACACCGTCGATGATGATCAGAGGAGTGGATTCTCCATAAGTGGAAATACCGCGGACATAGATGTTCGCCTGGTTACGTCCTGGCTCTCCTGAGGTCTGAAGACCGCTGACACCAGGAGTGTTACCCAGGAGGGCATTGGAAATGTTCGCTACAGAAGCAGCTACGAGATCGTTACCGTTCACGGCTGAAATCGCACCTGTGACATTGATCTTCTTCTGAGTGGCGAATGCCGTCACCACGACCTCTTCCATGAGGTTAGCGTCGCTTTCCATCTGGATCAAAAGAAGTCTCTGGCCTTCACCTACCTGGATCTCCTGTGTCTTGAATCCGATGAACTGGAACTCGAGAACGGGATTCTCGGCAGTCAATGTGATGGAGAACTTACCGTCGAAGTCGGTCGAGACTCCGTTGGTCGTACCTTTCTCCACTACAAATGCACCGTACAATGGTTCCCCATTATCGTCCTGCACTACACCATTGACTGTCCTGCTTTGGCCATAAAGAGGACTGGCAATGACTCCGCAAAGCAGTATGATACCGCTTAACAGAAATGATTTGAGTGATTTGGTCATTTTGGTTATGTTTTGTTATTAATATTCTGGATTACTTTACTTCATAGTACTTCGGCATGGCGTACATGTCCGGAAGATCCTTGCTGAAGAAAGTCGTCGGGTCGTTGTACATTTTGCGGAAGTCATCTTCAGACTCGTGTCCAGGATAGACCGAGTAGAAATGTCTGTCCCACTCATTGCTTCCGACATACTTGTTGCGCCACATTACTATCAGACTGATTCTCTGGTCTTTTGCACTTGCAAGAATGTGGTTTGTCCAGTAGTCAGGCCAGTTGAAACCCTCAGGACCTGTTTCTGTCACGCCGCATGGCTTCTTCTTTTCGATAGAAAGTGCGGACATTGCGACGAGGTTGCTACGGAATGCCTTGGCATTCGAGTAATGATAGCAGTCCATTCCGAGGAAATCCACATAGTCGTCACCAGGCCATCTGTGGAGAAGTCTGTTCTTCACCTCGCTTCCATAGTCAGCATCCATCTGTGGCGATATCGCATAGATGAAGTTCCTGACTCCCTTGGTGTCTCTCAGATAGTTGACGGTGAACTGCCAGAAGCTTATGAATTCCTCTTGAGTAGTACATGATGAGCCCCACCATGACCATGTCTGAGTGTGTTCGTGATAAGGACGGAAGATTATAGGAATAAGCTTGCCGTCTGCTCCCTTGAGATTGTTGGCGAAGTCCGCGCATCTGTCAAGCCACTGAAGATACTTGGTTCTTGTCGAGTGACCCTCTGTGAGGATGCTCTTGACCACTTCCTTGCTGGAATTGTCCCATGAGTCACCTCCGGTATGAGGATTGTTCAGGTGGCAGCAGGCTGTAATCACCTCGCCTCTGTTGTAGGCCTCGATGATTACTCTGCGTCGGATCTCGTTCTCGCCATCATTGTGACGGTTGTCCATGATCGGACCGAAGTCCACGCTGAATACGCCCGGATAGTCTCCGCATACAGCCTTGGTGTCGGAATTGCCCTGTTCGTTGTACCAGTAGCGTCCGTACCAGAGGTCGTCGTGATGACCGAACATAAATCCTTTTTCAGCGATAGCCCAGAGATTGGCAAAGAGGGCCTTGGTCTCCGGAGTGGCATTCTTGTCAACGATTCTGAGAGAGGTAACAGGGTTAGGGTCGCCTGTCTGAACGACTTTCGATACTTTATAGTAGTATCTGTCCTTTGCGTCGACGAACTTCACCTGTCCTTCGCGGTTACTGGTGTATCCGTTAGGGTCAGCTGTGAACCAAGCCTTGTTTCCTTCCAGTCTGTCAAACTCTATCCAGTCAGTCATAGGATCGACCTGAATGCCGAAATTACACTCGACTTCTATCGCGAATTCTCCTCCGGTATGAGCAATCTCAACGGATTCCTGCACAGTCATCGATCTTGTGTCGGAAGGCGTAGGCTCCGGAGACGGTTCGTTTCCGGAACAAGACATTGCGGCCATCAATGAAGCGGCCAATGTCATTAATGATATACCCATAGTCTTATACATATTTTACTGAGCGAGGAGGTCAGAGTGATTCTCAAGTGCTGTGTCTGTGTCCTGCTGCACGAGCCACATAGTGGTACGTACATTATCAGAGAACCATCTTGAGTCCGGATAATTCCAGTTGATCTTGTCGAACGGACCTTCGTGGCTTCTGCTGAATGCCATTACAGGTACAGAAATGGTCACAAGCGAGAATGTGTGGTCACCTGCGCCGAGCTGGCTTACCTTGTAAAGCGGGTCAGAATAGTCCTCGTCTTCATACGCATACACTGTAATGAATCCGTCACCGGTCTTGCCCCAGCGGCTCTTGCCTGTAGGGAAGATACGGTACTTGCCGTTCATGTCTGTGCTGTTCTGGAACATATAGTTGGCATACTTGCCGTCAGCTCCCGGGGTATTTACCAATGTACCGAATGTAGCTCCGGTCTCTGCATCAGCCTCTTCAAGGCGGAAGCTGAGGATGTTGTCGTCCTCGTCAGTAGGCATATAGCCCTCTCCCCAGTGCCACCATTTGTCCATTACCGTAGAACGGACTTCTTCTCCGTCCCATCCGCCGTGGATGATGAATGCACTCTGAGGTGCGCTGCCGTCGAGGATACCACCGATCGGTGTGAAGCTGTAGGTTCCTTCGAGAGGATCCTTGAACTGCGAGTAGCTCACAGTGTAGGTGCGTGTCTCGCCGTTGTAGGCAGTCACAGTGAATTCCGCTGTGCCGTCGCTGAAGTCAAGAGTGCTTCCTGGAGCGATCGATGCTGTAGGGCAGTATTCGCTCTCCGGATACTCAAAATCCAGAGCGACCACCTTTACCGCAGACATATCAAGTCCTCCGGTAATGAGACTGACTGTGACGGATCCTTCTGAGTCGTTACGCCAGTTGTCTGTGATGACAGCTGCTCCGATCTGAGACTCGAGTCTCAGGTTTACCGGAGTACGTACACGAAGCCAAGGATCTACAAGCTCTTCAGTGTTGCGAGGCTTTTCCGTGCAGGAAACAATGGCCATGGAAGCAACCGCTGCAAGAAACAGATGTCTGTAAATCTTCTTCATAACGTGGTTCTTTAGTTTATAATTTTTGGTTAATAGTTTCGCCGATTGGCCTATAATGCAATACAAATGTAGGTTTTGTATAAAACAAGGAAGTTGAGTGTTATGTCAAATCATTATACAATTTTGAGTGCATGTAAAAATGTATAATGAATGGGCAAAAAAGTACAATCCTGTTAGGGCCTTTAATGGGTAACTTTGACCTCGTAAGAAAGAAATGCTTTACTGACTATGAGAAGATTTCCTTTTTTGTGCCTTCTGGCCGCAGCGGCCGTGGCATCCTGCTCCGGTGACGGACAGAGATTTTATCCTGCTTCCAGGCAGCAGGTTTATATCGGTGAGGATATAGCTGTCACTGACACCGAATACGGTAAGGTGCGAGGCTATAAGCTTCATGATGTGTATTGTTTCCACGGCATTCCTTATGGTGCTCCCACTTCTGGAGAAAACCGTTTCATGCCTCCTCAGCCGCCTGCGTCCTGGGAGGGTGTGCGCGCTGCAGTAGCCTTCGGCGAATCAGCTCCTCAGGAGTATTATGACCGCAGGCCTGAATCGTATTATATGTTCACCGACCACTGGAATTATGATATGATGGGCGAGGACTGTCTGAGGCTGAATGTCTGGACTTCCGGTCTTAAGGATGGCGGGAAACGTCCTGTGCTCGTGTGGCTTCACGGAGGTGGATTCGCAAAGGGCAACGGTATCGAGCAGGATGGTTACAATGGTGAGAATATCGCCCGTCGAAGAGATATAGTTTTTTGCTCGATCAATCATCGCCTGAATGCCTTCGGCTTCACTGATCTTTCATCGGTAGGAGGTGAAAAATACCGCCATTCGGCCAATGTCGGAATGCTTGACATCGTGGCTGCTCTGGAATGGATAAGGGACAATATCGAGAACTTCGGAGGAGATCCTTCCAATGTAACTATAATGGGACAGTCAGGTGGAGGCTCGAAGGTGTGCATGGTAAGCGCAATGCCTTCAGCCAGAGGACTTTTCCATAAGGGGGTGGCTCTTAGCGGCGATGCTGTGAGAGCCAATGACGCTGCATATTCCGCTAAGCTCGGCGAGGCTATTCTGGCAGAGGCAGGACTCGAACCTTCACAGGTGGACTCTCTCCAGAGGATGCCTTGGGAGGAGTATCTCGACCTTGCCATGAGGGCTCAGAGGAAGTTCAATGGCACCTCCGGATATCGTGCCGGCTTCGCTCCTGTAGGCAATGATATCGACATTCCGTCAGGATACTTTTTTGAAGGATGGGAGTCAGATGTGCCTATGCTTCTGTGCAGCACTTTCCATGAATGGAATCCTAACAGAGACAATCCTGAATACGAAGATATCACGTTCGAGGGAGTGGCTCAGCAGCTTGCCGGCACATATAAGGATCCGATGGCAGTCATCGATGGATATTGGGAGGTGTTCCCGGATGCCCGCCCGATAGAGATCTGGGCATACGCAGTGTCACACAGATATGGAATGATTCAGACTGCCAATGCCCGTTGCGCGCAGGGTGCCCCTGTATATATGGGATGGTTCGGCTGGGAATCTCCGCTTTTCGACGGCAGACACAGAGCTTTCCATTGCATCGATATCTCATTCTGGCTTATGAACACCGACCGTATGGTCACTCATAACGGAGGAGGAAACAGTCCTTACAAGCTCTCTATGAAGATGTCGGAGGCTCTGGTAAACTTCATGAAGACTGGAAAACCTTCGTCAAAGAGACTCCCGGAATGGGAGGCATATACTCCTGAAAACGGAAATGTGATGATATTGAACAATAAGTCATATATGACTTCAGACCCAGATAAGAAAGCACGTGAAATAGTAGAAAACAATTGGCTATGAAAAAGATGATATTGACCGCAGCTCTCTGCCTTGCGATGGCGGCAGCTGCAACAGCACAGACTGTTTCATCATGGGAGACCAAGGCTGACAGATCGAAACTTTTCGAACTTCAGGCGGAAACAGTAGAGTTTGATTCCAATAGAAACGAAAGGACTGCATATATCGTAGTGGATCCGGTCCGTTCATATCAGACAATGGAAGGCTTCGGCTTCGCTCTAACAGGAGGTAGTGCAGAGCATCTTATCAAGATGACTCCTTCAGCACGTCATGAAATTCTCCAGGAAATGTTCAATCCTGTCGATGGCGTGGGATTCAGCTATATCCGTCTTACTGTAGGCTCGTCAGACCTTAACAGCTTTACTTTCTCATATGATGATCTGGAAGAGGGAAAAGAGGATTTCAAACTGAAGAAATTCTCTCTGGCTCAGGATCTTAAGGACGTCGTACCTGTAATGCAGGAAATCTTGGGAATCAATCCTGACATTCCTATAATGTCATCCCCTTGGTCAGCTCCGGTATGGATGAAGGAAAGCGGAAATATCCGTGGCGGCAAGCTCCGCAAAGACTGCTATCAGGTTTATGCCGAATATTTCGTGAAGTATGTCCAGGCAATGGCGAAGGAGGGTATCCATATCGATGCCGTCACCATTCAGAACGAGCCTCTCAACTCACGCAATACTCCGAGCATGCCTTGGGATCCTGCAGACCAGCTCGAGTTCGTGAAGAATCATCTCGGTCCTGAATTCGAGAAGGCAGGCCTTGATACAGATATCATTGTCTTCGATCATAATTGCGACCGTCCGGACTATGCTCTTGCAATATACAATGATCCGGAAGCAGCTAAGTATGTGACCGGTTCAGGATACCATCATTATCGTGGCGATCTCAGCGCTATGAGCTATGTGTATGAGGCTCGTCCGGACAAAAAGATATACTTCACCGAGCAGATGGTTACAGAGCGTCCGGGCATTGACAGGATCGATATCGCGGCTCCTGTGAAGAGGCTTATCATCGGTGTTACCCGCAACTGGAGCAGCAATGTGATCCTCTGGAATCTTGCGGCAGACCCTCTCAATGATCCTCATACTGACAACGGAGGCTGTTCTATGTGTCAGGGTGCTATCACGATCGATGGAGACAAGGTGACAAGAAATCTGGCATATTATGTAATCGCCCATGCTTCCAAGCTGGTGCCTCCGGGATCGAAACGCATATTCTCTACAGCTCCAGGTGAAAGAATCATCTCGATCTGTGAAGATGAACAGCATCCTCAGGTATGGCGTACCAATGTGATAGAAAAGGCGGATGTGCCAGATAATGTGACCTTCCTGACCCCTCAGGGCAAGATTGTTATGATAGTTTCTAACGATTCCTGGTCAAGAAGAGAGGTTAATATCCAATATAATGGTAAATTTGCACGACTCAGACTCGACCCCGGCTCAGTAGCAACATATGTCTGGGATGCTGAATAGCTTGATTATGGAAGGATTTTCTATAGGCGTTTTAGATATAATAATAATCGGCCTCTACCTTGTGTTCATCACATGGTGGGGGCTTCGCCACGCTAAAGGCGGTGATGCCGGATCATACTTTCTGGCCGGAAGGTCAATGCCATGGTGGGTGATCGGACTCTCTCTCTTTGCGGCCAGCATATCCAGCACGACCCTTATAGGTCAGTCAGGTGATGCCTACCATACAGGCATTGCCGTATTCAATTATAACCTGACCGGAGGAGTGGTGGTAATGGTGTTGTTTGCCGTATTTCTGCTCCCTTTATATCTTAAGTCGGGCATATTCACAATACCTGAGTTTCTGGAGAAACGTTACGACAGACGTTCCAGATACTATTTCTCGGCCATAAGCATAATCGGATCCGTATTCCTGGATGCTGCAGGAGCATTGTATGCTGCAGTTCTGATCATCAAGCTGATATTCCCGGCAGCAGATACCGGACTGATAATCTGTATTTTCGCACTCCTTGCAGCTTCCTACACTATTCCGGGAGGATTGTCTTCTGCCATCAGTGCCGAACTTATCCAGGCTGTGATTTTGATTGCCGGCTCGATCATTCTCACCGTAGTATGCTTTACAAGTGGAGGAGGAGAGTATGTGGCCGGACTGATGAGGGACGGGGATGTTGCCGTGAAGCTTATCCGTCCGATGGATGATCCTGCCACTCCATGGCTGGGACTTTTCATAGGAATGCCGATTTCCGGAATTTATTTCTGGGCCAACAATCAGACTCTGGTCCAGAGAGTTCTCAGTGCCAGAAATGTCAATGAGGGACGCAAAGGTGTGATGTTCTGCGGCTTCCTGACTGTACTTACCCTTTTTATCATAATATTCCCGGGTGTGATTGCACGCCTCTTCTTCCCAGGCATAGAAAACCCGGATATGGTATACCCGACCATAGTGATGAAGCTTCTGCCTGTCGGACTTCTCGGAGTGCTTCTGTCTGCCATGCTTGCGGCTCTGATGTCTACTTTGAGCGCCATCTTGAATTCGGCGTCTACACTTTTCACAATGGACTTTTATGCCCAGATACGCCCTGACAGCGATTCAAAGAAGCTTGTACGCGTGGGAAGAATATCCACAGTGGTGATTCTTATCATCGCAGCGCTATGGGCACCTAACATAAGCCGTTTCGACTCGCTTCTGAAATATTATCAGGAAATGATTTCATACATCGCCCCTCCTGTGGTTGCAGCATTCCTGACAGGAATATTCTCCCGTCGTACCAATGCTTCGGGCGCTTTCATCGGACTGCTTGCGGGACTGCTTATGGCTGTGGTGCTGCTGTTCTTCAGGGAAGAAATATTCGGCCGTATGCATTTCCTGTTTATGATACCTATCCTCTTCGCATTCAGTGTGGTGGTGATAATTATAGCGAGCCGTTTCTATCCGGCTCCTGCAGAGGAAAAGTTGAAGACCACCGTATTTTCCTTCAAGGAATTCCGCGAAGAAGGAAACAGTCTCAGAGAACAACCTTTCTGGAACAATTACCGTGCGTGGGGTGCGGGCCTTATTATATTGAGCGCATTGCTACTTATTATATTCAGCTGATATTATGCATCTTAAGAAATTTGAAAATAATCCGATCATCTCCCCGAATCCCGATAATCAGTGGGAGAACCTTGTAACTTGCAACCCGGGTGTCATATATGACGACGGTACATTCCATATGCTTTATCGAGCAGCAGGAGATGATCCTGAGCATATTATCCGTTTCGGATACGCAGTCAGCAAAGACGGTTTCAATTTTACCCGTGTCAGCGATAGCCCTGCATTCTCGCCGAGTGTGGACGGGCCTGACAGCGGCTGTGTCGAGGATCCGCGTATCGTTAAGTTCGGGGATGAATTCTATATAACCTATGCATATCGCATTCATAATCCGGGACAATACTGGACATTCCCGCACGATGTTGTTCTGCTTCCGGAATCCAGTGAGAATTCTCCGGCTGTACTGAAGGAAAATATAGGAAATACCGGTCTGGCAGTAACCAAGGATTTCAAGACCTACCGAAGATTGGGAAGAATCACTTCACCTGTTCTGGATGACAGGGATGTGATATTGTTTCCGGAGAAAGTGAATGGTAGATATGCCCTTCTGCACCGTCCGAAGCAGTACATCGGTCATGAGTATGGCGTAGACTTCCCCTCCATCTGGATCAAGTTCTCCGACGATCTTATGTCGTGGGAGGACAGACCGAGCCATCTTCTGATTACAGGACGTCCGGGAACCTGGGAGGAAAAGATCGGAGGCAGTACGCCGCCGATATTGACGGATGAGGGCTGGCTGGTGTTGTATCACGGTGTAGCAGATGGCGGAAAGGCTGAATATAATGTGGGAGCTCTTCTGCTTGACAGGAATGATCCGTTGAAGGTCATCGCCCGTACTGTCGAGCCGATACTTTCACCGGAGCATCCGTATGAGACAGACGGCTTTTACAGCCGATGCATATTCCCTTGCGGCAATGTTGTTGTCGATGGTACCCTCTATGTGTATTATGGAGCCGCTGACAGGTATGTCGGTGTGGCGACATGTCTTCTGCAGGAACTTATTGACTATCTTAAAAACGACTGCCTATGCTAAGGATTCTGATGGTTTTTGCCGTCGGTTTCCTTCTGGCCGGATGCCGGACTTCTGAACTGGAGGTCAAGGTGACCGACAATGTCATAAATCAGGATTATATCGGCAATGGTGCCGAGTGGGATCCCTATGATGAAGCCATAGTCTGGGGTGCAGATCTGTCTGAGGAAGACTGGACTGTGCTTATGGAAAGGGTGGATCCGATGAGAATGGGCTATGTAAGATGTATGATCAACAGCCCTTTCCTGTATTGGGACGCATCCTCGCGAACATATGACAAGGGTCGCAATATTGAAAAGATCTGCAGGATACTCCAGTACTGCCAGGACAAAGGGATTACTGTTGTTTATGGGGAGTTCAATCCACCAGAGCCGGCAATGAGGGATTCTCAGCAATGGGTGGAGATGTCTGTAGATTATCTGAATCATCTGGTCAATGTTCTTGGTTTTGACTGTATCAGATATTTCGTGATATTCAATGAACCGGACGGATCCTGGGCCACTACGAACGGGGATTATGAACTCTGGAAGTCGATGGCCGTTCGTTTTGATGCTCAGATGCAGAAGTATCCGGGTCTCAAGGAAAAGGTCTCGCTTGCTGCTCCGGATGCTGTGGTGCATTTCGTTCATTCCGATACAGGTCTCTCGACCGAGGACTGGATAAGCAGGACAGCAGATGATCTGGATGATATTGTCGGTATATATGATGTCCATTCATATCCAGGACAGGAAGAGGTAAGAAACGGATCCTATCTGGAAGAACTGAAAGCATTGAAGGCATTGGTTCCCGAAGGAAAACGGATAATTCTGGGTGAGGCTGGTTTCAAATATTCAAATCCGGAGGATTCACTTCTGAATAAGGAAAATATTCGTCGGGCAGAAGAACATCCTTTTGCAGGAGCGTCAGATTCCAATATGATGATTTATGATCATTTCTACGGCCTTGATATGGCTTTGCTGGCTATGGATGTGATGAACAGCGGATTTTCTGGAATGGCCGTATGGATGCTTGACGATGCTGCGCATTCGGTGGGTGATACCGGGCTGAGAGAAAATATCAAGGTGTGGGGATTCTGGAATATATTGGGCTCAGAGGCCTTCGGAGCACCTTCTGAAGAAGAAATCCGACCGTGGTATTATGCCTGGACGCTGATGTGCCGTTATTTTCCGAAAGGATGTGATATCTTTCAGGTGGAATCATCTGATCAGGATGGTAT
This sequence comes from Candidatus Cryptobacteroides sp., assembly GCA_045614445.1. Lineage (GTDB taxonomy): Bacteria > Bacteroidota > Bacteroidia > Bacteroidales > UBA932 > Cryptobacteroides. The sequence continues at coordinate 9,395 of JAZLCW010000027.1, read as the reverse complement.
ACGTATATGTGCTGCCGAAGAAGACGGAAATCATACTGTTGCCCTTGTGAATTACTCCTCGGATGATAAGAAAGCAGAATTGACGCTTCCATATACTTTTTCCGATGCAAGGTTATATGTTTATGAAGAATCATTATATTCTATTGATTCCTGCGGAGTGCTGCCTCCAGCTTCGACAGGCATTGCAGGCAGTTCTATTGAAATAAATGTTCCTGCTCAGTCACTTGTTTTGCTGACCGATATGGATTAATGGTGTATTAGGCGGGCAATTCGTTATACTTTTTTGAATACTTTGTTCATTGATGTTGAATTATTCATTAAGTTTGTAAGAACAAGAACTTACAGCTATGAATGAAATTCAACAGGAAATCGTTCCTATTACCCAGGATGATCTGTTTGTAATTTTGAATCATCCTAACGCGAAGTTTGATTATCCCATACATTGCCATCCGGAGTATGAGATCAATCTGGTTATGAAGACTGCCGGAACGAGAGTTGTCGGAGATTATGAAGAGGCTTTCGATGACTTGGATATCGTTATGACCGGTCCATATGTTCCTCACGTATGGAAATCAGATCTGGTGACCAATCACGTCATCACTATCCAGTTCTCCAGTGATCTGCTGAGTTTTCAGATGATTAACAAGAGGCTTTTTATGCCTATTAGGCAGCTTCTTGTCGACTCGACCCAGGGACTTCAGTTCTATGGAGCCGATGCTGAAAGAATCAGAGATGAAATAATGGAGCTTACAAGGATACAGGGCTTTCAGACAGCTACGAAATTCCTGAATCTCCTGAATTTCATGGCTGCTGCTCCGCGTCGCAAGCTTGTAAGCAATATGTATGAGTCTGAGAATCTTGTGAATTCATCCAAGTCCAGACGCATCAGCAAGGCCTGCAAATATATAGAAGAGAATATCTCTCAGAAGATCAGCCTTGCGGAAGTCGCTGCATTGGTCAATATGTCGGAGTCGGCTTTCAGCCACTTCTTCAAGAAGAAGACAGGAATATCATTCATAACATATGTCAATAATCTCAGGGTAGCCAAGGCGTGTGACCTTCTGGCCAGTACTTCGCTGAGTGCTTCAGAAATATGCTATGACTGCGGCTTCAACAACAAGTCGAACTTCATCCGCATCTTCACAAAACGCAAGAATATGACTCCTATCGAATATAGGAATCATATTACTCAGCTTCTTATAAAGTATTGATTATCTGAACACCCCGATGATGTTAGGAACCTTTCTCTCGCCTTCGGTGTCGAACTTCCTGTTGTCGCTGGGGTGATTCAGTGTGCCCTCATCTCGGTACCATAATGTGGATGATCCGCCTCCGTCCAGATTGATTGCATCCTCCAGCTCCAGAAAGCTGCATATCAGTGCGGTTTCATATATGCTGGTGCCCTCGGCATTTCCAGGGTGTCTTCCGTCAGTGACGATCAGATAGATATTATTCTTTCGGTCATATCCGATGACTGAACGTGGATGTCTTTTGTCGTAAAATGAATCGGTACCATTGCCGTTTTCATCAGCCTTTGTAATTTCCGGAACAATTATCTTTCTGTCTTCTATCAGAACCGGTCCTGAGGCCAGAACGGAATGCCAGCCTTCTGTAATTTCGTCATAGTCAGAAGGTTGGCAGCTGGTGATCTCTACCTTGTGTCCCCGGTGATTCTTGATTGCGACGACGCCATTGACACGGAAACTTTCCGTAGGTGAAGTCTCACCGAGTATTTCGTCTCCGACACGGAAATAAGTGCAAGGAGTCAACTGCTTCATATTGAAATAACTGCCGTTCATTGCCATCAGGGCACATTCTCTCTGAGCGATTTCGCTGGTTTTTCCAGCCTTTTCTCCTGGACTGTGTATAAATGCAGTCCTGAATTTTCTTGCAGGATATTTTATTATCGATATGTTTTGCGGGGATCCGAAGATCTGTATCTGTGCGCTCATTGCTGTGGCTCCGCCTCCCAGTTCGATGATGTTCCAGTCTGCATTGACGAATGCCAATGAGTCCTTTTCTCTGTCAATTCCCCAAATCGGACTGCCCGCGACAGCAAGCAGAAATATAATCAGTATCCTTTTCATAATGCTGTAAATATACAAAAAAAATCCGATATATGAATTCTGCGAGAAAAGTCGTATCTTCGCAATTCTGAACAGCATAAACTATTAAAATATAAGATATGAAGAAAGTTTTGGTAATCGGTGGAGGCGGACGTGAGCACGCTATCGTGGATGCTCTGAGCCGTTCCCCTCAGGTAGGAAAGATCTATTGTGCACCTGGCAATGCCGGAATCTCTGCACAGGCGGAGTGCGTTCCTTTGAAGGATACTGATGTGGAGGGACTTAAGTCTTTTGCACTCGAAAACGGTATCGACCTTGCAGTTGTCGGCCCTGAAGTCTCTCTTGCAGCTGGAGTCGTTGACGCATTCAAGGCAGCCGGACTCCGTATCTTCGGTCCGTCTAAGGCAGCTGCTACAATCGAGGCAAGCAAGGATTTCGCGAAGCAGCTTATGGCTAAGTACAATGTCCCTACTGCCGCATTCGAGACTTTCGAGGATTATGAAGCAGCTCTTGAGTATGTGAAGAAGGGTTCTATTCCTGTGGTTCTCAAATATGATGGACTTGCGGCAGGCAAGGGCGTTGTTATTCCAGAGACTCTTGAGGAAGCTGACGAGGCTCTCAAGGATATGCTCCTGGATGACAAGTTCGGCAAGGGCAAGGTCGTAGTGGAGGAATTCCTCACAGGCCCAGAATTCTCGTTCATGTGTTTCGTGGATGGAGAGGATGTATACCCGATGACTCTTTCACAGGATCACAAGCGTGCTTATGAGGGTGACAAGGGTCCTAATACAGGTGGAATGGGTGCATACTCACCGGTTCCTATCATTACAGATGAAGATGTGGAGTATGCAATGGAGAAGATAATGAAGCCAGTAGCGGCTGCAATGGTCGCTGAAGGCTGTACATTCTCCGGAGTACTTTACGGTGGTCTTATGAAGACTCCTTCCGGAGTGAAGGTGATAGAGTTCAACTGTCGTTTCGGTGACCCTGAGACAGAGGTCGTTCTCCCGCGTCTCGAGTCTGACATCTATGATATTTTCTCTGCAGTAGCAGATCATACTCCGATGCCGCAGATCCAGTGGAAGAAAGAGGTTACAATGGGCTTTGTGATGGCTTCAAAGGGCTACCCTGGAGATTATGAGAAGGGTTATGAGATAAAGAACCTTGACAACCTTCCTGAGAATATCAGGGTCTTCCATATGGGTACTTCCCTCAAGGATGGCAGATATTATACATCCGGCGGCCGCGTCCTTATGGTGGTTGGCTTTGGAGCAGATCTTCAGGAGGCTCACGATAAGGCTCTTGCAGCAGTGGAATCAATAGAATGCGACAATCTCTTCTATCGTCGCGATATAGGATGGAGAGTGTTATAATATGGCAACAGTTATATCAGGAAAAGAACTTTCAGCACAGCTGAAGGAGGAAATGAAGGCCCAGGTGGCGACATTTCCGGAGAAATACGGCCGTGTGCCGCATCTGGTAGTGATCCTCGTCGGCGAGGATCCCGGCAGCGTTTCTTATGTGACAGGAAAGGCAAAGGCATCCGAAGTGGTGGGTATAAAGAATACTACCATCCGCAAGCCGGATACCATTACTGAGGCTGAGCTTCTCGGCCTTATCGAGGAACTTAATGCCGATGACAGTGTAGATGGTATCCTGGTTCAGCTTCCTCTTCCGAAGCATATCAGCGAGGATAAGGTTATCGCGACAATCGCAAAGGAAAAGGATGTTGATGGATTCCATCCTTTGAATGTAGCAGCTCTATGGCAGAAGCAGGATTGCGTTCTTCCATGCACTCCGAAGGGTATAATCAAGATGCTCAAGAGGGCTGGTGTGGAGATCAAGGGCAAGAGGGCAGTGGTGATCGGACGAAGCAATATCGTAGGTCTTCCTGTTTCAAAGCTTCTCCTTGATGAAAATGCTACAGTGACCATCGCGCACAGCCGTACTGTGGATCTTCCTACAGTTACCCGCAATGCAGAGATCCTTGTCGTGGCTATCGGACGACCTAAGTTCGTGACTGCCGACATGGTGTCAGAGGGCGCAGTTGTTATCGATGTGGGAGTGAACCGTGATCCTGAGACCGGAAAGCTTTGCGGCGATGTGGATTATGCTGCAATCGAGCCGAAGGCATCAGTAATCACTCCTGTTCCGGGTGGAGTAGGCCCGATGACCATCTGCTGCCTGATGGAGAATACTATCGAGTGTTTCCTTCGTAAAATGAAAAAGTAAGTATTCCGCTCAGAGGTCGGTTTATTATACAAAACAGACTGGCAATGAATGGAAGCGACATGCCACCCCCGGCTAGGGGGTGCCTCCCGGTAGGGAGGCGGGGGTCGCTGGAATTCATTGCCAGTCTGTTGTATAATAAACCCTATCCCTTCTGAGCCGGCTCATCCAGCTTCAGAAGAGGATTCCTTTTAGACGAAAAATAAAGCATCAAAGCCACAGCTACCGCCACGACTCCCAGCAGGATGAAGATGTACTCGGCAGATATCGCAGCCTGTACCTCCTGAGCATGATTGCCTGTCTGTGTGATCGTACGCGTAAAGATACGGCCCACATAGATAGGGACTGCCCACATTCCCAGGTTCTGCACCCAATATATGAGAGAATATGCTGTTCCCAGATTCTTCTCAGGAATGATCTTCGGTACGGACGGCCACATTGCCGAAGGAACCAATGAATAACCGATACCCAGAAGGGCGATTGCTATGTATGCGTACATCGGTACACCCTGAGGTGCAAAGGTAATGATCAGGTGAGAGACCAGTACCATCCCTGAACCTACTATCATCCAAGTAGTTGCCTTGCCTACCTTGTCCACAAGTGCTCCGAAGAGCGGAGTGAAAAGGATGGTGAAGAAAGGAATCATTGCCAGAAGAACTGTAGCGATGTCGAGATTTACGCCGAAAAGCGGAAGCAGGATCGATACTCCGAACTTCTTGAAACGGATCACGCAGCAATAGAATGTCACGCAGAGGATCGCAATCATAAGGAAACGAGGGTTGCTCAGCACTTTCCATATATCTGAAATTCTGAACTTGTCTTCTTCGGCAGTCTCGACCTTGTCTGTCTCACCGGTCTGACGGTCGAATCTTGCATCCATTGCCACGAATATAGCCCAAAGCAGCACGCCTAAGGCGATGACAGCGAGTCCGATCAGGGCTGGCTTGTTAGTGTCTGCGAGCGTATAGACCTCTCCTGCTGCTTTCTGACTCACGATCATCGGCGCGATAAGGATAGCGGTAGCCGTACCGAAACGGGCGATAGCGAGCTGAAGTCCCATTGCCAGAGCCATATTCCTGCCTTTGAACCACTTGGCGATGGAACGTGTTACAGAGACTCCTGCGATCTCGCTTCCAAGTCCGAACAGCATGCATCCGATGTATGCTATTGTCAAAGACTTTTCAGGAACGAACCCTGCAGATATTGCAAAAGTCACGAGTGCGGCTCCGCCAGCCATCATGCCGACGAAAATCGATCCCACAAGTCTTACTCCGAACTTGTCCAGGAGGGCACCGCACACGATCAGGCCTCCCCAGATGCACAGGAATGAGTATCCGCTGGCATAGAATCCGTAATCAGCCATATCCCAGCCCAGTTCCAGCATTTCAGGATTCTTGAAAAGCTCAGAAAGGGATGAGAACATATCGTCGAAGAAATACGACGCGAACATAGGAACAACAAGGCATGCCAGCGCCAGCCAGCATGCCCATTTATTGTCCCTGATAGTATTTTTCAGGTCAGACATTATTTCTTGATGTTAGGAAGTTCGAGTCCGTATCCCTTCTTCTTGTCCTCGATCTTGAGGAAGAATGACATGAAGAATGCAATTACTCCGAACGAGGCGAAGATGATCATTGGAACTGTGTATCCGCCAGAAGCCTTGAGAGCGTTACCGATGATCAGAGGAACGAAGCAGAGACCGACATTCTGGATCCAGAAAATAAGTGAATATGCACTTCCGAGAATCATAGGGTCAATGATCTTAGGAACTGAAGGCCAGAGAGCTGCTGGAACCAATGAGAACGATACTCCGAGAACCACGATGAGCAGAAGCGCGAAGCCTTTGCTTGGGAATGCAGGAAGGAGGAATGCAAAACTGAGGTGGCATGCGATCATGATGATTGCACCGAGCATAAGCATTGTGGCGCCCTTACCCTTGTTGTCAAGGAATGCTCCCAGGAATGGGGTGAGGACCATTGCGAGGGTAGGGAACCATCTGAACAGGTCTGCAGCCTCTGCAGCAGGAATCTGAAGGGTCACCTCAAGGAAATTGGTCGCATATCTCTGGAATGGGAAGATTGCTGAATAGTAAAGTACGCAAAGAAGAGCAACGAGCCAGAACATCTTGCTGCCGAAAATCTTGCCCAGGTCGCTTACCTTGAATTCCTCGCTCGAATCACCGCCTGCTGTAAGACCTTTCTGTCTGTCGAGCTTAGAGTCCATCACTGAGAATACGATGAAATTGATAAGTCCGATCAGGAGAAGGATGACGCAGAAAAGGATCGGAGCCTCGATGTTGCCGAACTTGTCAGCAAGGCGAGGGGATGCCGAAAGCACTGCGAATACGCCCAGACGTGCGATTGCCATCTCAAGACCCATTGCCAGAGCCATTTCCTTACCCTCGAACCACTTGGCAATAGCCTTGGAAACTGTGATACCTGCCATTTCGCAGCCGCATCCGAAGATCATGAAGCCGAGTGAAGCCATCTTCGCGCTGCCTGGGAGAGCTGTCCACCATGATCCGAGCCAGTTGCAGAACTCAGTAGCCTGGAACCACTCTGTGATGCCGATATACTTGATGCCGGCTCCGATTACCATAAGAGAAGTCGAAAGGATACCGGTAAAGCGTACGCCCATCTTGTCGAGGATGATTCCGGCAATGATAAGGAATCCGCACACGTTGAGGATGTACTCTGATGCTGCATATGTTCCGAAAACAGAGCTGTCCCAACCTCTTGCAGACTCGATCAGAGACTGAAGTGGAGACATGACGTCCACGAACATATAGGCGAAGAACATTGCCAGGGCAATGAGAATGAGTGCAGCCCACCTTGCAGCGAAGCTGTCGTTAAGATACTTTTTGATTGTTTCTGCCATAGTATTTGTTAGTTTATATTGTCATAACGAGTTTGCGAAGATAGCGTTTTTTTAGTACCTTCGCAAGTCAAACTGTTTTGAACGAAATATGGATCAGAACCATACGACATATACCCTGCTTGAAAAAGTGGACTCTCCCAAGGACATCAAGACGATGGACTTCGAGCAGCTGCGTCAGCTCTGTGCGGAAATAAGGCAATATATGATAGAGTGCTGCTCGGTGAATCCGGGCCATCTCGGATCCAGTCTGGGTGCCGTAGAACTTATTGTCGGTCTTCATTACGTGTATGATGCTCCGGATGATAAGCTTGTTTACGATGTGGGCCATCAGGCATATGCCCACAAGATTATCACAGGTCGTAGGGAAGCGTTCCGTCATAATCGAATGAGGGACGGCATCAGCGGATTTCCTAAACGTTCTGAAAGCGAGTATGATGCCTTTGGCGCAGGACATTCATCCACTTCCATTTCGGCCGCTCTCGGATTTGCAGAGGCCGCAAAACAGCAGAATTTCGATCAGAAGGTGGTGGCGCTGATCGGCGACGGTTCATTGACCGGAGGCTTGGCTTTCGAAGGTCTGAACAATGCCGGTGCCGCCAAGACCGATATTCTGGTGATTCTCAATGATAATAATATCTCTATTGACCGCAATATCGGTGCGATTCATGAATATCTTCTGAACATTACGACCGACCCTCGCTATAATAATGCGAAAAAGCGTATCTGGGACAGACTTGGTGAAGGTAAATTCAGGAAAGCTATTCAGAAGATGGTGGTCAGTACCAAATCTTCATTGGTGCGTCATAGCGGAGGCGATCTTTTCGAGGCGATGGGCTTCAGATATTTCGGTCCTATAGACGGAAACGATATCGAGCAGGTGGTGCGTACTCTCCGGAAATTGAAAGAGATAGGTGGACCGCTTATTCTCCATACTCTTACTACCAAAGGCAAGGGATACGCTCCGGCGGAGGCCAATCAGACTGTATGGCACGCTCCAGGTATCTTCGATCCGGAGACAGGAGAGCGCATCAAGAGTGAAAAAGGCGAAAGCCGATATCAGGATGTATTCGGATCAGTCCTTCTTGATCTCGCAAAGATGAATCCTAAGGTGGTGGGGATCACTCCCGCAATGGCCTCCGGTTGCGGAATGAATATGCTGGCCAAAGAGATGCCGGAAAGATTCTATGATGTGGGAATAGAAGAGGAGCATGCAGTTACCTTTTCGGCTGGTCTGGCCGCTGGGGGGTTGAAGCCTTTTTGTAATATTTATTCTTCATTCTCTCAGAGAGCGTATGATCAGATAATTCACGATGTGGCTCTGCAGAATCTTCCTGTGGTGCTATGCCTTGACAGAGGAGGAATCGTAGGTGAAGACGGCGCGACTCATCATGGCTGCTACGATATGGCCATTTACAGGACTATCCCGGGGGCGATAATTGCAGCGCCTGCTGATGAGATAGAACTGAAGAATATGATGTATTCGGCTATGCTTTCAGAAAGTGGCCCTTATATAATAAGGTATCCGCGCGGGTACGGTGAGGGCGCTGACTGGCAGAGTGGAACATATGAGGAATATGCTCCGGGCAAGGGTGTGAAGCTGGTGGATGGTGAAGGTGCTGCGGTCATAGCTGCAGGGCCGGTTGTCAACAGAGCTATCGAGGCTGCGGAAAATCTGAAGGAGAAGACCGGAATTTCTCCTGCTATATATAATATAAGGTATATAAAGCCTATCGATAAGGAGATGCTTGAAAGTATCTGCGCCGAATTTGATGAGATAATCACAATAGAGGACGGTAGCGTTGTCGGAGGATTATATGGAAGTGTTGCCGAATATGTCGCTTGTCATAATAAAACTGTCTCTGTAACACCTATTGCAATACCAGACAGGTACTTAAGTCAGGGTACACAGGAGGAACTGAGAGATGAATGCGGCCTGACGGCGATGAGAATCGAGGAGCTTTTAGGTGAAAAAATGAAAAAAATCTCAAAAAAAGATTAAAAAGTTTTGGAGATTTAAAAATAATGCCTACCTTTGCAATCCCGTTAAGGAAATACACTCTGAAACGGAAAACAAAACAATATTGCCGATGTAGCTCAGTTGGCCAGAGCACGTGATTTGTAATCTCGGGGTCGTGGGTTCGATTCCCTCCATCGGCTCAAAAGTTCTTAGGAATTTTGGGAGAATACCAGAGTGGCCAAATGGGGCAGACTGTAAATCTGCTG
>JAZLCW010000026.1:0-6322 GCA_045614445.1 Candidatus Cryptobacteroides sp. | reverse complement strand
CATTTGGCAAGTAAAAAGCATCCGGAACTTTTTCAAGTCCCGGATGCCCGTTTGCTATATTACTCTACTGTGAGATTTACATTATACATTCTGCCGCAGTTGAACTCCACGTGGATATCCTGGACACCCTTCGGGATCTCCGGCAGCAATGCCTGAAGGCTTTTATGGAACGGATACTCAGGATCCGACTCTCCAGACCAGTTTACCTTACCAAGGCCGTAACAGGCAATACGCAGAGGATCCTCACGAAGATGAATATAAATATTCAGGTGATTTTCCCTCCAATTGCCGGTCACATAGGATCCAAATTCCTTACAGAAAGTTTCAAGCAGATGAAGATAGGTTGTGCTTTTCTTCTGCTCAATGATGTACGGCATCAGAACCTTCTTTCGGAACTCATTGATAAAGGCCAGCTCGTCTTCTTCCTTTGCAATAGCGTTATGAAGTTTGCGAGCTTGTTTAAGATTGCCATCAAGATCAAACTCCAGAGTAATATAAGGCGTATCCGGTTCATCTGCTTTACGCATTGCGAACAAATAATCCTCGCCTCTTCTGTACTGATTGATGGCGTAGTAGTGAACCGCGTGATGGAGTTCAGATCCCTCCTTTAAGAAATCATACCAATCCTTGAAAGGACGGATCAAATATTTTTCTCCGCTAAGAGATAAATCCTTGTGTTTCTCGGCCATCACATTTACAGCATTAAACTCGTCCTTGTGAATTCTCATTTCCATATGTGCTTTCTCCTTTGCTAATCTAAAATAATATGGGATGCCTGCTTGGTATGGGTAAAAGGTAAAACTGTCTTCGCCCCATACTCTCATTGCATGGCCGCCCTTGTTCTTTCTTAAAACAACCCGTTTGTCCTTGCTGAAAAATGTTTCAATGTGTGAAGCTGCGTATCTGCTTTCAAACTTGACAAGTTCAAAGATGTAGGATTTGTCAGTCTCCTTGACTCGCATCTCAATGGTATATGCATTCCAGATACTTTCATCATTTTCAGCAACATATAGTCCCTGTCTTAGCATATTTATTTCCTTTCATAAAATCGTCTTGCGGAAGAGGATTTGCACCTCTTATGACATAACTGACACCGCATCCACGCCTTACACGTCCGCTTCCTCCCGAAAATTCGGTTTCACGGGGCAGTGATTTATGTCCCTACTGTTGCCCCTTTTTCAGACGTCTACCTATTCCGTCACCGCAGTTTCTTATACATTGTAGATTATCCGTAGATAACGTCATCAAAGATTGCATACTGGATAATGCAGTCAGCACCCTCAGCATCAATCTGTCCGGGATCTACTCGTCCGCTGTCAACTGCAATGTCATAACATCCGCTGACATATGTGGCAAGACCGCGCAGGAACTTATCAAGAGTAAGAGTATATACGGCATCGGACTCACAATCGTAAAGTCGAAGTTCGCCTCCCCTGCTGATCTGTTCGCTGGCATACTCGCCGAGATACTTATCTCCTACAACCTCAGCACGGTTGCACCAATAGGTAATACCGCCTTCGAGCGCTGTACACATAATGTCATCGATATCCTCATCCAGCACCTTAAAAGTAACGGATGCGGAAAGCTTGTAGTATGGCTTCAGATTCTCCGGTGTCTTACGCTCATACGGAAGAACATCACCGTTGAGAAAACGGACCGCATACCATAATTCCAGGGGTTTCTTCTGACCGACAAAGTCAAAAGCAGACTCTTCCCGACCGCACTCGGAACAAATGTAAATGTCCTCGTGTCGGCTGAGGGCATTTTCAACCATATCTGCATTCATCTGTTGCTTACCGCAACGAGGGCAAGGCATTTTCAATGCAGGAATTTCCTGCAGCATCTTATAGGTGGCAATGTGCTTTTTCATATTTTGATTATCCATTTCATAATCCTCCTTAAAAATCCTGATTCCAAATATCCTGTTTTGCTTTTTCAAAGCCCTGCTTCAATGCAGGATCGGCTTCGATCTGTGCTTCGGTATATCCCAGTGCGGCAAGAGCATCGTCTGCTTCACCGGTGTAACCGAATTCGTAGTTTGCAAGTTCATAGCGAAACATCTGATAAATAAACCCTGTACCGGATTTATCTGCGGCGATAGCTTCCTGCAACTCCCGATAATGTCTTTCGCTCATTTCTTTACGAGCAGGTGCATCCTTATTCAGAATGAATCCACCTGTTCCGGGAACGACGGTTATCTTATCCATATCTTTTTCAGGATCCAGTCCCAGCTCCGCAAATTTTCTCTTAATCTGTTCATCACCAAATGCAAAGTGAATTGGAAACGCATTCACTTCCTGTTGGTGGCGAATCTTCATATCCTGATAACTTTCCATTGTATCTCCTTTCAGCAGTACCCACGAGGGGTACTGCTTTTCCCTTTACTGATAACTGCTGTCCTTGCCCAGTTGAGCATCCCTTCTATGCCGTCAAATCGCAGTCTACCTTGAAGAGCATATTCCAAATGCTCTTTTTCCCAGTCTGTCTGCTCCATGCCCAGTTGCTTGTATCGTTCGGCAACGATCTCGTGAGCCTGGTCGATGGCAGCGTTCTCTTCTTCAGTTATCGTAATAACATCCGTGATAGCGCCGTTCTCTTCAACTCTTCGCTCAATCTTCATTACCATCATCCTCCAAGATCAACTCTTCTGCGTAAAAAGAGGTTGCACCGACCATGGGATGATCAAGCTGATAGGTTGCAGCCGCATCCACTGTTGTACTGACAATGGTAAACACCTCATCAGGATGCGCCTCCAAGTAATCGAATTGCTTCTGTTGCTCGTCGCTTTCAAACAATCCGTTTTGAGAAACAACATCCAGATTAACCTTTACTTTGTCACCGACATTAAGCGGACGTTTTTTATTGCAGTCTGTACTCATATCGATCCCCCTTATAAATAGAAAGTCTTGTCCACTGGGATATCCTTGATATGAATCTTCGCAGCTTTCAACGCTCCCTCAATTTCGTTACAGAAGGAGAAGCCGTATGCACTACCGGTTTTCCCGATATATGCTTCCAGTTTCTTTTCCACGGTATTTACTGCCTCTTCAAGCTTTTCCTCGTCAGTATCGGCAGGCACTACGCAGGTCATCAGTTCTCTGCAGGTTGCGTTCTGTCTGAAATTTACGATAATGCCGGGATGTACGGTAACTCCATCGATGCCAATATCCGTCTGAATGTACTTCAAAATATCCCAAACAGGAATTTGAGCCAACTCAACGGAGCATTTCAGGATGTTGCAACGAAACTCAGGAGTCATAATATAGTTTTCGGGCGTCTCCTTCATCATCTTCTGACAGACAGCCTCTACATCCGCATCCTTCAGATTGTCAGCTCCAACCTGCATTAGATGGGTAATAGCCATTCTGAAAACGTGCTCTCCATACTTTCTGCTGATTTCACCAATTTGCTTATTCATCATTTTCATCTCCTTCAAAAGAACGCATATACTCATCATACTTGCGACTATACTGCTCGTATTTTTCTCCGCCGATCTCCCTCAAAAAGCTTTCGTCAAACACCCAAAGAGGATATCTGCAACGACCGCTTTCTTTGCTAAGACCGGTATCCTTTACGAATCCCATCGCAAGAAGCTGCGGTGCAAAAGAATAATTGTTTGTATCGATGTACGCACAGTTCTTCGCACCGATAAACTCACCAAATGATTTCGTGAGCGTTGCATATGGCATCAACATTCCATCCTCACGGTTGTAAAGCTGAATACCGGGAATAGTCATCTTCTTTCCCATAAAATCGGGAACCTCGTACAGAAACAGCTTAGGAATAACTTCCTGCTCCTGGCCGAGAAAATCTTTGATTTTCAATGTCTTTTCATTCATACGTTTTCCTCCTTTGGATATGCCGTGCCAAATTCAGCAATATTCAGGAGACTCTTACTGGTCCAACCGCAGACAGCTACGAGCAGATCTTCGATACTGTCATCCAAAATTGCTTTTGCAAGATAGTATCCAATGCGCTGTTGCTTCTCGTCATCAGTCTCAACCTGTTCGCAGAAGACCTCGCCAAGCTTTTCAGATTTCTCCATACTTGCCATAACAGCACGAAGCCGGTCATAAGTCTCTCCTGTTGCCTTAGGATAAAGTCCGTTGGCAGACGTGAAAGGCTTGACAGTCAGTGCGTAATTTAAACGGGAATTTTCATCGCCGTTATGATAAAGGTGCAAAGCACATTCCTTGCTCGCCATAAGTTCCTTGTAGAACTCGTTCTCTTCCATATCATTGAGTATGGTATAGAAGTTATGCTCTGCTTCTTTTAGCCTCTTATCGAGCCACTTATATACATCATTGAGTGATGCCGCAACATACATCTCATTTACAGCGCCATTCTCAATAGCAAGCTCGTTGGAGTTTTCCTCATAACAGACATAAACCATATTTGCAGTTACTTCTACCACAGGCTCGGCAGTCTGTTGCTTCTCATTGGCATCAGCAACTCGGTTGAGTGCTTTAATCAGCGACGGCAATTGCACGTCAAAAAATCGTTTTCCATATCCTGTTTCATGAAACTGTAATCCCATTGTCAGTTCTCCTTTTCATATTCAAAAATTTTAATTGTGGTATGTGCTTCAAGATAAGAACCGTTTTTGTAAAAACTCCAACAATCCTCATCCAGTTCTTCGCAGTAACCGCATTCCTCTGAATCGCCAACATCTTCGTCATCCACATCAGATATCCAAGAATTTGTCTTTTCGATCTTGATATTTTCGCGCAGGACTCTACGTGCCTCAGCAATGTCGGGGGTAACGCAAAGAACGGATACTCCGCTTTCACAATCGGATATCCAATCGCAGACAACGGCATATTGGGAATCGTTCTCATAAACAAACCTTCCGTTCTCCTCGATACACTGTCCGTTTGTAAAACGCCATCTGAAACGGTTTTTATCCTCGCCTTCAGCAACGATGTAGGAACCGTCCTGCACATATTTCGCAATCGCACAGAAGATCTCATAATCGTTGCCAAGTTTGGACTGATTAAACTCAATGTCAGTAATACCGCTTGCATCTTCGCTGCATTTCCAACGACAGTAAAACATCGCCTTAGCAAGATCATTTCCCTTGCAGGCACGAATCACATTTTCGTGATCTACATACTCTGCATAGCACTTGTGTTCCAGAAAATGTCGCAGGGCTTTGCATGCCTTCTGAAAGTTCTCCTTAGGAATTACAAAGACCGCCTCTTTTTGCTTTATCTCATAACTCATATTCAACTTCTCCTTTAAGCAATTTTCTTTAATGTAGGCGTCCACATATCACTGCAAATGCCATACGCACTTGCAAGACTGTAACCTCTACCACCATCGGGCCAAGCTGTGCTGATGTACTTCATAGGCAGCACCACATCCTTTTCCAGTTTGATTTCCAGAATAGAACCGGCACCGTTCCACGTATCGTACAGACCGCAAACAGCTTTCTTATCAAGAATAATTTTCCTTCGACCCTTGCGCTCCCAGACACATCTGTATTCATCTTTTTTCAGCGGAGGATCTTTCTTCTCGTTATCCTTCAAAGCTTCCTGCAGAACAAAGAGCTGCTCAACAGTCATCTCTACAAAGAACGTCAAAGCATTCATATGGGATGAGCAGTTGTGAACCTCAGTGCGAATACTCTTTAACAGTTCGCTTCCTGAATAATCACAATGTCGCATCGCACGGTTTAGCTGACGCTTTTTATATCCCTGCTGTCTCGCAAGCCACAGAATTGACGCTTCCTCAGGAATGGGATCCGCATATCTTCCGTTATAGTGTGGATAAACATCATTGGATACATAGTCGTAGTTCTCATCCCCAGTATCCACAATAATATCCACACACACCTTTTGATGAAGATAATGCTTGTCGGGCATTTCAACGGTTACATGTTCGCGAATCCACTCCGTAATAAAATCCTCATTCTCCTCATAGGAAAACTCAGTATCTGTCCAGTGTTCTTTTACTGTACTGATGATTTCATCTTCACAATCAAATCCACTTTCCTGATACCATTGAAACAGATCTTCATAGAATGCTTCGCGTGGATTGTCGGCCTTACACCATTTAATGATCGTGACATTCTCGGCATAATCGCGATAGTCCGCATACACTTCACAGGTGAAATAGCCCCTATCCTTGTGGTAATCGCAGGAGGTATGGTGAAAGATTATGTCAGTTATAATTTCAGCAAGTCTGATGTCTTTGTCCATAATCATTCCTCCTTCCCGTTGCCCTTGATCCATGCATAGATACAGTTGGGATAACCTCCGATTTCACAGGCAAGGCAATTTGTTTGAGCGCAGTGATCAGCCATACACTCAAAGCAATAATC
>JAZLCW010000025.1:0-30250 GCA_045614445.1 Candidatus Cryptobacteroides sp. | reverse complement strand
CTGACCGCCCTGAGCCTTCTTGAATGTGTAAACCATACCACCACCGATGATCATGTTGTCAACAGCGTCGAAGAGCTTCTCGATGATAGTGATCTTTGATGATACCTTTGCACCACCTACGATTGCAGTTACAGGGTGCTCAGGAGTCTTGAGAACGTGGTCGATAGCCTTGATCTCGCCTTCCATCACATAACCGAACATCTTGTCGTTAGGGAAGTAGTCAGCGATGAGAGCTGTAGAAGCGTGTGCACGGTGTGCAGTACCGAATGCGTCGTTGATGTAGCAGTCAGCGTAAGAAGCAAGCTTCTTCACGAACTCCTTCTGATTCTCCTTTACAACTGCCTTTGCAGCCTTCTTCTCCTCGTCTGTAGCGAACTCGCCTCTTGGCTTGCCCTCTTCCTCAGCGTAGAAACGGAGGTTCTCGAGAACGAGGCACTCACCCATCTTGAGAGCAGCAACCTGTGCATCAGCAGCCTGGCAGTCATCAGCGAACTTTACAGGTGCTCCGAGGAGTTCCTCTACGCGACCAAGGATGTGCTTGAGAGAGAACTTCTCAGTAACGCCCTTCGGACGACCGAGGTGTGACATAACGATCACAGCACCACCCTTCTCAATAACCTTCTTAAGTGTAGGAATGGCAGCACGGATACGTGTGTCGTCTGTAATCTCCATCTTCTCGTTGAGTGGAACGTTGAAGTCAACGCGGACGATCGCCTTCTTGCCGGCGAAATCGTAAGTGTCAATAAACTGTTGCATAATTGTATATAGTATGTTTGTTAATTCCTAAAACCGAGCAAATTTAGCAATTTTCGGCGAAATACAATAAAATAAGTATCTTTGCACAAATTTTAATGCATTATGATGACTATCGAAAGCCCAGGCGCATTCTGGAAAGACTATGAACTCATTGATTCAGGCAATTTCGAGAAGCTCGAAAGATTCGGCCCGTTCATTATGGCTCGTCCTGAGCCTAAAGCACTGTGGGACAAATCTTTGTCTGACGGAGAATGGAACAAGATGATCCACACCCGTTTCAAGACAGGTGCAGGATTCGGAAAGGCCGGAAAGGAAGACAGCGGTACCTGGGAACGCAAGAGAAAGATGGATGACCAGTGGTATATCCGCTACACAGGTGCTCAGGAGGGACTGAATTTCTCATTGAGACTCGGTCTGACTTCGTTCAAGCACGTAGGAGTCTTCCCCGAGCAGTCATCGAACTGGGAATATATATACAAGCAGACAAAGGCATTGGTAGAGAAGGCAGAAGCCGAAGGCAAGCCTAAGCCGAAGGTGCTGAACCTCTTCGCATATACAGGAGCGGCATCCCTTGCGGCAAAAGCTGCTGGAGCTGACGTGACTCATCTCGATTCCGTACGTCAGGTTGTTACCTGGGCACGTGGAAATATGGAGGCAAGCCGTCTGGACAATATCCGCTGGATCGTCGAAGATGCATTGAAATTCGCTCGCCGCGAGGCCAAGAGGGGCAATACATACCAGGGCATCATCCTCGACCCTCCTGCATACGGTCACGGACCCGACGGAGAAAAATGGAAGCTCGACGAATGTCTCAATGAAATGCTTCAGTGCGTAGCGGCAATCCTCGCACCTCAGGACAGCTTCATGGTACTCAATCTATACTCGAACGGCTATTCTGCAGTCCTTGGAGAGACTATCGTAAAGCAGGCCTTCTGTCTCAAGAATGCATACAGATCACTTGATTTCGGAGAGCTGGTACTCAAAGACAGCTACGGTAAGAACCTGCCGCTCAGCGTCTTTGTAAGATTGGCTAGATAGGAAATATCATGATATAGGAAGCAATACATTTCCTTATTAATGACCATCATTGATGTAGCGGTGCGACAAGAAAACTTTAATTTTTGTCGCACCGCTACCATTTATGCGCTTGAAAAACATCTCTTTCTGGTACCGATGCGACCAGAATAAGCTTTTTGTTGCGCACCGCTGCCGAAGTATACTAAATTCGGCAGCTCAAAGCAGGCGCAGCAGCTCAGCCAAGGGCTGCTCTGCCTGCTTTCTGTATTTCTTCTACAGAATCATCCAAAAGATAGGCAAAACAGAGTCCCTTTCGTAATTTTATCCGTAAAACCACGCCAAGTCACGGACAAAGTAAACATTATGCGAAGTTTGTCCGTAAATACCGGGGTAAATACGGACAAAGCGTTTTTACGAAGCTATCTTTAGGCGTCATACGAAAGCTGTTTAGATCAGTATGATGAGTTTCTCCACGAAAAGGCCGTTTTTATGGAGAAACCTATCACGCGAACTACGCTTCTCCACGATATTGGCCTTTTCGTGGAGAAATATCTGTTAGCAAGCAGCTCCAAGGGTGTGCAAGCCTTCAGGCTGAGCTTGCACACCCTTGGAGCAATGCCCGGCGGGCGTATATGCCGGGCATGATGCTTAATCTAAAGACAATTCACTCTAGCGCATACCGCTCGGGTGAGTTTGAGCGATTTTAAGCCCGAGCTGTGTATGACACAAAAGAGATTGCATTCGAATAGTTACCTTAGTATAAACGGATATATCTCTCCACATATAAATAAAAACTACCGCCTGTGGTTTGGGAAGCAGAATCCCGGACCGCAGGCGGTAGTTTTTATGTT
Organism: Candidatus Cryptobacteroides sp.; assembly: GCA_045614445.1. GTDB lineage: Bacteria > Bacteroidota > Bacteroidia > Bacteroidales > UBA932 > Cryptobacteroides. Next base: position 27,626 of record JAZLCW010000025.1, on the reverse strand, counting down.
GATCGATTACTCTTCTATATCCAGCAGAGTATTGAACCTGTCGCGAACCTCTGCGGCAAACTCCTTGTCACCATAATGCTCTGCAAGGTCGCAGACATAAGAGAGGCACTGGTAGCAGTTCTCGAATTCACGCTTGGCCAGATCGTAATACTCCAGGAAGAATTCTGTCGAAACAAAGAGTTCATCGGCCAGACGGCGCGAAAGGTCAAGAGCCTTGTCAGCAGCACCGGCATTGTAATAGGTCTCGATCATGTCGATGACCATATACTCGTTAGAGAATCCCAGATAGGTCATATCGAGAGGATAGTTCTCGGCAGGAACAGCCTCCTGACACATATCAAGCATCTCCACGGCGCGGGCCGAGTCACCTATCTTGAGCATCTCCTTAGCCACATTCACAAAGATCTGTCTCTGAGAAAGCACGCCACAGAATGTATAGAAGTTCTGATAATCGACAAAATAGTCAGTCCTCTTGAGTGCATCCCAGGTGAAGACATTCTTCATCTTATTATAAAGATCCTCAGGATCCGCAAAGCCGATTTCAGTACTCTTCATCTTGTTCTTTATCGGAACGAACTTGTACGAGAATCCCTCATACATCAGATAGTCCTTCAGGCCGACATTGATGTCACCTCCCATACTGAGGAGATTGATAGGACGATCCCACTGATAGTTCGAGAGAAGATCGAGCATGAAGAGTTCAGGCTTGGTCAGATAGCTCTTGTCCTTAGGTATGGTAAGAGTGATCTGATCAGGAATCATATCGGCATATTTCTCATCCAGGATACCGTACTTCAGAACGTTCTCCTTATTGACAGGAATGATGAATTTGCGTGACATGATATAATCCACCATCTTGCCTCCTGTAAGCGGCAGCTTTGCCTCCGGATGCTTGAATATACGCATCACATCCGAAAGAAGGAAGGCGGTATCGCGTGTGTCATAAATATAGACGAACTCGTTTGTACCATAGAGATACTGCTTCAGATCCACAGTAAGATCCAGCGGCGCAGACTCGTTCATCGCATATTTCATCTGATCGATATGCCAGTCTGTTCCGAGAAGGGATGTATTGGCTATACGTACATCAGTACGGATATTTTCGACCTCCTGGGCATACCAGAGCGGGAATGTATCATTATCACCGTGGGTTATGAGAATACCGTTAGGACCGACAGAGTTGAGATAGTTCTTCGCCATCTCCACAGCTGTGTAACGGTTGCTTCTGTCGTGGTCATCCCAGTTCTGGGCAGCCATAAGGACAGGTACACCGAGAAGAAGGACAGTAGCCGCTGAAGCGACTGCCGTTTCCTTGCCTTTCAGCTTCTCTTCCAGCCAAGAATAGACCGCAGCCACAGCAAGTCCGATCCATATAGAATACGAATAGAAGGATCCGGCATATGCATAGTCACGCTCGCGAACCTGGAATGGAGGCTGGTTCAGATATACCACGATGGCGATACCAGTCATAAAGAACATAAGGAAAGTAAGCCAGCAACCTCTCTTGTCGCGACCGAACTGGAAGAAAAGACCGACCAGTCCAAGAAGCAGAGGAAGCATATAATAGTGGTTCTTCGCCGGATTGTCCTTCAGATAGCCCGGAGCATAAGACTGATCTCCCAGGCGGAAATTATCCAGGAAAGTGATGCCGCTCTCCCAGTTACCGATGAAAGGATCTCCAGGAGAAGGGCTGTGAATGTCATTCTGACGGCCTGCAAAATTCCACATGAAATATCTCCAGTACATCCAGTTCATCTGATAATCAAAGAAGAATGCAAGATTCTGGAAGAATGTAGGCTTCTTGTGTTCGGCTCCTCTGACTACATGGCCGCCGTTACCCATATATGACTTGTAGAACGAAATATGTCTTGAGTCGCTGCTCCACATACGAGGGAAGAGCATCTTGCCTTCAGGCATATATGTCACATCGCCAGGACCCTCGGCATGGATATATTCATCACCCATCGGAGCCCAGTACTTGGTCTCTTCTATGTCATATGGAGCATCGAAATACTGTCCATATACCAAAGGATTGCTTCCGTACTGCTCACGTCCCAGATAACGCACGAGAGTAAAAGGATTGTCAGGCTGATACTCGTTGGTAGGAGTCTTTGCGCTCGAACGGATGATGACGATAGTGAAGAGCGAAAATCCGATCACGATCATCGTGAAGCACAGAAGGACAGTATTGGCAAAGACCTTCCCGCTTTTCATCGTGCGGAAAAGTCCCCAGAAGCACAGGCCCAAAAGCAGAAGCATAAAGAAGGCGGCACCGCTATTGAACGGAAGGCCCAATGTATTGACAAAGAAGAGGTCAAAATATGCCGCAAACTTCGGAAGATAAGGGATGATTCCGAAAAGAATCACGGCCAATATCACCACGGAAACCAGGAAGATCTTCACATACTCCTTGAATGAGTAATGTCCGCTTTCCCTCTGCTTGTAATAGTAAAGGAAGACAAGGGCAGGGATGGCAAGAAGGTTCAGAAGGTGGATACCGATGGAAAGACCCATCAGAAGGGATATAAGGACAATCCATCTGTTGGCATAAGGCTGGTCAGCCTGCTCATACCACTTGGTCATCGCCCAGAAGACCAGGGCTGTGATAAGTGACGACATCGCATACACCTCACCTTCGACAGCAGAGAACCAGAATGTATCACTGAAAGTATACGCAAGCGCTCCTACAGCACCCGATCCGAAAATCGCAATCGCCTTTCCGAGGGAATAAGTACCGTCATCAGAAGGTTTTACAAGCCTCTTGGCGAGAAATACAATCGTAAGATACAGGAAGAAGATGGTCAATGCAGAACAGATGGCACTGAAGGCATTTACAGCTACAGCCGCATGCATATTATCCGCAAAAATTGTAAAGAGTCTTGCAAAAAGCTGGAACACAGGGTTTCCCGGAGGATGGCCGACTTCGAGCTTGTAGGATGAAGCGATGAACTCACCACAGTCCCAGAAGGAAGCGGTAGGCTCGAGAGTCAGGATATAAGTCACGGCTGCAATGAGCGTAACCACGACGGCCGTAACCCTGTTCCAAAGTGTAAATTTCTTATTATCCATTATTTCCATTTTATTTCCAAACTTACAAATATACGACGATTATAGCTATATTTGCAAAATAAAATGCAATTGTCATTTCGAGCGAGCACAGTGAGTCGAGAAATCGTTGCAATCTCACAAAACACATAAAACAAACAAAATGGCAGACAACGACTGGAAGAAAAGACTCGGAGTGGTATTCTCCACCAACCCCGATTTCGCATACGAAGAAGAAAGCACTGCAGAAGAGGCCACACTCGAGCCATCGAAGCAGAACCTCATAGTATCCATTGACAGAAAGGGCCGCGGCGGAAAACAGGTGACCCTCGTGACCGGATTCGTCGGCACATCAGATGACCTTGCCGAACTTGGACGCACACTTAAGGTGAAGTGCGGAGTCGGCGGGAGCGCAAAAGACGGAGAGATCACCATCCAGGGAGATTTCCGCGACAGGGTGACAGCCCTTCTCAAAGATATGGGATACAGAGCAAAAAGAGGCAATTGATATGCTGTTCGACATCCTCGCATTGATCTCGGCACTTACAGCCATCCTTCTGCTTGGAAGATTGGTGAACATATTCCCGTCGCTGATGGCCTGCACCATCAGATGGAAGGAAAGCGTAAACCTCGAATCCAGTGTCAAGCACAGTCTGGACAGGGATATGCTCGCAATAGCCATGGTCCTGCCTTTCTGCCTGGTGGCGGACAGATTCGGGCTGTATGCACCGGCTTTCATGTCCGGCATTGACCCTTCGATCCGTCTGGCCCTCACAATAGGAATATTCATCGGATATATCCTCATCCGGACATTGATCTCGAAAATGATCCGCCCCCGCAAAATGCAGCCCAAGACATATCGGACAGCAGAAAGGGCTTCTTTCACCTTCTTCATTGTCCTGACCATCATCCTTCTTGCTATGGGCGGTGTAATGAGTTTCATCAAAATGGACGAAACCGTCATCAGAACTGCAATGCTTTGTGTATCAGCGCTCATTTATGCGCTCTTCATGTTAAGAAAATTACAAATTTTTGCTTCGGGATGCTCATTTTTCGCAGCTTTTTTGTACCTTTGCGCCCTCGAAATTTTACCGACCGGAGTCTTGGTGGCTTCGGCCATAATTTTTTAGGTTAGAATGAGTGTAAAGAACATCCTGATTTCACAACAGCAGCCGACGACGGCTTCGCCTTATACCAGCATTGCAGAAAAGTTTGGAGTCAATTTCGACTTCAAGCCCTTTTTCAAGATAGAGCCCCTGACATCCAGGGAGTTCCGCTCTCAGAGAATAAATATTCTTGACCACACTGCGATCGTATTTTCAGCAAGATCCACCATAGATGCATTCTTCCAGCTCTGCGAAGAGCTCCGTGTCAAGGTGCCTGAAACTATGAAATACTTCTGCACCACAGAAGCTGTGGCCAACTATCTCCAGAAGCACATCGTTTACAGAAAGAGAAAGATCTTCTTCGGAGACGGAAAGCCGGACTCGATCATCGGGCTCATCGGCACAAAGCACAAGGCAGAGAAATTCCTTATCGCCACAGCCGAGTCTTCTACCAAGGATGCCGTGACCAAGGCATTCGAGACACAGAAATACGACTTCGAGACAGCAGTATTTGTAAAGCCGGTGCCGCAGGACATCAAGGATGTGGATCTTCACGCATACGACCTCATCGTATTCTTCAATCCTGCCGACGTAAAGTCACTTTACGAGAATCATCCTGAATTCACCCAGGGTGACATCAAGTTCGTGTCTTACGGCAAATCAGTGGTAGGAGCGATGGAAGAAGCCGGGCTCAAGATCGAAATCTCGGCTCCTACACCAGAGGCTCCGTCAGTAGCGAAAGCACTCGAAATTTACCTCTCAAAGAACTAAAAAGTTTTCCGGCAGTGGAGCAGCAGACCCGCAATACTCTTCCTAAAAAAGAAAGATTGTGCGGCAAGACAAGCATTTCGATGCTTCTTGCCAAGGGTAAGTTCACGAGTGTGCCCGGAATGCGCTTTATCTTCCGCAAGGAAACAGGCAACGACGTGGACCGAATTATGGTCTCTGTCCCAAAGAAAATGTTCAAAAGGGCCGTAAAACGCAATCTGCTCAAGCGCCGCATCCGCGAAAGTTACAGGAAACAGAAGCACAACCTGACCATCGAAGGTGGTCTAGATGTGCTTTTTACATACAACACCAAGGAAATAATGACCTACGAGCAGATCTATGCCACAGTAGGCCAGATCATCGAAAGGATCAACAACTCCGTCAAACCTAAGAAAAATGAACCGGAAGGTGGAGAAAATTAAGGGCGTGGTCAGGAAGATCCTGATCTCGCCCTTCATATTTCTGATAAGATTCTACCAGGTCTGCATCTCCCCCCTCAAGCAGCCCTGCTGCCGCTTCACGCCCACCTGCTCCCAGTACGCTCTTCAGGCCTTTCGCAAACACGGCCCCATCAAAGGCCTCTACCTCACCGTCCGTCGCATCCTACGCTGCCATCCTTGGGGCGGAAGCGGGTATGATCCGGTGCCGTAGAAATGCACCTATAATTCTTCTACGAGTGTATAATCATCGGGGCCAATAAAAGAGATCGCCTCCGGGAACTCAGGTTCCGCGAATTGGAAGCCAGCGACTTCGATGAACCAATTCACCATTTCCACAATATTACCTGAGGATTTATTCGAACAAGCAAGTCTGTACCAATCGCGATTCAGCTCTTCGACGATGTATAAATTGTGCTGACGCGCATATTCATTCAAGACATCAAGCTGTTCTTCTTTCGGATATTGAGAGAGCTTGACCAAAAAACTATTGCTCTTTCCATACATCTCGCCCGGCTTAGCTGGCGACGGCAGTAAATATAAATTGTTAGTATATACTGAGCCAGGGATAGATGAGACATCATTTTTACCATTGACTGTCAAAGCCATATACTCTGACGATCCCTCTACTGGATCATCATAATACCTTGGCAGCTCCTTTACAACAGTAAATCCGTTCTCATCCAGATACTTCTTGGCAGCATCCAGACTGTCTTTCCTGATTACGACATAAAAATCCTCAGAACACTTTTCCAGCTCGATCCTGCGACCACCGCTTATATGCAAGAAATCATCGTGAAAGACATATGTATCCACCTTTATTTCCACACCCACTTCCTCCTCTGGTTCGACTTCCACTTTAATCTCCGGATCAACACTATGGCAGCTGAAAGCCATAAACAACGCCGCGGCTAAAAGAAAAATTCTGTTCATAATCATAAAAGTTAACGATATAACTACAAGTTAGGACTTCGCAAATATAAAAAAAAGAAGGGAATAAGCAAATGATCACGTGCCTTGAAATCAATTAATGGAGATCCCCAACTCAAAGTCAGGCGAGGCAAGTTCGAAGCCGGCGACTTCGATAAACCAATTTGCCATTTCCACAATATTACCTGATGATTTGCTCCAACAAGCAAGTCTGTACCAATCGCGATTCAGCTCTTCAATGATGTATAAATTGTGCTGAATCGCATATTTATTCAAAACATCAAGTTGTTCCTCCTTCGGATATTGAGAGAGTTTAATCAGAATAGTATTGCTCATTCCCCTCAATCTATCCGGTTTAGGCCCGTCTGGTATCAAATACAAATTGTTAAAATACACTGACCCCGGTATAGATGAGACATCATTTTTACCATTGACCGTCAAAGCCATATAATCCGATGGTCCCTCTACCGAACTATCATACCACTTAGGCAACTCTTCTACAATATTGAATTCATTCTCTGCCAGATATTTCTTAGCAGCATCCAAACTATCTTTCCTGATAACGACATAAAAATCTTCAGGACATTTTTCCAACTCAATCCGTCCGCTACTTGTATAATAGAAATCATCGTGAAAGATATATGCCTCCTCTTCATTATCCACTTTGACTTCTTCGTCAGGATCTACTTCCACTTTAATCTCCGGATCAGCACGATGGCAACCTATTGCCATAAGCAGCATTGCTGCAAAAAGAATAAATCTGTTCATAATAAAAAAGTTTACAAAGATATAAAATATAATACGTTGTTTTATAATTTATCTTATTATCCCACCGCATCTTCCGCTATTCTTTTAGCAAAAGATGCGGATATGCACCAATTTTATACAGTTAGAACAATTAATGCTCTGGATTCCAGATGACCTTCCAATTCTTGTTATCCGCAACTGCACTTATCTGAGTGCGGTTACTTGCAGATATGGCAGCTGGAATATATTGCGAAGAATCGGCGCTTACACCTCTTACATAAAGCCATCCATTAAAAAGACCCGATCTGTCAGGCAATGTCAATACGGTATTGTAGAGATATTGTCCCATAATAGACGACGAAAAACTACCTCCTACTATTCCGTTTTCATCAGATGACACATATATATATCTAAGGTCTGGAAAGTCACTGAAATTAAACGGGCCAATATTAACATTTTCCAAGCTGATTTCCGAAAGATTCTCGCAATCGGTTATTTGCAAAGTACGGAATGATTTTATCGGTTCAGGGATATCAGGCCACTCAAGTGTTTGTGTCTCATCATCAATCGAATCCAATGATTCTCCAGTGATATTTGGAAGCGGGAAAAGTGGACCGATATCCAAGGCAGGCGCTCCCCATATATATTTACTGCTTCCAAACCTCAACAATGATGGGCAATTATCTACAGACACATCTATATCCGGCATATGAACCAAATAAAGATCCTTCAGTGCAGGCAGATCCTTAATCGATATTTCTTGAGAGGCAATACCGCTGCACCCAGTGATTCTTACATATTCCAGAGCTGTATTGATAGACTTTATATCAATATTACTTGTGTAATTATCAGCCATAAAATCAAATCTCGTAATGGCTGAGCTCGTGGTTGGCACAGTTTCCCCTGGCACTGTTGTCTCCACGATCTTTATAGACCTGAAGCCGAATGACTTGTAAATATGTGTAATTGTAGTATCTACCGGAGAATCCGGACTTGCTTCAATAAATGAGATATCCGCCCTATTCTGATCCCATATGATTGCTATATTGTCTTTTGCCGTCAGATTTAACTCCACCTTATTACCTGAATGATCGAACTTGATCAATTCCAAATACTTATCTTCATTGTAATAATATGCAAGATTTACTGCGTCGTAGCAATTCAGCAAACCATACCCGACCTGTTCGTTCCAAAGTCCGTTGACATCATATGTCCGATCCACAAAATCATAAGTATCCATCTTTGTAGCTGTCACCTTAAGAATACTTCCGACTACGCTCTGTGTCAAGTTAGGATTAACCGAGAGCATCAATGCTGCAACAGCTGAAACCTGGGGACACGAAAAAGAGGTACCTGTTGCCGACCAGTATGAACTTCCAGGACGAAGCATCAGAATACCTGTTCCTGGGGCTACAATATCAAGGTCTGGTCCGTAATTACTCGAAATATTACGATACCCGTCACTGGTAGTATTTCCCACCGATATAATTGATGGGACATCAGCGTGAGGATATTTACTGACAGACGACGTATCATTTCCTGACGCAAATACCACAACAGAACCTTTACCATTACGTCCTGAATATAGCGCATCTGAAATTGATTCTTCAATATAATCAGAATGAAAATCACTTGACCAAGAGTTACTGATTACATCTGCCCCCTGCGCTACTGCATAGCCAATTGCACGATCAAGAGCATCGTGAATATCCCAATAGCCATCGGGATCTTCGAAATACACACTGATCGGAAGGATTGACACATCAGGAGCAATACCGACTATTCCTAACCCATTATTTATATTCGCACCGATAACACCGGCAGTACCAGTGCCATGGTAAGTATATCCTAAGTCAGAATAGTTATATAATCTCGCACCGGCTGTCTGAGATGTAGCATCCCATCCGGAAAGCAAATCAATATCAGGATGATCAAGCTGAAATCCCGTATCAATCACAGCAACAAGTACATCGCTGTTTCCTGTGGTTATCTCGTGAGTATTACCGAGATTTATGCTATAACTGTTACTTGAGTCCAGATTCCACTGACTGACAAATCCCGGATCATTGTATGAATCTGTATTAAGTTTGATAGCATTGACAAAGATTGCTTCCGAATTAGCGAATAAGCCTGATTCGTATGCAATATTAGCCATCTCCAAGGCATTACCTGTCGAATCTTGAGTACAAGCTAATTTATACCATAGCGGACGGGGCATATTCGCAACTATGCTTACATTATGTTCATTTGCAAAGGTTTCCAAAACCTGGTAATCGGACTCTGAATTAAGTTTGACAAGAAACAATTCACTTAATCCAAGTTCTGCACCGGTAGGTAAAATATAGTATGGAGCACTATACACAACAGTTTCATCTTGCAAAAGTTCCAACTCTGCCTCACTGAGCTTCATACCATATAGCGGATCCTCGTCTTCCGAATTAGCTAATACAAATATTTCTGATTGCGAAGACACCTCGTCGGTTTCGGACAGACGGATAACTTGCGAATCCGAATCGACATCTATTAAACCTGTATCACGTAAAATAACATAAGAATTCTCAGTCGCAGTAATAAACACCTTTTCATCATTATGCCAATAGTACGGTTGGTTCTCGACACTCTTGGTATGAACCGAATTGATTTTTATTACCTGAGCATCCTCAGACAAAACTTCTAAATTTTCAGAAACGCATCCCGCAAAAACAAGAATAGCAAAAACAGATAGTTTTCTTAGTTTCATAAGTCATTAGGTTTACAGCGTTAATAATCCTTGAAATAAATCTCCAGACTCTGTAACATAAATAATTTCATAGTTACCAGAGTCGCTTGAAATCTGGAGTTCGTGCCAAGGCGAAAGTCCGGAGTCGAAGATGTCGGACCAGGATCTGCCTGTCGCGAGGTTCGTAACTACGATTTCCACTGTGCCGAGGTCAGATGAAACGGCTGTCTGAATAGAGGAAGTCGTACCTATATAATAGGCTTCGATAGGTAAATTCCCCAAAGTTCTCTCAACCCGTCCTTTAAGGTCTCTGTATAGAGGAATTTTGTGCTGTTCTTTTTCATCTGCATTAATATCAAATGCAAACAATGGCAGAATCAGAGCCATAAAAACCATAAACTTTTTCATACTGATTAATTTAAAAGCGTGATAAAGTTATGGAGAGATATCTGTTATGTCATCAAAATCGAGCGATTTTCATCTTTCAAAATGCAGAAAACGAGCACACTTAAGTCGCTGATAATCACAGAAATACAAAAAGCGAAAGATTTTTCTTCTTTCACTTTTTGTAACATATTGATAATCAATAGGGATTTAAAACGGCTTTGCAAGACGATCAGGAGAGCATTTCAAGGAATCTTGCCTTGTTTTCAGAGTCGGAGTTCTCGATCTGGCGTTTTATTCGGCTCTTTCTGATGTAAACCTGATTGACCGAAAGGTCCAGCAGGTTGGAGATAGTGGTGGCATCAAAGCCGATGATACTGTAGGCATAGACGGAATAATCCACTTCTTTTGCTTTGATTTCTCTGCGAAGGGCAGTCATCAAACCGTCAAGATCTTTATCCAGAATAGATTCAAGTTCCCCGATGCAGTTTTTGTCACCTCTTATCTCGTTTATCATAGCCACTACCCGACTATACATTTTCTTCTCCGCATCAGTCCTGTCCTGATACAGCAAGTAATTATCACAGAGCAGTCTCAGGCTTTCAAACTTTTCCTTATAAAGTTCAACATATTTTCTCTTCAGCGCAGGCATTGCATCTGCTTCAGTCTGAAGAGCCTTCAACTGACGTGATACCTCGTCAGCATAATTTATGTATCTATCTTTTTCATTTATCTGCTTCCGAACATACTTGCTGACAGCAAAATACCCCAAAGCCAGAATCAACAGGCATATAGTTACAACTGAGGTCATAGCGAAGGTTCGACCTTTTGCCTTATATTCAGCTAATTCAGATTCGGACTCATAATAATCCCTTTGAGCTAAAGATAAAGATTGATTCAATGCTGAAATTATTACCTCATTGCTTTTAAAATTAGATTCCTCCAAATATGTCAATGCTTGTTTATAATCATTATCATATTTGGCTATCAAATACTGCCAATAATAAGCTGATGATGATGTATCTATTACAGAAAGCTTATCTACAATCGATTTGGATTCCTCCTTCCTACCTACAAAGTTCAAAGCCAAGGAGTACGCCCAATAATCCTGATTAGTCATTATTTCATAGCTGTTAATCAGTCTGTCATATATATTGACTGCTCGGGCAGGATTTCTATCCGATTTAATCATATTCAAATAAGCATATGAAGACAAAGAATACAATCTTACTTGTTCATCCAGGCTATCGTCTTCCAGCAACAGTAAAAGTGCGTTTTCGGCTTTTTCATATCTAAGCTGCGATATATAAATATCTATTATCTTAGATTTAATTGAATTCGCTTTAGAGTTCTCGGAAAGCCCGCTATAAATATCAGATGCTTTTAAAAAACAACGGATTGCTTCTACATCATTATGAGTCTCGTAATAAGAATGCCCCTGAATACTCTTTGTCATTCCCAAATAAAGACTATCCGAGACCTCCGCAGCCTTCTCTGCCTTGGTAAATTCCAGTATAGCCCTGTCATAATCCTGCTGATAATAATAAGCGAGTCCGAGGTAATAGTAAGCACGCGCTCTATATTTCATCGGACCCTTTCTCGAATAATAGTTCACAGCCACACTCGCGATCGAGTCTTCACTCACATCTATATAATTCTTATCCAGGGCCATAGCATGGAGAAGAGCGTGATGCGCCCTCTGACGCTTGGTCCTCAAAACATCACGACTCATCCCTTCGAGCACTGTCAATGCACTATCCGGACGCGTCATAATATAACTATCTATATCCTGCAAAGTCCTGTTCACATCATAAGACCGACAAGAAAGAAGGATAAAAGACAAGAATATGAATACAAACTGTCTCATCACTGAAAATTTATGCAACAGACTACAAATATAGAGTATGATTTTCAAAAAAATCAGTACTTTTGTGCAACAAGTAGATTTTTTCGACTTAAATACATACTACACCCTATCGTCACCACCCAAAATTCCTACACATTACTGACTGATAGGGCGATAGGTGGTCTTGCGCTTTAGCGCGGGGCAACCTGTCTGTCAGTAGGCCGTAGGAAGCCAATGGGTGGTGCGGGATGTTCCGCGCTACCTTTTTTATGCACATACATAAGGGAAAGCTGATCATCATAATGATTAATTTTAAAGCAGTCCACAAGGACATTCCTACCGGCTTTCCCTTTCTTTATAGCTCACAAAAATTACTTAAAACAGATATCCGATAAAACCGACGCCAGTGAGAAGTGCGAGGGCAAAGGTACTGAGAGCAAGGGCCGGCCTGTAAGTGTCGGGAGCCAGATCATTTTTCATAAACATCCGGGCTGTGATACAGATGAATGCCGGAAGGGTGATGAGAAAGAGGAAATGCACCGGTACAAAAATACGGAGAGCAGAATAGGTGACCATCAAGGCTATACCTATATATATAAGGAGATTTGTCAAGACTTTGCCATAATTGTCTGCAGTACCGTCAGCCGCCACGCACAGAAATCCTACCGACAGCGACGGGAAAAGGAAGAACCAGTACGGAAAGGAGTGCGTACATACGAAATAAGCTCCGACCAGCGCAACCGGTCCATTCAGAAGACAGGTAAGAACTCCGTCTGAGATCATGCCCCGTCCTCCCATTCCCCTGGCCATACGGATAATGAAATAGGCAAAAAGCAGCAGGATAAGAGACTCGAGCGAAAACAGAGTACCATATGAAAGATACACCGTAAGGACAGCACTTGCAACAGATGCAGCCATCCACCATTTATTCAGAGTCTGCATATAGGCATGGATCAGCCCTGCAGTCACGATCAAGACCAATGCAGCCCAAAGATCCACACGATATTCGGCTACGGCAAGCAGCACACCCAGTACGATTCCCGACAGAGACAGTAATAGTCCGCTCGGATCACACATCTTGATCTTAATTTTCCAATTTGTTCCCATTTTTCAAAAAGTGCCCTACAAGGCCCTACAACAGGTAAAACAACAATAAAAACAACAAGAGCTACAACTCTTCATCGACAAAAGAAAACGATATTTGTCCTCGGTTAAGAATCTTATTCGTCTCTTTCTGCCGCCCGTTTTTTCTAAGTAAATGTGCAATTCCTTCGGGACGGCAGAGAGCAACAAAAAAGGGAAGTCGTGATGATTTCCCTTTTTTGTTTATCAGTCGAGTTTGAGAACTGCCATGAATGCACTCTGTGGAACTTCCACCGTACCGATCTGGCGCATCCTCTTCTTACCCTGCTTCTGTTTCTCCAGGAGCTTTCTCTTACGGCTGATATCACCTCCATAACACTTTGCAGTCACATCCTTTCGGACAGCCTTCACAGTCTCACGGGCAATGATCTTTGCACCGACAGCTGCCTGGATAGCGATGTCGAACTGCTGGCGTGGGATGAGTTCCTTGAGTTTCTCACACATCTTGCGTCCGAAATCATATGCATGATCAGCATGAATCAGTGACGAAAGGGCATCGGCCGGATCGCCATTGAGAAGAATATCGAGCTTCACAAGCTTGGCTTCCTTGAATCCGATGACATGATAGTCGAATGAAGCATATCCCTTTGATATTGACTTAAGTTTGTCATAGAAATCAAAGACAATCTCAGAAAGAGGCATTTCATATGTAAGCTCCAGACGGTCAGCTGTGAGATAATGCTGGTTTATGAGGATTCCTCTCTTGTCAAGACAAAGCTTCATGATAGGTCCGTAATAATCCGAACGTGAGATGACCTGAGCTCTGATATATGGTTCCTCGATCTTGTCGATAAGTGTCGGAGCCGGAAGTCCTGAAGGATTGTGCACGTCAAGCACCTCACCCTGAGTGGTATATACCTTATATGATACGTTAGGCACAGTAGTGATGACATCCATGTTGAACTCTCTGAAAAGACGCTCCTGAACGATTTCCAGGTGCAGGAGTCCGAGGAATCCGCATCGGAATCCGAATCCCAGCGCAAGCGAAGACTCAGGTTCGAATACGAATGAAGCATCATTGAGCTGGAACTTCTCAAGCGAAGCACGGAGTTCTTCATACTGGTCAGTCTCCACAGGATACATACCGGCAAAGACCATAGGCTTCACTTCCTCGAAGCCGGCGATAGCCTCGGCGCAAGGCCTGCTCAGATGCGTGATGGTATCACCCACCTTCACTTCGACAGCCGATTTGATTCCTGATATGATATATCCCACACTTCCGCAAGGAATCTCATCACGAGGATGCATCTTCATCTTAAGCACTCCGATCTCATCGGCATCATATTCCTTTCCGGTGTTGAAGAACTTCACCTTGTCACCCTTGCGGATGGAGCCGTTAGTAACCTTGAAATATGCGATGATTCCTCTGAAAGAATTGAATACCGAGTCAAAGATAAGGGCCTGGAGCGGTGCCTCCGGATCACCCTGCGGAGCCGGAATCCTCTCGATGATGGCATCCAGAATCTCCTTGACGCCCTCTCCGGTCTTACCCGAAGCAAGCAGGATATCCTCAGCCTTGCATCCGATAAGATCTATCACCTGGTCAGTCACCACATCCACCATAGCCGACTCGACATCGATCTTATTCAGCACAGGGATGATTTCCAGATCGTGCTCGATGGCCAGATAAAGATTTGAAATAGTCTGAGCCTGAATACCTTGAGTGGCATCTACCACGAGCAGTGCTCCTTCGCAGGAAGCTATGGCACGCGACACCTCATACGAAAAGTCTACGTGACCCGGGGTGTCGATCAGGTTGAGTGTGTATTTCTCACCTTTATAATTATAATCCATCTGGATGGCGTGGCTCTTGATCGTGATGCCCTTCTCCTTCTCAAGGTCCATTGAATCGAGGACCTGGTTCTCCATATCACGCGCATTGAGAGTATCTGTCACCTCCAGCATTCTGTCTGCGAGGGTACTCTTTCCGTGATCGATATGCGCGATGATGCAAAAGTTTCTTGTGTTCTTCATCTTAAGTATATAATCGGTGCAAAGATAGAACAATTTTCGTACATTTGCTTTTAATCCAAAGAGCAATTTAATTGTCTTATCTTACGTGAGCGACGAAAGAATCATAGAATTATACAGCTGCGGCAGGCAGGAGGAGGCTTTCAGAGGCATTGTCGATGCCTACACCGAAAGGCTCTACTGGCATATCCGCAGATTTCTATGCTCTCACGAGGATTCAAACGACCTGCTGCAGGACATTTTCATAAAGATCTGGTCAGCCCTGCCCACATTCAGAGGCGAAGCGAGGCTATACACATGGCTCTACCGTATAGCGACCAACGAAGTCCTGAACCATCTTCGCAAACAGAAGTTCAAAGCCCTGGTTTCCTTCGACACCGCATCCGCAATGCTTGAAAGGAAGATCGACGAAGATATCTATTTCAATGGTGACGAAATTCAGAGAGAACTTCACAAGGCAATACAGAGGCTGCCGGAAAAGCAGCGCATCGTTTTCAGCCTCCGGTATTTCGACGAAATGAAATATGAAGACATCTCGGAAATCACCGACACCTCGGTCGGAGCCCTCAAGGCCTCTTACCACCACGCTTACAACAAGATAAAGGAAGATATGCAGAAAAAGTTCTGACCACACTATAAACCATTGACTTGAAATAGTGTCTAACAATCGTATGAAAGAGATGAAAAGAGACATATTGGCCGAAAATCCTCAGCTCCGCGAGCAGGCATATACTGCTCCAGCAGGCTATTTCGAGGAATTAAGATCGCAGATGAAGCCATATAAGCAGGCACAACAGAACTGGACAGAAAAGTTCGTGCCTTTTATTTCAATGGCAGCGACATTCATCCTCCTGGTCACAGCAGGTACATTCTTCCTGCAGCGCACCACTCCGTCAGAGGAATTCACTCAGGAAGATTTCCTCGTTTTTTCAAGCGACGTTTCCAGAATTGACTATTACGAGGAAATGGATCATATCGCAGATGCCGATATCGCTGACGAGGACATCATCGAATATCTGATCTACAGCGGAGTCAGCGCAGAAGAAATCGAACTCTCTAAATAAAAGCAATATGAGAAAGATAATTTATATAGTCACAACATTAGCCCTGATGCTCACATCAGCTATATCAGCACTTGCTGAAGAGAGATTCCAGGACGACTGGAAGGAAAAGATAATGAGCGAAAAGATTGCCTTCCTTACAATGGAAATGGGCATCACCCCTGAAGAAGCTCAGGTTTTCTGGCCTGTATATAATCAGGTGGACAAACAGAGAGACGAAGCGATACGCCAGGTATTCCGTTCATATAAGATGGTGGAAGATGCCGTAGCCGCCGGAAAAAGCGAAAAGGAGCTGAGCAAACTTCTGGAAGATTATCTTGCAGCACTCAAAGCTCAGAGCGAGGTAGAGCAGAAGGCACACAAGGATTACGCTAAGGTTCTCCCGGTGGAAAAGCTCGCGAAACTATATGTTGCAGAAGAGAAATTCAGAAGACAGCATATCCGCAGACTTCATGCCGGCGGTGACAGACCTGCTCCTAAAAGATAATCAGGCAAACAGATAGAAATCTCTGGTGAGGGAAAGATACTCTTGAGTATACTTTCCCTCATCTTGTATTGTGAGGAGTTCCTGAACAGGTTCAGCGCATCTGCTACGGGAGAATTCCACAATCATCCTCGAGGGAGCCTTGCGAGGGACTGTCCTGACACGCAATATGCGGAACATATGAAGGCCGCACATTCTGGCATATCTGGTCAAGGCTGCTTCCTGATCGGCCGGGAGAACAAGGGATACACGCCCGTTTTCTGAGAGCCGATCCTTGGCGAACTCAAAGATATCCCTGTACGAAAGTCCGTCTGAGGTATGTCTGGCCGTGCTTTTTCTTTCGTCCGGCGCAGTCAATGAGTCTTCGAAATATGGGGGATTGGAAAAAATGAGATCATACCTCGTATCTGCGGAAGCTGCAAATTCTTCGAGAGGACAATGATGGGCAATAATGGAGGTGCTCCAAGGAGAATTGGAGAAATTGGCGGCGGCTTCCGACGCAGAGGCCTCGTCAATGTCAATCGCGTCAATGCGGAGATCCTTCACTTCGTTCTGAGCCACAGGGATACCATTGTGCCTCTGAGCGGCCATGAGCGCGATTGTCCCCGTGCCGGTACCCACATCGAGCATTGTCCTGTCAGAGGGTAATATCGTCATTGCCGCACCGAGAAGGACTCCGTCCGTATTGACCTTCATCGCGCTGCGCTCATTGACGACCTCGAATTCCTTGAATCTGAACACTCCCATAATCACTCCTGAACAAACTGTCCGTCCACCATATACAAAGACCTGTCGCACATCGCCGCCAGATCAGGATCGTGCGTGACGATCACGATCGTCTGTCCATATTTGTCCCTGAGTCTGAAAAAGAGCTTGTGCAGTTCGTCCTTGGTCTTGGAATCAAGGTTTCCGGAAGGCTCGTCTGCAAAAAGGACCGCAGGCTTGTTGATAAGGGCTCTGGCTATGGCCACCCTCTGCTGCTCTCCGCCCGAAAGTTCCGAAGGCTTATGGGTAAAGCGTTCACCCAGGCCGAGTTCAGTCAGCAATTCCTTAGCTGCAGCTTCTGCATCTTTCTTCAAACGCCCAGCGATGAATGCAGGAATCATCACATTTTCCAACGCAGTGAATTCAGGAAGAAGATGATGAAACTGAAAAACGAAACCGATACGGAGGTTACGGAACTCAGAAAGTTCGCGGCCTCCCAGACGGAATACATCCACACCGTCAATGACAAGAGTTCCCGCATCCGGAGTGGAAAGGGTTCCCAATATCTGAAGCAATGTCGATTTTCCCGCACCGGAAGCACCCATGATCGAGACCACCTCTGATTTATTCACTTCCAGAGCGACTCCCTTCAGCACCTTCAAACTGCCGAACGACTTTTCTATTCCTTTTGCCTGTATCATCATAGCCTGATATTTTTCCGGAACAAAAATAATAAATATGCAAAAACAAAAAAAGGCCGATCCGAAGATCAGCCTTTGTAAGTCGGGGTACTGTGACTCGAACACAGGACCCTCTGGTCCCAAACCAGATGCGCTAGCCAACTGCGCCACACCCCGATTATGGTTTCCCTTTCATTTGGGACTGCAAATATAGAGACAAAAAATTAAAGTGCAAAACTTTTTTGAAAAATTTTGCACTTTTTTATTAAAAACAGATTTTTTGGCACTAATATCCGAGATTCTGAACGAGTTTCGGGTTATTATCGATGTAAGTCTGGCGAATCGGCCACAAATAATTCCTGTCTTCAAACGAGCGGGTCATGAAATCGCGCTGGGTAAAGAAGTAGGCATCATCTGTCTTGGCCTTCACATTCAGCCCCCTGATCGGCTCCTTGAACACTGACTTGGAAAGCAGCCAGCGGCGAAGGTCAGTGTAACGCTTGCCCTCGTCGAGAAGCTCGATACGGCGTTCCATACGGATCATCTCACGCATCTGCTCCTGAGAATAAGAGCCGGAATATGCAGGGATACCTGCCCTCTCACGGATAGCATTGATATATTCAAGAGCCTCGGCATGGGCTGAAACTCCATAATATTCATTAAGGGCTTCCGCATAACTGAGATAGAATTCTCCAAGACGGAAAATGATTCCGTGACGGTAAGGATGGTTCTGGTTTCCGATCTCGGTGGCCTGAGGATGCTGTCTCTTTCTCATCAGATAGCCGCACTGAGGAGAATCATATGTAGGTCCTCCGTTGGCTCCTCCATAAAGGAAATCGACATAGCCGGAAAGCTGGGTAGACCACTCTCTGTGCCACATTACCGAAACATAGAAACGAGGTTCTCTGTTGCAATACATATTAGGTGTACCGGCCTCTGTGATCAAGCCCTGTATATCACGGGAATTGGAACGGGTCCATGCTGTTCCCGGATAATGTATATCCTCCGTGCTGTATCCATCTGCTACATAGGAAGGGTCCTTGTCGATAGGCAGACCATTGCGGGTGAAGAAGGCATCCACAAGGTTCTGAGTGGCTCCGTATGCTCCGTTACCGTCTCCATAGCCGTGAGGAGCCATATTCTGGTCAGCCTCTGCATAATTGCAGTTGTTGTTGATGAATATGAGTTCCGGATTGGCCGTTCCTGTTGCAAAATGTATATTCATATATGAAAGGAACGGGTCAAGTGTGCCGTCCTCATTGTATTGCTTGTAAAGAGAGTATACACCCAGATCAAAGATATCTTTGACCGCATCCGCAGCTCTCTTCCATTTCTCCTTGTCATAGGTCTGAGGAAAGAGAGGGGTTCCGTCAGCGTTCCTGATGTCGGCATACATTGCATTGCCGTTGAAAAGCGGACTTGCAGCAAGCATATGCACATGAGCCCTGACTGCGAGCGCCATTCCCTTGGTGGCTCTTCCGTGATCCTCGGAAATGTTCTTCAGCTCCACAGGAAGCTGCGAAGCCAGATCCAGAAGTTCGGCATCAAGCCACTCGACGATTTCCTCGAAAGGAGTACGCTCGAGCATCAGTTCCTCATAAGTAGAATCAATGCCGTAATACTGAGTCACAAGTGGGAAGGATCCATAGAACTCGAGCAGCTGGGCATAGTAATAAGCCACAAGGAAACGCGCCTGGAGCCTCATATAGGCCACATCCTCAGCTGTCTGTTCGGCTCCAAGAGGCTTCACCTTCTCCTGGAAGATATATGCCGCACGCACTGCCTTGTAGACATCACCCCACAGGTCGAAATAGTTGGAAGTAGCACTCCAGTTGCCCTTCATGGCAGAAGCGGACCACCAGCCGAAGCCTGACCACTCGAGCGGAATCTGGACATCGTCCACAAGAGTATTGAGTCCGTACTTCATATTCCAGTCCATATATGGATCGGGAAGATAGCTATAGAGGTTCGCAAGCCATCCGTTTGTCTTTACGATATCATTGAAAACCATCTCCTCTGTGATGAGGTCGTCAGGCTCCTGATCAAGATAATGGCAGCTTGCCACCGAAAAGAGGGCAAGCGCTGTAACAAATATATATATTGTCTTTTTCATAATAAGCCTGAGTTTTAGTTGAACGATATGTCAAGACCGAGAGAAACCACGCGGGAGATAGGATATGCCGCGAATCCGTAGCCTGAAAGTTCCGGATCCCAGAGCTTGAAGTCCGAGATGGTGAAGAGGTTGGTGCCCCTGACGAAAAGTCGGAGATTGTTCACCGGCCTGTCCTTACCTGTTCCTCTTCTGAGGAAGGTGTATCCCATCTCGAAATTCTTCAGTCGCATGAAAGATCCGTCCTTAAGCCACCAGCTTGAAGACTGGCTGTTGTTCTCATTGACTCCGAGGGAAAGTCTCGGCCAGAACACATCCTGAGAAGGATTTTCCGGAGTCCAGCGGTCATCCACATTGGCCAATATGTTCGCTACCGCACCAGAACCGGCACCAGGGATATAATACTGGTTTCGGGCGTCATCATAGTCACCGCCGACAACAAAGTCCGTAAGGGCTACTCCCTGGAACAATGCACTCAGATCGAATCCCTTATGACGGAACGAGAAGCCGAATCCATAGACGATTTCAGGCACCGATGAGCCTCCGATGGCAGTGACGTCCTCGTCATTGATCCTGCCATCCTTGGTCTGATCGACATACTTAATGTCTCCAGGTCTCACCTTTCCCCATGACGGAACAGGAAGGCCCGGCTTGAGGGTTCCCGCTACCGGATCGAGGAAATCATCCTCTGTGTAAAGTCCTAGAGACTCCAGTCCGAAATTCTGGTTTATGCTGTGGCCAGTGCGGGCACGGGTCGTTCCCACGATTCCCGCGGCCTCGTCATACTCCAGAATCGTATTGTGAGCATAGGTGAAATTGGCCATTACAGAGAGATATGTATCTCGGGAGAATGCCTTGTTGAAGGTCAGCGAGGCATCCACTCCCCTGTTGAACACCTTGCCGTAATTGGCGTAAGGTGCATTCTGGAAACCAGAGGTTTCAGGGAAGATCTTTCTCTGCATGAAGATATCTTTGCGGACTTCGGTAAAATAATCCACTGTGACATTAAGAGCATCGAAGAGACCGAGATCAAAGCCGATATTGGTCTTTGTGGCTGTCTCCCAGGTCAGATCCGGAACTCCGAACTGATCCTCTGCGACACCAGGGTAAGAGACGCTGTTGTTGTCTCCGAAGCTGTGTCCGCCGGCATTGCCGTTGATGGTAGTAAGATAGCCGAAACGACGACCGCCGGAGATCTGATCGTTTCCGGCAATACCCATCGAACCACGGATACGGAGCTGATTGACAATATGTTTCACATCTTCCATCCAAGGTTCATTAGATACCATCCAGCCTATGGCTCCCGACGGGAAGAAACCGTAACGGTATTTCTTGGCGAAGTTTTCAGAGCCGTTGTATCCGAAATTGAATTCGGCAAAATAACGGCTGTCGAAGTCATACGCGACTCGGCCCGCAAGACCTGCATGGCGGTATGGGAATGAATAGATGGCCGAAGATGCATTCTGATCCACATAGCTTCTCATATTCCAGAGAAGGAGGGCGTCCACACTATGTTTTCCGAAAGTACGGGTATAGGAAACCGGAGCCTCGAAATATGTGCTTCTGCTTCCGCCGAAGGACTTGGAGAATCCCAGGAATTCATCACCTGTCGAGACAATTTCCATCAGGAGTTCACCGTTGGCATCACGACCTGTCGCATAATAGTAGGTCGGTCTTCTGGTTCTTTCCGACCAGTAATCCTGATATACGTCGAATGAGAAAGTCACCTTGGCGTGAAGACCTTCAAGAGGTTCCCAGAGCATTCCGAAGTCCTGATCGAGGGTCGCTACACTCTGAAGCTGAGACTTGTAGTTATCCTTGTATCCGGTCTGGGTAGCCATCACATAAGGATTGGCACGGTTCGACTGGATAGGGAATTTACCATTCGAATATACTGCAGGATGCACGATAGGCGGAATCTCGAGAGCATACTGAAGGATGCTGCTGACATTCGAGCCGGGAGCATGCCTGTCCTGCATATAACCACCTATGCTGAAAGTGAACAGCGTCGATTTTGTAAGGTTCAGGTCAATATTGCTTCGGACATTGTACTTGGTCAGCTTGAGCTCCGAGTCAAATGCCGCAGAAGGGTCAGTGGCAATGATACCCGACTCGTTATA
Organism: Candidatus Cryptobacteroides sp.; assembly: GCA_045614445.1. Lineage (GTDB taxonomy): Bacteria > Bacteroidota > Bacteroidia > Bacteroidales > UBA932 > Cryptobacteroides. The sequence goes on along the minus strand of JAZLCW010000025.1, from coordinate 5,370 downwards.
CACACCAAGGATGAAGCGGTATCGAAGAAGCTCCGTACCTCCGCTTACATCTGCGCTTATATGCGAGTTGGTCGCGAAATCATTGGTCACAAGGTCAAGCCAATCGGTAGAAGGATACAGGTCAGGATCCACACCATTGCGGGTGTTATCTATCTGCGTCTGGGAGAACTGCTCCGGCATTCCTGAAAGGAGGGCGGCCGCATTGATGACTTCCATATGCTTGGCTCCGTCCACAAACTGAGCGATCTTCAGCGGAGCTGTAACTCCGTAGTCCGCCTTGATATTGACCTTGGCCTTGCCGACAGAACCTCTCTTTGTCTTTACGACAATGGCTCCATTGGCGCCTCGAACACCGTAAATAGCTGTAGCTGAGGCATCTTTAAGAACAGAGAATGACTCTATTTCCTCCGGAGAAAGCTGGTCGAGGGAGCGCTCGACTCCATCGACGATCACGAGAGGATTCGAGCTTGCGCCAAAGGTATTGATACCGCGGATCCAAAAATCCGACGCATCGTATCCAGGCTCGCCGGAACGCTGCACTCCGATCACACCGGCTATCTGTCCTGCAAGGGCATTGGAGAGATTGGCAGTCTGGTTCGAAGACAAGGTCTCCGGAGCGATGGATGCAATAGCACCGATGACGCTCTCCTTCTTCTGGGTACCGAATCCGACCAGCACGGCCTCTTCGAGCACAGTATCGGTCTTCATCCTGATCAGAAGTTCTGTCCTTCCGTCCAGAGCGACCTTCTCGTCCTGATATCCGATACCTGTGACGGTAAGGATATCCCCTGCCGGAACTGTAATATAGAAGAGTCCGGCATCATTGGTGATGGTTCCGCTGGAGCCGTCAGACGAAATGACGGCGATTCCGATGATCGGTATGCCGGCCTCATCAATGACCTTTCCCGAAACCTTCACCTTGTCGGGAGCATCCGATCCGAAGACCGGAATGCCCGCCGCAAAGGTCAATATCATGGCTGCAAATACAGCCAGATAATGTCTGATAGTCATATTATTGGTTGTTGGTTACTGTAAATGTCTGCTTGTCGATTCCTACTCCGGTCACAGTCAATGATTTCCAGTGAGCAGGAAGCTTCGTAGGAAGCTGGATGATTCCGTCTTCAGTGATTTCCACTCCGGCAAATCCGAAGATGACGCTCTGAAGGATTCCGCCAAGACCCGTAGCGAACGAAACACGGGAATTGTTGGCGTTTTCTGACAGAACGCCGAACGGTGGACGAAGCTTGTCAGTGTAGCTTTTCTTGAACACCTTGAAGGCAGTCTCAGGATCTCCCAGACGCGCATGAAGCACTGCGATGATGGCATTGCTCATCGCCGGGCCATTAGGGTCGATACGGTCGAAATAATAATTGATGTCACGGAGGGTCTGCTCAGGATCGGTCACGACTCCGAGAGGATATGCGAGCATATTCACATCGGTCTGCTTGATCAGCTGTCCTTCATAACCGGTGTATTCCATTGTCACACCGTCTGCATTGTATGTAAACACGAGATTGTCCGAGACTTCCATCCATTTCGGATCCACCTTCTTGCCGAGAACTGCTGCAGCTGCAGTCACATCACGCAGGACACGCTTTGCAGCACCGTTGGTAAATGCATTGTCATCCACATTTTCGGCATATTCGTCAGCTCCGACCACATTGATGATTGAATAGCTTCCGTCAGCATTCTTCTGAACTCGGCTGAGCCAGAAATCAGCCACCGCCTTGAGCACAGGCCATCCCTGCTCCTCGAGCCATTCCTTATCCTGAGTCACACAGTAATATTGCCACATGGCAATACCTACATCGGCTGTGATATGATGTTCATATGTTCCGGTCAATGCCCAGACAGGAGTGCATTCCTCACCTGAGGTATCAGCCTCCCAAGGGTACTGGGCGCCTTTGTAACCATGATTAAGGGCATTCTGCTGTGCCTGAGGGAGACAATTCGCACGATAGTCCATAAGTGAACGTCCGGCCTGAGGATTCATGACAAGGATCGGAGGATACATCCAAAGTTCTGTATCCCAGAAATAATGTCCATTGTAACCATCGCTCGAAGAAAGGCCCATAGGAGCGATACCTACCGGACAGTTGTCACGGGTGATCGAGTATAGCTGATACAGGGCATGACGGATGTCAAGCTGCGATTCAGGATCTCCCTCGATGATCACATCGCCCTGCCAGAGTTCTTCCCAGGCTGCACGATGCTTGTCAAGGAGATAATCGATGCTTGACTTGTAGGCGAATGTAGCGAAACGCTTGGACTCATTGACAGGATCCTTGAAATCCTGTGTAGAGCATACAGCACCCACAAGCGCGAAACGATATGCTTCACCCTTGTTCAGCTTCACGGAGAACCACATTCCGTCGCGGCCTTCCTTCTCGATTCGCTTCACTTCAGGCTCATTTCCGTCGAACATGAACATCGACGAAGAGCTTACACGATGCATCTTGGTGCGGGTGGCTGCATTAAGCTGATACACAAGCTGGGCACCTTCTCCGAAACTTGCCTGAAGGTCGCTCATCTCTTCCGGAATGCCATAGACATTCTCCACCTTGAGGGTAATGTCCTTGTGCGGAACCACCTCCACGATAGACATTGCATTGTAAGGCAGATGTCTCAGGGCCAGCACAGTATATTTGAAGGAAGCCTTGCCTTTCAGATCCACGTTTGTGGTAAGCTGGGCCTTCTTCATGTCGAATACCTGGTTCCAGCCGGTAAAGTCCTTATCCTCCACCTTCTTGCCGTCGACAGTCAGTTCCATGTTCAGGAACACAGGACCGCGGGCTACACGGCTCACGCCATTGTATCCTTCCTTGTCGAACACTCCTGCAAGCACGATTTCACGGGCTGTGAAAGGACGGTCGTCGGTAACGACACCAAGACGTCCGTTGGCCATTGTGGCACCGTTATAATCCTTGCGGGAGTCAGCCGTCATTATCCAGCCTTCCTGAGCCGACGCAGAAACGGCCAGACTCAGGAAGAGCAATATCGAAATAAGTTTCTTCATAGGAAATTACATCAGATTCTGGTCTGTAACATCCTCTGCTGTCACGATGATAGCCTGAGGATTTGTCACATCGAATGTGAAACGGATCACGATACCTGTCTCAGGATACATGATGGCGTTAGGGTCTGACTGGCTCATACCCTGCTGGAAGTTTCCGTTTCCTACCAGAGCGTTAGCGTAGATATTGGTGCATCCGTTAAGCTGGCTGTTGGCCATATCATACTGAGTACCATAGATATCGCCCCAGTTGAGCTTGGTGCAGAAGAACTTGTACTGAGCGAGGTTATATACGCGGAGAGTGATCTGATACTTGTAGTCATCGATCTTGGCCATGCAATATCCATCGTATGTTTCCCAATCGCTCCATACTCTGCCACCTCTTACCTGACGCATGTCAGGCTTTCCGAAGTTATAGTTTCCAAGACACCAGATAGCTTCATTCACAGTGATGTTGCCGGCATCATCCCAGCCGAATGTTCCGAGATCACCGTTTGACGAGAGTCTTTCCACGCGGAGAGAACCCCAGTCAGACTGGTTTGTAAGACGGTAGTTACCACCCTCGGCCATGAATGTATAAGTGTAGTCACCATTGTACTGGAAGAAATCCACGTCCACCCAGAGGTCACCGAGCTGTCTGAAATCTACGAGCTGACCCTTTTTGAATGTTACGTCGATCGTACCAGGATATGCAGGATCTGTTGTCTCTGGAATTGTAACCACCTTGACATCGAGAGGGAAAACCACCTTGAACGAAACCACATCGAATGAAACAGTAGCCTCGAGAAGTTCCTCTTCATATTTGTAAAGTTCCATTGCAGTCTTGTTGCCGAACTCCACATTGTCAATGTTGGCACCGCCGAAGTCGTATGTTCTGCCATCAGCAGTCTTTCCTTCAAAATAGCCTGTGAGGGCTGCAGGAAGGGTACCTGTGTATGACCATACGCTTCCTACACCAGCAGAAAGGTCGTATCTTGTACCGTTGTCAGCCACGAATGCCACAGCGTCGAAGGCTGGATGAGAAAGGCTGATCTGTACGGTCTTCTCTGCACGCTCCGAAGAATTGCCTGTAGCCACAAGCATCACATCGTAGCTTCCAGCAGCTGCATTCTTCATATAAGGGATCTCAAGGAGTCCGCTTACACCGTAAGAGGCAGGTGTCGATACGACAGATGCAGGGACAGTAGTGGAAGACAGCTGCTTTCCATCCTTGATCAGAGCCGCAGTTACACTTGAAAGGTCAGCACCTTCAGGAACATTGATAGTGAAATTGACTTTGTCACCGAACGCAGCAGATGTCGGCAGCTCATATGAGGCGATCTCGAGCTCTACCTTCTCAGGAGCCTTCTCGCAAGATACCGCAGCGAAAGCCATTGCCGCTGCTGCGAGGATGAATGGAATAAAACGTTTCATTGTATTTTATGTGTTTATTATTGCTCAAAAGGCGACGGCCGGGAATTTCTCCCCGGACATCGCCATAAAATAATATCCTGCCCTTTGCGGGGCAGGACCAAGATTATTAAAGATTTGGATTGAGAGTCTTCCACTCTGCTACTGGCGGGATGATGCCGAGAGAGATGATCTCATCACGCATAACCTGGAGGTGAGCGTAAGATGCATCGAGAGCAGCGATCTCCTCTGGAGTACCTGTAACCTCACCGAAGTGAACACCTGTTGCATCGATTGTTGTAGGCATTGCCATGAGAACATTCTGATACTTCTCAGTGTTTACATAGCATCCAGCTGGCCAGTGGAACTCTGCGCCACCCATTGCAGCCTGAATCATAAGAACTGACTGGTAAGCAGGGCTCTGGAATGATGAACGGCCACGGAGCTTGATGATGTTAGAACCACCCTGGATAGTAGCGTGCTTGATCTGAGCCCACTTGTCCTCAGGAATGTTGTACTCTGCGAGCGGCTTGCCGTCGACAGTGATCTTAGAAGCGAATACTGCCATTGCCTCACCGTGACCACCATAAGTACGAGCGTTCTCTACCTTGTACTGAGGAACGCCGAGCTCCTTAGCGATTGCTGACTGAAGACGAGTTGAGTCGAGAGCTGCAAGTGAAGTAAGCTGGCTTGGCTTGAGACCTGAACGGATAAGAGCTGTAAGAGCTGTTACGTCAGCTGGGTTGAAGATAACCACTACGTGATTTACGTCTGGGCAATACTTCTTGATGTTGTCACCGAACTCAGCAGCGATCTGGCAGTTGCCCTTGAGAAGGTCCTCACGGGTCATACCCTCCTTACGAGGAGCACCACCTGAAGAGATGATGTACTTAGCACCTGTGAAAGCTACCTCAGGATCAGTTGTCCAAGTGATGTTAGCACCTTCGAATGCACAGTGATAAAGTTCC
>JAZLCW010000024.1:0-40869 GCA_045614445.1 Candidatus Cryptobacteroides sp. | reverse complement strand
TCAATCGGTACTGCAGAGATCATCCATGCCTGCAGCCGCGGAGAGAACATCGTAGTGATCTTCATCAACAACGGTATCTACGGTATGACAGGAGGTCAGATGGCTCCGACTACCCTTCTCGGTATGAAGACAGCCACAACTCCTTACGGACGTGATGCAAAACTTAACGGATTCCCACTCGTGCTTGCACCTATGATCGCTCAGCTCGATGGTACCGCATTCATCACCAGACAGTCAGTACACACTGCACCTGCAGCGCGTAAAGCTAAGGCAGCTATCAAGAAGGCATTCGAATACAGCCAGAAAGGCATCGGTCTCTCATTCGTAGAAATCGTTGCAACATGTAACTCAGGCTGGAAGATGAGCCCTACTGCTGCGAACAAATGGATGGTTGAGAATATGTTCCCTAAGTATCCTCTCGGAGACATCAAGGATGTATTGAAACAGGAGTAATTAACTGATAATAAGAATAATAGATATGAAAGAAGAAATCATCATCGCTGGATTCGGCGGTCAGGGAGTACTCTCGATGGGAAAGATTCTCGCATATTGTGCCATAATGCAGGATATGGAAGTAACCTGGATGCCTTCATATGGTCCCGAGATGCGTGGAGGTACAGCCAATGTAAGCGTTATCCTCAGCGACAAGAAGATCAGTTCGCCTATCGTAACAAAATTCGATACAGTGATCGCACTTAACCAGCAGTCACTCGACAAGTTTGAAAGCGCAGTGAAGCCAGGCGGACTTCTTATATATGACCCGAACGGAATCACAACCCCTCCGACAAGAACTGACATCAACGTCTGCAAGATCGATGCGATCAATGTAGCCGCTCAGGTAGGAAACTCGAAGGTTTACAACATGGCCGTCATGGGAGCATTCCTCAAGATGAAGCCTATCATCAAGTCTGAGAACATCGACAAGGGACTTGCAAAATGTATCCCTGCAAGATACGCAGACCTTATTTCACTCAACAAAGCCGCTATCGAAGAAGGTATGAAGGCTGTGGAAGTGATCCGATAATCTGCACATCATAGATAAACTGCTTTGATTTCATCAATTTATTTTGAGAAATCAAAGCAGTTTGCTATTTTTGCAAAGTAGGTTGAATTTTTATAAAATGCTGGAAACTGTAAAAGAAAGAATCAAGCAGCTGATTGCTGCATACGAGTCGGAAAAAATGGAGCGCATAAGGCTTCAGTCCGAGCTGGAGCAGGCCAGGACACAGAATGAAACCTACAGAAAGCAGATTATAGAGTTAGAGAGACAAATCGATAACCAGAAGCTGACTGAAGCCTTTATGGCAGGTGGCACAGACACTACCGCAGCCAAAAAGAAGATAGACAGTCTGATGAAGGAAATTGACAGATGCATAAAACTGATGGAGGGATGATATGGCACAGGACATTACGATAAAACTCGCAGGAAAGCCGTATCCTCTCACAGCAGAGACCCCGGAACAGGAGCAGTTGATAAGAAGATCGGCAGATGAAATCAACAGAAGGATTGCGGAATATCAGTCCAAGAATCCGGAAGGATATATTGTGGATTTCATGTCTTTTGCGGCATTGAACTTATGTATGTCATATATTACTTTGTCAGATAGAATAAATTCTTTATATGGCGAAGAAGCGAAGCTTGTAAAAGAGCTGGACGGTTATCTGAAGAATATTGATAAGAACAGCCGTTAGTTATATTTTTGCTGAAATCAACAGTATTTATGTAACCGGGCGTACTCGGATGGCAATGACGGACCTATGTGACCCTTACGGGGATTCCGTGTAAACGGGACGGAGGATTTCAGAACCATAAATCCGGAGCCCAAATCTTATTTGACAAGATTTTCTGTCAAACGGACTAACGGCTTTTATTATAACTACTTGACCAATCTGCTTAAAAAGTGGATTGGTCATTTTTTTTGACCTGAAGTGAAACAACTAAAACCAATATATTTTTTATGGAAATACTATTTTACATTTTGTCTGCAGTTCTAGGAGCCGTAGTGGCACTGGGCACATACATATTTGTCCGTAAGATACTTCTTAAAGGACAGAAGGATGAGATCATCCAGAAGGCAGAACTTGAGGCGGAGAGCATAAAGAAAGAGAAGATTTTCCAGGCTAAGGAGAAGTTCCTCCAGCTCAAGAGCGAGCACGAACAGTACATCAACGAAAAGAACAAGCACATCAGTGAGGTGGAAAGCCGTCTGAAGCAGAAGGAGAACTCCCTGAACCAGCAGAATGCAGAACTTGGACGCAAGAACAAGGAAGCTGATGCCATCAGACAGAACCTCAAGAACCAGGTGGAGATCGCGACTAAGAAGACTGAAGAGTACGAAAATCTCCGTCAGGAGGCCCTCAGACAGATAGAGGAGATCGCTGGTCTTACAGCAATAGAGGCTAAGAATCAGCTTATGGAAAATATGAAGGCTGAGGCCAGGACTCAGGCACAGTCGTATATCAACGATGTGATGGACGAGGCTCGCCTGACAGCAAGTAAGGAAGCAAAACGCATCGTAATCAACACAATACAGCGCACTGCATCAGAAACAGCGATTGAGAATGCCGTTACAGTATTCCATATCGAGAGCGACGAGATCAAGGGTAGGATTATCGGACGAGAGGGACGTAACATCCGCGCTCTTGAAGCTGCTACCGGTGTAGAGATCGTAGTGGATGACACACCAGAAGCTATCCTTCTTTCTGCATTCGATCCTGTAAGAAGAGAGGTGGCACGTCTCGCACTCCACCAGCTTGTAATCGACGGACGTATCCATCCTGCACGTATCGAGGAAGTCGTGGCAAAAGTGCAGAAGCAGCTTGAAGACGAGATCATGGAAACAGGTAAGAGGACCTGTATCGACCTCGGCATACATGGAATGCACATTGAGCTCGTGAAACTCATCGGACGAATGAAGTACCGTTCGTCATACGGACAGAACCTTCTCCAGCACGCTCGCGAAGTAGCAAACATCTGTGCAACAATGGCTTCAGAGCTTGGACTTAATCCTAAGATCGCCAAGAGAGCAGGTCTCCTCCACGATATCGGAAAGGTTTCAGACGAGGATCCGGAGCTTCCACACGCAATTCTCGGTATGAAACTCGCCGAGAAATACAAGGAAAAGCCAGAAGTATGCAATGCCATCGGCTCTCACCATGAAGAAGTGGAGATGACAAGCATTATCTCCCCTCTCGTACTTGTAGGTGACGCCATTTCAGGTGCTCGTCCAGGTGCACGCCGCGAGGTGATCGAGTCATACATCAAGAGACTCAAGGATATGGAGAACATTGCAAAATCTCACAACGGAGTGACCAAGACATATGCTATCCAGGCAGGCCGTGAGCTTCGCGTGATCGTCGGAGCTGACCAGGTAACAGACCAGGAGGCTGAAGCAATGTCAGCGGATATAGCACGCCAGATCCAGGAGGAAATGGTATATCCTGGCCAGGTGAAGATCACTGTGATCCGTGAGACCAGATCTGTAGCATTCGCAAAATAAACCTTATACAATAAACATCAATGAAAAAATTTATGACAATGCTTGCAGCGATCCTCATGTCTGCTGCAGCTTTTGCCCAAGGCCAGCTCGTAACATGGTCATCTCACGTGGAGAAAAGCGAGGGTGATGTCTACAAAGTGATCTTTACAGGAAAGGTCGCAGAAGGCTACCACACCTACACTCTTACTGATGAGTTCTCTGCTACTGAGATTATGGACGTTGCCGTCGAGGGAGGTGAGCCCGTAGGTGGTCCATATGAAATCAGTACACCAGTAGAAGAAACTGACGAATACGGTGATCTGGCAAAGCATTACTACAATGAAATCATCATTGCACAGGATGTGAAAGTAAATGACGGAAACGCCAGATTTACAGGAACAATCTTCACCAATGCCTGCACAGGTGGTGCATGCAAGGCTGAGTATTACGATTTCGATGTAAAGATCGGCGAGACAGCTGCCACAGTTGCATCCGAGAGCGCAGAAGAGCCAGTACAGAAGACTGCATTCCCATGGGGTCTGATTCTCCAGGCTATCCTCTGGGGATTCGCAATGCTTCTTACTCCTTGCGTGTTCCCTATGGTTCCTATGACTGTATCATTCTTCCTTAAAGGATCAGAGTCTGTAGCTCAGGGACGTTTCAAGGCTGGAATGTATGGATTTTTCATCGTCCTCCTTTACACACTTCCTATCGCACTCCTTATCGTGATCACACGAATCATCGGAGGAGAATCAGTTACAGCTGACATCTTTAACTGGATCGCTACACACTGGCTCCCTAACATCCTGTTCTTCATCATCTTCATGGTGTTTGCAGCATCGTTCTTCGGAGCATTCGAGATCACTCTTCCACAGTCTCTCGTAAACAAGAGTGACAAGGGATCGGACAAGAAGGGACTTGCAGGTGTCTTCTTCATGGCACTTACACTCGTGCTCGTATCATTCTCTTGTACAGGTCCGATTGTAGGTAACGTGCTTATCCAGGCGACATCAAGCAACGGTGCATGGTGGATTCCTATCGTGACAATGCTTGCATTCTCGGTTGCATTCGCCCTTCCATTCACCCTTCTGGCATTCTTCCCTTCACTCCTGAAGGATCTCAAGAAGAGCGGTGGCGGATGGCTCAATACAGTCAAGGTAGTAATGGGATTCATCGAGGTGGCTCTTGGATTCAAGTTCCTCAGCATGGCGGATCAGACATATCACTGGGGACTTCTCGACAGAGAGATTTACCTTGCAATCTGGATCGTGACATTCTCGCTTCTTGGATTCTATCTCCTTGGCAAACTCAAGTTTGCACACGATGACGATGTTCCGCACATCTCAGTAACAAGACTTTCTCTTGCAATTGTAGTGTTCTCGTTTGTAGTATATATGGTACCGGGAATGTGGGGTGCTCCGCTTAGTGGTCTTTCTGGCTATCTCCCTCCTATTTCTACTCAGGATTACATTCTTTCACCAGGAGGAACTGGTAATGTAGTAATGACAGATGCGCCAGCAAAGAGTGAGGCCAAGAAATATGACTTCCTCCATCTCCCTCATAACCTTGATGGTTATTTTGACCTTGAGCAGGGACTTGAAGCTGCAAAAGAGCTTGGCAAACCGGTATTCGTGGATGTAACAGGACACGCTTGTGTGAACTGCCGCGAAATGGAACAGAGAGTATGGAGCGATCCTGCTGCTCTCGATATCCTCCGCAACGAATATGTGATTGTTGCTCTTTATGTAGACGACAAGCATAAACTCGATGAGAAAGACTGGGTTACAGATGCTGAGACCGGAAAGGTATACAAGGATCTTGGCCGCGTGAACTCATACATAGCACGAGAGAAGTTCAATGTTAATGCACAGCCTAATTATGTGCTTCTCTCCCCTGAGGGCGAAATCCTCGTTCCGACACACAGCTATGATCTTTCTGTTGAGAATTTCATCAACTTCCTTAACAGCGGAGTAGAGGCTTACAAGAAATAGTATAGCTTAAAATAAATGAATCCCGTCATCTGTTTTCGAAGATGACGGGATTCATTATTTATAGGACAGCTTATCAGATAACACGGACCTCATCTGTCGAATTATGCATAAGATCATTCTTTCGTGTGAAATACATTATCATTGTAAGGATTACAAAGAGTGCAAGTGATCCTACCAGAAGACTTCCGGTCTCGAGATTAAGAAGAACATATATGAAGGCATAGAGTACAGCCACAGCTGCAGTACATCCTACAGCAGTCTTTGATCTGAGGAAACCGATGAAGTATCCTCCGAGTGCGAGAACAGTCATTCCGGAAGCTATCAGATATGCCCAGCCGAAGGCAAGATATTCTGATATTGAAAGAAGGAGAAGATAGAACAGACAGAGAGAGAATCCGGTCACAACATACTGAATATAATTTACCTCCTGACGGGTGATCGCTTCCACGAGGAATATCGCGGTAAAGACAAGAAGTATTATCAGGAATGAGTACTTCATAGCACGGGTAGCCTGCTGATATTGGGTTACAGGCACAACGAGGTCGACAGAAAATTCCGGGTGATTGTTTCCGTAAGTATTGAAGTCGGTGACGGTCCATTCAGCATTGAAGCCATCTTCTCTGATCTCCCTTTTATCAGGAAGGAAAGCACCGCCAAATCCTGGTGAAGGATAATCCGAAGACAGATTGACCTTGAAAGTATCCGACTTAGGATAGAATTCCAGAGTCTCGGCACCTTTTACTTTGAAATCAATGGAATATCTGATGACCTGGCCGACAGAAAGACCATCAGTATCAAGTTTTACACGAAGTCCATCTTCTGAAAGTGCAAAGACATAATCCTTTCCATCTACTTTGGCCGTTATATTATCTTCAAGGCCCTTGAAATCTCCTAAAGGCAGATAGAGATATACCGAACCTGTATAATAAGTATATTCAGTGTCTGAGATGACGAAATGGCCGTCTATAGTGAAATCACCTTTATATAAAGGTATGTCATATATTGACCTGTGACGCATCTCGACGGCTACATTACCTTTGACTTCAGCATTGACTGCGTCGATTCTTCTCTTTTTATCACTGAAGACTGTATTGCCCTTGGAATCGACTTCCTTTTCCTTATAAGGAAGTTTAAGTTCCGGGGCATAGATCGTCTGAACTCCTCCCCATTGTTTATAGACTTCGTGTTGAGCTTCGGAAGAAAGATCCTCACGGTCTTCGATAAGATTTCTGACAAGTAAAATCGGAATCTGAAGAATCAGAACCGCAAGCAGGATAAAGACTCCTTTCCAGATCATCCTGCGTCCAAAAGTATTTTCCTTTACCATATTTTATAGTGTTTTGATATTAGTTCTGATACAAAAATGACCAGAAAGTTCCTGATTTCCATGTAATTTACAGCCGCTTTTACCAAATGGGGGCTGGGCTTTACGAAATGGGGGAAATGGCTGATGAAATTTTATGAGTAATTGATAATCATTGCTAACTTTGCATCAATATCATTTTACAGCTGATGAAAGAACTTATTTTCTCAAATAGCGGCACTGAGCTTCTGAAAGTACGTCCGGAAGATATTGTATATATCGAAGCGGACGGAAATTATTGCCACATGTATCTCAGAGGAGGGTTCGATCAGCAGCTGTGGTTCAACAGACAGAGATTCATCTCCATCATCAGCAGACAGCTAAGAGATGAAAAACCTACATTCATCGTTGTAGGACGAAGCTATATCATCAATCTGGCATATATTTTCAGAATCAATCCAGTGCAGAGCGAACTGATACTGTTCGACTCATCCAAGCCGGAGCAGATCAGTCTGCACGCTTCCCAGGAAGCTCTGAACAAGCTGAAAAAAGAGATACTTATATTGAATCATGTGGAAGACTATGAAAGATAAAGAATATAAGGATGACGATGTGGTCGTGATCGGAGGTTCCGGCTGGAACCCTTCATCAGGAACCAATCCGGGAAAGAATGACCGTAAGTGGAAGCTCATAGCGATATTGTCTGCTATGGGGCTCTTCCTCTTGGGGGGATTCTTTCTGGGGAAACACATATATTACAACAATCAGTTCCGCCGTTCCCGTTCGGACAGCGAGATCATTGCCAATCTGTCCGCACCGATGTCAGGCCAGGCAGGCGTCTCGCTTCAGCACCAGGAAGCCATGGGAGTGAAGATGAAGATCTACGCTATAAGCGGACTCAAGGCTCATTTTACAGATACTGTACCGGATTATTCTGATTCATCAATATATTTCATCACAAGAAGTTCGGATTACAGGATCAAGAATGACCAGAAACAGATCATCGGAGATTATATTGAAGAAGGTGAGATCATTTCAGAAAGCCAATGGAGGGCCGGATTCATGGCTATAATTGACGGAAATGCACAGATCGGAATCAGCCGTAGTCCGAAGATCAGAAAACATGTCATCGAGAACTCCGGATCCATGTTCCGCCAGATGGCCTTGGTATCAGCTGGAACAAGATGTAACGAGCAATTCATCCTGAAAGGCAAGGTCACAAGATGTGCATACGCAAGAGATATTGAAGGAAATCTGTATTTCGTGGAAACCGTACAGCCGGAAACATTGTATGGATTCGCTGACGCTCTTATTGAATACGGGTTTGTAGATGCAATATACATTACAGGCGGCAGTCAGCAAGAGTGCTTCTACCGCAGTGAAGACGGAAGCGCACACGGCTGCTACACCGATGACAAGCCTCACGAACTGGTAGTATGGACTAAATGAGTCCTATATGCTGATAAATAGAAAATGACCCCGAAAGTCTGATGAACTTTCGGGGTCAATCGTATCAAGCTGTTTAGAACTTGAAGCTGTCCTTAAGAGCTGTAGTCTTGTTGAATACAAAGTGATCAGGTGTGCTGTCCGGATCCTTGAAGAAGTATCCGAGGCGCTCGAACTGCACTGCTATACCGGAATTATCCTCGAGCAGAGCTGGTTCTGCGTAACCCTTTCCGATCACGAGAGATTCCGGATTGAGGTAGTTCTTATAGTCCTCACCCTCAGGAATCTGTCCCATCTGTGCCTCAGTGAAGAGCTTGTCATAGAGTCTGAGCTCGATTTCCTTGGCATGCTCTGTCGATACCCAATGGATCGTACCCTTTACTGAACGCCACTCGCCTGCTCCTGGCTTGGATGTAGGGTCGTAAATACATTTGATCTCAACGATATTGCCCTCTGCATCCTTCACAACCTCCTGGCACTTGATGATATAAGTATACTTGAGACGAACCTCTCCATCCGGCTTAAGACGGAAGTACTTCTTAGGAGGTTCCTCCATGAAGTCGTTTCTCTCGATATAGACCTCACCTGTGAAAGGAACCTTGCGTGAAGGTCCTTCCGGCTCTGCAGGATTAAGCGGAGCATCAAACCACTCTACCTTGCCTGGCTCCCAGTTAGTGATAGTAAGCTTTACCGGATCCTGTACTGTCATATATCGGTTTGCACGCTCATTGAGGTCCTGACGTACACACCATTCCATGAGCTGGAGGTCGATAAGCTGTTCACGCTTGGCCACTCCTACCTTCTCTGCGAACATACGCATTGACTCTGGAGTATAACCACGACGACGGATACCGCAGATAGTCGGCATACGAGGGTCATCCCAGCCGCTTACGAAATTGTTCTTCACAAGCTCAAGGAGCTTACGCTTTGACATCACTGTGTATGTAAGATTGAGTCTTGCGAACTCATACTGATGTGACGGGAAAATGCCGAGCTTCTCGATGAACCAGTCGTAGAGAGGACGGTGAACGTCGAACTCGAGGGTACAGATGGAATGAGTGATGTTCTCGATACTGTCTGACTGGCCGTGAGCGTAGTCATACATAGGATAGATGCACCACTTGTCACCAGTTCTGTGGTGGTGAGCATGGAGGATACGATAGAGAAGCGGGTCACGGAAAAGCATGTTAGGATGAGCCATATCGATCTTCGCACGAAGAACCTTCTCGCCCTCTGCATACTTGCCGGCCTTCATCTCACGGAAAAGCTGGAGATTTTCCTCTACGCTTCTGTTGCGGTAAGGGCTCTCTGTACCTGGTACCTGGACTGTACCACGACCAGCACGGATCTCCTCCTGTGTCTGATCATCCACATATGCAAGGCCCTTCTTTATGAGCTCCTCTGCCCACTCGTAAAGCTGGTCGAAATAGTCAGAAGCATAACGCTCGTTCTCCCACTCGAAACCGAGCCACTTGATATCCTCCTTTATAGAGTCAACATACTCGGTGTCCTCCTTTACTGGGTTTGTATCGTCGAAGCGGAGGTTGGTCTTTCCGCCGTATTTCTTTGCAAGTCCGAAATTGATGCAGATACTCTTCGCATGTCCGATGTGAAGATATCCGTTCGGTTCAGGCGGGAAGCGGGTCATCACAGATTCACACTTGCCGCTTGCGAGATCAGCTTCGATGATCTCCTCCAAAAAGTTGAGATTTCTGGTCTCAACGCCTTCCTTGTTTACCTCTTCCATATCTATTGGTAATTTGAATTTTCAAATAATCGAGCAAATATACGGATTTTTCAGTATTTTTGCGCTCTCAAATAAGAAAAACAGCATTATGATAAAGTCAATGACAGGCTACGGCAAGGCCGAGGCACTTCTTGAAACAGGCAAGATCACAGTGGAGGTCCGCTCCCTCAACGGCAAGACTGCGGATATCAGCATAAAGACATCATTCCTTCCAAAGGACAAGGAAATGACTGTGCGTCAGAAAATCGCGACAGAACTTACAAGAGGCAACATTGATTTCTTCGTGACTTTCGAGCCGAACGCGGCTGACAGCGCCAAGAAGATCAACATGGATCTGGCAATGGAATACTACCAGCAGATCAGCGAACTTGGCGGAAAGCTTGGAGCACACAATCTCTGGAGCCAGAATCCTAACGACCTGCTCGCTCTAATAATGAGGATGCCAGAAGTGATGGATGCAAAGAAGCAGGATGTGATCACTGACCAGAACTGGCCTGTTGTGGAAGCATGCATTGACGAAGCACTGCGCAATATCAACTCATTCCGTGCACAGGAAGGTGAAATCCTTTATAAGGATGTGACAGATAAGGTTCATGCCATTCTCGGATATTCAAAGCAGATCGAAGAGTTCGAGAAAGAGAGAGTGGAAGCTATCAGAGAAAAAATTTTGAGCCGTTTCGCAGAGCTCAAGGTGGAACCGGACACCAGCCGACTGGAGCAGGAAATGATATTCTATATCGAGAAGCTGGACATCAACGAAGAGAAGGTCCGTCTCCGTCAGCATTGCAATTATTTCCTCGATACCATCACGAATGAGCCTAATCCGGGAAAGAAGCTCGGATTCATTGCTCAGGAAATGGGACGTGAAATCAACACTACCGGATCCAAGGCCAATCACACCGAGATCCAGAAGATAGTAGTGAAGATGAAGGACGAACTGGAAAAGATCAAGGAGCAGAGTCTGAACATATTATAGATATAATAAAAGTCCGACCGGTATACCGGTGACCCCCACCTCCCTGATGGGAGGTACCCCCTAGCCGGGGGTGGCATGTCACCTATATACCGGTCGGACTTTTATTGTATAATATATCCTAATGATCGAGAGTATGATCGTGGATAGCTTCACGAGGATTGTCATTGGTCAGAAGCTTACCCTGATACTCTCCGGTGAGAGTCTTGAGGAAGGCTGTGATCTGATCTACCTCAGTTGAAGTAAGCTCTACGCCGCTCTGATAGATACCCATATCACGGACTGCATCTTCGAGAGTCTCGCGGGTACCGTCGTGGTAATATGGCCAAGTATGCTCGACATTACGAAGACCTGGCACCTTGAAGCGATGACGGTCACGCTCGATCTGAGTCTCCTTGTAACGGCCATTATCTTCATTAGTGAGTTCGAGTCCACGGTCTGCGAAATAATGACGGCGAAGTCCCATAAGCTCGTATGACTGACCTCCGAGGTTAGGTCCCACATGGCAGGTAGCACAGTCATATTTCTTGAAGAGCTCATAACCGATGAGTTCGTCAGCTGTCAAAGCAGAGTCATCTCCACGGAGCCACTTATCAAAACGAGCATTCGGAGTAATGAGAGTTCTCTCGAACTCCTCGATCGCGTCAGTGATATTGGCCTCTGTCAGACCATCTGTATAGACAGTTTTGAAAGCCTTTGCGAAATCCTTGTCAGCCGCAAGCTTCGCAATGATCTGGTCAAATGATTCGGAAGCCATCTCGACTGGATTGAGAGGAGGACCTGCTGCCTGATCAGCAAGGGTCTTGGCGCGTCCGTCCCAGAACTGAACGAAATTATATACAGCATTGTAAACAGTAGGTGCATTGACACCGCCGAGCTGGTCATTGACTCCGTGCGAATACTGATGATTGTCCACACCGGCTGTCTCAAGAGCGTGACATGTAGCGCAGGAAACAGTATTATCCACAGAAAGACGAGGATCGTGGAAAAGCGCGAATCCCAAAGCCGCCTTCGCAGCATCAACATCTGTTGCGAGCTCCACAGGACGTACAGGTTCAGCAGCACGGTTCTCAGGAAGACCGTCAGCATACATTGCTATACGCTCGCCGCGAATCCAGTCAAGTACAATTTCTCTCTTTTGAGATGTCAATGAACTTCCCCAGTGCACCAGATAATACTTCGGCATAGGCATTCTGTCATCCAGCACGACCTTCTCGATCTTCGCAAGATCCACAGAAGAAACCTCAGCATCCACCTTAAGAGCATCCATAAAAGGCTTCATATCATAGGCACGATAGCCTGAATCGATATCCGCCATGACGATCTTACCGGCTACCGGCATCTTCGCATAGAATGGAAGCTTAGGGTCGGCAGAGTGGCAGCTTAAACATCCGCCATCATCAAAGATCTTGTAAACCTGCTCATACTGAGGCAGATCAGCAGAAGGAACCCTGTTCACGGCCCTATAGACCACGACCATAACGGCTGCCGCCACCAGCAGCAGTACCGCACACCATCTTACTAATTTCTTCATAAGCATATAATCATTTATCTGTTATAAATATGCACACTATCCTGTGCTGTAGGGAGATAATTGACTCCCCACCAGCACATCTGAAGGCATAGGAAGCTGAATATCAGAAGCAAGCACAATGGCTTTCGGGAGCTACGCCCCAGCAGTCTCAGATGTATATACAGCATATAGCTGAGCCATGTAACCAAAGCCCAGGTCTCCTTCGGGTCCCAGCTCCAGTAATGCCCCCAGGCTTCCTTAGCCCAGAGTGCTCCTGAAAGCATACCGAATGTCAGGAAAGCCATACCTATATATACTAATGTGTCCGCAGCTGACATTATATTATTCTTGGATGTGAAAAGTCCTGCCAGGGCAAGCAGAAAAGCACAGCCAAGGAAGGAATACGAGAACATATATACAGTGACATGAGGAATGAACCACGGACTCTGAAGCGCAGGCATCAATGTCTGGTCATGTATCTCAGGACGTAGGATATTAATCAATATGAATACTGTCGCAAGCACTGTAGAGAATGACAGGATCCATCTGTAGCGCCAGCGGATATAAGTAAACAAGCCTGCAAAAAGGGCAAAGAAAGAATACCATAGACGGGTCTCCCCCATTGTCCTCAGAGGAGGTCTTCCAAGCTCTACCCATAACATAGCAATGAATGACGCAAGAACAAGCAGCGCCGATGATGCGAATATAATGGATAGACCGCGACGTCTACGATAACGGAGAGATGACTGCGACCAATGGTCATTTGCACACATTGACACCACAGCTCCTGCTGCAGAAAGCAGCACTGCAGCTATTCCGAACCATATGAATATATTCCATCCCATAATATCAATCCTCCCCATTTCTCCTGCGAGGGCCACTTACGAACAGCAGAAAAGCACCTGCAAGCATCATTATCACACCAGCTAATGCCGCATATCTCCAAGGCTCATACACGATCTGAAGTATACAGCTCTCACCATCATGCATATTGTCATAGCCGACAAGATAAATATCTTTACCGAAACTGACATTATATGGTTCATTGACTTTAAGAACCACATCTTCACCATCGACATTCACCCGTGCCTCATACATGGAAGGGACACCGTTTGAATATGTTTCGGTCTTGAATTCCTTCAGCGTAATCTCAAATGGAAGCCATTCCATAGTAGCGTCCATTGTAAATGCTTCTCTTACCGGAAGGTCGCGTATAGCTCTGATTCTGAGTACTTCCGTATCCGGCGCTCCCCAGAAAGCTGAAGAAAGAGCCAGAAGAATACCTGCATGATTCAAGAGGAAACGCCATCTTACAGCACCAAGTCTTGCACCTGTAGCAGTCTGTGCACGCCATCCCCTGAGAATCACGAAGAAGAGAACTGTCTGAAAATACAGCATCACAACTGCAAATATCCAAGTATTGACCCATTCCCTATCACCAGAAATACCCACTGCAAGACTGAATCCGAGAAAAAGAATAATCGAAGAGACAGTCGCACCTTTGGAAAGCATGAATTCCACAAAAAAAGATTTCTTACGAACTTTCCATATGGTTATGATCAGCACTGCCCATATGAGAGCAAGAATCAGGTTCAGAGGGAAAGACAGAAATGAAAGTGGAATATTACCCGTCAGAATGTGAAGGGCAATGGCGACAGCCAGAAATATTAAAAGAATAATGTAAGGCATAGCCGTAAACTTTAATTACAAAAATAGGAATTATTTGTGAATACGCAACACCTAGCACGATTTTACCACAAATTTAATAAGCTATTAAACATGATATTTGGCTTAATAAATAAAAATGCTAACTTTGTCTTGCTAAACCATAAACCTTTAATCACAATGAGTGAAGAAATCATTCGAGAATTAGATGCACTGAACGTCACAATGAACGGTGGTTCCACCCTTTTGAATATTGTTCTTGCATTAGTAATGTTCGGAGTGGCACTTGGCATCAAGCCGGCCACATTCGTTGATATCATCAGGAATCCTAAGTCTATAATTACAGGTATCGCCTGCCAGCTGGTTCTGCTTCCTGCATTGACACTGACATTGATCATAGCGATGGGACAGTGGATATCACCGATGATCGCTCTTGGTATGATCCTCGTGGCATCCTGCCCCGGCGGTAACATATCCAACTTCATCACATCTTTATCAAGAGGTAATTCAGAGCTGTCTGTTTCGCTTACAGCATTCAACACTGCAGTATGCGTGTTCACCACCCCTCTGAACTTCGCTTTCTGGGGCAAGATGTACCTGAACTTCGCTGGAAACCATTACATCGGCGAACTCCCTGAGCTTCAGATTCCACTCGGAGACATCTTCCAGAGCATATTCATAATCATGGGTATTCCTCTGATACTCGGTATACTTTGCGGACAATATCTGCCTAAGGTAGCAAAGGTGCTGAGAAAGCCTCTCCAGCATCTTTCGATCATCGTATTCATTGCAATGGTCGTGATAATCTTCACTGGAAACATCGAGGTATTCAAGAAATGTATCCGTTATATCTTCCTGGTCGTACTCCTTCATAACCTTCTTGCACTCGGAATCGGATTCAGCACAAGTACCCTGCTCAAACTGCCGTACAAGGACAGAAGGACTATCACCATCGAGACTGCAATACAGAACTCAGGTCTGGGACTTGTCCTTCTTCTGAACCCTAACATCTTCCCTGAAACTGGAGCATGGGCAAACAACGGAGGAATGCTTGTCATCACTGCCTGGTGGGGTGTATGGCATATCATTTCAGGCCTGACACTTGCATTCCTGTGGCGTTGGAAAGGAAGAAAAGAAGCAAACGAGGAATAAAATGGCAAGAAAACATATTTACGACAAGGATTTCCGTTACGACCTGCTCAAGCCGATCGTTGACTGGTGCGTGAAGCACAGCTACAGAAAGGTAGAAGTAAAAGGCAAGGAAAACATTCCTTCTGACGGAGCTGTCATCATCGCTCCTAATCACTGCAACACATTGATGGATGCACTTGTCGTCCTTCGTGCCTTCGATAACGAGAGTGTTTTCGGAGCAAGAGCAGATCTGTTCAACAAGCCTTTCATAGCCAGACTAATGTACTTCGTGAGAATTCTCCCGATGGTACGTCAGAGGGACGGACTGCGCAACGTACTGAAAAACAATGAGACTCAAGAGGTTATCGTAGACACTCTCGAGAACGGAGTCCGTTTCTGCATGTATCCGGAAGGCAAGCACAGGCCAGCCCACTCACTTCAGACTCTCGGAAAAGGAACATTTAGAGCAGCGCTTGCAGCAAATGCAAAGTTCGGAGAAAAGATGCCGGTGTATATAGTTCCAGCCGGAATCGAATACGGAGATTATTTCAGATACAGAAGCACATCCCTCCTTACATTCGGAAAGCCGATAAACGTGACTGAATTCGTCAAAGGTCTCGATGTCGAGAACGATGTGCAGATGATCGATCCTCTTAGAAAAGAGCTGGCAGCCAGAATGTCCGAGCTGATCACTTTCCTGAAAGACGACGAAAACCTCTACAAGAAATGGGCGCTGACAAAGATGATGGCAGTCACCAAAGGTCTCAATTACGGCAATTTCGGCACAAGTCTCCACAAGGGCATGCTTGAAAACAGGAAAATTGCCCTGAGTATCGACACAGCCTGCGAAGAGAATGCCTCAAAGATGGAAGATATTCTCGAGAAAGTCGAGTCTTTCGAGAAGAAGAGGAAGAAAAAAGGAATGTCAATCTATTCCTTCACCAAGAAGAATACGCCTCTGAGAGCCGTAGGAAAGGTATTTGCTGCAATTGTCGGCCTGCCGTACTACATCTTCAGCGCAATAGTAAGTTCACCGATGTGGCTGACTTATTATCTGCTCAAGAGCAAGACCAGAGACAAAGCTTTCCATAATACAGTAGGATTCGGAGTGAAACTGGGACTCGGTCTGGTCCTCTATCCTATATATACAGTCCTTGCCTTCTGTCTGATGAGCTGGCCATATGCACTCGCCGCATTGCTGCTGAGCATACCATCATATAGTTTCTTCTTTGACTATAACGAAGGAATAAGAAGGTTTGTTTCAGACATCAAGGTCCTGTCAGACAAGAAGATGAGAAGCTTCTGCAAAGACATCGTGAAGACTTTTGACAAATTGTAAAACCCAAACCATTATAATATGAAAAAGACACTCTTTACCGCTATTGCAGCTCTTGCATTGTGCATACCTTCATTCGCTGAAGAAACAGCTGCTGCAGAAAACGAAGTGAAGGCCAAGAAGGAGAAGAAGAACGTTACATACAACGAAAAAGGTGAAATCATCAAGACAGGTACCAATTTCGGTCCTCTTCCGGTAGTCGCATTCGACGCTGACCGCGGATTCCAGTTCGGAGCCCTTCTTAACCTCTACAACTTCGGAAACGGAGACACTTATCCTAATCCTAAGTCAACATGGTATTTCGAAGCATCCGCTTACACTAAGGAAAGCGCGATCAACAGCTATAAATTCATTGTGAACTATGACAATAAGACTCTTATTCCGGGAGTCAGAATGTCGATCTGTTCAGGATACTACAAGGATGCCGCTCTGGATTTCTACGGATTCAACGGATATGAGAGCATCTATAACATGAAAATGCTCGAGCCGACTTTCCGCTTTGACGACAACGCTGCAGGTGAGAAGCTGCTCAAGAAATTCGAAGAGAAAGGAAAACTTCCGAAGGGATTCTATCGTTTCGGACGCGACCTGATTAAAGCCAAGGTGGACTTCACCGGAGAGATTCTCAAGAATTTCTATTGGGAGGCAGGCTATAACTTCTCATGGACAAAAACCCAGTCATACAAGCCGAACGGCTACAGCGTTCTTGACAATCCTGCAGACCCGTCAATGTACGTAGAAGGTGGTACGACCCTCTTTGACTTATACAAAGCATGGGGCATCATCACTCCTGAACAGGCTGATGGAGGTGTCATCTCATCTCTCCGCGCAGGTCTTATGTATGACAGCCGTAATGTGGAGAACAATCCGACCAGAGGTATCTGGGCAGAGGCTCACGTGATCGCTGCACCTAAGTGGCTGGGAACAACAGATCCTCATTACAAGTATTGCATCACAATGCGTCAGTATGTCCCTATCGTACAGGACAAGCTTACATTCGCATATAGAGCAGCCTATCAGGGTACATTCGGAAACAACGCTCCTTGGTATGCAATGCCTTTCTACACCAGCATGGGACCTAAGGCTGACAATGACGGATTCGGAGGCTACCGCACAGTCAGAGGCCTTATGCTCAACAGAGTTCAGGGACAGGATGTAGGATTCTACAATGCAGAACTCCGATGGAGATTCATAGACTTCAGACTCTGGAAACAGAACATCGCTTTCGCTATCAGCGGATTTACCGATGGTGCTCATGTTTTCAAGGGATACGATCTGGAGAACAAGACCGGCAAGTATCAGGAACTTTACGAAAAGTTCGTGGATGTGAACAGAAAGGCTGACGGATTCCACGGCTCAGCCGGTGCAGGACTTCGTTTCATCATGAACCAGAATTTCATCGTAGCATTCGAGTATGCACGCTGCTTCAACAAGCAGGACGGAAACGGTGCATTCTACATCAACACAGGCTTCCTCTTCTAACAAGAGTTATTACACAATCAGATATTGCATTTATAAAAACATATTTTTAAATTTGTGCTTTCGCGCTTCTGCGAAAGCACTTTTTTTTCTAACCAATTAATCTTGTTAGTAGTTATGGACCAGTTCACCAAAACCTATGTGGACGGATTTATGGCCGATCTTATAGCCAGGAATCCGGGAGAAAAAGAGTTTCACCAGGCAGTTAAGGAAGTCCTTGAAAGCGTTGCTCCATATATTGTAAAGCATCCTTATCTTATGGACCAGAAAATATTGGAAAGAATTGTCGAACCGGAGCGAATCATCATTTTCCGCGTCCCTTGGCTGGACGATGAAGGTGAAGTACGCGTGAACAGAGGCTACCGCGTGCAGTGTAACAGCGCGATCGGCCCGTACAAAGGCGGTATCCGTTTCCACCCAAGCGTGAACCTCAGCATCATGAAGTTCCTTGCCTTCGAACAGACATTCAAGAACAGCCTCACTACCCTTCCGATGGGAGCCGGCAAGGGAGGTTCAGATTTCGATCCTAAGGGAAAATCAGACAACGAAGTCATGCGATTCTGCCAGAGCTTCATGACCGAACTTCAGAAACATATCGGAGCAGATACAGATGTTCCGGCTGGCGATATCGGAGTAGGAGGACGCGAAATCGGATATATGTTCGGCCAATACAAGAGACTGCGTGACGAATTTACAGGAGTACTCACCGGAAAGGGCCAGATGTGGGGAGGAAGCCCGCTCAGACCTGAAGCTACCGGTTACGGCACCTGCTACTTTGCAAGTGCAATGCTCGCTACCCGCAACGACAGCTACGAAGGAAAGACTGTAGCAATATCAGGATCCGGAAATGTAGCCCAGTTTGCTGCTCAGAAAGCACTCCAGCTCGGAGCGAAGGTTCTTACAATGTCAGATTCAAACGGCTATATCTACGATCCGGATGGAATCGATGCTGAGAAACTTGCTTACATCATGGAACTGAAGAATGTCTATAGAGGCCGAATAAGAGAATATGTAGAGAAATACCCTACAGCTCAGTACCATGCAGGAGAGCGTCCATGGAGCGTTAAATGCGACATCGCGATGCCATGCGCCACTCAGAACGAACTGAACGGAGAACAGGCAAAGACATTGGTTGCCAACGGATGTATATGCGTAGCCGAAGGAGCCAATATGCCATGTACCCCAGAGGCAATCGAGGTATTCCAGACAGCAAAGCTTCTCTACTCTCCAGGAAAGGCATCCAACGCCGGCGGAGTAGCTACATCAGGTCTTGAGATGACACAGAATTCGATGAGACTCAGATGGACCCGCGAAGAAGTGGATCAGCACCTGAAGAGAATCATGACAGATATTCACGAGGCCTGCGTAAAATACGGAACAGAGGAAGACGGTTATGTGAATTATGTAAAGGGAGCGAATATAGCCGGATTCATCAAAGTGGCTGAAGCAATGATGGCTCACGGTCTTGTATAGGACGCAAAAAAATAGTAAATTAGCAGATTGATTCACCGTCAGAACGGTAATCAATCTGCTTTTTATTTGACCACCAGAGTTTTAAAGAATATGCATATAGGAATCGCCGGAAATATCGGATGCGGTAAGACCACGCTCACAAGAATGCTGGCTCAGCATTATGGATGGACGCCGAAATATGAGGCCGTAACATACAACCCATATCTGGAAGATTATTACAAGGATATCCAGAGATGGTCTTATAATCTCGAGACATACTTCCTGGCACAAAGATTCCAGGATCTGGTGGAAATTTCAAAGTCAGAAGATGTGATAATCCAGGACAGGACCATATTGGAAGGAGTGCACATCTTCGTAGCCAACAACAAGGCTATGGGAAATCTTTCAGACCGTGACTTTGACACCTATATGCAGCTTTTCAATCTTATGATGTCAATGGTCAGCGAGCCTGACCTTCTTATATATCTCAAGTCATCCGTGCCAACTCTCGTTTCACAGATACAGAAACGTGGAAGAGATTATGAAAAGAGCATCAGCATCGAATATCTCAGCAACCTTAACGAAAGATATGACCAGTGGATTGCGGATTATAAGGGAAAAGTCCTTGTAATTGAGGCTGATGAACTTGATTTCGAGCACAGACCGGAAGATTTCGCTCACATCACCGACAAGATCGATGCCCAGCTTTACGGACTCTTCTAAAAAAAGTCCGATAATGGTTCACGAAATCTTTAAAAGCCTGGAAGATCAAGGAAGAGCGTAGGAAGCAGAAGCAGGAAGCCCAGAAGGATCAACGCCAGGATAAACTTCCACGCCCACTTGAACCACTTCTCATACGGAATCTTAGCCACGGACAGGACTGCCATAAGCACTCCTGAGCAAGGTGTTATCATATTGGTGAAGCCGTCACCGAACTGGAAAGCCAATACCGTAGCTTGACGCGACACCCCTATCAGATCTGAGAACGGTGCCATAATCGGCATTGTCACCGCAGCTTTGGCAGAGGCAGAAGGAATGAAGACATTGATAAATGTCTGTATTCCGTACATCGTTCCCAGTGCTCCTGCACGTCCTGTACCGTCAAGAGCTGACGCCATGGCATTCAACATCGTATCAATAACCTGTCCATCCTTCAATATCACAATGATACCTGCAGCAAAGCCGATTATAAGGGCTGCAGAGAATATATCCTTTGCTCCGGCAATGAATTCACGGGCAATATCATCTGCGCTGTAACCTGCGGCAATGCCGGAAGCCACTGCAAGGGCGAGGAAAAGAGCGCATATCTCCTGAAGATACCAGCCATATCCCATCACTCCTACAACCATAAACAATATGCAGAACATCAGCATATTGAGAATGAACATTCTGGAAGATTTAAGCAGAGCAGGAACTGAGACTGCTGCAAAAAGACCGGTCAGCACCCATAGCAGCCAAGGAGTATCGAACTTAGCTTGTCCCAATGTGATGACACACTGCGACGCATAAAAAACAGAGAACAGCACAAGGATGATGGTAAGAACGCCGAAGCATATCCAGGCAGAAATGCCTCCGGACTTTCCTGTAGAAACCTCCTTTGCATGGATATCTACTTCCTGTGAAGTTCCGATCGGTTTTCTGATTCTTGATGCATACCAGAGAGTAAATGCAATGGCCACAGTCATAAGGACGATCCAGCAAATGACCCTATATTCGATGCCAGAGAAAAGCGGCAGATCAGACATATCCTGAGCTATACCGATAGTGAAGGGATTGAGCATAGCACCAGCAAAGCCCACGTGTGCTGCTACATATACCATACATACTCCGGTAAACTCATCATACCCCAAACGTTTTGCCAACGGGATAGCTACTGCCACAAAAGCTATGGTTTCCTCACTCATCCCGAATACTGCTCCGAAAAGACCGAAAAGAAGCATTATCAAGGTGATGACAATATTACCTACACCCAGTTTTCTTATCAGAGGGAAACGCTCAAGTCCCTGTACCTTGGATATAAACTTCATTATGCCTTCATCCACAGCCTTGGTACTGTTCACTACCCAGAATGCGCCACCGATGACAAGCACGAATGCGATTATACCTGCCTGCTGGCTGAATCCTTCATATAGAGCGGAGAAAACCTGCCAGGTCTGGGGATTACCTCCCGGTACAAACCAGGTAGAAACCGCACAGACCAGCAGTACGATAAATATGATGACATAGGTATTCGGAACTCGTAATCTGCCCATAACCAGTAATAGTAATTACGCTTTATCCATGAATTGCAGACTGAAGGACTTCAGTCAGACTAGGGTGAGTATGAATGACATCCTGGAATTCTGACAAGGTGGCTTTCCTGGTGATCATTGCACACGCCTCCTGGATTATGTCAGATGCATGAGGTCCGTAGAGATGACAGCCGAGAATCTGTCCTTCAGGAATGAGCTGTGAGTCACCTTCCTTGGCAGCTGCAGCTACTACAACCTTGCAGAAACCGTCTGTCTCCCCCATTGTCACAGCCTTGCCATTGGCACGGAAGAATGATTTAAGACATTTCACAGCAATACCTTTTTCCTTGCATTCGTCCTCTGTCATTCCGACACTTGCAGCTTCCGGCGAGGTAAATACAGCAGCCGGCATAACATTGAGGTCGATTTCATTCGGAACTCCCATTATATGATCCAAGGCCACAATACCCTGGAAAGTCGCAGCGTGAGCCAGCATCACAAGTCCGTTGATATCACCGATAGCGTAGATATGAGGGATATTGGTCTGCATGAAGTCATTGACCTTCACTCCTTTGGCATGAGTTTCAATTCCTACTTCAGCGAAATTCA
Organism: Candidatus Cryptobacteroides sp.; assembly: GCA_045614445.1. Lineage (GTDB taxonomy): Bacteria > Bacteroidota > Bacteroidia > Bacteroidales > UBA932 > Cryptobacteroides. The sequence goes on along the minus strand of JAZLCW010000024.1, from coordinate 18,514 downwards.
ATGAACCAAGAGCAGCACGTCTTCCCACTGCCATAAGGACTTTGTCAGCAAGTATCTTTTCCTCTTTACCCTTACGCAGGAAAGTGACCTCATATTCAGAATCATTCTGAGAAATGGAGAGGACCTGTGACTGCGTACTGATTTCGATTCCGCGTTTGCCAAGACTCTGTTTCAGACGTTTTGCCAGATCTGTATCAAAACGAGGCAGTATATCCTTGCAATACTCGATGACGGTAACTTCACTTCCGAAACTACGGAAGACAGATGCAAATTCAAGCCCGATCACTCCTCCTCCGATTACGCACAGACGCTGCGGTATATGGTCTATATCAAGGATTTCCTTGGATGTAAGAATGCCAGGAAGATCTGCACCAGGGATAGGAAGGGATGCGGAAACCGATCCTGTAGCAACGATTATATAGTCAGCTGCATAATCCTCTGATCCCGAGTCGGAAACCACTGTAACAGTATGCTGATCCTTGAAGATGGCACGGCCTCGTACCAGCTTTATCAGCTTATGAGAAAGAAGACTTTCAACGCCTGCCTTCAGCTGCTCGACTACTGTATTCTTACGCTCGACCACCGATTGGAAATCGAGAACAAAGTCTATCTTACCCACTCCATAATTCTGAGATTCATGAAGCTGGTCGATATATTCTGCATTCTTGCAGAAAGCCTTGGTCGGAATACATCCTTCATTAAGACAGGTTCCTCCGACCGGACCAGACTCGATTATAACAGTCTCGACTCCCCTTTTTGCAGCCAGAAGAGCAGTTTCATATCCACCCGGTCCGGCACCGATTATTATGATCTTCATATATAGTTAATTTATCTTCAGCAGTTTCTTACTTCATCAGACGAAGACCGATACGGTCACGGTCCAGATCAAGGGAAACAACCATTACCTTGACCTTCTGATGCAATTTTAGGATCTTTGACGGATCAGCCATACCCTTCACTCCCATCTGTGAGGCGTGTATGAGTCCGTTCTGCTTGATTCCGATATCCACAAAGGCTCCGAAAGCCGTAATATTGGTCACAATACCAGGAAGTTCCATTCCGGTATGAAGATCTTCAATGGAATGGATATCATGGGCGAACTCAAATTCCTGAGCTGATTCACGCGGGTCACGGCCAGGCTTACGAAGTTCGGAAATAATGTCGTTTATGGTAGGAAGTCCGAAAGATCCGCCCACATAACGGGATGGATCTATCTTGGAACACAGGTCTGCATTACCTACAAGTTCACGGACCGGCATACCTAAGTCTGCGGCCATTCTGTCCACTATATGATATGCCTCAGGATGAACGGCTGAATTATCCAGAGGATTCTCAGCTCCGTGAATACGCAGGAATCCTGCACATTGCTCGAAAGCCTTATCTCCCAATCTCTTGACCTTCAGAAGTTCCTTACGCGACTTATATGCACCGTGCTCGCTACGATACTCCACGATGTTGTCTGCCAGAGCTGGTCCGATTCCGGACACATAACTGAGGAGGTAACTGCTGGCTGTATTGAGATTGACACCGACATTGTTAACACAGCTCTCTACTGTATTGTCGAGAGTTTCCTTCAGGAGATTCTGGTCCACATCATGCTGATATTGTCCTACTCCTAATGATTTAGGATCGATCTTGACAAGCTCCGCCAGAGGATCCATCAGACGACGGCCGATAGAAACAGCTCCACGGACTGTCACATCATGATCAGGGAACTCTTCACGAGCTACTTCTGAAGCTGAATATATCGATGCACCATCCTCACTGACTGTAAAGACACGTACTCCCTGAGGCAGCGGAACACGCTTGATGAATTCCTCAGTCTCACGGCTGGCTGTTCCATTTCCGATAGCTATCACTTCAATATTGTACTTCGCGACCATTGCAGAAACAGTCTGGATAGCCTTGACCTTTTCATTTACAGGAGGATGAGGGAAGATCGCCTCATTATGAAGCAGATTTCCCTGCTCGTCCAGGCAGACCACCTTGCAGCCTGTTCTGAAACCAGGGTCGATCGCAAGTACCCTCTTCTGTCCCACAGGTGGAGCCAGAAGAAGCTGACGCAGATTCTCTCCAAAAATCCTGATCGATTCGACATCTGCCTTTTCCTTGGCTTCTTTCAAGACTTCATTTGAAATGGAAGGTTCGAGAAGTCTCTTGAATGCATCATCAAATGCGAGATGCATATGCTCTGCAAGAGGAGCTGCCGGATAACGTCTTTCCTGACAGAAATCATAATAGAGTTTCTTTCCGCATTTCTCCGCGTCCGCATCGATCTTCACACTTATGAATCCCTCATTTTCAGCTCGAAGGATAGCAAGAAGACGATGAGGTGCAATCCGTTCCAAAGACTCCGAGCTTTCGAAATAAGAACGATATTTCATTGCCTCCTGACCTACAGCTTTCTTAGTAGCCTTGGTCACGATACGACGGGTCTTGAAAATCTGACGAAGAGTCTCACGTACTGAAGCCGTCTCGCTGAGACGCTCGGCGATGATATCACGTGCTCCGGCCAATGCATCATCTACAGAAGCCACCTTGTCACCGACATATTTACGGGCCTCCGGCACAGGGTCTGTCAATGCGACATTGTACATCTTATCTGCAAGAGGCTCCAGACCTGCTTCCTTTGCTGCTGTAGCACGGGTGCGGCGCTTAGGTCTGAACGGAAGATAAAGGTCCTCGATCTCACGGGAATCCACACTTTCCTCGATTCTTGAACGAAGTTCTGGGGTCAATGCCCCGGCCTGTGCGATTGTCTCCAGAATGGTAGCTTTACGTTTCTCCATTTCCGCAAAGACATCGGTCCAATGGCGTATCTCCGCTACCTCGACCTCATCAAGTCCTCCAGTCCTCTCCTTACGGTAACGGCTCACAAAAGGTATTGTAGCACCTTCTTCAAAAAGTTTGGCACAGTTTTCCACCTGCCAATCTTTCACCTGGAGAGTTTTTGCAATATGATTGATATATATATTCTTCATCTGATTATTGTATTAGCATAACCTTTCAGAGGCCATAACTGAGAATGAAAGATCTGGCATCAGTCATGCGACACCTGCTTCAGCTGGTCTCTGTATGCAGAGAAAATCTTCGACTTGGAAACAAATCCCACATACGTCCTGTCAGCCTCCACCACAGGTAGATTCCATGCCTCAGTCTGCTCGAACTTCCTCATCACACTATCCATCTTCTCGTCGATATAAACATAAGCAGGAGCCGATTTCATATAATTATACACGTGGGTGGTCTCGTACTGCTGGGTCTTGAACATCTCTCTTCGTATATCCTCCAAAGAGACAAATCCTTGGAAATGATTTTTCGAATCCACCACAGGGAAAATATTTCTTTTGGACTCTGCCACCACTGCCACAAGTTCTCCTAAAGTTGCATCGATTCTGATGGTCCTGAAATCCGACTCGATCAGATCACCGGTTTTCAGAAGTGTCAGCACAGCCTGGTCACTGTCGTGTGTCAGAAGTTCTCCTTTCTTCGCGATTCGCTTGGTATAGATCGAATACGGCTCGATCATTCTGGTCGCAGCGTAAGAAATGGTAGATGTCAGAATAAGAGGAATGAGCAGTTCATATCCTCCTGTCATATCTGCAATAAGGAAGATAGCAGTCATCGGAGCCTGCATCACACCGGACATCAGGCCTGCCATACCAACAAGCACAAAATTCTGCTCGGGCAGAAATCCGGCTCCAGCAATGAGATTGATTGTCCTGGACAATACGAAGCCCGCAACCGCTCCTATGAAAAGCGTAGGTCCGAATGTACCTCCGACACCTCCACCGGCATTAGTGAATGACATAGAAAACACCTTCAAAAGGAGTACCAGGAGGAAAAATACCGGCACAAGCCAGGCTTTACGCAGGAAGAATGCCAATATGGTCTGACCTTCCAGATCGATGGTTCCACCGTTCAGAAGCTCATGCAGATGTTCATATCCCTCACCGAAAAGAGGCGGGAAAAGGAAGATCAGAAGACCGAGACATGAAGCTGAAATCGCCCAACGGACAAATGGTTTCCGGATAGTCTTGATCTTATCCTCCAGCCAGAGCGTCATCCTGGTGAAATACACAGAGCAGGCCGCACTGAAAAGTCCCAAGAGGATATAAAACGGCAGATTATGAAGCTCGAATGGAGAAATCGTGCACTCAAAAGGAGGTTTGTCACCAAGGAAGATATACGAAATCACCGTCGCTGAAATAGTGGAAAGCAGCAATGGCAATATCGAGGTCATCGAAATATTGAAAAGAAGAATCTCCAATGTGAACAACACTCCGGCCAATGGAGCTTTGAAGATTCCTGCCACCGCTCCGGCAGCGCCACAACCCAGCAGGATGGTCATATTCTTATAAGACAATCCCATATATCGGGCGACATTCGATCCTATAGCTGCTCCGGTATATACAATAGGGGCCTCGGCTCCGACAGAACCTCCGAATCCGATTGTGACGGATGAGGCTGCCATTGATGTCCACATATTGTGGGATCGTATCTTCGATTCGTTCTTTGAAACCGCCTGAAGCACCTTTGTCACACCGTGGCCTATATTGTCCTTCACAATAAACCTGACAAAGAGCATGGCTATCAGCATACCGATGCCAGGATATATAAGATAGAGGAAGTTGTAAGCTTCACCATCAAACCAGGATGTCAGGGAATGATGTATGAACTCTATCGCCGACTTCAACAATACAGCAGCCAGACCGCAACATATACCTACAAAAAGAGAAAGGATAATCATGACGTCCCTTTCCGGCAGCTTCTTCAACAATTTACGAAGCGGTGCAAGTATATCTCTGATAAATACGGCCTTCATAGGTTAAAATTCGAACATACAAAGATAATAAATTTATGGATACTTATGACGCGTATAAAAAAAGAACCGACCGGAAAAACCCGGTCGGCATATGAATCTTTATTATGATTACTCACCGTCAGCGGCATCATCATCGCCGTTAGAATACTGTGAGATATTGTCATCAGGAAGGCTGTCGCCGTCATTTCCATCTGAGTCATCTCCATCATCACCATCGAGCCAACGCTCCAGATCCTCTGCATCATCAGTCTTTACCTTGATCTTCACAAGATAGATTGCATCAGGAATCTCCACTGTCACTGCATAGAATGGATCTCCCTTAGGTGGAGTGTACTTTACAAGATCAGGGAAATAATCACTGTATCCCTTTGGATATTTTTCTGCAAATGCGGCTGCCAGTTCTTCTGACATATTCTCAAAGCTACATACCGCTCTCCTCTTTGGTGTTGTTGCCATATCTGTAAAATCTAAATTCCAGTTACTTTTGAAATACGGTGCAAGTGTAGGACATTTTTTTCAATTGAGCAACACCGCAAACACTTTTTTATAAAAAATCATCTACTTCCCCCGACGGAAAAAGAAAGATTTCTGTTCTTTCTTTCTGTCAATATCACGCTCCACAAATACCTTCTCCAGATTCTTCGGATCAAGTCCTGTATAGAACATGACTGATGATGTCGTCATCGGGGTAGGTGTAAAGTCCTGAACCTGGTCCATATACAATCCTTGAAGTGCAGGCTTGCGTGCAAGACGCTGCATTTCACGCATACCGCAGCCAGGATGTCCTGATATGAAATAAGGCACCAGCTCGCATTTTCGTCCGCTGCTTCTGACAATTGAATCAAATTCAATGCGGAGTCTCTCGAAGAGCTTGAAAGAAGGCTTTGCCATCAGCTTGAGGACTGAATCCTCAGTATGTTCCGGAGCGACCTTAAGACGACCGGAAGTATGTTCGAGGATAAGTTCCTTCAGATATGGATATGATGTCTCATCCACAAATCCCTTCTCATCCAGGAAAAGGTCATATCGGATACCGCTGCCGATATAAGCGTGGCGGATGCCCTTTATCCTGGCAATCCTTTCGTAAAGTTTCAGGAGTCTCTCGTGAGAGCGGTCCATATTCTTGCAAGGTCCCGGGAAAAGACAGGACTTTCTGCGGCATTTGAGACAGAGCTCCGGATTCTTTCCCCGCATACCGTACATATTGGCGGTAGGCGCGCCTACATCGGATATATTGCCTGCGAATCCCGGCAGTTTGTTCAATGCTGTGATTTCCTTCAATATCGATTCCTCGCTTCGGGACTGGATGAACTTGCCCTGATGTGCGGCGATCGTACAGAAATTGCAGCCACCGAAACAGCCACGATGGGTATTGATCGAAAATTTGATCATTTCAAAGGCCGGGATATGCTTGCCTTTGTAGCGTGGGTGAGGAAGCTTGGTAAATGGCAGATCCCAGAAAGAGTCCATTTCTTCCTGTGTGGCAGGAGGCCAGGTCGGATTTATCTGAACATATCCGCTTCCTACCGGCTCCACAAGTACAGGAGGGTTCTGCGTATTGGCATATGTCTCGACCACATGAAAATTCTCAGCAAAGGCCACCTTGTCCTTGCAGCAGCGCTCGTATGAATTCAGAATGACTGCATCCTTAGTCCTGCAGCGTCCGTCCATATAGAATCCCAGCTGAGGTATCTTCCTGATATCATTGACATTACGTCCGGCTTCGATAGCCTTGGTGAATTCGATCATCGTTCTCTCGCCCATTCCGTAACAGAGCCAGTCGGCTCCGCTGTCCACCAGAATCGAAGGCTTCAGGGCATTCTGCCAATAGTCATAATGCGTAACTCGTCTGAGCGAAGCCTCTATGCCTCCGATGATCACAGGAATATCAGGATATATTTCCTTCAATATCTTTGTATATACAGTCACTGCATAGTCCGGCCTCTGGCCTGCCTTTCCTTCAGGAGTATAGGCATCATCAGACCTTAGACGCTTTGCTGCCGTATAATGATTGACCATAGAGTCCATTGCTCCGGCATTGACTCCGAAGTACAAGCGCGGCGCACCCAGCTTGCGGAAGTCACGAAGGTCATCCCTCCAGTTGGGCTGAGGCACCACGGCCACCCTGTAGCCAAATTTCTGCAACCATCTGGCAATCACAGCCGTACCGAAAGACGGATGATCCACAAAAGCATCACCAGTAAACAGGATCACATCAATATAATCCCATCCCAGCGCCTTGACCTCCTTGATAGAGGTCGGAAACATATATGCATTATTTTCTATCATAGCAAGGCAAAATTACACAGAAATCCGTATATTAGCAAAACTGATTCATCACAATGAAAACTGCAATATACACCATCACATCCCCCCTTCACGACGAACAGTCCGTGAACAGAGTTTCATCCGCCTTCCTTTCAGAGATCGAAGAAGCTGCGGGAACTAGCTTTACATTCAGAGGAACAGATTTTTCGGCATACGGAACAGACGCGCTGGATATAATTTATGTCAGGACAGGAGGTACTGAGGGTATATTCAAGGAACTGCTTCCTCTTCTGAGCGGCAGGATCCTGCTTCTGACCTCAGGAAAAAGCAATTCATTGGCAGCTTCTCTGGAAATCCTGTCATACCTGAGACAGCAAGGCAGAAGTGGCGAGGTCATACACGGCAGCACAACATACATTGCAGCACGTATCAGCACACTGGCAAAGGTAGAAGAAGCAAGAAGATCACTCCAGGGTAAGAGACTGGGTTGCATCGGACAGCCATCTGACTGGCTCATTTCAAGTGCCGCTGACAAGATAGCCGTAAAGGAAAAACTCGGAATCGAGATAGTGGATGTTCCGATAGAGGAACTTATAAACGATGTTCTCTCAGAAAAAGCATACGAACTGTCAGAAGAAATCTCAACTCTTAAAGAGAATATAATCTCACAGTCTCCTCAGGCTGTAGGAAAATATGCAGAAGGAGCTATCAGAATATATGCAGCCCTGAAGGGAATTGTCTCAAGATACGAGCTGAGCGGACTGACGCTAAGATGCTTCGATCTGCTGGAACCGCTCTGCAACACAGGCTGCCTTGCATTGGCACTTCTTAACGCCGAGGGAATCCCTGCCGGTTGTGAAGGTGACATGCCCGCACTTCTGACAATGAGCATAGGCAAAGTTTTGACAGGTCAATGCGGCTTCCAGGCCAATCCGTGCCATATAGACCCGGAAACTGGTGAAATCCTGCTGGCTCATTGCACCGTACCTTTCGACATGATAGGAAAATATTCCTTCAATACTCATTACGAATCAGGTATCGGTATAGCACTCCATGGCGAGCTTCCTGAGGGGAAAGCGACCATCTGCAAGGTCTCGGGAGATCTTTCCAGAACATTCTGTAACGAGGCAGAACTGATCAGAAACCAATATGAGAACAATCTGTGCCGAACACAGATTATCCTCAAACCAGAAAACCATGCCAATTGCGCCGAGTATTTCCTCAACGACCCGATCGGCAACCATCACATAATCTTCACCGGAGATTCTAAAGAAATATTCGAGGTTTTCTTCAAGACAATAGGACAATGATAAAAAGGCTTTGATGATGTCATCATCAAAGCCTTTATCCAACAACACAATCATAAACTATTAATAATTTTCCTTCATAGGCTCGAAATAAGCCTGAGGGAAGAGGCATGCAGGGCAGGTCTTTGGAGCTGCCTCAGCTTCCACTATATATCCGCAGTTACGGCACTGCCACCAGATCTTACCGTCACGCTTGAAGAAATCACCGTCTGAAATACGGCTAAGAAGCTTCAGATAGCGACGTTCATGCTCAGCCTCCACCTTAGCGATGTTCTTGTAAGCTGCAGAAATTGCAGGGAATCCTTCCTCTGCTGCCACCTCAGCGAACTCCTTGTAGAGCACATCCCACTCCTCATTCTCTCCCATTGCTGCTGCAAGAAGATTCTCAGATGTTGTTCCGATCTTTCCTGCAGGATAAGTTGCAGTAATCTCGAGATCGCCCCCCTTAAGGAAATTGAAGAAACGCTTTGCGTGCTCTCTCTCCTGCTCTGCTGTCTCCATAAAAACTGCAGCGATCTGCTCATAACCTTCCTTTCTTGCTACTTCTGCAAAGAATGTATATCTGCTTCTTGCCTGGCTCTCACCTGCGAATGACTTGAGAAGATTCTGTTCTGTTCTTGTTCCTTTTACGCTTTTCATAATAAAGTTCTTTATATCATCGTTCAACTTATTCTTTATTGGAGATTATTCTGCCGGTGTCCATTTGCATCTGACAGGAGAAATGATGGCTCCTTCCTTTTTAAGTTCTGCAAAAACCTTATCTACCACCTTTCTGTCAAGTCCTGACAATGTAGCCACTTCACCTGCTGCGATAGGCTTTCCAGCCTCCTTCATAGTCTTGAGTACAAGTTCTTTTTCCATATCTTTTGTGTTTTAATTTCCTTTGATGATGCAAAGATAGAAACATTTTTCTAATTTTGAAATATTCTAAACTAAATTTTACAAAAAAAGTGAATTTTCACACAAAAAGGTGGTCAGATCCGGAAAATTCGATCTGACCACCTTGAAATCATATATGTATCTGTCGTTACATTCTTTCTGGAAGAGTGATACCGAGGATTGACATTGCCTTGCTGAGAACCTTTGCGATTGTCTCCACGAGTACAAGACGGTACTGCAGAAGAGCCTGATTCTCTTCACGAAGGATAGGAGTATCGTGATAGTACTGGTTGAACTCCTTAGCAAGCTCATACGCATAATTTGCGATCACTGCAGGAGAGTGTGCCGCACCTGCCTCTGCCACCTTCGCCGGGAAAGTATTGAGGATCTTGATGATACGGACTTCCTTAGGGGTGAGTTCCGATTCAGGCTTCACTGCATCAGCTGTATGTGCTACGCCCTTCTCATCAGCCTTGCGGAGGATTGACTTGATACGCGCGTGAGTATACTGGATGAACGGACCTGTGTTACCATTGAAGTCGATTGACTCCTTAGGGTCGAAGAGCATGGTCTTGCGAGGATCCACTTTCAGGATGAAATACTTGAGAGCACCGAGGCTGATCATCTTGAAGAGAGCGTCCTGCTCCTCTGCACTGAGATTGTCGATCTTTCCAAGCTCAAGAGATGTCTCCTTTGCTGTATTGTACATATCAGCGATAAGGTCATCTGCATCCACTACAGTTCCCTCGCGAGATTTCATCTTTCCTTCCGGAAGCTCTACCATACCGTATGAAAGGTGATAGATGCTGTCAGCCCAATCGAAGCCGAGCTTGCCGAGAATGAGCTTTAGTACCTGAAAATGATAGTTCTGCTCGTTTCCTACTACATAGATATGCGCATCGAGGCTGTACTCAGCAAAACGCTGCTCTGCTGTACCAAGATCCTGAGTCATATACACAGAGGTTCCGTCACCGCGGAGAAGAAGCTTCCTGTCAAGTCCGTCAGCTGTAAGGTCACACCATACAGATCCATCCTCCTGCTTCTCGAAGATGCCTGCTTCAAGTCCCTTCTGAACGAGAGCCTTTCCGAAAAGATAGGTCTGAGACTCGTAATAAGTTCTGTCGAAATCGATTCCGAGGTCGTTGTATGTCTTGTCGAATCCTTCGTAAACCCATCCGTTCATTGTCTTCCAGAGTTCCACGACCTCAGCATCACCGTTCTCCCACTTGAAGAGCATTTCCTGAGCTGCCTTGAGTGAAGGTGCAGCCTTTTCTGCCTCCTCCTTAGACATACCTCCTGCTACGAGTTCATCCACTTCCTTCTTGTAAAGGTTATTGAATGCCACATAGTAATCACCTACGAGGTGGTCACCCTTCTTGCCGCTCGACTGAGGTGTCTCGCCGCTACCGAGGACCTTCCATGCATACATTGACTTGCAGATGTGGATACCGCGGTCGTTTACAAGATTGACTTTCATTACATTATGTCCGCACACTTCAAGAAGCTTCGCCACTGACCATCCGAGAAGATTGTTTCGGATGTGTCCAAGGTGAAGAGGCTTGTTGGTGTTTGGAGAAGAATACTCGACCATGATTGTCCTGCCGGTAGGCTCAAGCTGGCCGAAATGTGCGGCAGCGGCAATCTCAGCGAACACATTGTTCCAATATACCTCTGAGAACGAGATATTGAGGAAGCCCTTCACTGTGTTATAGCCTGCTACTTCAGCGACATTTGTCTTGAGCCACTCTCCGATGGCATTACCTGTATTCTCAGGAGTGGTCTTGGACATTTTCAAAAGAGGGAAAACGACCAATGTATAGTCGCCCTCGAATTCCTTGCGTGTAACCTGCACCTGGAGCTGAGCCTCAGGTACTTCAACGCCGTAAAGCGCCTGAATTGCTTCAGACGCTTTAGCTATGATGAATTTTTCTGGAGTCATTATCCTAAATAGCTTTTCAAAAGTTTGCTTCTTGAATTGTTCTTGAGTTTGCGGATCGCCTTTTCCTTGATCTGACGGACGCGCTCCCTTGTGAGTCCGAAACGCTCTCCGATTTCCTCGAGGGTCATCTCCTGACATCCGATTCCGAAGAATGACTTGATGATCTCTCTTTCACGGGTAGCGAGTGTAGAGAGCGCTCTCTCGATCTCCTTGTTGAGTGACTCGTTCACAAGACCGCGGTCTGCGCTTGGAGAATCGTTGTTCACAAGAACGTCCAGAAGGCTGTTGTCCTCTCCCTCAACGAACGGAGCATCCACCGATACGTGACGGCCTGAAACGCGAAGTGTGTCGGCGATCTTGTCCTTCGGAACATCGATCATCTCGGAAAGTTCTTCGCTTGAAGGCATTCTCTCGTTCTCCTGCTCGAACTTTGACAGAGCCTTGTTAATCTTGTTGAGCGAACCCACCTGGTTAAGAGGAAGTCGCACAATTCTTGACTGCTCTGCGAGGGCCTGAAGAATAGACTGACGGATCCACCATACCGCATATGAAATGAATTTGAATCCTCTTGTCTCATCGAACTTCTCGGCAGCCTTGATCAGTCCGAGGTTACCCTCGTTGATAAGGTCCGGAAGGCTGAGGCCCTGATTCTGGTACTGCTTCGCAACAGAAACCACGAATCGGAGATTTGCTCTTGTCAGTTTCTCGAGTGCCTGCTGGTCTCCTTTACGGATCCTCTGGGCGAGCTCCACCTCTTCCTCTACCGTGATAAGTTCTTCCCTACCGATCTCCTGGAGATACTTGTCAAGCGACGCGCTCTCACGGTTTGTAATTGATTTTGTAATCTTTAGCTGTCTCATTAACTATATTTTAAGTTTATTTCTTCCGCTTACACACCGAAGCCGAAATAACCTGTTCTTCCTGAAGGTGTAATACCCTCGATAAATACTGTCCTCTTCGACTTCTTCACTATATCTATCACATCCTGAGGAGTCTTCACCGGATGGTCGTTGACATACTGGATTATGAATCCTTCCACCGCTCCTGCCTCCATCAGCTTTCCAGGACCCAGCTCGACGATCTCCACTCCGCTCTTGAGATGATATTTCTCAAGAGTCTCTTCGGAAGCTGCCTTTATAGATGAACCGTAGAATGCTATCGAACCATCATCAGCCACTGTTCCGTTTTCCTGAGCTGTTCCCTTGAAGGTCACATCAAACTTCTTTTCTTTTCCGTCACGGATGACTGTGATCACAGCCATGTCACCTGGCGAGTACCTGCTCACGGTCTCATGAACGGGTGCAGTGCCTGTGATCTTTGTAGAATCTATGGCGACAAGCACATCTCCGGCCTTGATACCGGCCTTGTCTGCGGCACCGCTTGGTGAAACCTCGCTAATATATACGCCGTTTCTTGAAGAAAGTTTCAAATCCTCAGCAATTTTATCCGTAATCGGTCCCATTGATATGCCAAGTACCGCTCTCTGAACACTTCCGAAGTCCATCAGATCGTAAGCGATCTTCTTCACAATATTCACAGGGACTGCAAATGAGTAGCCCGAATAAGAGCCTGTACGGGAATAGATCGCGGTATTGATACCTACCAGATTTCCGGCTCTGTCCACAAGTGCACCGCCGCTGTTTCCTGGGTTCACTGCTGCATCTGTCTGAATGAAGGATTCGATCTTGTATTCACCTGAATAATTCGGCATTGCACGTCCTTTTGCACTTACGATTCCTGCAGTGATAGTAGAACGAAGATCATAAGGTGACCCGATGGCGATCACCCACTCTCCCAGACGGAGCTTGTCTGAATCTCCGAACGGAATTATAGGAAGTCCGGTTGCATCTATCTTAAGAAGAGCTACATCAGTGGCAGGATCAGTTCCCACCAGAGTAGCAGGATAGGTCACATTGTTATTGAGTGTAACTTCTATCTTGTCTGCTCCCTCGATCACGTGATTGTTTGTAACTATATATCCGTCCTCACGGATGATCACTCCTGATCCGCTGCCCACCTTCTCTCGAGGCTGGGGACCGCTCTGCGGAAAACCGAAGAAATAATCAAAGATCGAACTTGGGGCCTGCTGCTGCATCTGTGTCACCGTAGTCTTGACATATACGACAGCATCCACTGCAGATTCTGCAGCATATGTAAAATCCGGCCAGTTCTCATGTGACAGATTCACAGTGCGGAACTGAGCACCGTCAGTCATATGTACAGCCAGCGGCTGCTCGGGCGAGATTGACTTGACAACAGCAAAAGCCGTAAGCCCTCCGACTGCTGCGGAGAGCAAAACCATCAAAACACTTTTTTTCATATTTTAAATTCAATTAATTGATTCAACTTCAACAATACATCTTAGGTTTATGTCATTTTGCGTGGTTTTTGCTGACAAATGTGCAGCATTTGCAAAAACAGTGGCGAAAAAATCAAAAAATATGCCAATGCCTCAGAAAATTTTCACTACATTTGTTGACTAATATGCCGTATTATACGCGGGCAGAAGTTGTAAATAATATTAACACTATAAATTATGAAACTTATAATTTCAAGTTCAGAGCTGCTAAGAGGAGTAATGGCTGTTGCAAAGGCTATTCCTGCAAAGTCACCGCTCCCTATTCTTGAGAATTTCCTTTTCGACCTCAAGGGAAATACCCTGGAGATCACAGCATCAGATGCAGAGCTTACCCTCAGGACTCAGATCGAGGTAGAAAGCACATCTGAGGAAGGCAGAATTGCCGTTCCGGCAAAACACATGATGGATCTTCTCAAGGAGCTTCCTGACCAGCCGCTGACCATCAGCACTACAAGCGACAGTTCGTTCCTTTGCAGCTGGGCAGGCGGAGAATCCACTCTTCCATATTTCCCTGCTGAGGACTATCCTGAAATCATCGGTGCAGATGCAAGCAATGCAGTAAGCCTCCAGTTCCCGGCTCAGAGTCTCGTCGAAGGTATCGCAAGCACCATTTATGCTACTGCTGACGACGAAATACGTCCGGCAATGAACGGTATCTTCTTCGATATCGACCTTAATTCGACTACTCTCGTAGCATCGGATTCACACAAGCTTATCTGCTATACTACAGCTGACGTGAACGCTTCTGAAAAGGCATCATTCATACTTCATAAGAAACCGGCAGCTATCCTCAAATCCACAATCGGAAAGGATATCGAGACTGTAGAGATTTCATTTGATGCAAAGACTGCAGAATTCAGATTCGGCGCGACAACCGTAATCTGCCGTCTCGTAGTGGGAAAATATCCGAAATATCGCGATGTAATCCCTCAGAACAACTCTAACATCCTTAGAATCAACCGTACTCTGCTCCTCAATACCGTACGCCGAGTATCAGTATGTTCGAACAAGGCTTCGAACCATATCAAGTTCGACCTCAAGAGCGGCAGCCTTATGGTATCAGCACAGGATCTCGGATTCTCTATCGCTGCACATGAGACCATGCAGTGCCAGTATGACGGAGAAGACCTGACCATCGGCTTCAAGGCTCCTTTCATCATAGAGATCCTTTCAAACATGACCTGCGGAGAGCTTGTGATCAAATTCCTTGACAGCAAGCGCGCTGCTCTGATCGTTCCTGCAGAGGAAGAGGCTGAAAGCGAGAAGATCTGCGGTATCATTATGCCTATTATGATCAGCTAGGTATGGAACTGAATCTCGAAAGACCATTATTGTTTTTTGACATAGAAAGCACAGGGCTCAATATCGCTTCAGACTCGATCATTGAGCTCTGCTTCGTCAAGATCCACCCGGGTGGGGAGCAATGGGTAAAGACATGGCGCGTAAGGCCTTGGGACTATGAAAATCAGTGTCAGAGGCCTATAAATCCGTCCGCCCAGGCAGTCCACGGCATTTCAGCTGAAGACCTTGCAGGCAAGCCGACATTCTATCAGATAGCTGACGAAGTGGTGGAATGGCTCACAGGATGCGACCTTGCAGGTTTCAACTCAGCCAAATTCGACCTTCCTATGCTCGCGGAGGAGATCGAGCGTGTACGCAGATATACCGACAAACAGCCGGCAATCGACCTGCACTCAATGAAGATGGTGGATGTCCAGAACATCTTCCACGCCATGGAGCCACGTACCCTTAAGGCGGCATATCTTTTCTACTGCGGACTGGAGCTTGAAAACGCCCATGCTGCCGAGGCAGATACGCTTGCGACATACGAGGTGCTGAAAGGCCAGCTCGACCGATATGCAGGCGACCCGAGAATCGAGAACAACATCGACAAGCTCGCAAAGTTCTCGACCAAGCAGAGGACTGTAGATTACGCAGGAAGACTCATCCTCAACGACAAGGACGAGCCTGTGGTAAGCTTCGGAAAGCACAAAGGCAAGACTGCACGAGAAGTATATTTCAGCGAGCCGTCTTACTTCGCATGGATCGACAACGGTGACTTCACATTGGACACAAAGCGTCAGTTCGCCAAGCTCAAGGCTGAATACGAAGCAGAAAAGAAGGCTGCTGCCGAAAAAAAGAAGAGCACAACCTTCGTTCCACGCACCAAGGGCTATACTCCATTCGAGGAATTGGGAAGTCTCTTCTCACAGGAAGAAGAATAATCAATATGAACATCATAGTAAAACCATACGGCAAAAGCTTCTGCTATTGCCGTCCTGATACGACTTGGGAGAGGGAGAACAAGGATTTCTACTCTCCCGAGTGCGTTAAGGAGCTGCACTGGGCTCCGATTGCCTTCGCAAGAATCTCAAAGGCCGGCAAATGCATCGGTGGGAAGTTCGCATCGAGATATTATGACGCATTCAATTTCGGTGCGCTCTTATATTGTCATACATCAGAATCATCAGAAATCGCGTTCACTTCCTGCGCAGACCACACTTCCCTCCTTCCTGCACCGCTGTACAATCCCGTAGTGATGGAGAGTGATGAGAATGTATTTGAAGTGAAGAAGAACGGCGAAAACATCTTCTGCAGCCAGAACACTGCTTTCGGATCGACATTGAAAGAAACGATCGAGGATGCCATCTGCAAAGCATCGCAGCTTACCACACTGAGAATAGGAGATTTCGTAGCCATCGAGCTGATTCCGACCTCAATGCTGGCATCACGCAGCGAGGAAGAGGCTTCACTGAAAGCAAGCTACTGCGAGAACGAGCTGTTCGACATAAAACTTATTTTCTAGCATTGGCATCTGATTTGAGAAGACACTTCCCGCAGGCTGACAGACGGTTCCGGTGATCCTTCTGAAAAGATGATTTATTATTAATCTGCGTATTGCAAAACAAACGGATATGAAAACTTTAAAGACAATAACAACTGCCCTCGCGGCTACGATGCTTTTTGCAGCTTGCGGTAATGCAGGAGCACAGAACGATAAGAAGAATGACAATGCCCCTAAGGCAGTGAAGGAACTGAATGCCGACAGTTTCACCGCTCAGGTGTTCAATATGGACGCTGAAGATCTGGTGTTCCTCGGAGATAAGCCTGCTATCGTGGATTTCACTGCAAGCTGGTGCGGTCCATGCCAGAGAATTGCCCCGATTCTTGAGGAACTTGCAAAGGAATACGAAGGGCAGATCGTCATTTACAAGGTCGATGTCGACAAGGAAAAAGGATTGGCAAAGGCATTCAATGTAAGTTCCATCCCTGCCGTGCTTTATATACCTCTTGATGGCGAACCTGTGATGACTGTAGGCTCAAGAGGTAAAGAAAGATTCAAGGAAGAAATTGGTACATTGCTGCTCCAGAAATAGTCAATGATTCAATGCTATGGGAAAACATTCGGCTGATATTATAATAATAGGTGGAGGCGCAGCTGGACTTATGGCTGCAGCCGGAGCTGCCGGTAAATTAGCTGCTGACGGAAAAGTCGGGAAGGTCGTAGTTCTGGAAAAGATGGCCAGACCAGGCAGAAAGATAATGATTACCGGCAAGGGAAGGTGCAATTTCACTAATGTAAAACCGTGGAACGAGTTCAGCGGACATATTCACCCTAAGCCGAATTTCCTCAAGCATTCATTCTACAATCTCACATCGGAGGGAATGATAGATTTCCTTGAAAGCCATGGCGCAGAGACCATTGTGGAGCGAGGCGACAGAGCCTTCCCTGCTTCACATCTTGCATCCGACATTGTGGATGCATTGGTCAGAGCTGCGGAAAATTCCGGTGCTGAGATACATTGCAGCAGGGAGGTCAGAGAAACTTCACATAAGGAAGATAATTTCTCAATCGAATGTTCTGACGGTAGTCTGTACACCTGCAACAAACTGATCATATGCACCGGCGGCCTGTCATATCCTAAAACAGGATCTACAGGAGACGGCTATGGCTGGGCCCGCAGTTTCGGCCACACGATAAAGCCTCTTTTCCCTTCACTGACAGCGATCGTCCCAAGGGGGTATAAGGAAGATGCCCCAGCTGGAGACCTGAAGGGACATATAAGCCGTAATACGATATTGACGGAAATCGGTGAAAGCCTTTGCAGCAATCAGCTGAAGAATGTAAGTCTGTCATTATACATAGACGGAAATCTCGCACAGGAGGAATTCGGCGATCTGGATTTTACAGACGGTGGTCTTGAAGGCCCTATAGGATTCAAAGTCAGCCGCAGATGCGTCAATGCAATAGTCAACGGTTCGAAGGCTTATGTCGTGATCGACCTGAAGCCGGCAGTAGAAATCGAAGACCTTACAGTGCGTATCGGATGTCTTTGGAACGAGATCGCAAAAGACAAACGTAATGCCAACAAGCTTTACAAGGACAGATTCAGAATCCTTCTGACCAAGGTTCTCCCTATGTCATTGATTCCGGCATTCTCGAAACTTAATCCCGGAGCAGATCACAAGACTCTGGCCAAGACACTGAAGAACTGGAAATTAGAGATCTCCGGATTCGTCGGATATGAAAGATGCGTCATTACTGCCGGAGGAGTAAGTCTCGAAGAGATCACAGCCAAGACATTGGAGTCCAAGCTCATACCAGGCCTTTATTTCGCAGGAGAAGTGCTCGACCTGGATGCAGACACTGGAGGATACAACCTTCAGACAGCTTTCTCGACAGGATATATGGCAGGAATAGCAGCAGCGAAATAACCCTTGCAGCATACGGGATAAACAGCGAAGAGGCTGGCTTGAAATTTCAAGCCAGCCTCTTTTAAATTTTAGCTAAATTTGGTATAATTGCCAAAAGTAGTTGGTAAAACCTCTGTAACAATCTAAAATACAGTTAGATACAATAACTTTGATGAAATCCGTTTCATCAAAGTTATTTTTTTTATGGCAAAAAGTCGTCGTGAAAGATGTCCATACTGTGG
>JAZLCW010000023.1:0-60287 GCA_045614445.1 Candidatus Cryptobacteroides sp. | reverse complement strand
CTCACAAGAAATTCTTGTTAGTTCAAACTGAAGGTGAACGTCAGGTAAAGCGTAATATCGAGCATTATAACCTTGATATGATCATAGCCCTTGGCTATCGTGTCCAGTCGCAGGTGGCTGTGCGTTTCCGCAGGTGGGCTACGCAGAGACTTCATGAGTATATCCAGAAGGGCTTTGCGATGGATGATGAGAGGCTGAAGCAGGGCGGAAACAGGTACTTCCGTGAGCTTTTGCAGCGTATTAGGGATATCCGCAGCAGTGAGCGCAATTTCTATCAGCAGGTGACGGATATATATGCGACTGCTGTTGATTATGATCCTCGAAGCGATATGACTAAGACCTTCTTCGCTACTGTGCAGAATAAGTTGCATTATGCCGTTCATGAGAATACGGCGGCTGAGGTCATCTATAATCGCGTGGACAATGAGAAGCCATTTGTGGGGATGACCAATTTCAAGGGCAACTATGTTACCAAGGACGATGTTAAGATCGCCAAGAATTATCTTTCAGAGTTGGAGTTACAGCGACTCAATCTTCTTGTGTCCGGATTCTTGGACTTTGCTGAGTTCCAGGCTTTGGAAATGAATCCTATGACGATGAAGGATTGGATTGAGGCTCTGGATGGTCAGATAACTGCTCATAAGAGAAAGGTCTTGATAGGTAAAGGTGCGGTGTCGCACGCTCAGGCAATCAAAAAAGCGGAGCAGGAGTTTGAAATATATCGTCAACGTGAGATGGAAATGCTGGAGAGCGACTTCGATAGGGAGGTAAAAAAGCTCAAAATATAAGGAATTATCAAGTATCTTTATTATCTACTTAATGAATCATACTATGCAGACCGAAGAATTGGTAATTGAGAGATTAGGAGAATATATCCCACTTTTAAAAGATGTGTTAAATGAATATAGAGAAGAACTCAAGTATGCTTATGAGTGTGAATTGTTAGCATTGTTAAGTGATATTAACAAGTCGTGGATTGAAGGTGATCTGACAGGTTTTTCTCTAAAAAAGATTTGCTCAATTCTTAATTCTCTTCAAATTGATCGTTTGAGTGATTTTAAGCATGCTCATCCTCAATTACATAGTGTGGAATCGTATCACTCAATTCTTGACCGCATTTTCACTCATAGTGTGTTTTTGGATAGGACGTATTATTTGTTAAAAAGTATAGGCTTTGCAAAGTCGAATCTGGTTTTAATTGGTGCTAATGGTAGTGGTAAGACAACGTTTGCCAATTCTATAAGGGAACAATTAGAGGCTACGGATAATGGTATTGTAATACCAGCCCAAAAGCTGTTGGTGTTTCCAACATATACCGTAATACCTTCACATAAAAATGCATCAGCACATTTTTATCAGCGTCAAAAGGAAGTTCTGGATGATAAGAAAACATTTGATGCAGCTAAACCTGATGATTTCCCATACGAGTTATCTAAGAAGTATGGGTCTGAACTCATGACATTGACATCTCATTTGTTAGGTGATAGAAGTGCTAGATTTAGTCGTTATTGTACTACAGTCAATGAGGGTGATGTGGTGAAAAAGTCAGACTTTAGGTCTGTATTGGACGATGTGATGGAAGTATGGAATAATTTAATTGAACACAGGACATTATATTGTGATGATTCATTTAATTTGCATATCAAATATGAAGATAAGTCGTATCCTGCCTATAAAATGAGTGATGGCGAGAGAGAGATTTTTTATGTGGTTGGTCGTGTCTTGTCAGCAAAGGAATCCTCGTTGATTGTTATTGATGAACCGGAATTGCATCTACATAAGGCAATCTTAAATAAGTTGTGGGATACTTTGGAAAATAAGCGTAATGATTGCTTATTTGTATATTTGACGCATGATGTGGATTTTGCCTCAACTCGCAATGCTAAAAGATGTTGGTTGAAGTCCTATAATGTTGGTGTATTTGAACATTGGGACATTGAGCCTGTTGTTAGTGATGAGATTCCGGAGGCGTTATTAATGCGTCTATTAGGTAGTAGAAAAAAGATTTTGTTCTGTGAAGGAAAAGACGGAAGTTTGGATCGTTCAATATTTGAAGCAATATTCCCTGATTACACGATTACTCCGGTTGCTACGTGCAAGGATGTAATCGATTATACTAGGGCATTTAATAAGATAAAGACTAAGTATGTAGAAGCCTATGGGCTTATTGATCGAGACTTTAGAGATGATGCTCAACTAGAAAAACTAGAAACTGAGAATGTATTCTCTTATAATGTAGCTGAAGTTGAAAATTTATTTTTATTAGAAGATTTTATAAACGGGTTTGCTGTGTTCAAGAATGAGGAAATTAATATCAATGAGATAAAAAATCGGGTTTTAAGAATGCTTGAAAACGAAGTTGAAAAGCAGGCTGCTTTATATGTGTCAAGTTGCATTGATTTCTACTTCAAAGAATCTCATTTGAGTAAGGGACTCACTAAAGATGAAATAGATAATAATTTTCAACAGTTTATTTCCAGAATCCAAATAGAAAAGTGGTATAGCGATCGAATTAGTGAGTTAAATGCCATTGTTATAAATAAAGATTACAGAAAGGCGATTATAGTGTTTAACCATAAAGGACTACATAGTGCTGTAGAGAATGTTGTTGAGATCAAAACATATCGCAAAAAGGCTATTGATTATTTGAGAAGGAGTGAAGAAGCCAAGGATGCTTTGAGAGAGGTATTCCCTGCCAAATTGCTAAGCAAAACTGACTCATTTAGAGGCCATGAGAGTAGATAGAGAAATAAGAACCCAATATAGTGATGAAAGCGATGCGTGTTACGCAGCACGTATGTTGTGGTATGATTTTAAAGATGCTGTATTCTACGAGAATCGATACTTTGTTAAGCATGAATTGTTAGATATGTTAGCAGAGTACATTTCGGAGAATATACTGGATATAGAAGCCGGCCATATTTATTACAGGGCAAGAATCATCGATGATAGTTGTATAGATGAACATATGATTCGCAAATGCTACTGTGTTCCTGAAGGTGAAGAACCGCCGGTCAAGTATGTTGGTAAGGCTAATTCCTTCAAAGGACTGACTAAAGAGGCTTCATTTGTTCCGCCTAAAGGCGTTAAGGTTGGAGAAGGACGAGCTAATCCGAGGTATGTGAAGTACTTATATGTGGCAGAGAGTCCAACTACTGCAATGTATGAAGTGCGTCCGTTTATGTTTGATGCGGTAAATATCGCAAAGGTACGAGTGAATGAGCCTCTTAGGATAGTAGATATAGCTGTTGATTTGGACTTGTCCAGTAATAAAGGCGCGACCAAGGAAATGTGGGTAATGGGAATGATACAAGGTGCATTCTCAAAACCAACGAATAATACTGATGATTATTTGCCTACTCAGGTTATAGCGGAATATATCAGAAGTCTTGGCTATGATGGCATACGCTTCAATAGTTCATTGCATTATGGTGGAGTGAATCTGACAATATTCAACTATGAAAAGTGTGAGGCAGTATCTTCTCAGGACTTTAGAATTGAAGAAATGAAAATTACTGCTAGGGCAGCTATTGGTAGTGCAAATTATCAAGGGGATTTATCTTACATCAAGGATAACGAGCCCAAATATCTGGACTTTGAGAAGTTTAAGGCGATGGATGAATTCCTGAAAACCTCTGAAAATTCCTGAAATCTAAACAAAATTCAGAATTTTCAAGTTCCCCTAAAGTTTCTTACAATCAAAAAAGCACTCACGAAAACTTCGTAAGTGCTTGATTTTCAAGTAGCGGGACCCAGGATTGAACTGGGGACCTCATGATTATGAATCATGCTGCTCTCTTCGGTCTCCAAATGCTGGCGCATTTGTAGACTACCAGCTGAGCTATCCCTTAACTTATTGATTATTCGTTGTTTATGGATGTTGTTTCTCTGTTTACCCTTACGATAATCAATGTTGAAAATCAAGACTTCCTCGTTTATGTTAACAGGTTTGCTAACATGGTTATGTTAATAGATATTGGGTTAAACTTAATGTAATATGGTTGATATTCAATTAGTTGTATTTTCCTATATCTAACACAAAGATAGCTGTTTTGTGGCTATTCTGCAATTATATCCTATGTGATTTTTACACACCAGCTGCATTTATTTTCACGATCTGATTTATCATATATTGCCACTTACTGTAGCTTTTCAGCCCTCAGAAAAATGGCAAATATGATCTCATTCCGTCTGCCATCCAATCTTTCCTATATCCTATTTTGAGCGACCTCCTGTGCTGCATATAATGTGGTATATGAATTTATGTTTCACTCAAAAATTTTTGAATTATGGATAGCAAGAAATTAAAGAAAAGAAAGAAGCAGGTAAGCAAGCCAAAGAGGATGTCAATTTTCGAGGAATTGAACAGACCTGTCACCTACATTCTCGATGATGTAAAGGAAACGATTGTTACAGAGAACACCTACAAAGCTATCCCTTACAATGTCTTAAAGACCTACTTTTTACCTAAGGGAATGTTCTAAAACGAAGAAAGCGGTATTTGACCTCCAAAGTCATTTACCGCTTTTCTTGTTTTAAGTAGCAATCATCTAATGCCTAAAGATAGTCACTATAATATGTTATTTTCCTAATGATTGATTAGCAACTGTTTGAGCCTCCTTAATCGCCGCAATGAGTTTAGGTAGATTTTTAATAGCGCAGTCTGTTGTTCCTTCTGAATAACTGATTGTCTGTACTCCATATTCATTTAAATGATACCATTTCTTGCGGAAAACTACTACACCAGGAGTGCCAAATGTAGATGCTACAATGGTGTTAGTAAAGAACACATCAATGCCGCCAGGAGCTGTATATGTAATATTGCACTTTTCTTTTGAATCAGTATTCTGAGACTCTGTTAAGATTGTCTCTAATGCAAGCAAAAGATCGTCAATTTGATCCATATCAAGGTATCCTAATGGAGTCAGGGAGCCTGTAAGCATTGATTTCCCTACAGTTGGCCAAATTTCCAAAGCTGCAAGTTGTTCTCTACTGTTAAGATCTGTGAATAATTTAGCATAGAGTTTCATGCCGCTCTGTTTGTCTTCATAAATAGTGGTCTCTTTTACAAAGCTGTTATTTGCTTTGAACTGTTCGGCTTTGGTCAATTGAGATGCTGTTTCTACAGCTGAAGTCTGTGCATGGGTGCTAACAAATGCAAAAGTGCATGCCACCATTAAAAGAAAGGCTTTTTTCATTTTTGTAAAATTTTAAAAGGTTAATATTATGTTGGTTGATTTAATATATCAAGACCATAACCACATAGGGCGCAAACTCCTTTATCAGTTCAGTAAAACTGCTATGTTTAGCAGATTTATCTGTGATGTCTTCAATTGTTATTGGGGCAGCATCCATCAATTGATATAGATAGCTGCTCTTAATTGAATAGCCTACATTATTAGCCCCCGGAATTCCAGCCGAAGTGATTCCTACTAGGTTTCCACCTTTGTTAAACATCGGTCCACCGCTGTTACCCGGTTGAATTGGCGCTGAAATCTGGTATGCAGAAATTTGTCCCTCATATCCCGTCTTTGAGCTTATAATGCCATCGGTTACCTTTATCTCTGATCCCATTGCCTGAGCCATTGGATATCCCATTGTAAATATTGATGACCCAACATCAATTGTCCTTTGATATATATTATAAGGGATGGTGGATATTGGCTTGAATTCTTTGTCATCAACCATTAGCAATGCAAGGTCATTGGTTTTATCTACACACAAAACTTTAGTTGAGTATGTCTTTACATCTGTTGCTGTTTGAACAAGAACATCTATTGCATTCGCGCCCTCCACAACATGATAATTTGTGGCTATGATATTTTTACCGACAAAGAAACCGCTACCATTCCCTTTTAGTTCGTTTGGATTATTTGATTGTTCTTTCTCTTGTTCTACCATGGAAAATTCAATCTCGTTTTCAGGGTACAACTTCATAAATATTGTTTCTACATAATTCTTTGTATCGTAAAGTCTGATTTGCTTGTCATGATATTCTAGATAGAAATCAGCGCTGGATGGCATTTTGTTTTCCAAATGCCAAGAATTTACTTTATAAAGTCCCGGTGTGGTTGTGGCTGTGAATGTGCCTTTTAATTCACCTTCTTTCCACACGGAAGGGTTAGAACCTTGTAAATAAACGACTTTGTATGTTTCTTTCTCTTTAACAATTGCCAGTCTATGGCGATTGTTTCCCCAATAGGTGGTGTTTGATGTGCTTATAAAATTGTAAATGCCTTCAATAGGAGCAGCTGGAGAATTGTTCCAGTAGTTTCTTAAGTAACTTTCTGTGTATGATGTCTGAGGAGTCGTGTTTTGATTTTCAGGAATTTCTAAATTATTAACAATGAATGATGGGCATTGGTAATTACGACTCTTGAAATCAGAGTTACCAACCCCACCATTAAAATGCCACTTGATATTTGTAATTCCAGCTGGAACACGTGGAAAGTAGAAAGTAGCATGCACTACCTTATTTTTGTTCTTTTTTGTATAGTAGTTCCAATATGTAACTTTGTAATATCTGTTCCACGGTTTATAATAGCCTTCATATTCTGCATGTACAAGTTTATATTTCCCAAAAGTACCAGAGATGTAGATTGAGGCGTTATTATCTAGTTCGTGTGCATCAATGCAACCTGCTTTATTATTAAGAATTGTAATGTCACAGAAAATGGCAGTATAATCATTATTAGATGCAATTCCTGTAATATTCCATCTTTGGTCTTTGTTTTCAAAAACCATTTGTGCTTGAACCTGATAGAAACAGAATAGACAAGCTGTTAAGAATAGGAGCTTCTTCATGTTTGCCACATGTGTGTGCTAACCAATTCCCAGATGAAAGCGGATATAAATAAAGGTGTGGGAACTTATTGCTTTATCCTAAAGTCTGGTCTTCGCATTACCATTGGAATGGATAAAGCAATAGCCCACACCAAAGGATATGTGAAAAGCCAAGATAGGCTGTACATATCAATGATGTGGTGCCACTGCATATTATCTTCATTCCAATATCAAAGTTGCGAAGTTTGACTTTAGAAGATAATTTCAACAACACCTTTTTGTCAAAATGTCCCTCTTTGCCATTGCTGGCTCGGAATAACGACAAATTTAACAAAAAGATGTGAATGTCTTATGTTTTCCTTGCAGAAAAATCAGAATGTCAAACAATCATAAGTTTCCAGAATCTCCTCCTGTCTCAGACCCAAGTATCGTTTGGTGATGGATAATGAACTATGGTTGAACAGTTCCATGAGTTTGACCAATGCAAGTTCGGAGTTTTCACTGTTCATGTTGTAAACCTGTCTGCCAACGGTCTTGCGGAGTGAGTGACCATTGGCAGCCCATCGGAAACAGGTCGCATGAAGGACGTTCTGTCCACGGGAGCAGGGGTTTTCGTGGACACGATGGTCAAAAAGGCAACTCCATTCACGAAATGAGGCGTTTTTGTGGACAGTTTTTGATGGGTTGCATATGGCCACAAAAAAGCCACTCCGAAGAGTGGCTAACTATGTTCTTTAATTAAGTGCAAAGTATTCAGTAATATTATATGTGGATTTTCTTTCACTTATGATTTTTACATTACCATTACTGTCTACTTCACCCAATACGATTGAACTATCCCTGTAACGCAGTGCTGTAAACAATAATTTTCCACACAATGCATCAGTTTGTTTACTATAGACCTCATATTCATTTTCTGGTATTATATAAGGTATAGATTTAAGTTCATAAGTTGTTGGGTCTATGCTAACTGCTATGTCTTTATTACCCCCTGAACCAGGGTTGTGGTCAAAAAATACATTATTATTTCCAACGGTTTTGTATTGGTTTCCATAACCATTTAGGTAACTGATATTATCAAATAACTTTTCTAATATTTCTATTTCTTTTGGAGAGTACTCTCTTTTTAACTTACAAGATTTACCGTCAAATTCATATACTTTATTTGATATAAACAGTATAACATTTCCGTTTACTGTATTAATTGGCGCAAAATTCGTACTTCTATAATGATAAGGTTCCATACTAGCTGGAATTGTACAAATTAATTTTTTGTCAATCTCATTTTCCGATAAATTTTCCCATTTATATATTTCATAACCTTCTGAATCGATGTCTATATGTTGATTAATAGAATATATATTGTGGTCAGCTGAACCGAATACGAGATCTAAATTATCTGTTGGATAAAGACGCTTATTCTTAGTCATTATTTTTCCACCTCCATCATAGCACAATCCGTGATTGTAATATATCGTTTCGTTTTTTCCAATAAAAAAATCAGAACCGTATTGTCCTTCTGGAAGCATAAATTCTTCTTTAATTGTTGAGGCTGAAATCTGAGACTTATATATACCCCAATTCCATGAGTAATATATTGTCCCCTGTGGATATTCTTCGACTCTCTCATCGGCATGTAGGTTATCAGGGCATTCATATACCTTATTAGTTTTCTTATCCACCAAAACACGCCCAACTTCAGTAGTAACTAATAAATACTTTTCTGTGATATTTACAACTGAATTAATTTCAATACTAGTCTCATCACCCTTATTATTTAAAATAGTGAGTTTCACTTCTTCTCCATCTTGTGTGATTTTCCAGATTCCTTCAGATTCCTTATTGGCACTTCCTTTAGTGTTTTCTGTTCTTTTGAAAATATATGCTGCATCAGAAACTGGAATAGAACCAATCCGCTGCAATCTAATATCATCTAATTTTTCACAAGAAAGAAATAAAAATGGCAATAAGATGACGATTGCCTTCTTTATTACGATTGAAAGTCGCATAATAATAGTTTAATATTCCATTCAACTCCTTAATGGAAATATTACAAAGAAAGTGTGGAGCTGACTTTCGTTTATCCAAATGAAGGTTGTGGAAAGACCCTGTTGAAGATAACCGACACAATACCCCACACTCGAATAGATATGGAGATATTGGAACGCAGAGAGCGTCCAACCACATGTATCTATACGAAAGTGAGTATTGTTCGGCCGACCTTTGCTCTAGAAAACTTCCACATTTTCATTAAAGACCTGCGAAAAACACTTTCACAAATATGTAATGCTTGGTGATGTTGAATCATCAAACTTTACAAATATCGGAAAACTTTTCCATACGAACAATACTCACTGTTTTCGTCCATGCATAGCATTTAGTAATGTGCCTTAAGCGTCATACAACTCAGCCAGTTTATCCATCTCTTCGCCTATGTACTTATCTATAATTTTAGCATAGTAACTTGTCATCCTGGTATTGGTATGTCCCATCATCTTGCTTACGACTTCAAGTGATATACGGTTTGTGATGGTCACTGTTGTGGCAAAGGTAAAGCGTGCTGTGTGAGAGCTGATATTCTTGTTGATTCCACAGAGTTCGGCTATCTCCTTCAAATATGCATCCATTGATGAGAGGTCAACAACAGGCAGAAGTTTGCCCCCACCTTTGTACTTCTCCAGTATCAACTTAGGAATGGGGAGCAAAGGTACTCTGAATAGCACGCCTGTCTTGACCCTCTTCTTCTTTATCCATAGTCTTCCGTGAGCATCAGTCTCGAAGTGCTCAGGAGTAAGGGTCTTTACATCGGAGTACGAAAGGCCTGTAAAACAACAGAACACAAATAGGTCTCTAACACGTTCCAGACGTTTGATGCGAAAGTCCTTATTGATAAGGATTCTTAATTCTTCTTCTGTCAAGAAAACTCTCTCGCAGATTTCCCTTTGAGCTTTAAAATTAAGGAATGGGTCAACGCTAAGATGACGGTTAGCAACAGCTACATTCACTACTCTCATGAGGCAACGCAGGTGCTTAACTGCTGTGTTCTTCTTATGTTTAAGATTTGAACGTAGATACCCATTGAATTTCTCTATGAAGGATAGATTCAGTTCTTGAAGGGCAACATCATTCCTTTTAAATGTGAACTTCATGAACTCTTTAAGGATATCATAAGTGCGTACGTAACTATAGACTGTATCCTTCTTTTCATCTATTCCTATAGATTTTCTAGCATCTTCTATATACTCTTGAAATATTTGGCATAGTGACTTAGCTTGAATGCTATCCACCTTTTCAAGACACGCGTCTCGTAATGTGGATGGATTAACGATATAACCTCTATCCATCAGTTCAAGCTCCTTTTGATAGATTTTGTTTCTGAGCTGTAAAAGATAAGCATTGATGGCCTTTGAGGTTTCTGATGCTCCTCTTGCTCTTTGCTTAGTAGCATCCCATTGATTAGGCTGGATGTATTTACCAGTGGTAAATATCGCACGTTCGCCATTTTGCGTAATTGTAGCATAAATTGGCATCAATCCAGTCTTGCGAGCCTTGCTCGGACTGGCGGAGAAATTAACTGTAAAAGTGTGTCGTTTCATACATATAGTATTTTATTGTAGGTTCATACCATGTAATGGTTTGACACATTGAACTTTACAGCACTTTCTGCTACCATATTTACATTTTCAAAAAAATGGTAGCTAATAAGAAGCAGGTTTCTTAAAAATAGGCCATTTTTAGCCTATTTTAGAGGTCTCTTCACTCACCTCGGATTGGATTCTCAACACAACACCTAATCCCCACATACTCCAAATTTCCATTCATTCCTCGGCCCAAAATGTTTTGTTGTGTTGTGTAAAAAGAAACAAGGAGACGAACTTAATCATCTCCTTGTTTTGTTATGTTAAGTGATTTGTTTTGAGCAAATTACTTATTAAGTGCAGTAGCAACGTCAACGGCGCAAGCAACTGTACAACCTACCATTGGATTGTTACCAATTCCGAGGAATCCCATCATCTCAACGTGTGCTGGAACTGATGAAGAACCTGCAAACTGTGCGTCAGAGTGCATACGACCCATAGTGTCGGTCACTCGCTCAGATCTGAATATCAGCATTTGCCCTATGAACCACTAAAGCCCTGCAAACCACTGCTTTATATCAGAATAATCACTCCTAGTTAATAAATCAAAGAACTGCAAATCTATAAAGTGGCAACGTGATGTCAGCCATAGATTTCAATGCGAATATAGTGATATTTTGTACGCTATCCAATCTTTCCTATATCCTATTTGAGAGATATTATGTGCTTCATATAATTGAGTATATGAATTTATGTTTCACTCAAAAATTTTTAATTATGGATAGTAAGAAATTAAAGAAAAGAAAGAGGCAAGCAGACAAGCCCATGAGGATTTTCGAGGAATTGAACAGACCTGTCACCTACATTCTCGATGATGTAAAGGAAACAATTGTCACAGAGAACACCTACAAAGCTATCCCTTACAATGTCTTAAAGACCTATTTTTTACCTAAGGTAATGTTCTAAGAACTAAGAATGCGGTATTTAACCCACAAAGCCATTTACCGCTTTTATTTTTATGAGCATTTATTTCCAAGTTAGTATATAGTCAATGATATCGCCATCTTCATATGTTTCCGTAATTTTTGATATATAGCCATCTTGGTCATATTCATATGTATATGAAGAAGAATAACAATAGCCATTTTCATCAAGGCATATTAAACCTGTTGGAAGTTGTTTGGTGCGCACTCCCATAATTTCCGGATGCGCCATACACAACTCATCACTATAGAAAAGCGATATCTCTGGCCAAAGAGGGAAATAGCCTTTTTTACATAAATCCTCTCTATATTTAAACGTATATGTATCATAACGAGAATTGTAAGGTGTATAAGATATAGACATTAGTTTATCGCTATCCCAAACAAATGTTTCAGGAGCATCTCTGTAAGTCATATTAAAAGGGCCGTGATTTTCAATTAATTTGTTTGATGAGTTGTATGTATAAGGAAATTCGAAAGAGCTACAATATTCTTTTTGCACTAGCCCATTTTCAAGAATTATCGTATAGTTGTTAACGCCGAATGCATAATCTGGTGACCCGTTGACCACGATAAGATTATCTATCCACGTATATTGATGATGACATTTCCACTGCGTACTCTCATAACTAGACTCAATCAGTAGACCCTTAGCATTATAAGTAAATGTCCAAGTTCTATCAAATTGCGATGAGTGTGAAACGATTCTAGTAAGTTTCTTCTCATTTAAATCTACCTCATCCTCTCCCATAACCGAATCACTGTCCTGACTGCAAGATGAAAGGCTTACGCCTAAAACAATGGCAATCAATGCCATCCCAAAGATTCTAAATGCTTTCATTTGTATTGAATTTGTTTTGCTCCTTAGTTTCCAGAAGAAGACCACATAAATAAAGGCGTGGAAACTTTAACTCATTACTCAACTGAGGCTCTGGAAACAACCTGTTAAAATAGGGGCAAATTTGTGTTCCCTATAAATAAAAAAGCACTCACGAAAACTTCGTAAGTGCTTGATTTTCAAGTAGCGGGACGCAGGATTGAACTGCGGACCTCATGATTATGAATCATGCGCTCTAACCAGCTGAGCTATCCCGCCATGACTATTGTCAAAATGTTGTTGAGATAGAAGGACTCGAACCCTCACTGACAGAGCCAGAATCTGTAGTGCTACCATTACACCATATCTCAATTTGGCTTCCCTTTTTGAATTTGGGATTGCAAAGGTATGAATGTTTTATTAAAATGCAAAACTTTTTGCAATAAATTGCATGTTTTTCTGTCAAATACCTCTCGCAACGGTATTTTTCGCTACTGTCGTGAGAGTTAATATGCTTTATAAGCCTTCAGATGCGTCCTGGGTCTTATGACGATTGTCCTGAACCACCCTTATGTGAACGGCTATAATCTGTCGATGTATAGCACTCCTTCCAGATGGTCGATTTCATGCTGGAATATTACGGCAGTGAATCCGGAGATGGTGTCGCGGACCATCGGGATGTCATCATGGGTGAGTTTCAGCGAGTCGAGGTCGGCATACTCTATCACGATCTCCTGACTTCGGAGCACATTGCCGCGTCTGTCCGGTACCGAGAGACATCCCTCCGGACCATAAGCCAATGAATCTGACTTCCATACAATCCTGATATTGGCATAAACCTCGAATGGCTCTCCCTCCTTGTCGAAACGCTGTACCGCCACGATTCTTCGGTTCAGCCCCACCTGCGGTCCCGCGATTCCGACTCCGTCCTGTGACGGATGAGTCACTGTGGCGACCATCCTGCGTCCCAGCTTTTCCACTTCCTCAGACCTTAGTTCTTCCTGAGAAAAATCGCGGCTGGCAGCATGCAGGACGGCATAATCCACGCTGTCCTCGACTGTCAGCACACGCATGATGCTGTCCGTCCCGTTCAATATCTCCAGTTCACCGGATGAGAATCCTCCGGTCTTGGTGCGGCCGCATGATAATGCGCTCACTATCGCGATCCCTATTATGATAAGCTTTCTCATCAGTCAAACAATCCCTCGTTACGACCTAAAAGCACCACTGCATATACTTCGCAGCCCTCTCCACGTCCCACGAATCCCAGTTTCTCCGTAGTGGTCGCCTTTACTGAAACACGTGCCGGTGAAATCTCCATGATCTCAGCCAGGCACTCGCGCATAGGTATGATATAAGGGGCCAGCTTCGGCCTCTGCATCGCGATCGTGATGTCTGCGTTCACCACATGCCATCCTTCATCTTCAATGAGCTCCATCACTCGTGCCAGCAGGATCTTGCTGTCGATCCCCTTGAATTCGTCCGAGGTGTCCGGGAAATGCTTTCCGATGTCTCCAAGAGCCAATGCACCCAGAAGGGCATCGCACAAAGCGTGAATGGCCACGTCTCCGTCCGAATGAGCTATGCATCCGATCGGACTCTCCACCTGTACGCCTCCAAGCCACAATGGCAGTCCTTCCGCCAAGGCGTGAACATCATATCCGTTACCTATTCTTATGTCCATAAGTCAAATAATTTTCACAAAAATACGAAAAATCCTTAAATTTGCTGATTACCATCGGAGCGTAATCAAGAAATGCTCCTGAAACATAAAAGTAAAAGCAACTATGGGATTCAGTTTCAATTTTTTCGGAACGCAGGAAGTGCGCAAGTTCAATTACAGACCTCGCTTCTATGATCCGGAAGCAGAGGAAAGAAGAAAGAAATATGGAGACTTCACCAAGCCGAAGGAAGAAAAATATGTACCCGGAAGCATTGTCAAGGGCAGTCTTCGTGATGGAAACTATCAGAGGAAGCAGGAGGTGAGCAGGAACCAGAAAGCCATCGGAGCAGTGTCAATGGCTCTGCTTTTTGCCGTTGTCTATCTGATCTATAAGTATTTCCCTCTGCTCATCGATTCCCTTACAAAATAGAAATAATGGATATAAGGATATTACCAAGCAATATAGCCAATATGATTGCCGCGGGAGAGGTCGTGCAGAGACCTGCATCCGTGGTCAAGGAGCTGGTGGAGAATGCTGTGGATGCCGGAGCCGACCAGGTAACCGTAGTCATCCAGGATGCAGGAAGGACCCTCATCCAGGTTATTGACAACGGATGCGGAATGTCTCCGGATCAGGCTGTGCTCTGTTTCGAGCGTCATGCCACATCCAAGCTCCACACCGCAGAGGATCTGAATAATATATTGACTTTCGGATTCCGCGGCGAAGCCCTTGCGTCGATTGCTGCCGTAGCTGAGGTCACCCTTAAGACCCGTCGCGAGGAGGATGAGATCGGATGTCAGGTGGATTTCGCCGATTCACAGCATATTGCGACCAATGAAATCGCTACCGCCAGAGGTGCCAATTTCAGCGTGCGTAACCTTTTCTACAATGTTCCCGCAAGACGTAAGTTCCTCAAGTCGGACAATGTAGAGTTCAAGCATATCGTGACCGAGTTCATCAGAGTGGCCCTTACCCGCCCGGACATCGGTTTCACGTTGACCCACAATGGCAAGGATGTCTATGTGCTTCGTCCGGCCAAGTCGTTGAAATTCAGGATTCAGGATGTTCTCGGGTCAAATATCGCCAATGAAATCGTAGATATCTGTGCCGAGACTTCGGTCGTGGAAGTCCATGGTTTTACAGGGCGCCCGGATGCAGCAAGGAAAGGTCTTGGTAACCAGTATTTCTTCGTGAACGGACGATATTTCCGCAGCCCGTACCTGCATAAGGCCGTGATGAAAGCATATGAAGGCCTTATCCCGGAAGGCTACACTCCTTCATATATCATATATCTGGATATAAATCCTCAGGCCATCGATGTGAACATTCACCCGACAAAGACCGAAATCAAGTTCGAGGATGACAGTGTAGTGTTCCAGATCCTGTATGCCAGCATCAGGGAGGTCCTCGGCAGGAATTCATTCAGTGACAGCATTGACTTCGACCGTGAAGGCGTTCCGGATATTCCGGCCTTCGGAAAGAATTTCGACGAGTTCCGTCCGATCAGCGAACCTCAGACAGGCACCGACGCTTCATACAATCCTTTCGACAATGACGGCTTCCCTTCGGAGGTATCACATTTTGACAATGCAGTGGTTTACGGCGGCGGGCAGAGTGTACCATCTCCAAGACAGGCTGATGTGTTCGGAGGCAATGACTGGGCTGCGTCGGGACAGAATTTTGAGAAAAGTGCTTGGCCTTCGGCAGGATATGGCTCCAATGCCGGTGCTTTTCTGGAAAAGAGGGATGACTACGGAAAGCTCTTCGAGGATAAGATTTCTCCGAGCAAATCGGTGCTTGTCCTGCAGGGGAAATATATTGTCACCACAGGTCGTTCCGGTCTGATGGTCATCAATATACATAGGGCAATGGAACGCATTCTCTATGACCGTTTCCTCAATGCAATGTCCAGAAACGAGCATATCACCCAGACTGCTCTCTTCCCTGTAAGTGTTCAGGTCGGAGTCGAAAATATCTGCCTTATCAGTGAACACTCTCAGATGCTCACAGACCTTGGTTTCGATATAGCCCCGTTCGGTACAGACACCATCGTGGTGAACGGAGTGCCTGAGGGATATAGCGCTGAGGCAGGAAAGGTACAGACAATGATCGGCGATCTACTGCTTATCCTTGCGGAAGATCATAGCGCCCTTCCTGAGATGATGGCTGCCAATATGGCATCCCGTTTTGCAAGACTGGGTGCATTCAGTGCCGATTCTGTCACAAATCCGATGGAGGCACAGAGATTGATTGAACAGCTCTTTGCCTGCGAAAATCCGGAATATACAAGTGCAGGCCGCAGGGTGATGTCACTTCTCCCTGTGGAAGAGATTGACAAAAAATTCTAAAATGAGCTATTATTCATACGAAAGGGGCGGCTTTATGTCCAATGTGCCTGTTGCCGTCAAGAACCTCATCATCATCAACGCACTGGTGATGATAATGACCGCGCTGAACGAAAATTTCATGTACGAAAAGTTCGCGCTCTTCTATCCTACATCGCCGTTTTTCCATTGGTGGCAGCCTCTCACGCATATGTTCATGCATGGAGGATTCTGGCACCTGTTCTTCAATATGTACACACTCTGGATCTTCGGAAGCCAGCTCGAAAGAGTATGGGGAGCGAAGAAATTTCTGGTTTTCTATTTCGTGACGGGTCTGGGTGCAGCCCTTATCCACACCGGAGTAGAATGGCTGCAGATGCAGAACTGGCTTGCCGAGGCGGCAGCAGGATCATATGCTGCCCAGCTTTCAATCCATACATTGAAGATGACCCCTACAGTCGGAGCTTCGGGTGCCATCTACGGTGTGCTGATGGGATATGCTATGCTTTATCCTGATGCTATAATGTCTCTGGTCTTCCCTCCTATTGCAATGAAGGCCAAGTGGTTCGTGCTGATATTCGGAGCTGTGGAACTTTTGACCGGTGTGACAGGAACGGGTGGCAATATTGCACATTTCGCACATCTGGGAGGACTTATCTTCGGCTATCTGCTGATGATGTACTGGAGAAAGAGACATACCTTATACAATAGAATGGACTGATGGCAAAAAAGAAGTACAGGATATTCGGCATCACATCCCGCTTTCTGATGCTGATAGTGGCGGCGCTGCTGGCGTTGTCCTACCTGTCGATTGTCATCAACCCCGCGAAACTCTGGCCGGTCTCCCTTTCGGGCATTTTCTATGTCCCTCTGATGACGGTCAATCTTCTGCTTCTTCTCTGGGCATTCAAACGCAGGTCCAAGTCTTTCATCATTCCTTTGCTGGCCTTGATCCCTTCATTCTTCTTTATCGGAAGGTATGTACAGCTAAGTTCGGAGAAGGCTGACGGCCAGCCTGTCAGCGGTGAAGTGGTCAAGATCCTTAGCTGGA
The DNA here is from genome assembly GCA_045614445.1 of Candidatus Cryptobacteroides sp. GTDB lineage: Bacteria > Bacteroidota > Bacteroidia > Bacteroidales > UBA932 > Cryptobacteroides. The sequence goes on along the minus strand of JAZLCW010000023.1, from coordinate 43,087 downwards.
ATGTCGGACGATTTGCCCTTCATGACAGTGATGCCGGCATAAACTCAAAGGCTCAATGCGTGGACTCTGTGTTCGATTTCATACGTGAGCAGGATCCGGACATCATCTGTCTTCAGGAATTCTCCATCGCAAATGTCGAGAAGGTCAAGACTTATCTGAAGCATCGCTTCAAAGACTACACAGCTGAATATTATCTTTTCCCGGAAGCAGGCGATTCATTCGGAAACCTCACTCTCAGCCGTCTTCCAGTGGAAGGAAAGGGGAGGATCAGATTTGAAGAAAGTGCCAATCTTGCCATATATACCGACCATGTGGCCGGTGATCGTCATTTCCGTGTATATAATTGTCACTTTGAGAGTTATAATATCTCTATGACGGGATTGATAAAGGGACTTGCAATGCATGACAGCACTCTGGTGGCCCAGACCGGTACCAAGGTGAAAAGATCGATCACCCGTCGTCCGAAGCAGGTGGACCAGGTATTCGAAGATATTGAAAACTGCCCGGTGGAGGCTTTTGTCTGCGGTGATTTCAATGACAATCCTATGTCATACACCTATTACCGTATGACACGTGACCGCAAGGATGCCTTTGTGGAAGCCGGAAAAGGTTTCGGAGCGACATATTCACTCTTATGGCCGATCCTCAGGATCGATTATGTCCTGTTCCCGAAAAACGCCAGGGCCCTCAGCCACCAGATTCCGCGAGTTCCATACTCGGACCACTATCCCGTTATAACAGAAATTGAATTATAATATGAACGAAGCTATTCAGAAAGCCCTTGAATTCCTCCGCAGCGGAGGAGTCATCCTTTATCCTACCGACACTGTCTGGGGAATCGGCTGCGACGCAACTGATCCTGAGGCTGTGGCAAAGGTCTATGCCATAAAGAATCGCGAGGACAGCAAGTCACTCGTCCTTCTGGCCAGTGATATGGATATGATATGCCGCTATGTGAAGGAGGTGCCTGAAATGGCTGTTCAGCTTGTTGAGGTCAATGACAAACCGATGACCATCATTTATCCGGGTGCGATAGCAGGGGAAAAGGGCAATATGAAGGCAGACCGCCGTGCCCTGGCATTCAATACAGTAGCGGAAGATGGTACGGTGGGCATCCGTATTCCTATGATGGACTTCTGCCAGCAGCTTGTCGCAAAGCTCGGACGTCCGCTGGTTTCCACTTCTGCCAATATCTCCGGAGAATCCACTCCTAAGAAGTTTGCTGAAATCTCCGACGAGATCCGTTCAGCGGTGGATCATATTGTGGAGCCTTCTCTTGAGCGTGGAGCTACAGGCCAGTCCTCATCCATCATAAAGGTCGGACTCGACTACTCGATCGAAATCATCAGAAAATAGGCTGTCCTTTAACGACTTACCCATTCTGCTTGCTCATCAAAGCGTGGCAAACAGAATGGGTAAGTCGTTTGTGAATAGGGCTTTAAGTTCCTTTTACATATATCGGAAATAGACCGCTGAGGCCGCGGTCAGGGCTGCTGTCTCAGTACGAAGACGTGAACCCCCCAGATGGACCGGAATGAATCCGTGTTCAAGAGCCAGTTCGGCCTCGCTCTTCGAGAAATCTCCCTCCGGACCGATCATGACAATAATCTCCCTGCCGTCATTCTCTTCCAGAACCTCCTTGATGCTTCTTCTGGGAACTCTGTCATCCTCGAAGCAATAGGCTATCAGTTTCAATGCGTCCTCAGGAGCTTCCGTTATAAACTCCTTCACGCAAACAGGTTCATTGACCTTAGGGACAGAAGCTTTCAGAGACTGTTTTGCCGCACTTATCAGTACCTTCTCTACTCGAACTGTCTTCAGAACCTTTCTTTCCGAATGTTCGCCGATGACGGGAGAAAGTTCATCGAAACCGATCTCGCAAGCCTTCTCCGCGAACCACTCATATCTGTCATTGCTTTTGGTCGGGCATACCGCCAGATGAAGCCTGTAAGGATGACCTCCCCAGTTCTCCTGACTTGAAAGCACAGTGGCTTCCACCCCCTTATGGCTGTCTGAAACAATACGGCATCGATAGAGCGTACCGCATCCGTCTATCACTGAAATCTCATCCCCAGCTCTGTGTCTGAGTACCTTGACGCAATGCCCGGACTCATCCTGATCCAGCCTGCAGATGCTTCCGTCGATATCTTTTGAGTAGAAAAGTTCCATTTCATGAAAAATCTTATCGCACAAATATACGAAACTTCTATCTTTGCACTATACCAATCCTTATAAAATGTACATCGGACTTATATCGGACACACACGGAGTATTTGATGCCCGCTTCAAGGAGTTTCTTGAACCGGTCGATCAGATATGGCATGCCGGCGATTTCGGCGGGGGGATGGATCTTGCTGCAGAGATTGCCCGTTTCAAGCCTTTGACAGGTGTCGCCGGCAATTGTGACAATCACGACCTCCGCTTTATCCACCCGCTTCATCGTTTTTTCGAGTGTGAGGGTATGAAGATTCTGATGACCCATATCGGCGGATATCCCGGAAGATATGATGCCCGAGCCTTGAAACTGATCAATGAATACCGGCCGGACATTTTCGTCTGCGGGCATTCCCACATATTGAAGGTCGTGCGTGATACGAAAAGGAATATGCTGGTGATCAATCCCGGTGCCGCCGGAATCCAGGGATTCCATATTGTAAGGACGGCTCTGAGATTCCATATTGACAATGGCAATATCCACGATATGGAGGTGTTCGAACTGGATAGATAATTTGTATTATTCAAAATTAAATCATAAATTTGTGCGTATTGATTTGTTTAACCAATTAAATTTTAAGGATATGAAGAATGTATTTATGTCATTGGCAGTAGTGGCTGCAATGTTCGCTGCTGCATCTTGCGCTTGCAACAATAATAATCAGAAGGCTGCAGACTGTGCTGCTACAGAGTGCTCGGATTGTGCTGATTGCGCAGGCTGCGACAAGGCTGCTCAGACATGCGAGGCATCTTGTGATGCTGCTTGTGACAAAGCTTGTGACAAATCTTGTGACAAGGCATGTGACAAATCTTGTGACAAGGCATGTGACAAAGCATGCGATAAGAAGTGTGACAAGGCTTGCGACAAGAAGTGCGACGAAAACTGTGACAAGCACTGCGAAAAGGCTTGCGACAAGAAGTGCGACAAAGCTTGTGAGAAAGAGTGCCATAAGGACAAGGCTTGCCATAAGTGTGACAGCACAAACGTTGACTGCAAGAAGGCAGAGTAATCGAAAAACGACAAGTTTCCCTGTAAGATATTGTTCCTACGCCGGAGCAATATCTTTTTTCTTCTCTCATTTCGAGTGAGTGCAGAGAGAAGGAATCTTTTAATTATATTTGCCAATAAAAGAAACCGGCAATGGCGACAGTAAAGACAAAGACAGTATGGTTCTGCAAAGCATGTGGAAATGAGTCATCGAAATGGATGGGCAGATGTCCGGCCTGCGGTGAGTGGAATACTATGGTGGAGGAAACGGTAGCTACCGGTAAGAAGTCCCCGGCTGTCTCTGTATCCGTACCCGGATCGGGGCATAAGCCTATGCCGCTTTCAGATATTGACTCATCGGTGGAGAACCGTGTTTCGCTGAATAACTCAGAGGTGGACAGGATTCTCGGAGGCGGAATGGTGGAGGGGTCGCTTGTCTTGATCGGTGGTGAGCCCGGTATCGGAAAATCTACTCTTTCCCTGCAGATTCCGCTGCATTGTTCTCATCTGAAGACTCTCTATGTGACTGGTGAGGAAAGTGCCAAACAGGTGAAACTCAGGGCGGCCCGTATCGGGGGAGACTGCTCTAACTGCCTGATCTATAGTGAAACTCTGATGGAGAATGTCATTTCTGAAGCCAGAAGCATAATGCCGGACCTGATGGTGGTGGACTCTGTTCAGACAATGTTTTCCCAGAATGTGGAGTCTTCGCCAGGTTCTGTGACCCAGATCAAGGAGACCGCGGCTATGCTTCTTCGTTTTGCCAAGGAAACCGGAGTTCCGGTGATACTGATCGGCCATATAACCAAGGAAGGCAGCATTGCAGGCCCGAAGATATTGGAACATATAGTCGATGTTGTCCTTCAGTTCGAGGGTGATAATCGTGGCACATACAGACTCCTGCGGAGCATAAAGAACCGTTTCGGATCCACTTCCGAGCTTGCTGTCTTTGAAATGACAGGTAAAGGACTCCGTGAAGTGAGCAATCCTTCTCAGATGCTCATCCCTATGCACGAGGAAGGTCTCAGTGGAGTGGCCGTGAGCGCAATGCTGGATGGAACAAGGCCGTTCCTCATAGAGGTTCAGTCACTCGTGAGCTCTGCTGCCTATGGAACTCCTCAGCGAAGTGCTACAGGATTCGATGTCAGACGCCTTAATATGCTCCTGGCGGTATTGGAAAAAAGAGCCGGTTTCAAACTTGGAGTAAAGGATGTCTTCCTGAATATGGCGGGAGGTCTGAAGGTCAGTGATCCAGCATGCGACCTGGCTGTGATTTCCGCGGTCCTTTCATCAAATTTCGATTTTGCCATCCCTGCAGATGTGTGCTTTGCCGGTGAAGTAGGCCTTAGCGGTGAGATTCGTCCGGTGGCTCAGACAGAAAGGCGCATAATAGAAGCGGCCCGTCTGGGATTCAAGCGCATATTCGTCTCTTCATTCAGCAATCTTGAAGGACTGGCTGATCAAGGTATCAATGGAATAGAAGTCGTGAAAGTTGCAGATGTTCCATCATTGTGCAAGTCACTTTTTAAGGCGTAAGATATTGATATTCTCGTGTCATTTAGTTATATTCGCGAACATTGCCCAAATAATAGAAAGGAATGAAAACTAAGAACCTGATTGTAATCGTAGCTGCACTCCTTATGCCTCTTATAGTGGGTGCACAGACCTTGAAGGGTAGCTATTTCCTTGATAACTCCCTTAACCGTAACAAGATGAACCCGGCTTTTGCTCCGCGTTCTAACTATTTCCAGATGCCTGTACTGGGAAATTTCTCAACAGGTATGATGAGTAATGTTGATGCTCCAAACTTCATCTATAAGAAGAATGGGGAATATGTGACATTCCTTAGCAACCAGATATCTGCAAAAAAGTTTGACAGGGCTATCCCGAATCATCCTCATTTTGATGTCGAGACATCAATGAATCTGATCAACTTCGGTTTCTTTACCGAACAGCACTCTTTCTGGACAGTTGATATAGGAATGAGAACAGGGCTGGATATCGACCTTCCGGCTAATCTTTTCACTGCTGTTAAGAATGGAGCAGGCTCGTCTGGAGGAAGATACAACATCGGCAATGCCAATCTGTTTGCAAGTTCTTCACTTCAGGCTGCTGTGGGATACTCCCGTGACATCCTTGACGGCCTTCGTGTCGGAGCCAAGCTTCGCGCTATACTTCCTGTGGGCTATGCTGCTGTCAAATTGGAGAACATACGCCTTGAAACAAGTAAGGATAAATGGACATTGGAGACAGACGGACAGGTACGCACAGCTGTCAAGGGACTGGAAGTGACTCAGCAACCCGGTGAGAAGACCCCTGATGTCGGACTTGACCTTGAGCGTATGCTCGGAGACAAGATATTTACAGGCTTCGGATACTCTGTGGATCTTGGTGCGGAATATATCCTCGCTCTTGATCACGATTTCTTCAACAGTATATCTTTCTCTGCAGCAATAACTGATCTTGGTCTTGTGCATTACTCAAAGAAAGCTACTCGTACTTATTCGGTAGACGGATATGTTGAATGGGCTGGCGTGCAGAATAGCGGTAATGGCAGTCCTGAATACCTTACAGAGTCTATTAATGAGCTGGTGGACGAATCTGACGAATATCTGAAACTGGATGATGAAAAGGCATCAGGTATGACACGCTCTACAATGCCTAATTTCTATCTCGGCGTGGAAGTTCCGTTCCTTAAGAACAAGATGAGTGCCGGTCTTCTTTATTCTGGACGTTTCAGCCATGGTTATTATCGTAATGAACTTACTGCAGCGCTGAATGTAACTCCGGCTGATTGGGTTGCCATCGGTGTAAACTACTCCTTCCTGAATACGGCCAGGACCCTGGGTGCCATCCTTGAGCTGACTCCAAAGAAGGGTGTCAATTTCTTCGTAGGATTCGACTATCTGCCGTTGGCGTATAATTCAGATCCTATGGTAGTTCCGAATTTCCTTGAAGATCTCGATTTTATGGAAGGTTCTGTTCCGAGAGCCTGGAGCAGTAATCTCCACTTCGGACTTTCATTCGCACTCGGGTCGAAATACGGAAGATAGACTGATTTAATTGGCAGCCGCTAAGGCTGCCATTATTCTATCCAGCAACTGGCGGAGCTTCCATGTAGGTGCTGTGCAATTGTTCACCATCAGGGAGAATACGATTGTCTCATCCTTGCCGCCTTCTCTTGGAATGATATATCCGCTGTAACATCTTACACCCTCCATCGATCCGCTCTTTACCTTGATTCTGGCTTTCATTTCGGCCGGACTCTTAGCCATGTTGGAAGATAGCGTTCCGTTGGAACCCGGAGACGGCAGAGAATATATATAATCCTCGAAATGCGGCGACGACATCATTGCTGTAAGGAAACGGCAGAAGAAATCAGGTGAAACATAATTTTTTCTTGAAAGTCCGCTTCCGTCAGCCATCTTGATTCCGTATGATGTGTCCATTCCCAGCTCTTTCAGGACGGTTTCCATTGCCACATAGGTCGAGTCGTAGCAGGCACTGCCGGTGATAGTTTTGCTGAGGGTCTTCGCAAGAGTCTCGGCGTAGAGATTGTTGCTCTCGTGATTTGTCTCGTGGATAATACGTTTCAGGGAAGGGGAGTGGGTTGAACCTATAACTGTAACTTGCTCTGCCATTGTGGATTTGGCATTTGTGCACAGTCTGAAGTCGGCTGGTCCGTCTGAGTATATGCCCTTGCCCTGGAGATAGTCTGAGAAATAGCTTGCCAGAGTGTATTCCGGGAATTTGTTCGTGCAGTCTACTCGTTTAGCTCCTCTGTCTACTCCGAATGTACCTCTGATTTCAGCCACGGGCGCGAGGTCGCTCGCGTACATGTAAAGCTGGTCTCCTGTACCTGCCTTTCCTGTGGTGCAGCTGTATCTGAATTCCATCCATGGGGCTTCTGGAAAAGAAGGAGCAATGTTGACCGGATCGCCTACATTCTTTCCTGCGCTGGCCCTGAAAGACTGCATGTTTTCATAGAACATGAGACCGGTAGGGCCTGAACCGTAATAAGTTCCGATGTCGCTCCACTGCCAGCTCGGATGCTCCGGCATGCCGTCGAAATACCTTCCGTCACCGATAATATATCCTTCGACCCTTCTGATTCCCGCGTCGCGGATGATCTTCTCCCACTTGGCGAAAAGCTGCGCCTGAGGTGTGGCAATCGAATCCTTGGATCCTGTCGTAGGGTCTCCTCCTCCGATGATGTACAGGTTTCCTTTCAGGACTCCCTTCTCGATCTTTCCGTCGTGGCCTATCTTTGTGATGTATTGATATTCAGATCCTAATCGGTGCAATGCCGTGCCTGTGGAAATCAGTTTCATATTGGATGCCGGCATGATCATATTGTCTGCCTCTATTTCTGCCAATGTCCTTCCGCCTCCTGTTCTGGCACAGATGCCGATGGTGGCTTCGGCCAATGCCGGGTCGCTGATTATTGTTTCAATCGACTGCTGGAGCGATTGCGCACCGGCTGCCTGGCTGATGAATATTGAGGTGAGTATTGTGGCAATCTTATTGTATTTCATCTTGGAGGTTATTTTCAGCAAAAATAACATAAAAATCTTATCTTTGCTGAAATGTCTTGCAGAACAGACTTATGGCAGATCTGTCGGGAAGATAGGAGGCAGTCATGTCGGAAGAATCTCTGATAGCTCTGCCTGCAGAAGTGTCTTTAACCAGACATCAGATAGAACAGTATTTAAAAGTTTACGATAAAATGGCAAAAAGAGTATTGGTGTCCGGCGGTGCCGGCTACATTGGCAGCCACGTGACTGTCGAACTCATCGATGCAGGCTACGATGTAGTGGTGGCCGACAATATGTCCAATTGTGATATGACCTGCTTTGAAGGTGTGAAGAAAATCACTGGCAGAGACGATATCCCGTTCGAGCAGATCGACTGTTGTGATGCTGCCGCAGTGGACCGTCTCTTTACTGATTACCAGATCGATGCGGTTATTCATTTCGCAGCCTATAAGGCTGTGGGTGAATCGGTCGCGGAACCTGTGATGTATTATAGGAATAATCTGGTTTCCTTCCTGAACATTCTTGAGTCAGCCAAGAATCACGGAGGCTGCAACGTGCTCTTTTCATCGTCAGCCACTGTCTATGGAGAGGCTGAAGACCTTCCTGTGACCGAGCGCACTCCACGACTTCCGGCTACATCTCCATACGGCAATACCAAGCAGATCTGCGAGGACATCCTCCGTGATGTCGTTCATGCTACTTCCGCTTATGACGGTGCGCAAGGCCGTGGCCCGGTTAATGGCATCGCACTCAGATATTTCAATCCTATCGGTGCTCATCCTTCAGCTCTTATCGGAGAACTTCCGCGAGGGGTTCCTAACAATCTCGTACCGTTCATCACCCAGACAGCCATCGGTAAACGCGAGTGCCTGAGCATCTTCGGAAACGACTATCCGACCGAGGACGGCACCTGTCTCCGAGATTACATCGATATCGTCGATCTGGCCAAGGCTCATGTGGCGGCTGTGTCCAGAATGCTTGATGGAAAGATGAAGGAAGGCTATGAGATCTTCAATATCGGTACAGGTCGTCCGGTCTCTGTGTACGAGCTGGTTACAGCCTTCGAGAAAGTGAACGGTGTGAAGCTGAACTACAAATTTGCACCTCGCCGTCCCGGAGATGTCGTAGCTATATGGGCCGACACCTCTCTGGCCAATGACGAGCTCGGCTGGCAGGCTTCCCGCTCTGTGGAAGACACCCTCGCCTCAGCCTGGGCCTGGGAAAAGCATCTCGCCGGAAAATAATCCTTCTCAGAATCTTTTCTGAGCAAATCCAAGCCGATAAGCAGCCAAAAGCCCGATAGATGCTCTATTTCAGTGCTTCACCTGCTTATCGGTAGTTTTGAACTTCCCGATGAGCAGCTAAAACCTTATTTTGCTGCCTGTACAGGTGTTTCACCTGCTTATCGGCTTAGTGGGCATGTGTAGAGTCCGCTCGAGTCGTTTTAATGTTTCATGAAACAGGCAGGTCTGTTTTCGTCTGAACTGCGAGGTCGTTTAAAACCCTCGATCTTGTCATCTGTTTCTCACAACCCATTCAGATAAAACCTTTTAGGATTTCTGCATCCAGATATAACATTCTGGATATCTGCTTTGCTGTGGAAACATACTCTCGACGGAGTTTCCTGGCTAATATAAGTCTGTCGTTGACATTAAGCGACTTAATGTCTTTTGTGCGGAACATCTCTGCAGCTATCTTTCCCACAATCGGTCTGAGTTCCTTGTCTGGAATGAATGTACGGCTTCCCTGTGCGGTGTCCAGGTCGATTTTCCCTTCCAGTTTTCTTGACAGAAAATAGATATAGCGCAGTGGTGACTTAAAGATTAAGTTAGTCCTGTTCAAGTTGCAGAAGCATTCAGGGTCAATCATCCCGTTGTTATTGATTCTCCAGTCAGAAGGCAGCCTTACTCTTGTTTTCAGGATGTTCCGGATGGTTTCTACTGAAAGTTCTCCTATGTTTTTCCACTCCATATGTCTGTCTGGATTTTCTCTGAACATATATCTTGCGGAACCCCAGGGATATTCCGACGGGAGATGACAATAGCCCGCAACTATAGAATTTCTGTCAATATAGGCTATGGTCTCCATCAGATATTCCTCGGATCGTATCGGAATTATTGTAGTCGGCAGATTTTTCAGACATTGATGATTCCCATATTTCCTGGATATCCATTTACCCGTCAGATTCTTGTATTTGCTGATATACTCTTTGCACATACTCAGACTTCCGTATATCAGCTTGTGTAAATGATTGTCCATCAGAGTGAAGGCAATAATTTCCACTCCGGTGCTATGTTTACAGATTCCTATCCGGTTTACTCCGGCTATAAAGTCTTCGTTATCTTTGAAAAGCCACGGCAGAGCATTGCCGTCAGTGCAGATATGGTAGAAACCATACTCGTCAGATTCACTATTCATTCCCCACAATCTTAAATTATCAGGTCTGTCTCTCTATCATCGCTCCCTCTCCACCCAGACCTGTCAAGTGAAGGCTGGAAATTCAGTCACAAATATTGCAAATGGATTTCATTTGTCCAAATAAAATTAATGCCAATACTTTTATTGTCAATGTTTTGCGTGATACTCACATCTGAACTTCTGTCTTCAGCGTTTTAAAGTTTCCAAGCCGATGAGCAGTCTTATATCGCATATATGCTTTAGATGGATAGTTGATCTGCTCATCGGGTGTCCTGAACCTCCCGATGAGCAGGCAAAACCTCATTTAACTCTCATGTATTATGGTTTTCCATGCTTATCAGTTTGGGTGTGGAATAGAAAAACAAAAAAACCGATTCCAGATATGTCCTGGAACCGGTTTTAACTTTTGGCGTGGGGTAAAACTTACTGCTTTGAAACCACTGCGCTGAGCTTCTCGCAGAGCTCGTCGAGCTTCTCGAACATCTCCTTTGTGAGAGCGTTGTAGAAAGCCTTCTTGTTTCCCTCCGGATGGCAAGCACGGTGCTTGAGGTCGTTATAAAGCTCCACAGCCTCGTCGATTATCTGTGCGATCTCGTCAGAATCCTTGTGTGGGTTAAGCGCAACGAAAAGAGCGCAGTCATCAATGAATTCAGCAACGAAATACTCAATGTCTTTCTTGAAAACTCTAAGGTTCATAGTAAAAAATATTTTTTGGTTATGGTCTTGCAAATATAGCACTTTTCTCTTTCATACTACCACAGCCGTGTAAAAAACTTAAATGTCTTTCACGCATCGAATGCTGTCCACACCTCCGGATATGGTCACATACTTATTCATGAATGTCCAGGTGATAGTATTATTGTCATAATAGAGATCACCGCCAAGGCTACCATGTGAGTAGTATGAGCAAGAGTAGATTTCGTGACCATTCCACCATTCGCTAGGACAGAAAAGCGACATTATCGCTGCTTCGCGTACGTTCGGAACCCTGTATCCGTCAGGACATGGACTATCGCCGCTTTCCAGCAATGACTTGAGATTCATATAGTTGTCCGAATATGAAGTGAAGCTTGGATAAGTTTCGAATCCGTAATATGTACGGCTGCTTTCTCCATTTTCATTGTTAGGAATCAGTTCGTGTGTCGTGTAGTATCTTACAGATTTGTCATTTACATTTGTAAGGTCAAATCTATAGACTCCGCCTCCTGCATTCTCTGCAATGATTATTGACTCAGGAATATTGGCATTCTTGTCTGCAATCGATGTCTCAGTCGGTGATGGCAGTCCAAGGTTACGCACACATCTGATACTGTTATAAGCAGGTTTCGACCATTCCTGTCCATATCCTGACACAGATACTCCTTCTTCCGCCCAAAGCATATCCGGCCAGTATCTGTCGATATATTGGGATGAATTGGTGATGGTAGTCTGATTGCTGCATACGATATGATTGCGCCATATCCATACGCCGTTCTGCTGCTGGTTCGGCAATGAAGCCAGGGATGTAGGATAAAGGTGAGCTTCGCTGTTCAATCCAAGATCACCGATATAGAGGGAATACAATTGTTGAAGCGGGGTAATGTACCATCTGACTTCTTCCGGGTCGATGTAGCCGTTACCGTTATTGTCTCTGTTTCGTGTCATTGCAGAGTATCTCATACATAGCTTTCCCTGGCGAAGGAAATGATTGTATCCGTCACCCTCGGCATTTGGCACCTCATAATCCAGATAAGTACTCCATTGCTCTCTTCTGTTACCTGTCTTGAATGCTCCATTCGAAAAGAGATTCCATAGGCATGAGGTGTTGTACGTACCGTTAGTGGTGGAGTTGTTACCAAGATTCACCCCTCCATAACTATCATCATTCTCATAGAAAGAAAGATTCATTTCGCGTGTTTCATCGACAGTTTCGCAGCCGAATGCAGAAGTGATCTCATCCTTGGTGATATTGTATGGAGTCTGTATCGATCTCTGGCGGAATGTCACAATACTTCCGGTAGTAGAACTGGCACCATCCTTACTTGATTTTGTATCGCACAGAATGTGCATCAGTCTGTTTGGCCGGTTGACGAAATCCTTCCATGTAATGACTTTATTCTCAGTAGGATGGGTGTCGTAGTGATACTCATTTATGAATGCAGTGATGTTGATTATGTATTGACCGTTTGCATTCTGTCGGAAGGCACTTGGATTGGTGCCTGTAAAGCCGGCTTCCTTGTATTCATCATATTTGACCTTCTCTCTCTTGATGTAATCCAGAAGCTCGACTATATTCATAAGCCTCTCGCTTTTACCTTGGGCTATAAGCATCTGGCTTTCATCTCCGGGATATACCCTGTTGTTATATGAGTATGAACCGGTGTTAGAATCTATTTCGTTGATAAGGAAAGATACCCATTGATAATCAAGGTCACTGATATTATATCCTCCGCCAAAGAGTTCCGGAGTGCCTTCTCGCCCGAAAGGGGTCTTGACATAGAAGGTCATTGTCTCGGTCTCAATGCTTTCGGCTGCCATAGTGAAGACTCTTTGGCCGTAGTGTGCGTCGAAAGTGAAGCTTGATTCAAGGGCTGAATAGACATGACCTGTGGCTCCCGACTGATTTTCTATATCGCTTTCTACCTCGACCTTGATTTCGTCCACTCCATGAATAGTTACATTGTAGGTATAGTGAGTGTTTCTAAGGACGTCATAATTGTTGATATCAGAACCGAAATTACCCAAGTGGATATAATATACGACATCGCCTATAAGTTCCTGTATGCCGGTCTCCTCTGAGTCGACTTCCATATGGATTTCTCCCGAGATTTCAAGGTAGGTGGCATTTTCCGGAGCATTGAGCCATAATCCGTCAGAAGTATTGTATGTGCCATCCGGATTCTTGATTCTTTTATCGCGATCGTGATAGCGGTTTACATATTTCTTTATGTTTCTGTTTTCACGGTTCTCGAGCATGTAGAACGAGCAGCTTGCGCCATTGACATTTCCTGAAGAATTGGTAGTCTCCTCTTCAAAGACAATCTCGCTGTCAAAATATCCTGCTTCTTCATAATCTTCTGTGGAAGCGGCATTGACAACCCTGCTGCCTGAGGGGATATTCTTAATTCTGCAGACAGACGGTATGAAAGCTTTAAGGCTTTTATTGTCAGCCAGTTTTACATTAAGTGTAATCTTTGAGTCAAGACGTTCAAGCCTTGCTGTACCTGCGTTTATGGATGTTGCATTTACAGTAACTCCGTCGAGTCGTGCCACCATCGGAAAATATCCGTTTCTCGAGGTCGTCTCCTGCATCAATGCTACATTCAGAGACTCAAGCTCACTGATTGTGGTGATGGTGTTAAGCAGATCCGATGAAATATTCATCATGTCTTCATCAAGATTCGCTATCATATATAAAGTCGCATTGGAAACTTTCGGAGCTTTCACCCTGACAGTTCCGTATGTGGACCCGTCTTCTTCTGTATAGACAAACCAGCAGTTGGCATCTGCAGAAGTAACTTCATTAACGCTGTTCTTCTTGTTGTTCTTGTCGAAATATCTTGAATAAATGCGGGTACCGTCATCAGTGAAGATGAATACGAACATATTCAGAACCCTGGATTCCTGCGTAATGTCCAGAGTTGCCTTTGTGTTTACAAGCACGTGCTCGAAATCCTTGTGCGTAAACTTTATGTCACACAATTCTTCCTCACCCACAATGCTCTGCTCCTGGAATAGTTCGCTCACGCATGAGGCAAGGCAGAAGGACAGAATACCTGTCAACAATATATTTAAAATGAATCTCTTCATAAACTCGATCAGTTAAACTCAACATTTCCTCCGCCGCTGTACCAATCGCTGACTTCGAAACTGAAATGTCCCATATTCTTGCTGTACGATACCTTTACTATGGCATTTATGAAATCATTTCTGCGGATCTGCTGTACTTCTTCAGTTTGTCCTGTAGCTGTATTGATGGTATTGACTGGTATTTCTATATCTGATGACTTCGGGGCTTCTACGCGGTATAATTCGAATAGAGCCTTGTTGTCGTTATTTGAATATTGACCTACAACATTGCTGCCACTTGATGACAGGTATCGGTAGTTGCTGTTGACGCTGGATTGGAATGATAAGTATTGGCTTCTATTATAATCTTTGTCAACGGCGTTGAAATATACAGACTTGTTTGCTCCAAGTGTGACAGAAGAGCTTGTCGGATTGGCCATATAATATGAGGTCTGTCCTTCTTCAAGAGCCTCAGCTGTGCCGATATAATATCTGTTTGCACTTCCGGTACTTTCAAATGTCCATACATATTCTTTCGATATCGACATGCCTTGTTTCAGGGTGCCGAGAGTGGCATTCGTCACCCTGTTGGAGCCTGCTGTCAGATATCGTGATGCTCCTCTGCTGTAGATCAGATATTGACCGGCTATAAGCTGGGCCTTTCTCTTGATGGAGGTGGTGCTGGCAAGCGTATATGTGTTCAGGAGATCATATCCCAGCTGCATCTGATATGTGTATCTGTCGCTTGAATTTGTCAGAGAACTTTCAAGGATATATGCATCAAAGACTACTGCAATCTCTTTAGATGGAATGACAAATGGTTCTTCCTCTGTACCAGTGAAAGAAGTCAGAGCATCCGGACTCTGCACATCTATAGATGCATTTTCTGAAATATATCCCTTATTTTCAAAAAGATATGCCTTCTTCTGTGTAAAGGTAGGACTGAAATCCAGAGACGAGATTCCCAGATCTTCGTCACTGTTATTTTCGACTGCAATTCTTATGCGTGAGTAGGTCCTTATAAGTTCTCCGGATATTGAATTCGTACCTGGATGAAGCTCGATTTCCTTGACTAAGGTAAGTGGCTGAGGAACCCGCTTGCATACTCCGTTTTCTGATGTTATCATGAAGTTCATGAACGAATCAGAATAAGTACGGGTGAAATCATCAATTGTGCTTTCCGCCAGGATATCCTCAACTGTATCAGAAAATCCTGAAATACCCTCGTATCGTTTAAGACCATTATCTCCATCTTCGGCCTCGAATGATGAATAATTTGCGATAATCATCAGAGTATATGTTCCGTGTGTGAAGTTAGCTTCGAAATCCATATAGGCTTCGGTAGCTTCCCCGTCCAATGAGAGGTCTTTATGCGCTACAAGCCTTTCTCCCTGCAGTATGAAGGCCGTTACCCTATACAGGTAGCGCCCGTCTACGGCTCTTTCCCATGATGTCCAGTTCTGTGGGGATGTCGGGTCTGAACTTACGCTCTTCACCTCTTCGCTGAAGGATGGGGCGCAGATGCTGATCTGCAACGAAGCGTCTCCCGCAGGAGATGAGATTTCCGTGCAGCCCTGCAAGAACATAAGGGCAGCAAAGAAACATAAATATATTTTAATGAATGTATGATGAAACATAAGCTGACTAATCATTAAAATCTATTTCATATGACGACTTCCTTTCGTTCCAGTCTGCTATCGTAAGACTAAGTTCTATACCCGTAGATGTCATCTTTACATGATAATTGTATCTGTGTCCGGCCTTAAAATCGTATGCCGGTAAATTTATGCTATACACCGCACTACCACCAGTGGAAGTCTTGAAGCACAATTTCAATGTGCCTGGGTTCATGTTTGACTGCGGTATGATCAGAAGCCATCCGGAATTGTCTGTGTACAGACTTCCGTTTTCTGCGGATGCCGCAGTCGAGTATGCTTTTACAGCTTTGCTTCCTGTTATCTCGACAGGTGAATCCGGTTCCCAATAGTAGATAGGCCTGCCTGCAGGAACCGGAGTACTTTGAGGCCATATTATTTCATTCTCGAAATTCAGAGTGCTGCTTGTATAGAATCCGCCATCTGACTGATTCTCAAGCCAGCATGACAGAAGTCTGTCCGTCACCTGGTCATCAACGAACTGGAAGTCGAATCCAAGTGCCGCGAGAGCGTTCTTCAAAGGCAGGTTGACAGGGTTTTCCGATTTTGCTCTCAGGGTTCTATGAGCGACAAGAAGATCGAATTGTGAAAC
Source organism: Candidatus Cryptobacteroides sp. (assembly GCA_045614445.1). Taxonomy (GTDB): domain Bacteria; phylum Bacteroidota; class Bacteroidia; order Bacteroidales; family UBA932; genus Cryptobacteroides. The sequence continues at coordinate 26,917 of JAZLCW010000023.1, read as the reverse complement.
CTGCGTGTCATAGACGATAAGAAGTTTTTCCGCATCAGATCCGGGCTGAAGGCCCACCTGGCTTTTCGGAAAATATGCCTTGAATGTATAGTCGGCCCCATCTTCCCAATAGACGTCCTCGCCGGGATAGTTCCAATAGCTGTCATTGCCTTGGTAGTCAGAGAACGGATTTCCATTCTCTTTTTCCCACCACCACAAATCTGCATTGTCAAAGGCGACCTCTGATTTTCCGTTCAAGGTAAAATTACCCAGGAGACCGATCTTCTCGGCCTCCTGGGTTTCAAGTGTTGTGCACGCATTCCTCAGGTCATCATTGTTTTCGATCAATGCTCTCGTGATAGGATCAAGTCCCTCTGCATCAGCAGTTGATGTGACATTCCATCCTATTACGTCATGCTGTTTCTTGTCCGGATGGATATCGTCTACGATAACCTTCGAACAAGAAATCGAAAGCAGAGTGAAACAAATTGATATGAGATTTGCGCGCTTCATATATTGGTGTGCTGCAATAGATTAGAGGATAACCTCGATGATACCGCCTTCTGCCCAGCCTTCAGTACTTGGAGCGAAGTAGATGATGTCATCCATCTGTGCGTCCTTGCTATAGTACAGTCTGTAAGTATATCGTGTTCCTACTGCCCATGAAGTGATAGGAGCGCTTGCAGGATACTGGTTAAGCTGTACGCTTCTGGTCTTAACCTCCTCACCCACCTTGTAATCAACCTCTACAACAACGTCGTTGCCCAAAGCCTGTGGGATCATAAGAAGTGCGTGAGACTCATCGTTGTCTTTCTCTGCACCTTCTTCGTCATCACTGGCAGCAAGGTCAGATACATATCTTGGGTTGATAGGGAATTCTACGCTACCACTGAAAGATGTATAATTATGCTTGTCAGCAGCATCTGTAGAAACTGTCCATGCAGGAGAACTTGCATATGCAGTCTCATTGGTGATGTTCTCGTTGAAAGTAGCTTTGTTTACAACATTCTTGAGAGTAATACCCACGAGTGTTACAGTTTCAGTCACTGATGCATCCTTCTTGAGAGAGAAGTGGATTGAAGACAATGCATGCTGGAATATGATAGGAACTCCGCTGTAATACTCAGCTCCCATATCGACCATGTCTGCTGAAGTCTTGTTTACTTCACGCTTGCTGAAGAGAAGGTCATACTGCTTTGCCGGATCATCGGCAACTTTGAAGTTCTCGATCTCTACACCGGTTGCGCCATAAGTGGATACAACACCTGTAATGTCAAGTTCAGCCGGAGATACTGCTGCGAAAGAGAGCATCTTGGAGTCTGGCCAATAGTAAAAACCACCCTGGGCAGTAAGAGGAGCCCATGCATCGAGGCTTCCATTGTACGAGATGGCTGTGTTGTTGAATGCGGTTGGTGTCGCATCAGCCCAAGAAGTGAGGGCGCCAGAGTGCTCGACAGCGAAGATTCTGAAGCTCTCCTCGCGCGGATAGCTGTAGTTTACGTTGGTTCCGGAATAGGTGTGAGAACCGATTTCACCATAAACTGATGCCTTGGTGTCTACATTCGAGTTGAGAACCGGAGTGGCAAATCCGATTTTCACATCCTTTGTTACGGGACTTTCTACCTCATTTTTCACGCAGCCTGCAAGTGCTACACCTGCCAATGCTACTAAAAACAAATGTTTTTTCATAATGAATAAATTAGTAAATAGTTGTTAATATTGATTGTTGTGTTTTTCAGTTTACATAGGTAAGTCGGCGTTTTCATCTTTCCATCCTTCAATTCCCGGATTCATTCCTCCTGTGTTCTCCGGTTTTGTGATGGTAATCACTTCATCGAGAAGTATCCATTGCTTTTCAACAGCCAGAGGAGTCTTGAATGCTTCTGTAATGTCAAATGTCGCTGTCTGGGTAGAGCCGTCGTTCTTTGTGAATTCAAAGCTCAGTGTCAGCTCCGAAGATATATCCGGGATTTTTCCGAATGTTGTAAATGTCGTGTACAGTGTTGCGATGGAGGCTTCTTCCCCTGATCGTTTCTTCTTGTCTGCATATGTCATTGAGAAGAACAGATTTACAGGGTCATCTTCCACCATTCCGTTCTCCTTGCACATCATGCTTGAGCCGGCCATTCCGCTGAGTACGGCTCCTGCCGCTCTGACCCATTCCACTCCGATGATTTTCAGCTGGAGATAATAACTCTTGGCTATCGTATGTGCTGTGAAATATTCTCCTGAGGATGTCCTCAGCGTATCTACTCCTGACGACTGTGAAATATGTATGTCTTCGCATCTTGAAGCAAGAATATGCTCTGGCTCTCCCATTATCTTCTCCCTGTCTATCACATCGCTGATAGTGGGAAGGTATGTCATGGTGCGGTCGTTTACGGGTTTTGTGTAAGCCGCCATGTCAAAATATGAGTCAGGATGCCTGATAAGTGTGACGGGAGATCCCAGCTGATACATTATAATGTGATAATCACCTGCGGATGCACTGAGGTAACCGTCAAGGTAGTTGCCTTTTTCGTCGTTTCCCTGGTTTCTCAAGAGACCCTCGTACATGATCTCTCCGGTCTGTGCATCTGCCAGTGCAGCACGCATGTTTGCCGGTCGGAAAAAATCCGGGTGCTCATAGGATTCGTTGTAGAATCCGCAATTGACGTTCTTTATCTCCTCGTCCAGATATACACGCACATAATGTACGTCTGTCGGGTCTGTGAGTATACGGTGTTCGCACGATGCCAATACGGCAGAACACAGGCACGCCATGCATGCGTAAAGGAAATGTCTGATGTTCATCATAGGCCATTCCCTCCTTTTGTCCTGACCTTTATCGGGATTACGAGTGACACCTGGGCCTTGGTCGGACCGAAATACTGTACTCGTCCCACCTTGTTCGGATCTCTCCAGAGTATCTCATAATCTTCACTCGGACTGTATCCCCTGTATGCCAGGGATGCGTATCCTGCAGAAAGTGAGAATTCAAGATTGATATGTTTTCCTACAGGCATGGCATATCCATAAGTCAGGCCTGTGCTGTAGAATTCGCCCTGATAGCATATGCGTCGCTGAAATTCAAAGTCATATTTTCCCGATTCGGCATATGCTCCGAGAAAATGTCCCTGGAGTCTATCTTTGGCCTTGAACCACCATCTTGCCTCGGCACCGATGCTGAGGTATCTTATGCAGAACTCATTGTCTGCCTGTCCCCATGTCCACCAAGGGAACTGATGATAATAAAGTATTGATACCTTGTCTTTATAAATAGGGGCCTCTATGGAGAAATTGGTCAGAGACAGTACGTCGTAAAGAAGGTTTGTCTTGAGGGCAAGTATTGTCTTTGCGCCTTTTTCTTTTGCAGGTAGTGGCTTTGCTTCAGGTAAAGGATAGCTCAGGCACTCGGCTTTTGTGCTGATCGCCGTCACGGAAGGGATCCTCTCTGCAATATATGGTACATATACCCATTCCGCTATCCACCTGGCATATCTGAGTTGAGGAAGGATATATGTGCTGATATACTTCCAGGATGCCCCGCCGTTCAGACGCTTGAGCATCTGTTTCTTTGTGTTGTCAGAGATGTCTTTTCTTGAGATGATCTCGAGTATTTCTTCTTTATTTTCGATCTGCTGATCCCCGGCCACGCTTTCATACAGGCCCTCCCAGTTTTCCGCTGTAGGTTTTATGATGATAAGGGAGTCTGGGAAAATCCTGTCCTCGGGCATGATCTGGAGCAGATAGCTGCGTGCGCGTTTTCCTCGTTCTTCGGCCAGCTTCCTGTTGAAATTGTAAGGTCCGTCCGGTGATGCGTATGAATAGATGATTATGCTGTCGATTCTTGGGGATTTAAGGAAATATTCCTTGATGATCCTCAGGCTTGCCGCATTGTCAAGGTAGTCTTCGTGCAGCTCGGTGTCGTTGATGGGATATGAGATCTGGAACTGCTGGACAACCGTAGAATCACACAATGATTGTGCGGATGCCGAGGTCAGGAGTCCGCACAATAAAAGTAATGAGATCAGAATATGTGCTATTCTATTCAATTGTTCTGGTTAAGAAAGACTGGAGTCAGCAAAGTTAGACCTTTTAATCAGAATTCGCAAGTTTAAAATGAGGTTTTGGCGCTTTGGCTCGTCTTTCCGCGGGGCTGCATCGTTATAATCTTATTGCCGCAATGAGCCTGTGGGCATTTTCATAATAGTCCGCCTCTCCAGGTATGAGTGAGTTGATTCTGACCCTGTGGGATGAGTGGATGATCTTGCCCTGCCCGATATAGATGCCTACGTGAGTTATGCGCCTTGTCTGAGGATTTCCGAAGAAAACAAGGTCTCCGCGCTGCAGATTCTTTATTGCTGTCTCAGCCAGTCTGGAATTGTAGCCTGCCTTGACCTCTGCCTCTGATTTACCTTCTATGTCAGGTCGTGGCACAATGATTTCCGTGCCGCACTTTACCTGTTGTGAAGCATTCCTTGGCAGCAGTATACCGTTCATGATGTGGCTGATTCTCACCAGGCCGCTGCAATCCACTCCTTTGGCCGACATTCCTCCCCATAGGTACGGAACTCCCAGAAGCATTTCAGCTTGTGCGATGATGGCCTCGGTAGTCTCTGGAGAAATGCTGTCCTGCGAGCCTTCACCCATTGCTATTGACCTGAATCCGTCGTGAATCTTCAGCTGTTTCGAAGGTACGAAGCCTGTCTTGCCCGATGGAAGCATCACATTGGTCCACTTGCCTTTCAGAGCTTTCTTCAGCATCTTTTCATCATATGTGCATATTCCTGCGAGTCTGAGCAGGTCGCCTCCCACCAGGTCGCATATTGTCTGCGAATCCATTGACGGCTCCTTATATATATGTCCGTACAGGTCGTTGAACATCACCTTAGGCGCTTGCTCGTACGCCTTCAGTTCATCTGCGTTCATCTCCACGAGTCCCTGGTCTGTGCACCATGCCTTGTACGGCTGCGGAGTCACTACCTCCCTCCAATAGCTCTGCTCTCCGACAATCTCCACCACGGTTCCCATCAGTTCCTGGGTTTCCAGCGGTGACTCATAGTCAGGTTTCAGCCTAAGATAACTGGTGGAAAATTCCACCACCGCCATTCGTTTTTCCTGTGCCACTGCTCCCAGTGAAATGATTGCCAGGACCAATATGCTTAAAATTCTTTTCATCTTTTCGGGTTTAAATGCAGACAAAAATAGAAAATTCATACGAAAGCACAAAAATGCTTACTTCTGCGCCGGTAATCAAGCGCACTTTCATAAGGATATATTCCGGGAGGCCTTATCTTTCTGCAGCATTTCTGTTATCTTTGCCCCGTAAAAAGATAGTTATGGGTTACGAAGAATACGGATTCCCGGACGGAAAAAGATATAATTCCTTTGTGGGGTATTTCAAAAGGAAATATGGCGAGCGGCTTCAGAAGATAGTTCTGGATGCCGGCTTTACTTGTCCGAACCGCGACGGTAAGGTCGGTAGGGGAGGATGCACATATTGTGACAATGCTGCCTTCCACCCTTCGTACAGCACTGCCGGCAAGAGCCTGCATCAGCAGCTAGACGAAGGTATTGAATTCCACAAGGTCCGCTATCGTACTACAGAGCACTATCTTGCTTATTTTCAATCGTTTTCGAATACGTATGCTCCGCTGGAGGGTCTAAAATCTCTTTATGAGGAGGCTCTGAGACATCCGGATGTCGTAGGTATCGTGATCGGTACCAGACCGGATTGCGTGGACGAACAGAAGCTGGATTATCTGGCTGAACTGGCAAGGGGCAATGTCCTGAAGGGCTGGAGCCGCTCGTTGTCGGACGGTCAGAAGCGGACTGCCCCGATTATAATAGTGGAGTACGGTATCGAGTCCTGCAATGATCTCACTCTGGAAAGGATCAATCGTGGTCATGATTTTGCGACAGCTCAGCTGGCAGTGCAGATGACGGCCGAGCGCGGGCTGGATGTCGGAGTGCATTTCATCCTCGGTCTTCCGGGAGAAACCAGACAGATGATGCTTGATTCGTGTGCTCTGATAAATTCCCTTCCGATCCGTTCGGTGAAATTCCATCAGCTCCAGATCGTCAAGGGAACCAGAATGGAAAAGGAGTATGCCGAATGTCCGCAGGACTTCGAGCGGTTCAGTCTGGAAGAATATCTGGATTTCTTCGTGGATATGCTGGAGCGGCTCCGTCCGGATCTTTTCATCGAGCGCTTCGTCGGCGAAGTTCCGCCACGCTTTGTCAATGAAACCCCTTGGGGCCTTATCCGCAATGTCGAGCTTCTGCGTCTCCTTGAAAAACGCCTTCAGGAACGTGATTCCTGGCAGGGAAAACTTCTGTAAATCTTTGAAAAACCCCTCCACCTCTTTAGACTTTCCGAAAATATTGTTACGATTTTCCGCTTGGCGGTAGCAAGCCTCTTCCCCGAGGGGAGAGGTTTGGAGAGGGGGTAACGTAAGCAGCCGTAGGCAAATGTGACGGGTAAGCCGTTAATTGCATCCTTAAATCTTCGAAAAACCCCTCTATCTCTTTAGACTTTCCGAAAATATTGTTACATTTGCCAAATTTTATTCAGCAATGCAGACATTTACAAATTCACCGATTATTGAAGGATTGACCTTCGACGACGTTTTGCTTATTCCTGCACACTCTGAGGTTCTGCCGAGGACTGTGGATGTATCTACCAAGTTCACTAGAGAGATCACTCTCCAGACTCCTATCGTTTCTGCCGCAATGGACACCGTGACTGAGGCTGAGCTTGCTATCGCAATGGCTCGTGCCGGCGGTATCGGAGTAATCCACAAGAACATGACCATCGACCAGCAGATGGAGCAGGTGCGTCGTGTGAAGAGAGCAGAGAACGGAATGATCTATGATCCAGTGACCATTCACCCTGATGCTACTGTAGGCCAGGTTCTCGGAATGATGGCTCAGCATCACATCGGAGGTATTCCTGTAGTGGATGATAACGGTTATCTCGTAGGTATCGTCACAAACCGTGACCTTCGTTTCCAGAGAAATCCGAAGATGCCTGTATCTGAAATCATGACAAGGGAGAATCTTGTGACAGCAAGACAGGGTATTAGCCTTCCTGATGCTACAGATATCCTTCGTCAGTACAAGATCGAGAAACTTCCTGTAGTGGACGCTGACGGAAAGCTTGTCGGCCTGATCACTTACAAGGACCTTATGAAGATCAAAGATAATCCTATCGCATCAAAGGACAGCAAGGGCCGTCTTCTTGTAGCAGCTGCTGTTGGCGTGAAGTCTGATACAATCGAGCGTATCGAGATGCTCGTGAGCGCTGGTGCTGATGCTGTGGTAGTCGATACAGCTCACGGTCATTCACAGGGCGTTCTTGATGTTATCAAGAGTGCTTGTGATGCACTTCCTGATGTTCAGATCGTAGCTGGTAACGTGGCTACAGCAGAGGGAGCAAAGGCTCTCGCAGATGCCGGTGTAAGCGCGGTCAAGGTGGGTATCGGACCAGGATCTATCTGTACTACACGTGTGATTGCCGGTGTGGGTATGCCTCAGCTTTCAGCTGTTATGATGGCTTCTGAAGCTCTCAAGGGCACAGGCGTTCCGGTAATCGCTGACGGTGGTATCCGTTACTCAGGTGACGTAGTGAAGGCTCTCGCAGCAGGTGCAAGCACCATCATGGCGGGATCGCTCTTCGCGGGAGTCGAGGAATCACCAGGAGAGACAATCATCCTCAATGGACGTAAATATAAGTCATACCGTGGTATGGGCTCGCTCGAGGCAATGCAGCAGGGCTCAAAGGACCGTTACTTCCAGGATATGGAAGAGGACATCAAGAAGCTCGTTCCAGAGGGAATCGTAGCTCAGGTGCCTTACAAGGGTACTCTCAATGAGGTGGTTTACCAGCTCGTAGGAGGTCTCCGCGCAGGTATGGGATATGTAGGAGCTCAGAACATCGAGAAGCTCCGCGACGCAAGATTCGTACGCATCACCAATGCCGGATATCTCGAGGGACATCCGCACGATGTGACTATCACTCGCGAGGCTCCTAACTACTCAAGATAGTCTGCTGATGAAGCGGATTGTCCACATGATCACAATCTTAGGGATCGTCTTGCCGGCTCTTATGTCGTGCAAGACGATTTCATCCTTTTTGAGTGATGAGGAGACAGTCGCTGAAGCAGGTGGATCAAGATTGTATAGAAGCGAGCTTAATAATCTGATTCCCAAAGGAATACAGAAGGATGACAGTGTCAGGCTCGCTCGACAGTATATCAATGCCTGGGCATTGGACCAGGTCTTTCTGACAATAGCTCAGGAGCAGCTCTCGAAGGCGGAGAAGGATGTGACGAAGGAGTTGGAAGAATACAGGAAATCGCTTCTGAAATACCGATATGAGCAGCTTTATGTCAATGAAAGACTTGACACAGCGGTTTCGGAGGAAAATGTGGAGGCCTACTATGAGGCCAATATCAATAAGTTCGAACTTCCTCGTCCGATAGTCAAGGCCCGTTATCTGAGGATGTCGGCTGATTCGCCGGTCCTGCAGAAGATCCGGAAGAAGATGTCTTCTAATCAGGTGCAGGATCTGGTAGATGCAGACAGTCTGGCTTATTCTTCGGCTCTGAAATTCACCACCTGGGGAAACAGGTGGATCGATGTGGCTTCATTGGCTCTCGAGTTCGGAACCGACTATGTGACCGTAATGTCTTCTGTCAAGGGAGGATGGGTCGAGATGACAGACAGTACCGGAGTGGCCAGTCTGGCCTATATCTCGGAGATTGTCCGGGAAGGAGAGCCTGCTCCGCTGGAATATTGCACTCCGCAGATAAAGGATATGATAATAAGTGCCCGCAAGCAAAGCCTGATCACAGGTTTGGAACAGGATTTGCTCAAGGACGCGCGCGAAAAAGGACAATTTGTAATATATTAAACTAAAACAGATTCCAGATATATGAACAATCTCCGTATTATGAGATTTGCAGCTGCAGCAGTAGCCGTATTGGCTGCTTCTGTCGTCGCATCGGCACAGAAATACCAGAATGGACTTATAGACAAGACTGTAGCCGTAGTCGGAAATGAGATCATCATGCTTTCCGATGTCGAAGAGGAAATCAAGAGCCAGCAGATGGGCGGCTATATGTCGGACAAGTCCGGCAGATGCGAGATGCTCGAGACAATGATGGTTTCGAAGCTTTTCCTTATGCAGGCCCGTGTCGACTCCATCGAGGTCAATAACGATATGGTGGAGAGCAATCTCAGCGAGTATATGGCCAATATCCTTACATACTACGGTGGTGAGGAAGGTGTCGAGAAACAGTACGGTAAGAGTTCGTACAAGCTTCGTCAGCAGCTCCGCAAGGATTTGGAAGACAGGACATTGGCGCAGCAGATGCAGCAGGAGATCGCAGGTAAGGTTCCTGATCTGACTCCGTATGATGTGCAGAAGTTCATTGATAATTCTGACCCTGAGGATCTTCCAATGGTCCCTATAATGTATCAGCTCAGCCAGATCTGTATCTATCCGGACCGTGAGGCCGCCAACCTTGCAGTAAAGGAGCGTCTCCTTGCTATCCGCGAGCGTATCATCAACGGTGAGAAATTCTCTACCCTTGCCCGTATATATTCTCAGGACCCGGGCAGTGCACGCAAGGGAGGTGAGCTCGGAATGGCGTCAAAGTCTATTTTCTGGCCGGCATTCTCTGATGCAGCTATGGCTCTCAAGCCGGGAATGGTTTCTCAGATCGTGGAGACGCCGGACGGATTCCACATCATAGAAGTCCTTGAGAAGAAGGGAGATATGTTCAATGCCCGCCACATCCTTCTCAAGCCGGAATATACATCAGAGGATATGGAGAATGGATTCCGCGTACTTGACAGTTTGAGGACAGAGCTTGCAAATGAGGCTGTTACATTCGAACTGGCGGCACGATTCTACTCGGAAGATCCGGCAACAAGAACAAACGGCGGCCAGATGGCTGACCCTACGACAGGATCTTCATATTTCGAGATCGACCAGCTCAAGCCTCAGGACTATGCAGCCATCAAGAATCTCAAGGAAGGCGAGATCTCTGAGTCATTCTCGTCCCTTGATAATGAAGGTCGTGACGGAAATACAGTCTATAAGATCATCAAGGTGGATAAGATCATTCCGGCACATCCGGCAACATTCACCAACGACTATACTCTTCTTCTCAAACTGGCTACAGAATCCAAGAGAGCGGAAGCCATCGATAAGTTTGTGGATGAGAAGATCAAATCTACATTGATAATAATTGACCCTCTTTTCAAGGATTGTGATTTTGAGCGTGAGGGATGGTCGGAGAAATTCCGTAAATAAACTATGAGTCTTTTGAAGAAACTGACCCTCATACTCACTTTTCTTGTCCTTTGCCTCTCTGCTGTAGCACAGAATTCCAAGCAGGAGACGAAGGACAGCCTTGTTGTACTCCTCAGTTCCAAGTCAGCTCAGATGGTGGATGTGGAGGGCGCGAGGTACAGGAAAGTCGTAGGTCCGGCCCGCTTCCTTCATAACAACACCTATCTGATCTGTGATACCGCTCTCTGGAATGTGGAGACGCAGATCATTGATGCCTGGGGTAATGTCAGCATTCTTCAGGAAGAGACTGTTCTGACAAGTGACAATCTCAAATATCTCGTCAATGATAATCTGGCCCAGTTCCGCGGTTCTATAGTACAGCTTACTGACAAGGATCATAATACCCTGAGAACCAGACATCTGGACTATAATACCCAAGACTCTGTCGCCGTCTTCATGAACGGAGGCTCGATGCGCGACAAGGACGGACAGATCATCGAGAGCCGCAACGGAACATACGATTCGAAGATCAAGAAGTTCACCTTCCAGAATGATGTCAATATGTTCACCGACTCCATCTTTGTCAAGACTAGGGAGCTGGTGTATGAATCAGACCTCAACCTTGCTACCTTTGGATTTGCTACTGATGCATGGCAGGAAGACAATATGCTTTCTTCCAACCGTGGCTGGTATGACCGATCGAGAGAACTTTTCTTCTTTACTGACAATGTGCACGTTATGTCGCAGGATCAGGAAGGATGGTGCGACAGCCTTTATTTCAGCAGACTTACTTCCAATGTGGAAATGCTTGGTAATGCACAGGTTACGGATACCACTCGTAATGTGTTCGGTCTGGCGGGAAGACTGGAATATGTAGATTCTATATCTAAGGTGACACTTACACGTAAGCCGGCAGTCATTTCTCAGAATGAGGAGGCTGACGGTTCGATTGACACTGTATATCTTGGTGCTGAGAAGCTTGTGTACTACACTCTTCGCAAATGCGATATCAGCCCGGCGGCGGTAGCTGATGCAGAAAAGCGTCTGAAGTCACTTGAAACCGATCCTGTCGGAGCCTTCCGTCAGAAAGCGGCACAGGAGGCTGCCAAGGCTGCAGCAGATGCTGCCAAGAACGACCCGAACCGTCCTCCGCAAGGACCGGTCAATAAAGGAGCAGCGAAGAAGCTGTCTGCCGCTCCGCCTGATGCCCTTGCATTCAGGATTCCAAGCGATACTTTGGCAATGGCTCCTGTGGCAGATAGTCTTGCGACCACTCTTCCGTCACCAGATTCTCTGCTGAATGAGAGACCGGCTATACCTGCCGGAAGACCGACACTGCCTGGCGGAAGGCCGGATATGTCGAGATACAGAATGCAGTCTGACTCGCTTTCTGCTGCAGCCACGTCGGATAAGATCGATTCTTTGAATGTCTCAGATTCATTGTCTGCTTCTGATACTCTCCTTTCAAGAATTTCAGATTCGCTCGGAGTCTCAGATTCTCTTGGATCTGCACTTTCGGATACGGCACAGGTAGTGGATTCGGTCGCTCTGGCTGCAGAAAAGGCTCGTGCGGACTCATTGGCCCGTGCAGACAGTCTGGCGAATCTCGACACTACGAAGATCGGATTCCTCGAGGCCATCGGTAAGGTGAAGATATATAAGAAGTCAATGCAGGTGGTTTGCGACTCGTTGCTTTACAGTGACCTTGATTCATTGGCCCGTCTTTTCAAGGAACCGATAATCTGGCAGGAAGTGACCCGTCAGTATTCTGCAGACAGTGTCTCTCTCGTAATCGAGGGTGGCTCTATGGAGAAGGCCAGCCTTATGTCCAATGCCTTCATCACCATTCAAGAGGATGAAAAGCATTTCGACCAGATCAAGGGCGCTGAGATGCTTGCTTTCTTCACTGAAAAAGGCCAGTTGGAGCGATTTGATGTGCTTGGAGGGGCTACGGCGATGTTCTTCCTTGAAGAGAACGGAGCTTTCGCTACTGTCAATAAGACTGATTCCAAGATGCTTTCTGCAGTCTTCAAGGATGGTGAGCTTCAGAGAGTATATTATTTCGAACAGGCCAAGAATGACGGTTATCCGGTAGTTCAGCTTCCGGCAGAAGAACAGCAGCTGAAAGGTTTCAACTGGCAGCCTGACAAGCGTCCTGCAGACAGGTATGCAGTCACTCCGCTTTCTCTCCGTCCGAGTGAAAGACTCAGATATGCGGCCCGTCCAAGAGCTCAGTTCCGACAGACCGACATATATTTCCCTGGCTATATGGATGATGTCTATCGTCAGATCGAAGTGAAAGATTCCCTCCGCAGGGTTCGTGAACGTGAAAGAGCTATTGCAGAGCGCCAGGCCGCTGAAAGAGCCCGTCTTGATTCTCTTGCATTGAAGGATAGCCTCGCACTGGCAGACAGCCTTGCTTTAAGCGACTCGCTTTCGTTGGCAATTGACAGTCTTTCGGTGGCAGATTCTCTTGCAGCGCCAATCGACTCTCTTGCCTTGTCGGATTCCCTTGCAGCTCCAGATAGCCTCGCCTTCTCTGACAGTCTTGCGGTTGCGGACAGTGTTGCAGTCTTGACACCGGAGGAAATTGAAGCCAAGGCCAAAGCGGAAGCTGAAGCGGAAAAGGCTCGTCTGAAGGCTGAAAAAGAACGGTTGAGGGCAGAAAAGAAAGCCGCGATCGAGGCCAAGCGCAAGGAACGTCAGGCAGCCAAGGAAGCCCGCTGGGCTGAACTCGATAAACGAGACGCAGAAAAAGCTGCAGCTAAGGCAGAAAAGCGCAAGGAAAAAGAACGCAAACGTAAGCGTAAGGCCCTTGAAAAGGCTGCTCGCGAGGCCGAAAAAGACAATGAAGCCCTCGATAGATACAAGAGGCAATTTGAAAAACTGAAGGCCAGACAAGACGAAAAGGCGGCCAGAACAGCCTCTCGAAAGAGGAAATAAACGAAAATAAGCAACATCATATCAGGGAAGGCAGTTCATCCGGAAGGCTGCTTTCCCTGAATTGTTTCTGATTGTAACTGTGAATGATTATCTTCATTTGCATATTGGCACAAGATTTAATAAATTTGTCTCAAACGACTTAAAAACATTTTATTATGACTGTTTATTGTAAAAACTGCGGATATGCATTGGAGGAAGGAGCCAATTTCTGTATGAAATGTGGAACAAAGGTGGTTTCTTCAGAAGAAACAAAGACTCCTGCCGCTACCTCGGATAACAAAAGAGAAGAGAGGGTGCGTTTCTGGCTTACAGCCAATGCAAGCAAGCTCCCCGAAACTCAGCTTCACACTCTCAAGGAAAGGCTGATGAATATGTCAGATGCTGAATTCGATAGAATTTCCTATGTCAATTTCACAGACCCGACAATGATGCTGATCATTTCGATATTCTTCGGAGCCTTAGGCGTTGACAGGTTTGCCCTTGGAGATGTCGGTCTCGGAGTAGGAAAGCTCCTGACTTGCGGCGGTCTCTATATATGGTGGATCATCGATCTGTTCAACATTATGGACGCTACCAAGGAGAAGAATATGCAGAAACTCAACAACGCGCTTTACATCTGATGGAAAACAATCTCCCTTGCCCTGATACCCACCTTACCAAGGCGATTCTCATCACGATCTTCTGCTGTCTTCCTTTCGGAATAGCATCGATCATACACGCCAGCCGTGTGTCTTCATCATATATACTTGGTAATTACGAATATGCCATGGAACAAAGCAAGAAGGCAAATATGTGGGCCAATATCGGCATAATCGTGGGTGTCCTATATTATCTGATATACATGGGAATAATGATGGTGACGGTTTTGTCGGAACTGTAATTTGAGCGGTAAAAAAAGAATCATACTTATCCTGACAATGATAATTGGCGGGGTCGCAGCAGCCGTGATCTACGGACTCTTCGACCCTGCCAAATATGCATTTTTTCCCAAGTGTCCCTTCAGGATGCTTACCGGGGGACTCCGTTGTCCCGGATGCGGCTCACAAAGGGCGATCCATGCCCTCCTGCATCTGGATTTCAAGGAAGCCTTCCTATATAACCCTCTGGTGATCATCAGCATACCATTCCTGGTTCTCCTTATCACAGCATCCATCATCAAAGACACCCATCCAGGTTTCTATAAAAAGATGAACAGCGGTCTGCTGACAAGACTGCTGCTCATTCTTATAATTTTCTGGTGGATCTTCCGGAATATCGCCGGAATATGATCAATTGTTCTTTACATACTCGTCGAATTTCACAAGGCGTTCTTTTACACAGTTCTTCAGGAAATTGACTTCCGCTTCGTATGTCCCGAGAGCCTGGAAATTCATATGTACCTGGGAATTAAGGATATCCCATCGTTTGAAATTCAGTTCCTGTGATTCCTGAAGAAGGACATAAGTCTGGTCCAGATATTCAGGAAGGCTCTTAAGGTCACCTTCTTCAAGAGCCTGGTTCCAATATTGTGCGAGAAGCTTCTTTGCCTCAGGATCTTCCTTGACGATTCTCCTGGTCATATCCCTGACAGCATCACTTGCCGGAGACGGAACGAAGAGAAATATGAAATCGTTATTGGCATTGACCGGATATGACCTGTAGTCATTGTCAAAGGAGAGGTCATGATCCCAGGTAGGACCTGCATAAAGTCTTCCGTCTGTCGCATCCTTGTACATGTAGACGCTCCATAGCAGGTCGGTATTGCCGCAGAAATCACCGACAAGAAGGTTGCGGAGGAAACTTTCCAGATCAAGGTATTTCCTGTAACCTTTTTCAGGATCAGTGAAGTCCGATCCCAATGCAGCAGTTTCCATCTGATTGAAGAACGATTCAATATGAGATCTTTGAGCATCAGTAATGTCGTCTTCATCAGGGTGCTTGATGGTCACAGGAGTGCCACGCCAAGACCAGAAGGCCGAAACTTCCTTCCAGGCATAAGCATCGATTTCGATAAGATACCCTTCCTTTGCAGGAACTCTTCCCTCTGCTGCCTCCACCTGATCGCAAAGCTGATAGCAGCCTCTATATTCACCATTTACGATCACATCTACAGGATGACAATAGGGCGTATAAGCTTGTCCGATTCTTCTGCTGGCTTCGAAGGCGAGGATATTCCTCATCAAGGATTTGTCACTGTAATTGCTGATCAAAGTCCATTTCTTTGCGGATGCCGGTGCTCCCAAAGGACTCTGCTTTGACTTGAATTTCAAACGATAAGGCTTCTTGGGAAATTGGTCCCAGCTTGCATTTCCTCGACCACGTACGCCAGTTTCGGTCGTGGCAAGAAGATGGGTTCCCTCCTTGGAGATTATATATACCGTGCTGGAAATCTCCTCTTCCTTTGAAACAATTTCCTGAGCTCCTTCCGTATTGATCACCACCGTAGGAAGGTTGGTCAGCTGATATAGTTTCGAATCATCTCCTTCAGCCTCATAACCGTAGAATTCGAGTTCGGCAAGATTGCATCTCACATCATTCGGGGACACATAACGGATATATCGGAATCCTCTCGAGCAGCTGGTTTCCTCATATGTCATCTGCCGCTCAGGCGCAGACTGCTTGATCATATGGATAGGGAGGGCATCACTGAAATCAGGATTGTTTGCTCCTTCGATCATTGCCAGTTCCACTCTATGGGATTGGGTAATTCGTGGAGAATATCCGATCTTGGTGATGACATGCTTTGAACCCAGGTCCAGTCCTACCCAGGTTCCCGAACGGTCATACGAGGCGAAATATGTCTCGTAGTCACCGTCGAAGACATTGTCCTTCACATTTACCGTAGTGGACTGCTGACCTGAGTCATAATCCACCGAGTATGTGGAGCCTATTACTGTTCCCGAGAGTTTCTCAGGCTTGGGGTCAGGCTTTTTCGTGGTAGCTACAGTCATATGATTGTCAGTCCATACGCGATCGCCATACTTGGTGTAGGCCCAGCCCCATATGTAGTATGTCGTATTTTCTTTCAGATTACCGATGGTGACTTTGCAGCTGCCACTGATCGGACTGGCTTCAATATTCTGAACCTTTCCGGTGGTTCTGTCTGTGGTTTCATTGTATGTGATTCCCCATCTGTCGAACTGGTCGACATCATTGCCGGATGCAGAAATGGTAAAACTGACAGAATTGACATCTGCAAGAGCATTTCCGAGAGACAAGACCATGTCCGGATTCTCATGAATATCATTCGTGTCCTGGCATCCGCAAACCAGAATCATCAGTGCGGTAAATAGATAGCAGAAAGGCTTCATTATTTATTGTATTAATCTTCCATTGTAAATTCAATGACATTACCCTTGGCGAGGTCTTCGTAGCGGAAGAAATTTTCCTTCCATCTGCGGCCTCCGAGAGTGATGCCGCTGATGTAGGTCTCCATTTGACCGTCAGTATCAGAAGCATTGATAATCAGCTCTTTGTCATTTTCAAGATGCACCTTCATCCGAGGGAAATACGGTCTTCCTATGGCATATTGGTCCGAAGCAGGGCATACAGGGTAGAATCCCATTGCCGAGAATACATACCAGGCAGAAGTCTGTCCGTTGTCCTCGTCTCCGCAATATCCGTCAGGAGCACTGCTGTAGAGTCTGTCCATGACCTCGCGTACCCATTTCTGCGCTTTGCGAGGCTCTCCGGCCCAATCGTATAGATATATCATATGCTGGGCCGGCTGGTTACCGTGGGCATAATTGCCCATATCGGCCACCTGCATTTCAGTGATTTCGTGGATCCGGTAGCCGTAGTAGCTGTCATCATATACTGGCGGCACGACAAATACCGAATCCAGCATGGTGGTGAATTCTTCCCTTCCTCCCATTGCTTCCATCAGCCCTTCGACATCATGGAATACCGACCAGGTATAATGCCATGCATTGCCTTCTGTAAATGCACCACCCCATTTGTACGGACTGAACGGCTCCTGGAAACTACCGTCAGCATTACGTCCCCTCATAAGATTGTGGCTCGGGTCGAAGACATTCTTCCAGTTGTTCGAACGCGCCTCCCATTTTTCGAGTTCTTCTTCCGGACGTCCGAGTTTGCGGGCCAGCTGGAGAATGCACCAGTCATTATAGGCATATTCAAGGGTACGGGCTACGCTTTCGTGAATTCCGACATTGTATGGAATATAGCCGAGGGTATTGTAATATTCGTGGCCCAGTCGTCCGGTAGAACTTACTTCCGGATGGACATGTTCCGTTCCATAGACAATGCAGTCGTAAAGAGTCTGCCAGTCTTCTTCCGGTGTGATCCCTTTTAGGATGGCGTCTGCAACTACCGAAGCGGAATTATTGCCGACCATGCAGCCACGATGTCCCGGACTTGCCCATTCCGGCAGAAATTCGTTTTCTCTGGCTATATTGGCCAATCCCTGCTGAATCTCCTGATTCACAGAAGGATATACAAGGTTCAGCAAAGGGAAGAGAGCTCGGAAAGTATCCCAGAATCCGGTGTCTGTATAAAGGTAACCGTCACAGATCATCCCGTTGTATGGACTGTAATGAACAGGCTTTCCGTCAGCATCGATTTCATAGAATTTGCGTGGGAAAAGAAGGCTTCGGTACAGGCAGGAATAGAAGGTGCGGTGCTGATCAGTGGTGCCTCCTCCGATCTCGATACGTCCCAGCACCTCGTTCCAACGTTCTTTGGCAGTCTCTTTCACCTGTTCGAAGGTCAGTGCCTCCACTTCAGCGAAATTTCGCCATGCCTGCTCCAATGAAATGAAGGAAGATGCAGCTTTCACCCCGACCTTCTCTCCTCGGACGGTATTGAAACCGATCGAGGCTATGATGCGTTCGCCTTCAAGTTCGTCTGCATCCTGGCTTGGATTGTCGGATCCGTCGTACAATGTCCATCTCTCGATATCTTTGTCGAACTTCAGCACGAACCAGTTCCTGAAATTGTCAGGCACACCTCCGCTGTTCTTCGTGGTGTAGCCGACTACTGCGTTTTCCTCCGGGATGACCTTTATCCAGGATCCTTTGTCGAATGCATCTATGACTACTCCGGAGGTTTGGCTTTCAGGATAGGTGAATGTAAATGCTGCAGCTCTCTCAGTCGGACTGACCTCTGCATTTATGTCATGGTCAGCCAGATAGACCTGATAATAATATGGCTTGGCTGTTTCGCTTTTGTGGGAGAACCAGCTCGCACGAGAGTTTTCATCGACATATGATGCATCCCTCACCGGCATGATCGCAAACTGGCCGTAATCATTTATCCACGGAGATGGCTGATGGGTCTGCTTCAAGCCTCGTATGATGTTCTGGTCATAACGGTAGGCCCAGCCGTCGCCCATCTTACCTGTGACCGGAGTCCAGAAATTCATACCCCAGGGCAGGGCGATCGCCGGATATGTGTTTCCGGTGGAGAAGGCGTGATGAGAAAGAGTACCGGTGAGGGTGGAAACATATTCCACCGGATCGGTTACCATTTCGGTCTTTTCATGTCTGCAGGCCGTCAGAAGGCCGATGAGACTTATTATGAACAGTAGCCTTTTCATTTCTAAAGATCTGTATAGGTTTTGTGATATGCCTTATCGGACCAGACGGAGTAGCTGCTCTGATGAGGGTTCTCCGCTGACACTCTGAATGGCAGGAATCAATACCATATTGCCGGTTCCGGTCCCATATTCAGGACAAGGGTGCTGCCGGCGATGATGTCCTTGTGCTCGATATACCCTTTTTCGTATGGATTGCCGTCAAGGGTGACGCTCTGGATATACCTGTTGCTGTCACTGTTGTTTTCTGCGATGACATTGAATGTAATGTCGCGGCCCTTGCTGTCGGTACCGACCTTTATTGATGCCTTATCGAATAAAGGACTTCCCAGCCAATAGCGGTCAGTACCAGGTTCTACCTGATAGAATCCCAGCGACGAAAGAATGTACCATGCAGACATCTGTCCTACATCCTCATTTCCGGAAAGTCCGTCAGGACGGCTGCTGTAGAGAGTAGAAAGCACTTCACGCACCTTGTCAGCTGTCTTCCAAGGTTGGCCTGACATTGTATAGAAATACAGAATATGATGGCTCGGTTCATTTCCGTGGGCATATTGTCCTATCAGGCCGGAAATATCCGGCGAAGCATTCGCGCCTTCAATGACGGAAGTAATGGTGAAAAGAGAATCCAGCTTCTCGATAAACAATTCCTTGCTGCCGAAGCAATCTGTCAATCCTTCCAGATCGTGAGGTACAAGCCAGGTATATTGCCATCCGTTTCCTTCGCAGTAGTCATCATCGCGGTGATAAGAGTAGAACGGGTTATATTGCTTGCGGAATTCCCCCTTGCTGTCCTTACCTCTGATGAAACCCAGCTGAGGATCGAAAAGCTGCTTGTATGAATGGCTGCGCTGGAGGAAATATTGATGATCTTCTTCCTTTCCGAGAATCCTGGCAGCATTGGCCAATGCTTTGTCCGCGAGTGCATACTCGAGATCATATGCAACAGACTCATTCATCAGGTCGCAAGGAATATATCCGTATTCCATTCTGTACTGCTGGCCTCTGTCCGGTCTCAGAGCCGATGTCTTCATCGCCTCGAAAGCCAATTCATAGTCAATACCCTCCAAACCTTTGACAATGGCATCGGCTACAGGAGGAATTCCTGGATTTCCTACCATGCAATTGGTCTCACAACCATGAAGATGCCATACAGGAAGCTTGCCCTGCTTCTGGTATATGTCAAGCATCGTATTGATGAAATCTGTATATCTTTCACTTTGGAATATGCTGTAAAGAGGCATCGCTCCACGGTAAGTATCCCATAACGAGAATGTGGTATATGTCCGATGATCTGCACCTTCGTAAGATTGGCCGTCTGCTCCGCGATAGCTTCCGTCGATGTCATTAAATGTAGATGGCGCTATCATCGAATGGTATAATGCAGTATAGAAGATCTTGCGGGCATCCTCATCCTTGGTCTCGATACGTATCCTGCCGAGCTCGTCGTTCCAAGCCTTTTCCGCGGCTTTTACAGTCCCTTCGAAATCCCATCCCGGAAGTTCAGCCTGCATATTTTCATAAGCATTCTCCATGCTCACAGGCGAGAGTGCCACCTTCATCAGAATCTGCTCTCCCTCCTGAGTGTCAAAATCAGCCTTAGCGAAGAACGGCTGGTAATCTATGCTATGGATGTTCAGGTCAGTGAAAGGTCCTGAGAATTCAGCATAGAAATATATCTTCTGATTATCTGCCCATCCCCTGGAAAATCTGTAGCCTCTGACTGCATTGTCTCCACAAGACTCGATGAATGTCTCTGTCGGCCAGTCCCAGCATCCGCCGTTCCTGAGGTCGATGACAATTCCTGCCTCATCAGATGCAGGGAAAGTATATCGATGCATACCTACGCGATTTGTCGCAGTAAGTTCGACTGTGACGCCATAACGGATCAACGGCACACTGTAATAGCCTGGCCTGGCGATTTCTTTGGTGCGGTCGGCATATGACCAGAGGCCTGACTGAGGATCGCTTTCCTTTCCGCGGGCGTAGGTCAGATCAGCCTCGGTAACCGGCATCACTGTAATGTCAAAAAGATCTCCGATTCCCGTACCGCTCAGATGCGTGTGGGAAAATCCTATGACGGTCGAATCACTGTCGTGATAGCCGGAGCACCAGTCCCAGTCCTGCAGGATACTGGTCGGGCCCAGCTGTACCATACCGAAAGGCACATTGGCTCCGACAAATACGTGTCCGTGTCCTCCGCTGCCGATCTTCGGATCTACATATTGTGTATAATCTTCTGTTACCGAGCATCCGAGCAGGATGGCTGCGGTGAATAATAGTGTCAGATGGCGCATATCTATCGTCTTGTCAATTCATCAAATTTCTTAAGGCGTCCGTCAATATAATTCTTCACTGTCTGCACTTCCTTGTCATATGAACCGAGTGCCTGGAAATTCATATGTACATACTGATTCAGGATCTTCCATCTCTTGAAATTCAACTCCTGGGCCTCCTGAAGCAGTTCGGCGTTCTGATCGACGACAGCATTCAGACTCTTAAGGTCTCCATCATTGCATGCCGCCTCCCAAAGCTCGATCAGCCTCTCCTTGGCATGAGGATCTTCTTTGACGATCCTGCTGACCATCTGCCTTACAGCCTCGCTTGCAACTGAACCGTTAGAGGCATAGATATAGTCCCAGAGATTGTTTATCGGATAAGTTCTGTAGTCGTTCTCAAATGCGAGGTCATAGTCCCAGATCGGACCTGTATAAAGCTTTCCGTCAGCGGCATCCTTGTACATATACACGCTCCAGTAAGTATCTGTGTTTCCGGCAAACTCACCGACAATGAAGTTTTTAAGGAAGCTGTCCAGGTCGAGATATCGGCGATATCCTTCCTCCGGATCTGTATGATTCTCTGCAAATACGGCTGCCTCCATCTGATTGAAATAATCATTGATGAATGTCCTCTGCTCCTGAGTTATGTCTTCTTCATCAGGATGCTTGATGGTGACCGGAGTTCCCTTGTTGGAACTGAACCACACTTCTTCATTGTAAGCATAAGCATCGATCTCCACAAGATATCCGTCCTTGGCATCCACTCTTCCTTTGGCAGCCTCCACCTGATCACAAAGCTGGTAGCATCCTCTGTATTCGCCGTTGATGATCAGATCCACAGGATGGCAGAATGGAGTGTAACTGAGCCCTACCCTGCGGCTGACTTCGAACGCAAGCATATTTCTCATCAGAGTCTTGTCACCGTAATTGCTCAGAAGTGTCCATTTCTTTGCTGAAGCAGGTGCACCCAGCGGACTCTGCTTTTCATCAAACTTGAGTCTGTATGGCTTTTTAGGGAAGTCCCAGCTGGCATTTCCTCTTCCACGGATCTCTGTGCCGCTGGTAGCAAAAAGTTCCGTTCCGTTTTCAGATATGATATACACATTACTGATCAGATTCTTCTCCTTTACGACGACTTCCTCGCCATCTGCGATGTTCACCACCACAGTCGGGAGATTGGTAAGCTGATAAAGCTGCGAATCATCGCCTTCACCAGGATGTCCGTAGAATTCCAGCTCTGCAAGATTGCATCGAACGTCGTTAGGTGACACATAACGGATATATCTGAAACCTCGGCTGCAGGTGATGTCAGCATAATGCATTGTCTTGTTCACACCTGAATTCCTGACGATCCAGATAGGAAGCGCATCGCTGAAATCAGGTTCGTTGGCACCCTCGAAAAGTGCGAGCTCCACTCTCTGCTGATGATCGAGGCGAGGCGACCATCCGACCTTGGTGATGATGTGCTTCTCGCCAAGATCAAGTCCGACCCATGTACGCGAACGGTCATATGAAGCGAAGAAAGTATCATATTTACCGTCGAATACATTGTCTTTTGTATTGACAGTGGTCGATCTTGCATTACCATTATCGTAATCCACTGAATATTGGGATCCTATAACTGTTCCGGAAAGCCTTTCTGGATCTATCGGCCTGTCCGGTTTATCCGGATCGTATGGTTCTTTCTGCTGGGTTATTATATATACTTGCGCAGCCTCACCGCAACGGAAGGTAAAGACCGCTTTCCTCTCGCTTTCCGACGTGTTCTCCGCTACGGCAATTGAAACTATGTCTCCGCTTTTGCCCGTCTTTACAGACTGCACCGCCCAATCATAGCTGCCGGCCAGTGTCCATCCTCCAGAAGAAGTCACAGTTATGGACATTGTCTGTTCCTGATAATCTATCACCGACTCTTTCGTACTCAAGGAAATGCTGTCTTCCTGCGGCTGCTGTTCTACAGGATCACAAGCTGCCGCCATAAGTAATGAAAGAAGGACAAGAATGTGCAATAAGTGTTTCATGATCATATCTGTTTTAACCCTATCAGACAAATATAGCAATAATTGACAGATATTCTCCCGGGAGGAAGGTAAATTCTTGACAGTGACAGAATCGTCTCATCTGCGCACCGCACCAACATGAGTGCCCAAATTATATAATGCAATGACAGCCAACGAGTTTTCGTTCCCGTTGGCTGTCATTGCATTATAAAAGGATATATTAGATCAGTGGCTGGCCTGTCATTGCTGCCGGCTGCTCGATACCCATAAGCTTGAGGATTGTAGGAGCGACGTCAGCAAGTTTTCCGTCCTTGACCTCCTTGACCTCGTCTCCTGCGTTCACTACGATGAAAGGAACATCGTTGAGTGAGTGAGCTGTGTTAGGTGTGCCGTCATCGTTTACTGCGTAGTCAGCGTTACCGTGGTCCGCTGTGATGAGAACAGCATATCCCTGTGCCTTTGCTGCCTCCACTACCTTCTCAACGCACTGGTCAACAGCTATAACCGCCTTGCGGATAGCCTCGTAGATACCTGTGTGACCGATCATGTCACCGTTTGCGAAGTTAAGGATGATGAGGTCGTTCTTGCCTGTATTGATAGCCTCGACGAGCTTCTCTGTAACCTCTGGAGCACTCATCTCAGGCTGGAGATCATAAGTCGCAACCTTCGGAGAGTTCACGAGGATACGGTCTTCGTTCTCGAAGAGAGACTCAGCACCACCGTTGAAGAAGAATGTAACGTGTGCATACTTCTCAGTCTCTGCGATGCGGAGCTGGTTCTTGCCGGCCTTTGACACAACCTCACCGAGAGTCTCCTGTACGTTCTCCTTGTCGAAGAGGATATGAACTCCTGTGAATGATGCATCGTATGGAGTGAGGCAGCAGAAGTAAAGCGGAATAGTGTGCATTCCAGCCTCTGGCATATCCTGCTGTGTAAGGACTGCTGTGAGTTCACGTGCGCGGTCGTTACGGAAGTTGAAGAAGATCACTGCATCGCCTTCCTCGATCTTTGTAAGAGGCTGACCCTCTGCGTTGGTGATCACGATAGGCTTTATGAACTCATCAGTGACACCCTCGTCGTATGAAGCCTGGATAGCCTCAGTAGCGGAAGTTGCGTAATTGCCCTTGTCCTCTACGAGCATGTCGTAAGCTTCCTTAACTCTCTCCCATCTCTTGTCACGGTCCATAGCGTAGAAACGTCCACATACTGAGCCGACCTTTCCTGTTGACTTTGCCATCTCAGCCTCAAGAGCCTCTACAAAGCCCTTTCCGCTCTTAGGGTCAGTGTCACGACCGTCCATGAAGCAGTGTACGAATACATCCTCAAGGCCGTACTCCTTAGCTACATTGAGGAACTCGTATACATGCTCGAGTGAGCTGTGTACGCCACCCATTGAAGCAAGTCCCATGAGGTGGAGCTGCTTGTTGTTCTCCTTTACATAGTCGTAAACAGCCTTGATCTCAGGATTCTGGAGGAACTTGTGCTCGCGTGCAGCGATATTGATCTTCACGAGGTCCTGATAAACCACGCGGCCTGCACCGAGGTTAAGGTGACCTACCTCCGAGTTACCCATCTGGCCCTCTGGAAGACCTACGGCCTCACCGCAAGCCTTGAGTGTGCTCATCGGATACTGCTTGCGGAGACCCTCGATATAAGGTGCTCCCTGTGCGTAGATGACATTAGACTCATCCTGTCTTCCCTCGCCCCATCCGTCGAGGATCATAAGTAGAACTTTCTTGTCCATTTCTATATGCTTTTATTATGATTGTCAGTTTTTTGCGGCGCAAATATACAATTTCTCCACCACTTTTTCTAATTTTGTATAGTGAAACTGCAAGGGACATACCTTTGCGACAGATTAATGATTATGGCAAGAAAGAAGAATTACCGCGGAAAAGGCCGCGGAAAGAAGGAGAAGAAGGTTTTCCCACA
The DNA here is from genome assembly GCA_045614445.1 of Candidatus Cryptobacteroides sp. Taxonomy (GTDB): domain Bacteria; phylum Bacteroidota; class Bacteroidia; order Bacteroidales; family UBA932; genus Cryptobacteroides. The sequence goes on along the minus strand of JAZLCW010000023.1, from coordinate 1,969 downwards.
GGTTGTGGGCAGAGTTCAGATGACCAGAGAAGGCTATGCATTCATCATAATAGAAGGACAGGAAGACGATGTGTTTGTGAAGGCATCCAAGACCAGAGGTGCTTTGCACGGTGATACCGTCCGGGTTACGGTGACCAGAGAGAAACTCGACAAGCAGCGTCGCGAAGGCGAGGTGGTGGAGATCATCGAAAGATCGCCCAGACCATTCATCGGAATCCTTCATGTGGTGGGCAATCAGGCCTGGGTGCTTATGCAGAGCCGCTTCATGCCATATGACATCACAATACCTTTCACCGAAACAGACAGGGAGCGCTATCGCAGGCATAAGGTGAAGAGCCAGTCAATGGCTGAACCAAAGGACGAAACCGGCTACCTGAAACCTTTAGGAGATGAGCTTTATGCCATCCACCGGGTATATGAATCAGGCGAAGGAGGATACGGCCGTCAGGAACTTACCGTCCGTTCGGGAATGAAGGTGGCTGCTGTGGTGGACGATTGGCCTCGCAGCGAAATGTCACCTCGAGGACACATCGTGGATGTGCTTGGAGAGCCTGGCGAAAACGATACTGAAATGCACGCAATCCTTGCCGAATATGCTCTTCCTTACCGCTTCGAATCAGAGGTAGCAAATGCTGCCGACCAGATTTCAGAAGATATTACAGCTGAGGATATCAAAGGACGAGAGGATTTCCGTAATGTGCTGACATTCACCATTGACCCTGCCGATGCAAAGGACTTTGACGATGCCCTCTCATTCAGGAAACTGGAGAACGGCAACTTCGAGATCGGAGTACATATCGCGGATGTGACCCATTATGTGAGACCTGGTTCCGTGGTGGACAAAGAGGCGCAGGAGCGTGGAACTTCAGTCTATCTGGTGGACAGGACCGTACCGATGCTTCCTGAAAAGTTATGCAACAAGCTCTGCTCTCTCCGTCCGAATGAAGAGAAGCTTACATTCTCTGCAATATTTGAGATGACTCCTCTGGGACGTATCGTAAACCAGAGATTCGGCAAGACAGTCATATATTCAGACTTCCGCTTTGCGTATGAAGAGGCTCAGGCGATAATCGATGAACCGAAGGCAGCACACGAAGGCGTTCCGGGAGAGATCGTAGAGGCGGTCCTGACACTCCATTCTCTGGCTACGAAGCTGCGCAAGAAGAGATTCGCGGCCGGAGCCATCAATTTCGACCGCCCTGAAATGAAGGTCGAGGTCGATGAGAAAGGCCGTCCGGTCAATGTATATCAGAAAATTACCAAAGAGGCCAATTGGCTTATAGAGGAATTCATGCTCCTGGCAAACCGCACAGTCGCAGAATTTGTCGCTACCGGCTGCAAGGGAGTGGGTGATGCGCCGGCGAAGGGCCGCAAGCAGGCAAAGACCTTCGTGTACCGCGTCCACGACGAACCGAATCAGGAGAAGATCGAGAATCTCCGCAATTTCATCGGCAATTTCGGCTACAGAATGGGGCCGACTACCACCGGAAAAGAGATTTCGAAAGAACTTAACAATCTTTTCGTCGCAGCCAAGGATACACCTGAATACAATGCTATCGAGCTTCTGTCCCTCAGGACAATGGCAAAGGCGCGCTATGACACGGAAAACCTTGGCCACTACGGACTTGCATTCAAATATTACACTCACTTCACATCTCCTATCCGACGCTATCCAGATATGCTGGTTCACCGTCTCCTTGCAGAATATCTTGCCGGAGGACCGTCTGCAAGGCAGGAGACATACGACAAGCTCTGCAAGCATGCTTCAGAGCGTGAGATCGTAGCAGCTGAGGCAGAGCGCGCAAGCATCAAGTACAAGCTCGTGGAATTCATGCAGGACAAGGTAGGTTATACCTTCGGAGGCAATATTTCCGGACTGACCGAGTGGGGAATGTATGTGGAAGTCGAACCGACCAAGATCGAGGGTATGGTTCCTCTGCGCGACATCCGTGGCGATTTCTTTGAATTC
>JAZLCW010000022.1:0-14878 GCA_045614445.1 Candidatus Cryptobacteroides sp. | reverse complement strand
AGAAAGCAAGGTTCAGCTCAGACTTCCTGAGGCATCTGAGATTGCTAAGCTTGAGAGAAAAGACTTGACTTCATACATCAACATCGGTACTCCGACAAGAAACCTTCAGGCTCAGTTCGGTACCGAGTCACGTATCCAGCTTAATGACTCTTTCAAGACTACTGCCGAGATCCGCGACTTCATCGCTGCAGAGCGTGACGCAATGTCAGAGGCTGACAGATCATTCATGACAGTAGCAATCAAGGCTGACGAGAACACTCGTATGGGTATCGTTACTGACGTTAAGCAGGAGCTTCGTAAGTGCTCTGCGCTTAAGATCATGTACACAGCAAGAAAACCGGCTGAAGACTAAAACCAGCCTATTCTATAATAAAGAAAGCAGTTCTTCTGAGAGCTGCTTTTTTTATTGATACAGAGATACAACCTAATAGAAAAATAGGTAAATTTGTCAGTTAATATATATCATATGAAACTCCGCAGACTTTTTACAGCAATCCTCACGATTGCCATTACATTGACAGCATCGGAACTCACTTCTGAGGCTAAAAAGGGAAAAGAAGATAAGGCGAAATACATATTCCTTTTCATCGGTGACGGAATGGGTATGGGACAGGTAACTCTTACAGAGTCGTATCTGTCATACAAAGCTGGAAAACTTGGAGGAGAACAGCTTAGCTTCACTAAGTTCCCTCATCTTGCTCTTTGCAACACATACTCAGCAAACAGAAACATCACCTGTTCTGCTGCGGCAGGAACAGCCATAGCCTGCGGTAGAAAGACCAATAACGAATATATTGGAGTAGATCCTGACGGAAAGCCAATGGAAAGCATTGCATATGCACTGCACGATCAGGGATATAATGTAGGAATCATGACTACTGTCCCAGTAAATCACGCGACCCCGGCAGCATTCTACGGACATAACAGCAGCAGATACGGCTACTATGAAATAAGTCAGGAGATTGTCAGCAGCGGATTCGAATTTTTCGGAGGATCCGGCTTCTATAACTTCAAAGGAAGCAAGAACGACAAGCCTGCAGTGGACATATACATCGAGGGAAACGGTTATGATGTATGTTATGGCACAAAGGAATTCAGCACCAGAGACAGATCCAAAGACATCGTGTTCATTCAGGAAAGCGGACGCGAGACAAATCCGGAGAACTATGTAAGTGACGGAGCGGAAGCCTGCGATGTAGAGCTTTCAGAAATGCTGGAGATGGGAATGGAGGTATTGGGAGACGAGAAGCCGTTCTTCATTATGTGCGAAGGCGGAAATATTGACTGGGCTGCACACGATAACAAGACAATGACTACTGTAATGGAAGTCTTGGGATTTGACATGGCGATCCAGAAAGCGATAGAGTTCTATAACGAGCATCCGGAGGAAACACTTATCGTAGTCACAGCAGACCACGAGACAGGTGGTGTCTCAATCGGAGAAGGAAAGGACTGGAGACCGGAGATCATCGACTGGGCTGCACTCGAGAAACATTGGTTCGAGTCAGGCGAAAAGAATGTTCTCAGCTATGAAGAGAACAGGGAGATGAACAGGAAAGCATTGATCGGCTGGACTTCAAGTCATCATACTGCAGCGAGAGTGCCTGCTTTCGCAATCGGAAAGGGAGCGGAAAAGTTCCACGGCATAATCGAGAACTCCGATATTAAAGGCAAAATTTTAGGCGAATCGCGCTAAAACGATTATCTTTGCAAAGTTTGTAAAATCAGTAATATAATAATGGAAACAGTTATCAGAACCAAGATCAAAGACCTCCTCAAATCAGAGGCAGGCAAAGAGGTTCTTGCAAAAGGATGGGTAAGGACCAAGAGAGGAAACAAGAATGTAGCGTTCATTGCGCTTAATGACGGTTCTACCATCAATAATATACAGATCGTTGTAGACAAGACTCCTGAGAATGAAGCTGTATTGGCTAAGGTTACCACAGGAGCATGCATTGCTGTAAAGGGTATGCTCGTTGAGTCAATGGGAGGCGGCCAGGCCACTGAAATCCAGGCTACTGAAATCGAGGTTTATGGAGAGTGCGACCCTGTCCGCTACCCTCTTCAGAAGAAGGATACATCATTCGAGTTCCTCAGAAGTGTAGCTCACCTTCGTCCAAGAACTAATACTTTCGGAGCGATCTACCGCGTAAGAAGCAAGATGGCATATGCAATCCATCAGTTCTTCAATGAGAAAGGCTTCGTATATGTACATACTCCACTGATCACAGCTTCAGACTGCGAAGGTGCAGGTCAGATGTTCCGTGTGACAACTCTTGATATGGAAAATCTTCCACGCAACAAGAAGGGTGGAATCGACTATACAAAGGATTTCTTCGGCAAGGAGTCAAGCCTTACAGTGAGCGGACAGCTCGAGGGTGAGCTCGGCGCAATGGCACTCGGCGACATCTATACGTTCGGTCCGACTTTCCGCGCAGAGAACTCAAATACTCCACGTCACCTTGCTGAGTTCTGGATGATCGAGCCAGAAATGGCATTCTACGAGATCAAGGACAATATGGACCTCGCTGAGGAATTCATCAAGTATCTCGTGAAGTACGCTCTCGATAACTGCTACGAAGACATCAAGTTCCTCAATGACAGATATGATAACGAGCTCATCGAGCGCCTTGAAGGAGTTGCTGACACTGAATTCGTACGCCTTACCTACACTGAGGGTATCAAGATTCTTGAGGCCGCAGGTGTAGAATGGGAGTATCCTGTAAGCTGGGGTACAGACCTTCAGAGCGAGCACGAGAGATATCTCGTAGAGAAGCATTTCAAGAAGCCAGTGATCCTTACTGACTATCCTAAGGACATCAAGGCATTCTATATGAAGCAGAACGAGGACGGCAAGACTGTACGTGCAATGGACGTGCTCTTCCCTAAGATCGGTGAAATCATCGGAGGTTCTGAGCGTGAGTCTTCACTCCAGAAGCTTGAGGCACGTATCGAGGAGACAGGAATGAGCCGCAAGGGTCTCGAGTGGTACCTTGACACACGCCGCTTCGGTTCAGCCCCTCATAGCGGATTCGGCCTCGGATTCGAGAGACTTCTTCTCTTCGTTACAGGTATGAGCAATATCCGTGACGTAATACCGTTCCCTCGTACTCCTAAGAATTGCGAGTATTAATCAGAAATATGAAATAAGACTGTCATCCTAAGCAAAGTGAAGAATCTTTATCATATAGATTCTTCGCTTTCGCTCAGAATGACGAAACAACAATAATTATGTTGATAATCGGAATAGCCGGAGGATCCGGATCTGGAAAGACTACAGTAGTAAAGGCAATCACTGAGCAGCTTCATGAAAATGTCGTCGTGATTCCTCAGGATTCATATTACAAGGACCTCAGCCACTATACTGAGGAGCAGAAAAGGGTACATAACTTCGACCACCCCGATTCAATTGACTTCGATCTTCTCAGAGCGCAGCTCAAGGATCTGCGCGAGGGAAAGGTCGTTGAACAGCCTGTTTACTCGTATATAACCTGCGGACGTTCGAAGGACGAGACTGTGACTGTAAAGCCGGCAGATGTGATCATCGTGGAAGGAATCCTCATCTTTACAGACCCTAAGCTCCGCAAGCTTATGGATATCAAGATTTTCGTTGACGCTGATGATGATGACAGACTTATGCGAGTTATGGCACGAGATATCGTTGAGAGAGGAAAGACAGTGGAATGGGTTATAGAACGCTATTCACAGACTGTCAAGCCTATGTATCTGCAGTTTATCGAGCCAAGCAAAAGATATGCTGACCTGATCATCCCGCAGGGCGGCCATAACAAAGTAGCCATCGATATCATCGCTGCCACCATCGAGAAATCTCTTTCCACTGGAAAAAAGAAATAATTCAGTAATTCTGAATAAAGCATTGTCATTCTGAATGAAGTGAAGAATCTATGAGCAGAAAGGAAAACAGAGCAGGACTTTATCTCACCGTGATATTCCATCTCACGGTGATTATTGTCTTATTGCTGTATTCCATCGACACCTCATTAAGACGTGAAGAAAGCTTCGTCCTCGACTTCACCAAGCAGGAAGAGCTGGAACGGAGGGAGAAGGAGGAAGTGATGAAGCAGGACATCAGCAAGAAACTGGAAGATATGCTTGCTGCCGCCCGCCAGCAGAACCCTCGTGAAGTCAGGAACATCGCTGTAGACGCAGGAGCGCAGCTTAAAGACGACAGGGGCACTGATGCGGACCAATTATACAAGGACGCTGCAAAACTCGCCAGAGACCTTAAAAACGGCCAAAAGGACGGCATAGAGGAAGATGCGCGCGAGGAGACTGTAGAAATGCAGCATCAGAACAAACCCGATAACAGAAATCAGAAAGCATATAGCGGTCCGTCTGTTGTTTCATATACATTGGACGGCAGAAAGGCAAGTCACCTTAAGATTCCGGCATACCGCTGCTATGGAGCCGGCGATGTCACCGTAATCATCACAGTAAATCCTCAGGGACAGGTAATCAATGCCCAGGTAATGGACGCTGTTTCAGCAAATGACCAATGTCTTCGCAACTTTGCAGTCCGCGCTGCACGTCTATCCCGCTTCTCAGCATCCAATACGGCACCAGCAAAGCAGACCGGAGAAATCCTATACAGGTTTATTGCTCAGTAAGCCCCTGGTCATATTCCACGAAGTCCTCATAGTCAGGGACCCACTGCGGACCATTTGAAAGGCTCATCACACGCTTCCATATAGCCTCACGGGAAGGAGCATTGAATGTGTCGGCATTGCCCTTCATGATACTTCTCCATGTAGGAGTCCATATGCCGGTCCAATATCCCCATCCACCTTTATATACATTTATTCTTTCCGATGCATATCGCTGGTCAGCGATGAATCGTGCCCATTTTACAGCAGAAGGATCTGATGTAAAGTCGATATTGCTCCACCATCCGAACTGGAATCTATCATTGATTTCCGAAACCACAGAAGACGGTATATGTCCGTTGGACTCGTCAGAATACTCATCAGCAAGTTTGGCGAATCCATGTCCCAATGCCTCATGCCTTACCAGGAAGGTGAAATCCTCAGGAGCAGCACACAATGGTATATAAGAAACTGCCCATCCGCTGCCGTACTGTCCTGAAGAAGGAGAATACATATATGTGGTACCTCCATAACGCTCAGAGTTCATAAGTACAATCGTCAAGGCATCATCTATCCTTTCCTTAGAAACAACATCTATCGTATAATCACGGCATCTGGAATCATTGCCACTTACTGTTGTGCCATCCTCGTACCTACACCCGAAAGCTGTCAGTGAGCCTGGAGCATATTCTGATGCAAAAGAAGAGACTGCTACAGAATAGATATTGAAATGATCCCGGAATCCGCTGGCAGGAGCAATCGAGAAGAATGCTTCTACAGCATCTGCAACCGCCTGATCGAACAATCCGTCAGCTATCATCTGCGAAGTGAAGGCATCACCAAGAAAAACGAGATCGATGCCACGGCCGACAGAAGCTTTCTGAATTACTGTCTTGGAAATTTCAGGCTGCAATACTCCGAATTCAGCTTCGAGGAGTGACTGTACCTTAGACAGATCATCTAGGAACGGATTGGAGACCATATACCCCTCACTATCCACTAAAAGAACAGTATCTGGAGCATATTTCTTGAAAAAAGTCCAGTATCCCGGCGATGATGATGTCTGAAACCAGGGATACTTCTCAAGGAATTCGCTCTCGTCATTCCAGGTAGTAGTCACGCATACTCCCAGTCCGCAGTCGCGATATGCTTCATACCATTGGATTACAGTATCCAGAAGCTGTTGACGGATATCCGAGCTATATGTAGGGAAAAGTATTGTTAATTTATTCTTCGAGAAATATTCGCTGATCTCTTTCTGAGTATCCGGACTCATGAATTGCGGCATAGGTAGCCTTAATCCTTGCAGATCAAAGCCTGGGCCTCGCTGACACAATAATACGGGCCAATAATCTGGGAAATATCTGCTTTCGAGTATTGCCTGCGGTATTCTTCCGGAAAGAGCATTACCGCCAAGCTCCAGGTAAGGGTAAACACTGGAGTATGACTGCGGTATCTGACCCGTATAGTCATTATCGGTCAATTTAAGTGATTGCAATACAGGGAAACGGCCTAATGCCTCAGGCAAAGGCCCGGAAAGAGAATTTGATGCGATGCTGATATACAATATCGGATAATCCTCCGGTGAGTCAGGCTCTTGGATGGAAGTGAATTCATTTTCATCAAGATACAGATATCTTGCAGCAAAAGCTCCCGAGGGAATCTCTCCATAGAGTTCATTTCTAAACAGATATAGGTCCAAATTGGCTAAATCACCAATACTGGACGGTAATTCTCCTTTAAGACCATTATCTTGCAGATGGACACTTCTCAGTTCTCCATTAGAATCAAATTGAAGCCCATACCATTCACTTAAAGGCTTATCCGAACACCAGTTGGTATTATCTTTCCAGTTATCACCGTCGGTGGCATGATACAGATCGACAAGAGCCTTCCTCTGGCGCTCCGGATCTCCTGTATCACTTCCGTACTGAAAGATATTAAATTCAACATGGCTGCATCCGCTAAGAGTTTCCACAGTCAGGCGACCTACACGATTCTGCCCTGTATTCGCGGGTATGGTAACGGAGACCGAAGATGTATCCCCTTGGGATGCATCTGAGATTGACAACCAGTCATCACCCTTGGAGATATAATATCTTACATCAGAATCAGTCTTATAGGAAAAGCTGAGCTGATTACCCGCTGGCGCGACATATACCTTGGTACTGGCAATCGGAGAGATCCATCCTTCGCATTCATCTTCAATACTGACAGGCGTGCAGGAAAGAAGATGCAACAGAAAGGAAATGCAGATAATATATGAATATACCCCTGGTCTCACAACTCAAATATCTATTCCACTACGCTGGAATTCTTCAGAGCAGTCTGAATGGTATCGTCTATAGGAAGATAGAAGCGGTAGAACGCCTCATCAGAGAGTTTGGAGAACCTTCCCACAAGCGCCTTGAGCTGAGGCATCAGATAAGGAACTGTTTCTTCCCATTCACCTTCCTTCGGCTTGAGTCCGTCCACACGGGCAGCATAATCAAGGAATTGGGCATCGAGATTGATTTCATCCATATATCTGTCCAGACGGTCGAAATCATCGATTCCGGCCAGGGCCTTGCCATATTTATCGAACATTGCCTGGGCAAAGCGCATCTGGGTAGCCTTCTTATTGCAATTGATGAAGAAAGTCGTAGCCTTGGTAGTATCAAGAGGTACGAAGATATCAGGAATGATTCCTCCGCCTCCATAAACTCTTCGTCCTCTGACAGTGTAGAAAACCGCTGTGGTATCTACCTTCATACTATCAGCCGAAGTCATTTCACCATGAGCATAACGCTCATATATATCATACTGATAATCGTCACCATACGGCTTCTGAATACATCTTCCTGACGGAGTATAGAAACGAGATACTGTAAGACGTATTCCGGATCCGTCAGTGAAATTGATAGGTTCCTGAACAAGACCCTTACCGAAAGAACGGCGACCCACGATCACTCCTCTGTCATTGTCCTGAATCGCTCCGGAGAAAATCTCGCTTGAGGAAGCTGTACCTTCATCGATCAGTACGGAAATCTGTATATCCTTAAGATATCCCCTTCCGTCTGCATCGTAATTCTGACGCGGACGCTGACGGCCTTCCATATAGACCACTTCATCTCCTCTTTCCAGAAATTCATTGGCAAGTTTCCATGCCTGGTCGAAATAGCCTCCGGTATTATCTCTTAGATCGAAAAGAAGACGGGTCATTCCCTGTGCGAGAAGCTTGGCTGCAGCTGCTGTAAACTCAGTATATGTGGTTCTGGTGAACTTCGAAAGCTTGATATAACCTGTGGTCTCATCGATCATGAAGGCAGCATCGATACAATGTACCGGAATCTTGTCCCTGACTATCTCGAAAGGTATGAGAGTGCCGTTTCTGTTAACAGTTATCTTCACCTTTGAGCCTTTCGGTCCCTTCATGAGCCTTATCATACTGTCCTGAGGCATCTTGACTCCGGCTACATTGCGGTCATTCACACCGACGATCCTGTCACCCTGCATCAGACCTGCCTTTTCAGATGGTCCCCCTGTAATAGGGCTGAGCACAATTGCAGTATCGTTAGGGACATTGAAGGTGATTCCGATTCCTTCGAAATTTCCCGCAAGTTCTGTTTCCGACTCGGTAAGTTCCACTGGTGGAAGATATACGGAGTGGGGATCGAGCTTGGCCAATGCAGCCACCACTGCCGCATCAGTCATACTCTCCATATCGATGGTATCGACATAGTTCTTCTGTACCTCCTGGAGTATGAGATTGAGCTTTCGCCATCTGTTATAATCTCCGTCAAACTCCTTATGGAATCCGGCCACCTTGACGGTAGTCAAGGTAAGAAGCACTCCCAGGAGTACTCCCAGGAGCGCTATGATGATTGTTATGTTAATTCGTTTCATTCTTGTTATAGGATTCCCGGTCAGGCCGGGAATGACAGTCTAATCGACCTGTTCGACTTCAATCCCAGCCCTTCTGAGCAGGTCAATGCCATCGGTAAGTCGATAGGCATCACGATATACCACTCTCTTGATTCCGGCCTGGATGATAAGCTTGGCACATTCCACACAAGGTGATGCGGTGACATAAAGAGTGGCATCGTTGCTGTTATTGCCTGACTTAGCCACCTTGGTTATCGCATTTGCCTCGGCATGAAGTACATACGGCTTGGTCACTCCGTTCTCATCCTCGCAGATGTTCTCGAAGCCTGCCGGTGTACCATTGTATCCGTCGGAAATTATCATTCTGTCCTTTACAAGGAGGGCGCCTACCTGGCGGCGCTTGCAGTATGAGTTCTGTGCCCATACGCCAGCCATTGCTATGTAGCTGTGATCGAACTTATTCATATCAGTGTCTCTGGTATAGATATCTCTTTATACTCTTCTTAGGGGTTCTCTCGAAATCCTCGGACATAACCTCTATCTTCTTGAGTTTTGCATAGTTAGGAAGCTCCTTGTTCCACTCTGAAAGCTGGCTCTTGATATACTTTACAAACTCGGACTGAGGCATTCCGTCCTTTGCGCCCTGCTGGAAATCCGGATAAATAAGGGCAGTAAGACCTCCGTCATCCTCGATTACAAGAGATTCCACCACATATGGCTGGCTGTTAAGAGTAGTTTCCACTTCCTCAGGATAGATATTCTGACCGCTCGGACCGAGAATCATACACTTTGTACGACCCTTGATGAACAGACATCCATCATCATCAAGTATACCCATATCTCCTGTACGGAACCATCCGTCCTCAGTGAATACTTCAGCTGTAGCCTTTTCATTCTTGTAGTAGCCCAAGAATACATTGGCTCCCTTGATCTGGATTTCTCCCGGCACCTCTGCAGGATTCGAGGATGCAATTCTGATCTCCATATTAGGGGCTGCCTTTCCGCAAGAATAAAGCTTCTCCTCTTTCCAGTCATCGTATGCGATGATAGGTGCACACTCTGTCATACCATAGCCGACAGTGAACGGGAATGCCATCTTCTTGAAGAAAGTCTCCACTTCCTTATTGAAAGCGGCACCACCGATGATGACCTCGTAGAACTCGCCTCCGAAAGCATTGACAAGCTCTGTCTTCACTTTATTGAACAGAACCTGGTTAAGTCCGGGAACCTTCATAAGGAACTTGATTCCCTCCTTCTCGAGGATCGGCTTCACCTTGGTCTTGTAGATCTTCTCGATCACCAGAGGTACAGCAATCACGACACTCGGCTTAACCTCTGCAAGAGCCTGCATAATGATCTTAGGGCTCGGGAGACGGGAGAGGAAATGAACGTGGCATCCTACAGAAAGCTCGTAAAGCACCTCGAACATAAGGCCATACATATGTGCACAAGGAAGCATTGATACTACCCTGGACTTATTGTTCAGAGACGGAAGCACCTTGGCAGCAAACTCAATATTTGAGAAAATCGCTCTGTATGGAATCATTACACCCTTGGAGAATCCTGAAGTACCTGAAGTATAATTGATTATAGCCAGTTCATCTGCCGAATCCTCATAATAGTCAAGCATTTCAGGCTCGAAAGATTCCGGATATTTCTTTCCGAAAAGTTCGTTAAGATGAACCTTCGCCTCATAAATCTTAGGATCTGCCGCATAGAGTATCTTAAAGGTATTCACCTGGATGATTGCCTGTACATCAGGCATTTCAGACTCGGAAAGTCCTTCCCAGATGACTTCATCCACGAAGAGGATCTTAGCCTCCGAATGGTTCACCAGATGGTGGATATTTGCTGATTTGAACTCGTGGAGAAGAGGTACCGGTACTGCACCATAAGTCATTGTAGCAAGGAATGATACCGCCCAGTTTGCCTGGTTCCTTGAACAGATAGCCACCTTATCTCTTCTCTGAAGTCCACACTCTTCAAACATAATATGGAGCTTCTCCATTCTTCTTGCTACATCCCTGAAATGCAGGGTCTCGCCTTGATAGTTAGAGATCGCAGGGCGTACCCAATTCTTCTTGAATGCGTTCTCAAAAATCTTATTAACTGATGTGAATTCCATTATATTCTAAGTTAAAACATATTCTACTTAAGTGTAACCGTCCTGGCCACCCCGTCATAGCAGTCCACACTGACTGAAACTGCATCCACCACTCTCACCTCACTGTCCGGACGGATCATCTGATCACCCTTGAAGGAAGTCAACGCATTACCTCCTCCGAAAGGATATATCAATGTCTGGATCGAAGTCCTTACGACCCAGAATGTATTGCCTCCCACGATGATACGCTCCGGGAGGGCTTTGACAGTCTCCGGAGCTGCAATTGTCTTCCATGTAGAAGGCTTGCGGCCCTTGAGATTGTACATCTCGATAGTATTGTCCTTATGCAGGACCATGATGTTATATGCATTCGCACCGTTGAAGTCATAGACATCCGGTCCGAGAAGAATCGTCTTTCCCAGATCCACAGGGAAACCGTTCACATAATGACCCAGTCTGTCGATAAGATAGATACTGCTGCCGGAACCGAACAATATCTGAAGTTTGCCGTTGGCATAATAATCCAATGTCTGAGCTGTTCCGCATAGTTTGCCCTTGAAAGGAACTCCCCACAGTCCCTTGCCATCTTCTTCCTGAAGACAGATGGCTCCATGTGAGTTCTGATAGAAAAGATTCATCTTTCCTGTTCCTGAATTCTTCACTCGGAACGGCCCCTGAGGAATTACCACGACAGTATCTCTTTCATGTCCCGGGGCTCTGGTCTTGAGAAGATCCAGTCTTGGCATCTGGAATTTCAGAACATTTCCCTTTTTATCTTTTGATGCAGTAAAGATCATGGGGCAATAATCCGCATCTGCACAAAATGCCTCGACTGCTTTAAGAACAGGAGCCTTGAAGAAATCCTTGTTTCCCTCCGGATAGGCCGTCGGGGTGAAAAAGGCAGTCAGTACAGAGGGATGAGCAAGAAGATCCTTCTGTCCGGCATCAGCCATATATTGTGCCAGAGTATATTCAAGAGCATAGCCTTCCACATACTGCTTGACAGCATCAAGACTGCCGGAAATGATCCAACCGTTCATATAAGTGAAGCAGGATTCATCCTTCAGTTCGAACAGTTTACCAAAAACCGAAGAAATATATGAGGCATACGGCCACACGTGAATAGATGGCTGGGCGGTATCGAAAGATTTATTATCGGTACCGACAAAAACCAATGTATCCTGCCTTCCGATTTTGATGAGATTGACTGAAGCGAGACCTTTGCCGACAAGGAAATCAGCTTTCGCCACCTCCTTCACGTCCAGCCTCCGGACGAAATCCTCCGGACGGATACCGGTCTTCTCCGCAAGTTTCTTCTGCTTGTTTCTTACTAAGTGAAGCGCCTGCTTGGAATCCATATATGCCTGATAGGCAGAGATATACTTCTGAGCATCCTTCATCGGAAGGGTCACGGCCGATACGGCATATGAAGGAATCATCTGAGATATACCCGACGCTGTCGGCTGCAGATCAGAAAAAACACTCATAAAATCCGAGGCATCCTTCTCATATACAGCGGAAAGACCTGCATAAATTCCGGAGGCATCGAACTTGGCCAGAGAGACAGAAGTCCACTGAGCGAAATCCGCAACGAACGAATCATTACCTGCATATCTTTTCGTCAGCATAGCCGGCATCAGCATTCTTGCGTGAGAATTCGAAAACAGGATTACATCACCTCCTTCGACCGAAGAGGCCGCATCTGCAAAACCCTGGGCTTCCATGATCGAAATGCCTTTCTGAAGATGTCTTACAGCAGATTTCACCAGAAGATCGGACTCAGATGCGATTATAACGGAATGCTTCAATATGTCACGCTCGCTGCCGGCAGAAGAACAGTCCACAAACTCGACGGTCATCTTTCTGCCGCGCATGTATGACATCAATTCAGAAGCTTCGTGCGAAGGTTCAGCCGAAGATTTACCAGCATCAAAAAGATACAGCGCCTCTACATCACCGCTATAATGAAGAGACACGGCCAATCTCGACGAAGAAAAGTCCTTGAATTTTCCGGCAGCCATACTATCTGCAAGGGCCGCCGGAAATTCAAACCCGTTAAGAAGCCCTCTCATCCCGGCCTCAGCTCCATCAAAGCAGCACACAGCCATGGCATCGGAAGGAACCGCAGGCAGAAGAAGATATCGTCCCTGATCAGGAACGACATTCCCACCGCGCTCATCACCACTGTCCACACCCGAATAAAGTATGGCGACAGCAATGCCGACACCCAGAACCATCAGCGCAAGAACGGCCAGACAGATTATGAGAGACCTTCTGCTCATTACTTAACAGCGATAGCCTCGATTTCCACCTTTACTCCGAGAGGAAGCGCAGCAGCCTGATAGCATGCTCTCGCAGGCTTATCACCTGTGAAGTACTCCGCATACACCTCATTCACAGCCTTGAAATCAGCGATATCAGCAAGAAGTACTGTGGTCTTGACAACATTGTCATAAGTCATACCAGCTTCCTTGAGGATGGCTCCGATATTCTTCAGAGACTGATGAGCTGCAGCTACGATATCCTCCTGCACCTTACCGTCAGCAGGATTCACCGGAATCTGTCCTGAAATATAAAGAGTTCCATTCACTTCAATAGCCTGTGAATATGGGCCCACCGCCTTCGGTGCATCTGGAGTTGCAATTACCTTTTTCATTGTCAAAATCTTTTAGTTTAACATACAAAGATAATCATTTTTAGACAATTACCAAAGACCGGCAAAAAGGCTTCTACTCCTGCATCCAAACACAAAAAGCTGGCGGCCTTACGGTCACCAGCTCTTGTAGCCCATACTACGGCCTTAAATTAACGAACTTTTATGCCGATTACTGCAAGCTCCTGAAATTCATAGAGTATTGGGAGCTGGATGGCGTCATATAAAGCTACAGCGGGAGATAGAAAGGGGCGCTGCGCGCCGACCCTCTCGCGCCGGGCGCGAGGATAATACATCAAAACGCATGGTCTAGGAAGCCTTGCTACGCTTGGGCTTCCAGACCACGCTGATTAAGAGTTATTTTGATTCTTCGCTAAGGCTCAGCGACTTAGTCGATTGCTTGGAGACAACGGACAGACCGACCGAACACGCGATTGCTGTAGCTCGACGGACCGACGTAGCCATCGTTGCTGAAGGTCAGGCCGTACGCGTCGTAGCCGTTAGGAGACGCAGACCAATAGGCGTCGCTGGTGCCGACAAAGTAGAGACTGCCATCGTCGTAGTAGCGAAAACCCGAAACAGGGTACCATATAGTAGATGCAGAACCAAACTTGCCGGAGAAGTTCATGCCTTTGTTGGTGCTATCGTATGGATAGTCATCAATGTATGAACTTGAACCAAGGGCCTTTGACCATACACCGTTGCTTCCACCATCTGGAACGCGCCAACCTGATGGACATGGGTCGTAGATGGATTTATTGCTTTCTGATGTTGTCCAACGAGTATTATCTGTTGATGAAGAACCGGTGTAATACCAATCGTAATTACTTCTATTATACGTTATGAAAGTAGTTGGGTTTGCAGTAGCGTAGGCTATTGTTCCATTACTTGAATCTGATGAAACTGCAGACGGCCAGGCGAGGGTGGAGTTTGCTTCGGTCATCGAATCATAATGAATCGAAGAGGAGCCCAAGAATGGATCCTTCCTGCCCCACTGATACAAAAGACCGAGAGCGCCGATATCACCAGGAGTAGCAGATGTAGCACCGAGGTTACGGTCCATCATCGTGCCGGCATTGTTGAAGTATTCCTGACCTTCTGGTTGATCTGTAAGCCAGATATGCCAAGACCAGAGAATCGTGCCATTTGCATCCTTAGCTGCAATAACAGCATTGCCTTCCTTATATGCTGACGGTGTCTCGAAAGAGATGACACCATTCTCATATCGTACATTCTTCACAAGATCACCGACACTCGGAGTTACATCAGTACCAAATGTCTCCCAAAGAACCTCAGCAGAAGCAATCGAACCAACGGACTCATTACTATTTCCCTTGGTAGGAGTGAACTTGTAAGAACCGGCTTCACTGACGATATAGCTGTTTGCAGTGCCAGCATCAGAGAGGTTGGAAGAAGCTGGCTCCGACGGCCCACCACCCTCAATATCTCCTCCGACTGTGCCGCCCATTGATACGGCAGGCATGAGCATCAAGGTCTTGCGGCTGATGGTGTTGGTGACTGTGTTAGAGTAGGTCCAGATTGCCTGGTCGTGATCATAAAGGCCAAGAGCAAGTGTGGTATAAGTACCGACTGGGAGCGGGATATAAAGGCTGACATCTGAGGTCTTGGACAGAGCATCGAAATTCAATGTAA
>JAZLCW010000021.1:0-2858 GCA_045614445.1 Candidatus Cryptobacteroides sp. | reverse complement strand
CCATATCTGTTGCGACAGATCGGCGTTACAATACATATTGACAACAATTTCCTTTGTCTTGAAATTGACAAAATCCACAATTGCAGCCATAGGAACCCAGAACGATATCTGAATATATCTTGCGAACCAGGTTCCGATATTTCCCATAAATCCCGGAAGCAAAGCAAGTGCAAACACGAACGGTCCAATCAAGCCAAGAATAATCAGATATACACTGCTCACAAGCGTCAACACATATCGCACAATATGGACAATCATTGTAGCTACCCACGACAGTATATTCGCACTCGTCTTGACCCTTATCTGCATATATTGACTGGCAGCTTCCTTCAAGCTATCTCGAATACGGCCCCAAAATGAACTGCTTTCAGTTCGCTCCACCTGTGTCTCCGCCAGTGATTCCATCACGGCACTCGAACCATACGAAGTACCTTCACCATCATCAGTATCCATCACCATCCCGGCCATCTCCGCTTCAAACTGTCCTTGCAGGGTATTCTCCTGGGTAGCATCCTCCACCGATTGGAAAAGATTTGCGACCTTCCCTGTCAATCCGCTCTGATCTTTATCCACCATAGAAGTGATACCCTTTGTCAGCAAACCAACCAGATAATCTGTTGGCATCAGTACAAATGAATAGAAATTACAAGTCAACAGAAGTATAGCACAAGACTTTATCACAGCACTCACGTCAAGCCTGCCAAAAGGATCGTTAAGCATCTTGTTATACCACCAGATCAATGAAATCAACGCAGTAATGCATCCCACTCCGCAGGCAAGCATATATATGGAAGAATGATCACCTGTAAATACGGATCTCTTGATTTCTTCCATGACTCTTACATAATTCAACTCCATACCTAATACTTCATCTTGAAAGCCTCATCCATACTCCTCATATTCACAGCGAGCACTCTGCCACTATCAATCACTGCATAAGTTTCAATAATATGCTCGTACATTGCTGCATTTGTCTTGCACACCTGTCTCTCGCACTCCTTCAATGCTGCACGCCGTTCTTCCTCGCTTACATTTGATTTAGCGCTCAGATACTCTCTTGCTCTTTTCACCTCACGCGATGCCATCAGCAGATATTGGAACCCTTCGTTTACAAGCGACCTTACCTGATAATACTTCAGCTGATCAGCATCAAGTTCCTCCAGCCTCTCAACATATCGTGAAAACATCAAAGCTGTAGTCTCATAATACCTCGCAAGACGAATTACTGACTGTGCTTTATACACACTCTCACGCACCTCACTGTATCGTTCGTTCATCTCCTTCAGAAACTCCAACTGTTCCTTCATCACGCCGATATTCTCCAGAAACTGATAAGTATTGTTCGCCATATTATCACCGTCTTGAAGGAACGACAGTATAGCCTGAGCCAGATTACTGGCATCAAATGTTGCAAACTGAGCAGATGCTCTCTGGGGAGCCATAAACCCCATCATCGATACACAAACAACAATCACCCACCGTCTCATACCGCACCTCCTTTTTTAGTCAGATTTCTAATAGCCTTGACATAACTTCCGGTCTTAGCGACCTCCTTCGCAAGCCTGACCTTATCACGCTTCTGCGAAGAAAACGCAATCCTTTCCTCCGGAGACACCTCCAGTCTCATCACGAAAGACTTTCTGTTACCCAGATTGAAATACACCTCTCTACCGGCTGCGACACCTTTACGATATCTGTTAAGAGACAGCACCATTGCCTTGTCATCCTCATCCAATGACAGATGATCTGCCAAAGCATCAAACCTGTTTATGTACCTGGTCTGATCAAGCAATATCTTCACGGCTGAGTTCTCGATAATAGTATCCTTGATTACCGGAGAAGATACAATATCCTTCAGCTCCTGCGTCACCACCATGGCGGAAGTCCTGTGTTTGCGTGCAGTTTTCCACAGTTCCATCATATACGAAGCCATCTGTGTACCCATAATTGCCTTCCAAGCCTCCTCAATACACATCACCTTGAAGTCACTATTTGAAGACATCTTCTCCATAAAGGCGTCCATAATCACAAGTGTAGTCACCGGATATATCACCGGATCACCTTTAATCCTGTCAATCTCAAACACCACAAACCTGTCGTTCAAGATATCTGCATTTTCATTTGAGTTCAAAAGGTAATCATACACCCCTCCATCATAGAACTGTTCCAACGAGATCAGATAATCCTTCAAATCGAAATACTCTTTCCCGATTTCCTTCTCCCCAAGACTAAGGCAGAACTCATCCCTGACATACCTGTAATAATCATTGAACACTGGATCGCTATCTTCCGACCATCTGTCAATGAACGCAATGATACTGTCTCGCACAATCTTCATCGAGGCAGAGTTCATCGCCTCATTACCATTCTTCCACAAAGTCAGCATCAGCGTGAACAGGAAGTTCAAAGCCTGATTGTCAGCAGTTCTGAAACGTCTCACATTCCTGAAAGGGTTGAACGAGATTGGCCTGCCTTTCTCAAAGGTATAATAAGTACCATCCTCTCCTTTACTTTCCTCCTTGATGATATTGCATAGTGCTCTATATGAATCTCCGACATCAATCAGAAACACATGCTGTCCGGCATCATAGCAACTTTTAAGATATTTATTCATAAAGAACGACTTTCCGCTACCCGAAGGTCCCAAAAGAAAAACATTGTAATTCTCGATCAGGCCCATCTCCAGAGCCTTCTCCTGAATATCAAACCTCTGCGACACCAGTCTCAACCGGTCACTCATCTTCATCACGCCATCAGGCACTCCCGGCTCAAAGCCGTCATAAATCCCCATGCATAGAGCTGCCTTCAGATCAGCAGTCATATACTCCTGATACGCGAGCCCGGCCTCATTCCCGGGA
>JAZLCW010000020.1:0-14961 GCA_045614445.1 Candidatus Cryptobacteroides sp. | reverse complement strand
TGTGATCGTCTTCGTGATCGTCACACTCATTCTGGTGGCGCTTCTCCTCTTCATCAAGACGAAGCTGACACCTTCAGGAACAGTTAAGATCAACATCAACGAGGGAAGCAAGATCGTGGAGGTAACTCCTGGCGGAAACCTTCTCTCGACACTCGCAGAGCAGAAGATCTTCCTTCCTTCAGCTTGTGGTGGTAAGGGTGCGTGCGGACAGTGCAAGTGCCGCGTGACCGAGGGTGGCGGAGAGATCCTCCCTACTGAGGTCGGCTTCTTCAACCGCAAGCAGATCGCTGCAAACTGGCGTCTCGGATGTCAGGTGAAGATCAAGGAGGATATGGCTATCGAGGTACCTGCTTCAGCACTCAGCGTGAAGAAGTGGGAGTGCGAGGTGGTTTCTAACCACAACGTAGCTACATTCATCAAGGAGTTCGTTGTAAAGCTCCCAGAGGGCGAACACCTCAACTTCCAGTCAGGTGGATATATCCAGATCGACGTGCCTGCAGTTACTGTAGATTATAAGGATATCGACGTAGATCCTCAGTATCAGGAGGATTGGGAGAAGATGGGTCTCAGAACTCTCAAGATGGTGAACCCTACTCCTACAGTTCGTGCTTACTCAATGGCTTGTTACCCAGCAGAGGGTGATATCATCAAGCTTAACGTACGTATCGCAACTCCTCCATTCGACAGGGCTGCCGGTAAGTGGGTGGACGTAAACCCTGGTATCTGCTCTTCATACATCTACTCTCTCAAGCCAGGCGACAAGATCACAATGTCAGGTCCTTACGGTGAGTTCTTCCTTCCAAAGGATCTTCCTGCTGAGCAGGAGCTCATCTTCGTCGGTGGTGGTGCAGGTATGGCTCCTATGCGTAGCCACATCATGCATCTCTTCCATACTGAGAAGACTAGCCGCAAGGTTAACTTCTTCTATGGAGCACGTGCTCTTAAGGGGGCATTCTACCTCGATGACTATCATGCAATCGAGAAGGAGTTCCCTAACTTCAAGTTCAACCTTGCTCTTGACAGACCGGATCCAGAGGCAGATGCAGCAGGCGTACCATACGTTGCAGGTTTCGTACACAATGTAATGTTCGAGACTTACCTCAAGAACCACGAGGCACCAGAGGATGCACTCTACCTCATGTGCGGACCTCCTATGATGGTCGGCGCGGTAGTGAAACTCCTCGACTCACTCGGAGTACCGCCTGAAAATATCCTCTATGACAACTTCGGAGCGTAAACCAAATGATGATAAAACCCCTGGTACCAGGGGTTTTATTTTTTGTCCATGCTTGGAATTTTCTTCGTGAATTTCTGTGAATCGCACCAAAATTTCTGTAAATTTGCATTTCACAAGAAGAAAAAGTCTCCAATCACCTGAAACACTATGAATGCTATCATACTGGCTGCCGGTACATCTACCAGGTTCGCACCCCTGTCATACGAAAAGCCTAAAGGTCTATTGGAGGTAAAAGGAGAAGTCCTCATTGAACGACAGATCCGACAGCTCATTGAAGCTGGTATTGATGAGATAATAGTTGTCGTGGGGTACAAAAGCGGACAGTTCCAGTATCTGGAAGAAAAGTTCGGTGTAAAACTGGTCCTGAACGAGGATTACAATATCTATAACAACACATCCTCAATCATTCGCGTATTGGATTTTCTGGAAGACACCTACATCTGCTCTTCTGACAATTACTTCCCGACAAATGTATTCATAGAAGATGTAAAGGACAGTTATTATTCTGCCCTTTATGCGGACGGCGACACCAAAGAATATTGCCTCACAACTGATCCGGAGGGCAATATCGCCAAGGTGACAGTCGGAGGTGCCGATTCATGGTACATGGTAGGCCATGCATTCTTCAGCAAGGAATTCTCCGATAAATTCCGAGCAATCATGGAGAAGGAATATGAGGATGAAAACACAAGACAAGGATACTGGGAAGACGTATATCTGCGCCATATAGATGCTCTTCCACAGATGAAGATGCGCAAATACGGCCCAGATGAAATCGAAGAGTTCGATTCTCTCGCCGAGCTGCGTCTGTTCGATGACAAGTACATTAATGACTCTGGCTGCAGAATCCTCAGGAACATATGTTCAGTACTTTCATGCGAAGAAAAAGACATCGAAGATATCGTCGTTCTGAAAAACGGTATGACCAACTCATCATTCAGATTTACATGCGCAAAAGACGGAAAGAAGTATGTTTACCGTCATCCGGGAGAAGGCACTGAGGCATTCATAAATCGAGACAGCGAGTATTTCAGCATGCAGGTTGCGGAAAGACTTGCTCTGGACAAAACATTCATTTATATGCATCCCAAGGAAGGATGGAAGTTATCATATTTCATCGAGAATGCCAGAATCCTGGACTATCACAAGCCTTCCGAACTGAGAAAAGCTCTGAATCTGCTCGCTGAGCTCCATAAAGCCAATATACAGTCTGAGTACCCTTATCGTCTTTGGGATCAGGCCAATGACTTCCTTCAGAAAATATGCACTCTTGGGAAAGACGACACTCCTGATTTCTACATTCTTTATGAAAAGATCAAGAGTCTTTACAAGCATACTTTGTCTGATAACTGGCCTGAATGTCTTAATCATTGCGACGCACTTGCGGCCAACTTCCTGATTTCTGACAATGACAGTCAAGAGTCGGATATGACATTGATAGACTGGGAGTATTCCGGTCAGGGTGATACGGCTCAAGATCTTGGTTCTTTCATAGCTTGTTCTGACATGAGCTATGAAGAAGCTTTGGCAGCTATTGAAATATATCTTGGGCACAGGCCTTCAGACAAGGAGCTGCGTCATTTTTTGGCATACACAGCCATAGCTTCTTATTGCTGGTATCTATGGGCCATGTATCAGGAAGCAAACGGAGTGGATACCGGAGAGTTCTTCAATCTCTGGTACGAATATTCTTATTTCTATTCAGAAACAGCTCTAAGAATGTATTCAGCGGAATAGAGAATATAGCTTGACAATAAGCTGCATAGGGACAGATGTACGGTATTTACAACTGATACGGGTCTTCCTTATATCTTCTGCAAGATATGGATACTCAGCAAAAAAGTCATAGTTATGAATTATACTATGCTGGCCAGCTCGCATAAGTATGCTGCCAGCAACATATTCTACCGGACTTCCTTTAAGATTATCCCTGTAATGTTCATACAGATTCAGAAGATTCTTTGTAGAAGCGACATGACGTTTCAGGCGGTCCTGAGCACAGAATGAATCCGGATTATCTTTCCTGTAATGATACAAGGCTTCAGGAAGATGAACCAGAGACTGTGCATAAAAGATTATCTGCGACATCAGATAAATATCCTCGTGCATGCCCAGTATCGGAAAATAAATCTGGTTGTCGGTATATATTCTCTTACGGAAGCATTTTGTAACGGTATATCCGTGAGACTTATAGTTGAAGATATTGATGATGAAATCCTGTCTGGTATCTGCCGAATATTCCCTTTCCCTCTTGTAGCTGGTCTTGTGCCCGTACTCCTTTATCAAATCGAAATATACGATGTCGGCATCTGTCTCTTCAGCCTTGGCTATAATCTTAGCTGCAGCATCAATTTCCAGCCAGTCATCAGAATCCGCAAAAAGAATATATTCACCATCAGCAACATCCAGTCCGGCCTTCCTTGCTGACGGCAAGCCGCCATTCTCTTTGTTGATGATAGTTATACGAGGCTTTAAATGGCTGAACTTCTCTGCGATCAGCTCATCAAGAATATCCATTGATCTGTCTTTGGTACCGTCATTTACGAATATGAACTGGATACCATCATACGACTGGCCTAATGCAGATTCTGCGAACTGCCTTATATAACGCTCTACGCCATATATCGGGACTATTAGGGATAACTTATACATCAGATCTCAAATCTTGATTTTTCAGGAAATGTTGAATCAAAAGCCGCAAGTATCGCTCCACGCAGCTGCTCGTATCGAGACTCACTGAGGTGCACATCATTGATGCATACAAGATTACGCGTAGGATTATGCAGAAAGTCGCGCAGTGAGTCTGGTGATGCTATAGCGACAGAGAAATGCTTGTTAGAAATCTTTTCTTTGATAACCATGCCTTTATAGTTCATATAATCCAAAAACAGATACTGGTTCAGGTTATCCTCTGTACGCGTACGTGCAGCCGAAGTCTTACGGATTTCATTCTCCACCAATGAATAAAGTTCCTCACACTGACTTTTGAGCATAGGAGAACATATGTGCTGAGGACGGGTAAAACACCACGACGACTTCATCCCCAAAGCCTGGCGGGCAAGACGATCAGAATTGCGGCATATCTTCTTATACATTCCTGAAGCGAAGAAATGTCTGTAATAGCCAATGACCGGTCTGCCATTTCTGAAAAAGTCAGTCGGCTTGCAGTTTCCTACAGGAAACATATCATCATTGAAATAAATATATTCTTCATCAAGCCCTGGAATCCGATGAAGATGCATTTCAATGGGATTACAGTTGAATGTAGGCAGAAACTCCTGAGGAATGATATCCTTATGCAGGACAATATTCAGCTGCGAATCATCTACCCATGAAGGGACCTGTGAGATATGAGAAACCACCAGATACACATTCCTGATAAAGGGCATCTTAGTTTCGATACCTCTGAGAAGATATTTGAGGGTACCCCAGTCACGGAAACGCTTTTCCATCACAGGTACATTAGTGGTTTTCTCATAATCCTGCTTCCATACAGGATCATTTCCATCTACATATGTTATGACTGCATCCATATCATTCTCCGAAAATCTCTTTTATATATAAAGGATAGTGCATTGTCTTCCTGATCTGCTCTTCAGACGGCAGTTTTCTCCAATCACCGTAAATCTTGGTGAGATATGCATCAGTATTTCCCGGGACCGGGAACTCTATTCCTTCAAACTCCATTGCCTTTAATGGCAATATCTCATCTCTGCTGAATCCACATTGATAGAATCCGGAACCAAGCTTATAACGATACTGACCTTTATGGTTTATACGTCCGACAAGACGGCAGAACGGAACAAACAAGCCAAAATTCAACAGCTGAACCGACTTGATGGCAAAATGGCGCCAAAACCGATTCTTTATATATTGTGTCGGATGTATGAGATTCAGATACAGAAACTTAGCCATATGCGCTGCGAATCGGTTCGATTTTTCCAAGCTGAAGACATCCAGACCGACTCCCTGATATTTGAAGTATTGCGATCTCTGATCTGATGAAAACACCGGATCATTCTTCTTACGAAACTTTCCGAAAATATTAACATGATCCGGATCCGACTTTATGCACTGATAAAAGTAATCCGCATCATCCATGCCGACAAGGATCTTCTCCAGTTTTCTGTAATCTTCATCGAACATAGATATATCCATATCATCATCCCAAGGGATGAATCCCTTATGACGGGCAGCTCCCAGCAAAGTACCTGAGCACAGCCACCATTGTATGTCATTATCCTTACATATCTTGGCAAAGGCCTCCAGAGCCTTGAGCATTTCCAACTGATCCCTTCTCAAAGCAGATCCCTCTGGATTATATATTCTCATCTGCTGCACAATTTATAAACAAATATACACAATTTACCGACTGACAAGACTGTCAAAAAGCATTTTCCACTTTTCAGCAATTGACTCAGGCGTATAATTCAGACGCTTTTGCACTGCATTCTTTCGGATACGCATCTGCTCCTGGTCTGTCATAGACGCGATCTGGACCAGCGTGTCAGCGTAAAGATCTTCATCAAAAGGAGGGATTATAAAGCCACATTCACCATCCGGACCCAATATCTCGGAGATTCCGGCAGAGCACTCAAATGCCACGCCTATACATCCACGGGCCTGAGCTTCACTTAAAGCCAGAGGCCAGCCTTCTGTTTCTGATGTCATGACCACAATTGAAGCTGCATCATAATATCTGTCCACATCCTTCCTCAATCCTTCAAAAGACACTCTTTCCAAGCAGAGTTCTTCAGCCATCTGCCTCAGCATCGGACCGTCAGCTCCATCACCGACAAGAGCAAGCCTCCACTGCGGCATTCTATGCTGTACTTTCTTCCATATCCTGAACAAACGGTCCAATCTCTTGGACCAATTTTCGAATCTGCCGCAAAAGAGCACTATATTCTCTTTATTCCAACATACATTTTCTACAGGCAACTCCGGATTTTCTATGTAATGTACCCTGGACAAGGCAGTGTCTATCCCAAGAACATCTTCTATACGCTTCTTATAAGAACTGCACAAAACCGTAAAAGCATCACTTTCCAGATATTGCTTCCTGGTACGCTCTATCGCCTTGCTCATTGCAAGAGTGCCGTCCCCATACCTACTACCAGCATAAAGTTTCCACAATATTTTTCGGAATTTCCCCTTTTGCCTCCTGTTCATAATTGCATAACGCTGCCAGAATGGTTCTCCGTGGCAGGCTACTACACTCTTGCATCCGGTTCGCTTCCTTATTCTATCAATACCCTTCAGTGACTTACCCACCTGGACAAGGATATCGACCCCGTCAATTCCGATATACTTCTCGACAGCTGCCGATCTTATGAATTGATTCGCCTGAGATGGGATACGACGTATTGTAAGAAATTCATTCAGTTCTTCATTAATAAGCTGAGGCTCAACCCTGGTCGTATAGACATAGATCCGGTAATTCCCGACACCCTTAAGATATCTCGCAATATCAATCGTGATTCTTTCTGCTCCGCCTGCAGGAAATCTATTATGAACGAATGCTATCGTTACCATTATGTGAATACTTTATTGTCTTAAACTTTTTTCCTTTTATCCATCAAGCATCGGCAGGATGAATACATCTTTGTCATAATCTGCGGGAATAGTCCTATTTTAGTTCTGAAGTTCAACTCTGCCTTGCTTATCATCTGCGCCAGATATGGAAACTTGGCGAAAAGCCCCAGATTATAGATCATTGAATGCCAACCGGCCCTAAGCACTATCATATCAACAATCAAAGAAACAGGATTATCAGCAGAAGTATCATACCTGAATTTTTCATAAAGGTCAAGAAAATTCAACGAATATTCCAGACGACGTACTTTCCTTTTCTGATGAGATAAAGAAGATCCATTATCTTTACGATAGTGATATAATTCGGCATCCAGATATGCGATCGATTCACTGTATGATATGAGCTGAGTCATAAGATAAGCATCCTCAGAATACGAATATCCGGGGAAATATATTTCATGTCTATCATAGACCGAGCGTCTTACACATTTGTTCCAGACACATGGAAACGATTTCTGATTATAAATATTCCTGATATATTCACCTTTGTTGCCAATATCGTAATGACGTTCCTTCTTGATCTTGAATCTATCCGAATAATCTTGTATGAAGTTAAAATAAATCAGATCACTTCCTGATTCCTCTGCCTTAGATGCAATCTTTACCACTGCATCAGTTTCCAACCAGTCATCTGAATCCACCAGCCATATATAATCTCCTGAGGCATACCGTATTCCAGTTTCTCTTGCTACAGGAAGACCGCTATGAGGCTGATTTACAATGGTGATTCTGTCTTTCAAATGACTATACCTGTCTTGAATCACCGATTCCAATATATCCATTGACGAGTCATCCGTTCCATCATTAACAAAAATAAACTGTATATGGGGATACGACTGAGAAAAAACCGATTCAGCAAATCTGCCAATGTATTTCTCTACCCTATATACAGGAGCTATCAATGATATTGTGACCGGATGCCTCATGACCGATTCCATTCAACCTCCATTATGAATATAATCAGTCAAATATATGATTTTTCCATCAATAATCATAGCTGCGACTGATCAACTGCAGAGTTTTATAGCCGAAATCACATAAAATAAATTTTATGTTACATAAAAAAAGTTGAAAAAGGATTAAATAAGGAAAGGATTCAAGTTTCTTTTTTAAGTCCTGCTGTCTTATCCAAAAACAGAAGATAGATTTGCCATCAAAAAAAATGACACGATGGCATGCAATAATAGCATTTATCTGGATTGCACATGTATCATACGGACAGGATCAGGGATGTCTGGGAATAGAGATCACGGAATTTGTCAGGAACAGAGATGCAAGGATAAGAGTCGGCCATGGCATATCGGAGCAATGGTCCGCAGAAGCAATATCTTCATTCCACATATACAACAACAGGTGCAATGCAGAGGATACAGACACAGAGCACGGAATATCCGCAGAGCTATCCTTCAGACATTGGGCCCGGGAATGTTATAAAGGAACATATCTATCCTTCGGTGTATTCACCGCATTCAGAAAAGAAACCGACATGAAATTCAGCCTGGGATATTCCCTACCCATATGGAAATGCTTCGGGATCGATGTTGGCTACGGTCTGAAGATCATCGACACCATCAGGCACAAAGTCCCCACATCTGGAGAAATAACATTAGAAATACATTACATATTCTGATATGAAACATATTGTCAAATACTGCCGGGAGCAGATTCTTCTACTTTTCTCAGTCTATTCAGTACACTTTCCGCCTTTTCTGGGCACATTTACCTTGTTAAGCTTTCTCCCGGCATTTCTATACGGCTGCAATGCGCCGCAGGCATTGCCAGATTCTTCCATCCCGGAGATAGTAACCAAGATCAGTACGGAAGCTATCTCCGGAAAAATTGCGGATCTGGACATATTCGTATTCCGTAATGACAGAATGCAGAGACTTGACTGTTATCAGAAAGTGGAAGACCCGGCATCCTGGAACAATGAAGTCGTTTCCAGTTCCGGAGAAAGAATCATCGCAGTATGTGCGAACAGCGGTATGTCAGCTGGGGAATGGGCATCCATAACATCATTGTCCTACCTTAGGAATCTTTCTTTTTCACTGGAGAATGAAAGCATCGCACACCCGTTCATGTATGGGGTTGCAGAGGTTTCTCCAGGAAGCAGCAGCAAAAACAAAACCCTGTATATCAGACCATTGATGAGCATTGTCGAATTAAGAAGCATAAAATGTGACTTCAGAGGAAGGCCATATGCAGGGGAAGTCCTGGAAGATGTGAGGGTATATCTGACAAATGTCAACGCCGAATACCGGATTATGGAAGATTCTGAAATCTTACCCACCCGTATAATCAATGCCGGTAGGCTCCGTGAGGAAGATGTGGCACTGATGTCCGATCCCGGGATGATTGTCAGAGATATAGAAGGTACGATCGGAGAAAAGGTATGGCGTCCGGGAATCCAGCTGGCATGCTATCCGAACAACTCGACTACAGAAGGGCCCGGCACCCCGTTCACAAGACTTGTGATAGAGGGAAAGATCAAAGGTGAGACATTCTATTGGCCTTTGAACATAAACAAGGAGGACAACGGCTATGGAATCGGGAGAAACGAGCGATATCGTTATGACATCACCATTACCAGGAAAGGGACAAAAGACCCTGACACACCTGTCAGAAAGGAAGATATTGACATCAATTTCAGTATAGAGAAATGGGACGAAAAGCAAGAGTGCGAAGTAATATTCTGAGGCTGACTGCATATACAGCCATCATATGTGGCTGCAGTACGGAATCAGAGCAGACAATGGTCAACATCCATTTTCACGAGGCCTGGGTCTCAGTACGGTCAACAAGCCCTGATGAAGACAAGATCACAGATATAAGTCTGATCATTTTTGACGAATCAGGGCAGGCAGAAGACTGCTTATGGCTTACCAAAGGCGTAAGGAGCTGCAGCACTGATCTCGTAACAGACAAGAAATACACTTTCTGCGCTTGTGCCAATTTCGGCTATCAGGTCTATGCCGACCACATTGATGAACTGCAGGAGATAACATTTCACATGGCATATCCTGATGAATATAAAGAAGGTATCCCGATGGCTGCCATGGAGGAAGTCTGGATTACTGAAGATTGCAATGTAGATATCTGCCTGAAGCGTCTAATGGCCAGAATAAGTCTCAGAATGGACCGTAGCAGACTTGACAAAGATGTGGAGATGAATGTAAGATCTGTCAGGATCGGGAATTGTCCCAGATATGTCAAACCGTTCACAGACAGCAGAATAAACAATAATGACGATGCTTTTCCGACAGGCTTTCTACTGAATGATATACAGACGGCCGACCTGAATTACAATCTCGAAGGAGGACGCAGCGATGAAGTCTCTCTATATATGTTCGAAAATATGCAAGGGACAGCGGACAGTCATATCGGACATGACAGCGAGAAGGTTTTCGAGCGGGAAGACATCAGAAGCGAAGTATGTTCATATATTGAGATGGAGATCGAATATCTTTCCTCCGAAATGGCCAGCGGAGAAAAAGGACTGATATACAGATTCTACCTCGGAGAAGACAGAAACAGTTTCGATGTCGTAAGAAACACGCATTATCATCTTACAGTCACCCCTGAAAACGACGGGCTGAACGAAGATAGCTGGAGGGTGGATAAAAGCGGTCTGGATGAGATAGGACCGGCATATCTGAAGGCATATCCATCTGATTACATCAGAGGAGACATAGGTGACAAGATCCATATATGGTGTGAATTAAGTCCGGAATCGGCTCCGTTCGATGTCGGAATCTCCTATATGGAAGACGACAAGGCTGAAGGCATA
Organism: Candidatus Cryptobacteroides sp.; assembly: GCA_045614445.1. GTDB lineage: Bacteria > Bacteroidota > Bacteroidia > Bacteroidales > UBA932 > Cryptobacteroides. The sequence continues at coordinate 4,342 of JAZLCW010000020.1, read as the reverse complement.
TATGATTACAAGATTGACGCCGACGGACACGGGGCGACATTGACCTTGACAGGACCTGGACGAGGACTCATTTATATGGAAGCCGGAGAACCGGTAAACGACGCAGCTCTCTTCATTATAGAAGTCAATCAGCCTTGACGCAGATATTCTGCCGTATGTGATTCCTTACAGCCGGCAAGTTTCTCAGGAGTACCTGCAAAAACCAGATTTCCACCACCGTCACCAGCCTCAGGTCCGAGATCGATCACCCAGTCCGCAGCACGGATGACGTCCAGATTATGCTCCACTACGACGATAGAATGTCCCTTTGCAAGAAGGGCATCAAACGATTTCAGAAGCTTCTCCACATCGTAGAAATGAAGCCCGGTTGTAGGTTCGTCGAAGATGAAAAGAATCTTCTGATTCTTGGTCCTGGAACCGTTGTCATTCATCGACAGGAAGTAAGCCAGCTTGATTCTCTGACTTTCTCCACCGGACAATGTGCTGCTGCTCTGGCCAAGCTTGATGTACGAGAGTCCGACATCCACCAGAGGCTGGAGTCTTTCCGCAATCCTTCTGGCTGTCTGATCCTCCTGCGCTGAGAAGAAGGCAATCGCCTCTTCCACACTCATATTGAGTATATCGTCAATATTGAGTCCCTTATAACGCACTTCGAGAATATCCGGTTTGAAACGCTTGCCTCCACACGCTTCGCAGACCATCGAGACATCAGCCATAAACTGCATTCCGATCTTCACGAAACCTTCTCCCTGACACTCAGGACAACGTCCGCCATCCATATTGAACGAGAAATGCGAAGGTGTATATCCGTTCATCTTGGCATATTGCTGGTCGGAAAGAAGCTTTCTGATCTCATCATATACCTTGAGATAAGTCACGGCATTGGAACGTGAACTTTTTCCTATCGGATTCTGGTCCACATATTCCACCTGAGTGATACGGTCCAGATTGCCGGAAAGCCCGCGGAACGTACCTGGGGCAGATCCGGTATGATTGATTTCACGGTACATGGCCGGATAAAGGATATCTCCTACCAATGAAGATTTTCCGCTTCCGCTGACTCCTGTCACGACTGTGAGGGTCCCCAGAGGAAAAGTCACGTTGATATCCTTGAGATTATGCTCCATCGCGCCTTCTACCTTTATAGAATATGTCCACCCATGTTTCTGACGAACATATCTCTTGCGGTCACCCTTCAGATATTGAAGCGTAAGGGACTTTTCGCGCCCGATATCACCAGTTTCTTCTCCGATGCGTCCCTGGAATACGATCTCACCTCCGTTGACACCGGCCTTTGGACCGATATCGATAAGGAGATCTGCAGCACGCATTATCTCTTCATCGTGCTCTACGACGATTACGGTGTTGCCTATGTCACGCAACCTCTTCAGCACTGCTATAAGTCTCTCTGTATCACGAGGATGCAATCCGATGCTCGGCTCATCAAGTATATAAAGGGATCCCACAAGGGAACTTCCCAGAGCTGTGACCAGATTTATTCTCTGACTTTCTCCGCCGGATAAGGTGTTCGATGTACGGTTCAAAGTAAGATAGCCCAGACCGACATCCTGGATATATTCAAGACGGGAGACGATTTCTTCTATCGCCTTGGAAGCGATATTCCTTTCATACTCTGCAAGCTGGACATTTGCCCAGAAATCCAGAAGAGCCGATACGTTCATGCACAGAAGTTCGTGTATTGTCTTCCCTCCGACCTTCACATAAAGGGCCTCCTTCCTCAGACGGCTTCCTCCGCATTCGCTACAGACAGTCCTGCCTGAATAACGGCTGAGCATGTATTTATATTGGACTTTGTAACGGTTCGACTCCACCCACTTGAAGAACTCGTTCAGGCCTATGATAGAATCCTCCTCAGTTTCGGCAGCCCGTCCCTTCCAGATTATATCCTTGACTTCCTGACTGAGATTGCAGTAAGGCTCGAAGATCGGAATACCGTATCTCTCGGAATTGCGCACCAGCTGATCCTTGAACCATCCCATCTTGTCTCCTCGCCAGCAGGCAATGGCTCCGTCATAAATCGTCTGACTCTTGTCCGGAACTACCAGATCCTCGCTGATACCTATTATCTGACCGAGTCCACCACATACAGGGCAGGCACCCAGCGGGCTGTTGAAACTGAAAAGATATTCGTCAGGTTTGGCGAACTCGATGCCGTCAGCCTCGAAACGGTTGATGAATGTCTCCAATTTCACCGATCCATCGTAGAGTTCTTTCCTTATCAGAATCGTTCCTCTGCCCTTTTCAAAGGCAGTTTCCACAGAAGAATTCAGACGTGTCTGAAGATCCTCCCAGTCAGTCTGGTCCATATTCACAGGAAGATGCTCCGACATCTGTGGAAGTTTCACGCGGTCTATAAGAAGATACAGATTAGACGGGTACTCCCCTGTCTGTGCCTTCTGCATCACCTCTTCGATCCTTATTATCCTGTCCGAAAAGAATCTTGAATATCCTTCTTCCTTGAGCTGAAGCATAAGTTCGACCTTATCATCTCGATCGTCCCATTTCAGATCAGCAAGAATATAGGCTGCAGACGCGTCACCGTCAAAAAGGCAGGACATGACGTCATTGACCGTATGACATTTGACTTCCTCACCCGTCACAGGGGAATAAGTCCGTCCGATACGGGCGAATATCATTCTCAGGTAATCGTAAATCTCTGTGCTGGTGGCAATTGTGGAACGAGGGTTTCTGGTATTGACCTTCTGTTCTATGGCAATTGCAGGCGGGATACCCTCGATAAGTTCCACATCAGGCTTGGACATCCTGCCAAGGAACTGTCTTGCATATGACGAAAGGCTTTCTGCAAAACGCCTCTGACCTTCCGCAAATAAAGTGTCAAAGGCAAGTGAAGACTTGCCAGATCCGGAAATTCCGGTAATCACGACAAATTTACCACGCGGGATCTCCACAGTCACATCCTTGAGATTATTGACCTTCGCCTTTCTAACTATGATGTTTCCTTCTTCTTTCATATGCAATGCGCTCCTACATTTCGAGGAAGCCTACAAATATACGAATTTTACACCACAATATACACAGATATGGTGCGGATGTTGATATTTCTGCAGACGCCCCGAAAAGAGGGGCAGATATATAAACAATTTAACAGATAGGAGAAAAATATATGCTACCATCAAGAAGATTCAACAGCCAGTACGGCCTCACGGATTTCTTCAATGATTTCTTTGAGAACAAGGCACTGGAAAAAGTGACAGGCACAGCGCCTGCGATGAATGTATTGGAAAATGACAAAGAGTACAAGCTGGAGGTCGCTGTACCGGGAATGTGCAAAGATGACTTCAAGGTTCACCTCAACAAAGACGGCAATCTTGTGATCGAAATGGAAAAGAAGAATTGCTGCTGCAAGGGAAAAGATAACGAGGGAGAGAAAAAAGAGTGCAGATACATCAGAAAAGAGTTCTCATATTCGAAGTTCAGTCAGACATTGCTACTCCCCGACAATGTCAACAAAGAAAACATTGAGGCTCAGGTAAATAATGGCGTTCTAAGCGTTATAATCCCTAAATTGGAGAAAGACCTTGCCAAGGATGAAAAACGCGAAATCGAAGTCAAATAGCAAAAAATCAGCAAAAAGTGCGCAAAAAATTTGGAGATTCCGATTTTTTGCGTACCTTTGCATCCGCGTTCGAGAAAAACGCATAAGACTGAACAATTGGTGCGGTAGTTCAGCTGGTTAGAATACCGGCCTGTCACGCCGGGGGTCGCGGGTTCGAGTCCCGTCCGCACCGCAAAAAGGGAGCATAGCTCAGTTGGTTTAGAGCATCTGCCTTACAAGCAGAGGGTCGGGGGTTCGACTCCCTCTGCTCCCACTAAAAAGCCTTGGAAATTCCAAGGCTTTTTTCTTTTTACAAACTAATTATTAACTTTGTAAATAACAACACAAAACTATTTGACCATGAAAAAACTATTGATTATTTTGGCTTTCGGCGCCATCATGATGTCCACATCATCATGCCGTTTCATCCATGAAAATTTCTATTCAGTTGAAGGTTGCACAGAGTGGTATTGCGAAGAAATCCTTGACGCATATGCCGATGGCGATCTGGAAAGAGCTCATGAGCGCGAGCAGCAGATGAACGAGTGGTGCGCAGGACTTGACTATGAAGATCAGCTGAAAGCATGGGCAACAGCAGGCCAGTGGTTATATGGAAATGGATACTTATAAGAATCAACTCTCATAAAATGAAAAAAGCAGGTAAAATGATGTGACCCCCAAAAGTTGGACGGTTTAACATTATTAAGAGGCTAGCTTAGATTGGAATAAAGCTCGGTATTGTACCGGGCTTTTTCCATTTAGCCT
>JAZLCW010000019.1:0-38583 GCA_045614445.1 Candidatus Cryptobacteroides sp. | reverse complement strand
GATGATATTGATGTCCAATGTATCTCCTGTGCGGACCTTCTTTACCTTGAAGACTACAGTAGTGCCCGGCTTGCCCTTCATTCTGTCGCTGCTCTCCTTGGTCTCCAGGTCCTTGGTCGGAACTCCATCGATCGCAATGATCTCGTCACCGCACTGAAGACCATATTTCTCTGCAGGAGAACCTGCGTATGGCTCGTTGATGATGACATTTTCTCCGACCTTCTTGTGAATGATAGCGCCGATGCCCCCGTATGTCTTGGAAAGCATCATCTGCAGGTCCTCATTCTCCTCCTCCGGGATATAGATAGTGTAAGGATCCAGCTCTTCCAGCATTGCATCCACTCCCGCGCGCATTATCCTGTCGATAGGAAGAGAATCTACATATGAGCTGTTAAGCTCCTTGATTATCGAATTCTGGATCTCGCTCCACTGACCGAGCTTGAAGTTCTGTGACTGTGCAGAAATGGTCTGGACTGCAGCCAAAGCCATTGTGAGTGCTATAATGTATCTTTTCATATTCATATCTTTGATGAGGCACCCTTCTTGTCCTCATATATAATGCCACAAAAATACGAAATTTATTTATACCTTTGCAGTGGTTTTTAGTAGTAAAAGATTATGAAAATAGTATTTGCAACGGGCAATATCGGTAAACTGCGTGAAGCATCAGAAATCTTAGGTGAGGGCTTTGAGCTCGTTTCCCTCGCACAGGCAGGTATTGAAGAAGATATACCTGAAACAGGAAATACATTGAGAGCCAATTCATTGCAAAAGGCTCAGTATCTTTATGACAAGCTTGGCTGCGACTGCTTTGCAGACGATACAGGACTCGAAGTGGATGCTCTTGGCGGAGCTCCGGGAGTCTATACTGCAAGATATGCAGGTGAAGGTAAGGACTTCAATGCCAATATGGACAAGGTCCTTTATGAGCTTTCGGTCATCGAAGGAGAGGCTAAGATGGCAGAGGAATTCGGTCTGAAGACCAAGCCTGTTTCCAGAAGAGCACGTTTCAAGAGTGTAGTGACATTGATCATTGATGGCAAGATAAAGATGTTCGAGGGAACTCTCGAAGGTGAGATCGCCCGTGAGAAATCCGGTAACGGAGGATTCGGATATGATCCCATCTTCATTGCAGATGAATATCCGGGCCTCACCCTGGCCGACATTTCGGAAGAGGAAAAGAATGCAATCTCGCATAGAGGCAAGGCCCTTCGTGCAATGGCCCAGTGGCTTCACGATAACAATTAGCCACCCCATAGCTTCATCCAGCATCAGCTGTTGCCATTGTCCTTTCAACCGTATCTGATAGCTGTCATTTCGAGCGAGCCCGGTCGTTGTCATTTCGAGCGAGCGCAGCGAGTCGAGAAATCTAAAAAAGCGGATATATGACCAACACCGGACTCATAGTTCTCCATACCACCAAGTTCGGTGAGAATTCTCTCGTCGTCCATACCCTCAGCAGGGAATATGGACGACGTAGTTTTTTAGTAAGAGGCGTCGGCAAGAAAGCGGCAATGTCTCTTTTCCTCCCTCTCAATATCCTTGAAGCTGATATACAGGAAAACAATAAGTCAGACTTGTTCACAGCCCGCAACATCGCGGCCAGACACCCCCTTCTGGGAATAAGGAACAATATCTTCAAGAACTCGATGACAATGTTCCTCAGCGAAGTTCTTTACCGCGTAGTCAAGGACGGAGCCTCTGAACAGGGACTTTTCGAGTGGTGCGAAAAGAATATCCTTCTGCTGGACAGCATTCAGACTGACTTCAGCAATTTCCACATCCGTTTCCTTCTTGAACTTACCGTAGCCCTCGGCTTCAGTCCCGAAGCAAAGGACCTGGCTCCCTTCGTAGGTGACCATTATCCGGTAGTTGGGAAATTCATGACTCTTTCGTTTGCTGAGTCGATGCTCATTCCGTTGAGTGGCCCAGTAAGAAACGAAATAGCGGAGGAACTTCTCCGCTACATCGAATTTCACAGCGAATCCGCCGTGAATGTCAATTCCCTCAAAGTGCTTCGCGAACTCTTTGCTTAAGCTTCCGGCCAGATATAGACCTTGTCACTGCGGCGAAGGCGGGTTTCCTCGATGGCGCGGCATGCTGTTTCGCTGCAGCCGTCTCCGCAGAGGCTGAGTGCCTCCTCGCGTGCTCCGGGCACAACCTTGCTCCAGTCTATCGGGATCGAGCAATATATTCCCTTGCCGGCTTCCTGTACTGGTTTGAGGTCCACTCTGATTTCCGGAACAGTATATTCCACGCATCCTGACGTAGGTCCGATGATGAGAATCTTGTCTCCCACCTTTAGAGGGTATGACTCCACGAGGATCTCTGCCACTCCGAGCTTGCCGAACCAATTGGTTATCTTTCCGCAGTATGCCTTCTTTCGGGTAGCGGTGCTTCCGTAAACATCGCACCATTCTCCCATCTTGGCACCCTGGTAGTATCCGTCCCAGAAACCCCTGTTGAACACTTCCTCGAGTTCTCCTTTGAAAGAAGCACCGAGCTCCGGAGTATATGTGCCGTCACATACTGCATCCGCAGCGCGGCGGTAGCATGAAGCCACTCTCTTTACATATTCGGCAGAGCGTGCGCGTCCTTCTATCTTGAACACTGTGACTCCTGCATCGATTATCTTGTCCATGAACTCGATGGTACACAGATCTTTAGGAGACATTATGTATTTGTTGTCGATCTCCAGCTGCATTCCGGTCTCCCTGTCTTCGACCTTGTATGCGCGGCGGCAGAGCTGGAAGCATGAACCCCTGTTGGCTGAAGCTCCATACTCGTGAAGACTGAGATAGCACTTGCCCGAAATAGCCATGCAGAGCGCTCCGTGGGCGAACATCTCGATCTCGACGATACGGCCTGACGGTCCGCAGATCTGCTCCTCGTCGATGATTCTCTTGATTTCCTTGACCTGTCCGAGATTGAGCTCTCGTGCAAGTACGATCACATCGGCAAACTGGGCATAGAAACGCAGGGCTTCGATGTTCGATATGCTGAGCTGTGTGGAAATATGGACTTCCACTCCGATCTGACGGGCATATATGATGGCCGCCATGTCAGAAGCGATCACTGCTGTGATGCCGGCTGCCTTGGCTGCATCAAGAGTGCGTCTCATATCTTCAAGATCCTCTCCGAAAAGGGCTATGTTGAGAGTCAGATAAGTCTTTACATTATATTGTGAGCAGATGCGTACGATCTCCGCAAGGTCTGTCATCTTGAAATTGTTTGCGGAGTGCGATCTCATATTCAGCTTCTCAACGCCGAAATATACCGAGTCCGCGCCTCCCTGTATAGCTGCGTGCAGGCATTCAAAATTGCCAGCCGGAGCCATTATTTCTAATTTTTTCTTTTCCATCTTACAGTATTTAGATTCCTCGACTTCGCTCGGAATGACAAATGTGTTATTTTGTTCTACCTATAAGTTTCTTTGCATAGTCTTCCAGAAGGGCTGCCTTTTCTGAAGGGATTGCCAGCCCTGATGCATATTCCATGGCCTCGCTGTGGAGACGGACGATTTCCTGTTTAGCCTCTTCGCCGACTTCGAGTCTGTCATATAGTCCTTTGACTGCATCGATCTTAGCGGATTTCTGCTCAGTGGTTTCCACCGGCATAGCCATTGCTTCAAGGAGGTCTCCGCGCAGGTCGCCGGCCTTCTCGAATGCACGGGTCATCAGCCAGCTCTTCTTGTTATTGACAATATCGCCTCCGATTGCTTTACCGAATACAGCCGGATCGCCGTATGTATCCAGCCAGTCATCTGCGATCTGGAACGCAAGACCAAGATTGTAGCCATAATTGTACAGACGTTCTGCATCCTGGGATGAAGCACCAGCTATGACCGCACCCATTTTCGCCGAACAAGCGATCAGAACGGCGGTCTTCAGTCCGATCATCTTCATATATTCTGACATCGGCACACATTCCATATCTTCGAAATCCATATCGTATTGCTGACCCTCGCATACCTCGGCAGCTGTCTTGGAAAACAGGCTCAATGCCTCCGGAAGCACTTCTGCAGGTGTTTTTGCGATGAGCTTGTAGCTCTCGATGGACATTACATCACCGGAAAGTATTGCAGTGTTCTCGTCCCATTTCCTATAGACAGTCGGCACTCCGCGTCTGACATCTGCCTTGTCCATGATGTCGTCATGGATGAGGGTGAAGCTATGGAATACCTCGAGGGCGGCAGCCGGTCCCATCACGCTCTGGTCCAGGCTGTCCTTGAAAAGGGAATAAGCTGTCAGGCAAAGCTTCGGACGGATACGCTTTCCTCCGATTTGCATCATATATCGCAATGGATCATACAGACCTTTCGGCTCATCTGTAAACTTCAGATTCTCGAAAAGCTCCCTCAGGGCGGTGTCGATATGGTTTTCCTGTATCATATTATTAAGTCTATATCCCACAAAGGTAATGATAAAAACGGAAATTCGTTATCTTTGCACTTCAAACAATATATGACGATGACGATTAAAGGACAAGCGACGGTTGTAAAGCATACGGGAAGCCACTACCTTCTGGCTCAGCTCCCAGACTGGAATCTTTTCCCTGCAGTGCTCAGGGGCAAGATCAGACTGAAAGGCAGCACGGCTACGAATCCTGTGGCTGTGGGAGATATTGTCTCTTTCCAGGCTGAGGTGCCTCAGGAAGCCTTCTGTGCAGACGGTCAGATCAGATCGGAGGATGGTGCCTGTGTAGGCCTGGAATTCCTCACATTGGAGAACCCTGCCGCCATCACCGCGGTCTCTCCGAGGAAGAATTATATCATACGCAAATCCACCAATCTTTCCCGTCAGTCCCACATCATCGCGGCCAATCTCGACCGTGCGTTCATCATCGCTACCATTGATTATCCCGAGATCAAGCTTCCGTTTCTGGACCGTATCCTGGTGACCTGTGAGGTCTATAACATACCGGTGACTATCGTGCTGAACAAAGTGGATCTCTACCGTGAGTCGCATAAGGAAATGCTGGATGCCTTCCACGAAATCTATGAAGGAGCAGGATATCCTGTAATGGAGGTGTCAGCTCTTACCAGAGAAGGAGTGGATGCACTTAGAGAGGCCTGCAAGGGCAATGTGTCACTTTTCTCAGGCGTATCCGGAGTAGGCAAGTCTTCGTTGATCAAGGCGCTGGATCCGTCTCTGGATCCTCGCGTGGGAGAGATTTCAGATGTGCATCTGCAGGGTAAACATACCACTACATTCTATGAGATGTATGCCCTATCGACTTGTCATTCCGAGCATGATGAGGAGTCTCTCGGTTTCATCGTAGATACTCCGGGCCTTCGCGGTTTCGGTCTGGTCGATCTGAAGAAGGAAGAGATCGCTCTGTATTTCCCTGAGATGCTGAAGGTGTCCGAAGGATGCCGTTTCGCCCCTTGCACCCATACCCATGAACCTGGATGTGCGGTCAAGGAAGCTGTCGAGGCAGGCGAAATCAGCTATGACCGCTATTCTTCGTACCTTGGCATGCTGGATGAAGAAGGCAAATACAGGTAGAGATCTTCGATCAGGTCGAAGATGACGTTGTGAAATGAACGATGGTGGCTGTCGTCTCATTTCGAGTGTAGCGAAGCGGAGTCGAGAAATCTGTGCGTAATGAAAACAATCAACAGAGATATCCTTAAACTGGCCATTCCGAGCATTCTGGCCAATATCACCGTCCCGATTGTCGGAATGGTGGATATAGCTGTGGCCGGACATCTTGATGCAAATGCCGCTACAATGATCGGCGGTATCGCCATCGGTACAATGCTCTTCGATCTGCTTTATTGGAATTTCGGATTCCTGCGTGTAGGTACGGGAGGATTGGCCGCACAGGCTTTCGGCAGGGGAGACAGGAAGGAATGCGCGAGGATATTGACCCGTGCTGTCGGAATTGCCTTTGCCTGCGCATTGTTATTGATTGCTATCCAGTGGCTTTTTGTGAAGGCGGCATTTCTGGTGGTGGATTGTACGCCTCAGGTGAGGCAGCTGGCTTCGCAGTATTTCTACATCCGCATCTGGGCGGCTCCGGCGACCTTGGGCCTTATGGCATTCAAGGGCTGGTTCATCGGAATGCAGGATAGCGTCAGTCCTATGATTACCGATCTTGTCGTCAATGGAATGAATGTACTGATGAGCTTCATCCTCGCTTTGGGTATCGGTCCTTATGAAGGTATGGGCTTTGCCGGTATTGCGGCCGGAACTGTGGCTGCGCAATATTCGGGACTGGTGGTGGCATTGGCACTGCTGGTGGGACGATATTGGAAAAATACGGTTTCTTCATTGGGCGTGATTGACCTGAAGGAGGTATTCAAGGGAGGGGAGACCCGCCGCTTCTTTGTTATGAATGCCGATCTTTTCGTGCGTTCGCTTTGTTTCATTGCTATTTACATTGGCTTCACGGTGATTTCAGCCCGTTATGGTGACCTGCTTCTGGCAGTCAGCTCCATTATGATGAAACTCCTGATGATATTCTCATATTTTACAGATGGTTTCGCTTATGCAGGAGAGGCGATGACGGGAAAATATATTGGTGCGAAGGATGAACCGATGCTTCGTCAGACGGTCAAGTGGACCTTTGTGTGGAGTATGGGTATTGCGCTGATATTCATAGGGATATATCATTTTGCCGGAGTCCCTCTTCTTAGGATGATGACCTCGGATCTGACTGTGGTGGAGGCTTCCGGAGAGTATCTCCCTTGGCTCTTGCTGATGCCTGTAATCGGCTGCGCGGCATTTACCTGGGATGGCATATATATAGGTGCCACCGCATCTGAAGCCATACGTAATTCGATGCTTTGGGCCGTAGTGGGATTTGCGGGAGTATGGTTTGCGGGGATTCTTATTCTTGGACAAGTAAGCTCAGAAGCATCTCCGCGCTATGGATATATAGCGATGCATATCCTGATGGGAGCCTATTTCGCCCACCTTCTGGCCCGCACACTATATCTCTCAGCTAAATATCGTAAGGTAGTCCATATTTAGCGGAGCATAATCTCCTGATATATAGCAATATAACTAAAATGCCTGCTGTACAGTTACAGCAGGCATTTTATGTAATATCTTGATGTGTAATAAGTTATGGATTTACTGTATTCCATACTTCTTCAGAATCTTCAGAATAGGTTTGCGGATGGACTGTGCCCAGAGTGTGTAGCCGTAATCAGATGGGTGGATACCATCTACTGATGTCGAGTGCATCTGGTCGGTGGCATTGGTCCGGATAAAGTAAACATCATCGTATTTCTTTACTGCTTCCTTCATAAGTTTTTCAGCCATAGCCTGTTTCGCACTTTCCTTGGCCTCTGTGCTCTGAGAAAAATTGCGGCCCTCGCGATAGATGGTCTGCTGGAAGATAAGCGGCTTACCTGGATGTGCAGCCTGGATCTTCTCGATGAACGGGAAGAGTCTTTCCTCAATCATCTTCGCGTCAGGGTTCGAGAAACAGTCGAAGACAAAGGCGTCCACTTCGGCATCGCAGAGAACGTCAGCAAAATAAGGCTGCATCTTGCAGTTTCCGCTGCATCCCAGACTGAGGAACTGGAGTCCTGTCATACGCATCAGCTGCATAGGATAGCTCATGCCGGGGCGGCTGGTGCTGATACCCTGTGTGTAGCTGGATCCGAATATGCCGATACGGTGACGGAAAGGTGACTCGATCGACTCTATCACAGCCCCTTCCTGTACTCCGATCTTGATCGAATAAGCCTCGCTGTAGATCGGAAGGTAGAGCATGCACTCTTTCATTGAATCATCCATATCCTTGATCAGGACAAGATTCTCCTCCTCCTTTCCGTCAGCATTGGCCTTTGATGAGGCGTAGAGCCATTCTCCATCCTTCTTGATATAGAGGTCGTAGCCTCTGAGGGAAACTCCCATCGTATTGGCGCCCCTGTTCATATATCCATAGTCCGCCAGCACGGTGATGACGCTGGAATTGGTCTTGAAGAGGACTGCAAGGCCGGCTGAACTGCGGACCTGATTATTCTCGCCCTTGGTGAAACCTTTATATTTGACAGTGTCCACGCGGTGGTATGGATTAGGCGTGTCCTTGATTATCTTTCCGATGAGATTAAGCTCTGAAGCCTCTGTGAATGTGTATGTTACATTCTTCGGGGTCTGTGCCGACAGGATGAATGAAACACCTGCGAGAAGGATGATGGTAAATAGTCTTTTCATGTCCGGTTCAATATATCAGATATGTATGCTTTCAAATTGTCGAGCGAATTTAGTGATTTTTATCATTCTTTACTAACTTTGTCCTTGTTTGTCGCATCAGGAATGCGGCTTTTATGTGTTATTTATAATCGAATATGGGTCTATACTCATTCTATAGAATAAGCAAGCCATCGAAGGAGAATGTTTCTCCTGAGAATGTACCGGGCGTATATAAATCATTGCGCAACAGGACTTTCTGGGGCGTGACCGTCGCATATAGCCTCTACTATGTCTGCAGGATGAGCATCAATGTCGTCAAGCAGCCTTTGATCGATGAAGGCATACTCTCTGCCGGACAGCTCGGACTTATCGGATCGGCCCTGCTTTTCGTATATGCCGTCGGCAAGTTCATGAACGGATTCATCGCGGATTACTGCAATATCCGTCGTTTCATGGCCACCGGCCTTTTCATCTCAGCAGTGGTGAATCTGCTGATGGGAGTCTTTGGATTTTTCGGCAGCATGCTTCCTACGATGCTGATATTCATGTCCTTCGCTTTTCTGTGGGGAATAAACGGATGGATGCAGTCGATGGGCTCGGCCCCAGGTGTCATCAGTCTTTCGCGATGGTTCCCTCAGTCCAAGAGAGGTTCCTATTACAGCCTCTTCAGCAGCAGCCCTTATATAGGAGAATTCATTTCATACAATCTCCTTGCACTGGTCGTAGGATGGCTCGGCTGGCAGGCTGGCTTCATAACAGCGGCATTTGCCGGACTGGCTGGAGCGTTGGTCATTCTGCTGTTTGTGTCTGATACTCCGGAAAGCAAAGGACTTCCGTCAGTTCAGGAACTCTCCGGAGAGGCGTTTACCAAGGAGGATAAGATGCCTACCCGTGAATTGCAGAAGATGATTCTGAAGCATCCCGGCATATGGGTGATTGCGATATCGAGTGCATTCATATATATAACGAAATATGCAGTGGCGGGCTGGGGAGTGCTTTTCCTTCAGAAAGCCAGAGGATTCGATCTGGCCGAGGCCTCGCAGGTCATTGCGTTTTCAGCTGTTTTCGGGATCCTTGGAACAGTGCTTGCCGGATGGTTGTCAGACAGAATGTTCAATGGCGACAGGGCCAAGCCTGCCGTTTTATCCGGAATTATCTGCACTTCGTCGCTGATTCTCTTCCTGTTCGTCGGAGGTGGCTTCGTACTTAACATCTTTTATGTATCTTTGTTCAGTTTGTCCACAGGCGTATTGTATTGTATCGTGGCAGGTCTTATGGCTGTGGATATTGTACCGAGGAAAGCTACCGGTGCGGCTCTTGGAGTAGTGGGTATTTCGAGTTATGTGGCGGCGGGACTTCAGGATATCGCCAGCGGTTATCTGATACAGGGATTTACAGTGGAGTCGGCAGGAGGAGATGTGTATGATTTCGGCCCGGTATCGTGGTTCTGGATCATTGCGGCAGTGATTTCGTTTGTCCTGCCTGTGTTGAACTGGAAGAAGATGAAGAAATAATCAACTAATAACTATATACAATTATGACATTACACATCAGCATCGAATACAGGACTGCCTGGGGCGAGGAACTCGTTCTTTGCCTCGGTGGCAAGCGTTATCCGCTCGCGTATGTGGCTGACGGTCTCTGGCAGGGTGAAATCGCCCGTTTTGCTCCGGAGAAAGCTGCAGAGTACAGCTACGAGGTAGTGCGTGACGGATATACAGTCCGTAAGGAATGGAAGAAGCATACCCTTGCTCTTCCAGCAGGCATCGAGCCGAAGGAACTTACAATCGTGGACAGATGGATTGACCGTCCGTATGATTCTCCTTTCTATTCATCAGCATTTACAAATGCCATCTTCGGCCGTAAGGCTGAGAAGGCAAAGAAGGCTCCTAAGGGTGCCAATGTCCTTCTTCAGGTAGCGGCTCCGGCACTTCGTCCTAATGAAGTGCTCGCAGTAACAGGTAGCGGCAAGGCATTCAAGAACTGGACTAAGATTGTTCCGTTTGATGGCGCCGGTTTCCCTGTATGGACTCTTGCTCTTAATGTTGCGGAAGTCTTTGAGTACAAGCTTCTTGTAGCAGATAAGGATACACTTGCTCCGATAGCTTGGGAGGATAGTGTGAACAGATGGTTCACAGAGATTCCTGCAGAGGATGCTTTCGTGGTAAAGGCGGATCTTCAGGTACGCTTCAGCGGCCGTAACTGGAAGGGAGCAGGTACTGCTATTCCTGTCTTCGCTCTCCGCAGTGCTGATGATTTCGGTGTGGGTGAGTTCTATGACCTTAAGAAAATGGTGGACTGGGCCGCTTCTACTGGCCAGAGCTTCCTCCAGCTTCTTCCGATCAATGACACTACAATGCTTCATACCTGGGAGGATTCATACCCATATAATCCGAACTCAACATTCGCCCTTCACCCTCAGTTCCTGAACCTTCCTGCAGTGGGAGTCCCTGTGGATGAAGAGTACAAGGCAGCTCAGGCTGAGCTCAATGCCCTCGATCAGATCGATTATGAGAGAGTCAATGCAGAGAAGCTCATTCTTCTGAAGAAAGCCTTTGCAAAGACCTTCAAGAAACTTTCCGCAAAGAAGGAATATAAGAAGTTTGTAGAAGATAATGCTCACTGGCTTCTTCCATATGCAGCGTTCTGCGTTCTTCGTGATATGAACGGTACTCCGGACTTCTCTCAGTGGAAGGGATATGCCAAGTACAATAAGAAGAAGATCGCAGCATTCTGTGAGGAGCATAAGGAGGAAATCGACTTCTGGTGCTTCGTACAGTATCATCTTGATGCTCAGCTTTCTGAGGTGTGTGCATATGCTCATTCCAAGGGTGTCGTATTCAAGGGTGACCTTCCTATCGGTATCAGCCGTACAAGTGTGGATGCCTGGCTTTACCCAGAACTCTTCCATATGGATTCACAGGCAGGAGCACCACCTGATGCATTCTCTGCTGACGGTCAGAACTGGGGATTCCCTACATATAACTGGGAGAAGATGGCAGAGGATGATTTCGCTTGGTGGAAGTCACGTCTTGCGAAGATGTCGGAGTACTTCGATGCCTTCCGTATCGACCATATCCTCGGATTCTTCCGTATCTGGGAGATTCCTCTCTGGACAAAGAGCGGCTTGAACGGATATTTCAACCCAGCACTTCCTTTCCCTGCACACGAGCTTCAGGCTCAGGGATTCGATGTGAATGATTTCGATCTCTTCCTTCAGGATCCTCGCCAGGAGGGACATTATCATCCGAAGATCGGTGCGAAGCAGACACATTCATACTATGTCCTTGATGCATACCGTCGTGGTGCATTCGACCGCCTCTATGATGATTTCTTCTACCGTCGCAACAATGAGTTCTGGAAGGACAAGGCAATGCAGAAGCTTCCTGCACTTCTCGACTCGACCGGAATGCTTGCCTGCGGTGAGGACCTCGGTATGATTCCGGCTACAGTCCCTCAGGTGATGGATGATCTCAGAATCCTTTCTCTCGAGATCCAGCGTATGCCTAAGTCAATTGAAGAGACGTTCGCTCATCCTGCGAATTATCCATACCTTTCAGTATGTACGACATCTACCCACGATATGAATCCAATCCGTGCATGGTGGGAAGAGGACCGCGAGGTGACAAATGATTTCTGGCATATGATTCTTGGCAATCAGGGCGAAGCTCCGTTCTTCTGCGAGCCTTGGATCTGCCGTCAGATTCTCGAGCAGCACGTATGGTCTCCTGCGATGTTGACAATCCTTCCGCTTCAGGACTGGCTCTCAATGGATGCGCAGCTCCGTCGCGAGGATCCGAATACCGAGCGTATCAATGTGCCTGCGAACTCACGTCACTACTGGCGCTACCGTATGCATCTGACTCTCGAGCAGCTTGCTGAGGCTGATGAGTTCAATAAGACTCTTGCTGATATGATCGCTGTGAGCGGCAGAAAGTAAGAGCTGATAAAAACGCCGACCTGCAGATATATAGGTGACATGCCCCCGGCTAGAGGGGTGCCTCCCGACAGGGAGGTGGGGTCACCGGAATATCTGCAGGTCGGTGTTTTATTATAGCAGAACTATCTCTCAAGCCATTTAAGGAAATCCTCCACTCGTGAACGGCTGACAGTCATTTCAAATGGAGAAGTCGGTTCTGCCACGATACGAAGACGTCCTCCTACCTGTTTGATGATGCTCTTGATCGCCTTCATCGAAACGATGCAGCCGCGGGAGATACGGAAGAAATCATCCGGATCGAATTCTTCACTGACCACATCCAGAGATGAGTCGATGATGTAGCGCTGCTCATCGAAAGTGACAAGATAATTGTTCTTTTCCTCAGAATATATATATGCTATGTTGGAGGTAGGCAGAGGAATGATTCTGTCATTGAATCTTATGATATACCTTTCCTTGTATTCCTTCTTCGGCCCTGTTCCGTTACTGATGGCCTTAAGCAATGCATCCGTGTCGATATGCCCTCCGCTCATTCTGACCCTCGCTACCGCTCTCTTGAGGGCAGAAGGATCCACCGGCTTCAATATATAGTCGATGCTTCCGGCCTCGAATGCCTTGAGCGCGTAGCTGTCATAAGCAGTCGTCATTATGACCTTTGCCTTGATGTCGACCTGGCGGAATATCTCGAAGCATTCTCCGTCAGAGAGTTCCACATCCATAAATATCACATCTGCCGTATTGAGCGGATCACGCAGCCAATCCACTGTAGCTTTGATCGACGAGGTGCATCCGACGATTTTCATGTCAGGGAAATTCTGTGTCAAGAGGCGCGTAAGGCTCTTCTGAGCCATAATCTCATCTTCGACAATAAGGACATTCATATTTTCTTATATTAAAGGTAAGGTTACACTATAATTGTCTTCTGTTTTGTCTATCTCGATCTGTTTTCCAGTAAGGTCGAGGTACATCTGTCTGATATATTTCTGCCCTAATCCTGTGGACGGGCTTTTAGTCATCTTGGGGATGATATTGTTACTTACACATATGCTTTCTTCATTCGATTCTACCTTGATGATCAATGCATTGTCAGCATTTACCGCATTGTGCTTGATCGCATTCTCGATCAGCAGCTGTATCGAGCAGGGCAGCACCATTCTCGACATCAGGTTTTCCGGTACATCGATCTCCACTTCAAATCCGGAAGGGAATCTTTCCTTCAGAAGATCCACATAAAGTCCGACGAATACCAGCTCATCCCTAAGTGATACGATCATTTCCTCCTCACTTTTAAGCATATATCTGTAGATGCCGGCCAGCTTGTGTGTATAGGCGCTTGCGCGTTCTGTTGTCTGCTCGCATATCAGACAATCCAGGATATTCAGCGAATTGAACAGGAAATGCGGATTCACCTGATGTTTGAGCTTTATATACCGATATTGTGCCATATTGGCCTTTTCCCTTTCCTCCTGCATCTGGCTTTTCGCACTGAGAGCATAGTTCACCATAAAGACGACGCAATATACGGTAATCTGGGCCAGCATGGAAGTCGCGTACAGGGTAGGGAATTCATCATTGAAAACCTCGTTCAGTCTGACAGGAATAGTGAGGCCTGCCAATATGCTTTCAAGCAATGTCACCATGAGCATAAAAGCGATCAAAGTCAATGTCCTCACCCCCTTGTTCCAATTTCTGGAAAAGCGTCTGGCGTATCGTATGTATAAGATATTCAGACAGATAATGGTAATTAGTGAGAATGAATTCGAGAATATCTTTCCCGCGGCGCTCCATATGTCTCCTTCAATGAAACCGTTGCTGGAGAAAAGTACGACGATGCTCAATCGCAAAATGAAGATTCCGCACATTGCAAGTATAAGCCAGGAAAGGTACGGAGTGTCTATCAGATTATGGTTCGGATTCTTCCTGATATTGAAAATGCCGGTCAGGATTACGATGCCCCATCCAAGTATTTCGGTGGTAAGGAAAGTGGACATCGCGTGGACTGCAAAGGTCTGCAGGATGAATGTCTGGAAAATTCTGGCACCAAGATTTCCTATGAAATATCCGACGATGTTCACGACAATGATGGTGGCTGCAGTAAGCTCGATGTTGAGTCCGCGCTTAAGGCATACTATCAGTGCCATTGTCATTGTGAGGATGGTCAGAAGGAGCTCATCTTCTAATCCTGCAAGTCTGCAGCATAGGGCGACTGCCGCGTGAAGAAGGGCGAAAACATGTATGACCCAGGATGTCTTGATATTCTTTATCGGACTCATATCACTTCAATTCGGCTCCTAAGATAGGAAATTTGCTCTGAATCTCCAATTTTTGCCATTTGTTCGTCCCGAAAAACGGACAGTTCATCTGAAACTTCCGACCGTTCGTCAATGGGACTACGCGCGTGTTATATATTATGATTATTTTAGCGGGCTTTTATAACACTGTGAATTTATAACCAAAAAACGCGATAAAATGCAAAAACCTAATCTTTCACTCGGTCAGATGGTGAATCTCAGCTTCGGATTCTTCGGAGTTCAGATCGCTTATTCGCTTCAGAGCGCCAATATCAGCCGTATATTCGCGACTCTCGGTGCTGACCCTCACGCACTCAGTTTCTTCTGGGTACTTCCTCCACTCATGGGTATGATCGTCCAGCCTCTTGTCGGTACTTGGAGTGACAAGACCTGGTGCAAATGGGGAAGACGCAAGCCTTATCTCTACATCGGTGCCCTCGTGGCAATCATCGTGATGGCTCTTCTTCCTAACGCTGGAAGCTTCAACCTCACCATCAAGGCTGCAATGGCCTTCGGATGCGTGATGCTTATGCTTCTCGACACTTCGATCAATATGGCTATGCAGCCGTTCAAGATGATGGTCGGTGACATTGTCAACGAGCAGCAGAAGGCGAAGGCTTATTCGATCCAGAGCCTCCTCTGCAACGCAGGATCACTTGTAGGTTTCCTTTTTCCTTATTTCTTCACATGGATCGGTGTTTCCAACATCGCACCGGAGGGAGTGATTCCGGATTCTGTAATCTATTCGTTCTATGTCGGCGCAGCCATCCTTATCCTCTGCGTACTCTACACAGGCTTTACAGTCAAGGAAATGCCGCCGCAGGAATATGCAAAGTACAATAACATCCAGCCTGCAGACAATCAGGAGAAGGTGGGTCTTATAAAACTCCTTGCAAGCGCTCCTAAGGCTTTCTGGCAGATCGGACTTGTACAGTTCTTCTGCTGGTTCGCATTCCTCTATATGTGGAACTACACAACAGGTGGTATTGCTGAAAACGTATGGGGCGTGGATACAGCTCTCAAGAGCTCGACTACTACTGCAGAGTATCAGGCTGCCGGTGACTGGTGCGGAGTCCTCTTCGCCGTACAGTCTATCGGATCTATCCTCTGGGCAATGGTTCTGCCTATGTTCAAGCGTGTGAAGGTAGGATATTCTGTCAGCCTCATCATCGGTGCTATCGGATTCGTCCTCTGCTTCTTCGTACATGACCAGTACATGATGTTCATTCCGTTCCTTCTTATCGGATGTGCTTGGGCAGCAATGCTTTCAATGCCTTTCGCACTCCTTACCAATGCGCTTTCAGGCACATCTTCAATGGGAGCATACCTCGGACTGTTCAACTGTACAATCTGCCTTCCGCAGATCGTTGCAGCTCTCCTGGGCGGTGTGATAATGACTCTGGTAGGTGGTACGCAGGTGATGATGCTTGTAGTATCAGGAATCTGCCTTCTCATCGGCTCTGTTGCAGTGGCTGGTATCAAGGCAAAGGCTTAGTCTATATGTAAATTATTGATTATCAATAAATATAAACAATCTACTAACCAAACAAAATTCTTTATGAATAGAATCAAGACACTATGCGCATCCTTCGTGCTTTCGTGCATTATGGGTGTGTCTGTATTCGCCCAGGGCGGATACGAGGTGAAGGGAGTAGTTGTTGACGCTATCGGTCCGATCATCGGTGCAACCGTGATCGAGCAGGGCACTACAAACGGTGCTTCGACCGGTCTCGACGGCGACTATGTCCTTACAGTTTCTAGCGCTGACGCAGTTGTGGAAATCAGCTGCATCGGTTATGCATCACAGTCTTTCGTGGCATCACAGATGCCTGCAGTGGTTACTCTCAGCGAGGACACTCAGTTCCTTGATGAGGTAGTCGTTATCGGTTACGGTACTGTAAAGAAAGAGGATATGACAGGTTCCATCACAGCAATCAAGTCTGAAGAACTTAACCGTGGTGCAATGGTAAGTACTCAGGATATGCTCAAGGGTAAGGTTCCTGGACTTCTCATCACTCCTGGTGACGGTGGTCCTGGTTCAGGCTCGACAATCCGTATCCGTGGTGCCGCTTCGCTCAACGCATCGAACGACCCTCTTATCGTAATCGACGGTGTTCCTATCGCTCGTGACGGTGGTTTCGGTATGTCAAACCCTCTCGATATGATCAACCCTAACGACATCGAGTCATTCACTGTTCTCAAGGACGCATCTTCAGCTGCGATCTACGGTTCACGTGCATCTAACGGTGTCATCCTCATCACTACCAAGAAGGGTAAAGGAAGCAAGCCTCAGGTTTCATACAGCGGAAGTATCAGTGTTCAGACCAACTCACGCCAGCTTCAGGTGTTCACTCCGGAGGAGTTCCGTGGATTCATCAAGGATACTTACGGAATCTACTGGGAAGGCGACCAGCTCATGGGCGACACTTCGACTCCAGCAGGAAAGGCTATCGCTGCACGTCTGAGCAAGGATAACAATACCAACTATCAGGATATCATCTTCCGTACAGCCATCACACACGATGAGAATGTGAGCATAAGCGGTAACGTAAAGGACCGTATGCCTTATCGTGCTTCCCTCGGTTATACAGATCAGCAGGGTACACTCGTAGGTTCTACATATGACAGAGGAACCCTCGACCTCAGCCTCGCTCCTAATTTCTTTGACAAGCATCTCACCCTCAACCTCAATGCAAAGGGTGTATATACTTACTCTAATTATGCTGACAGTGGTGTAGTAGGTAATGCTGCCTTCTTCAACCCTACTCAGGATCCATATTTCCGTAACGCAGACGGTACTGTTGACAAGACCACTACAAACGGTTACTTCAACTATGGTACAGGTCGTGGTGACAACTTCGCTCCTAACACCCTCCTTGGTGTAGGTCCAATGTCACAGCTTTACGACCGCGTAAGCTATGGTAGCTCACTTCGTCTGATCGCAAGTGCAGCTGTTGATTACAAGGTTCATGGATTCGAGTCTCTCAAGTTCAATGTGACAGCTTCTACTGACGTATCTGATTACGATAACAAGAACGGTTCAGTTGTAGGTTCATACCAGGCTTGGGCTGACACAGAGAACCGCGGTGTCGGTCAGTACTCTACTGAGTGGCAGCTCCGCCGCAGCTCTGCTCTCGAGGCTTATGCTAACTACAACGAGACTTGGGGCATCCACAACCTCGACCTTATGGCAGGTTACTCTTGGCAGCATTTCTACGGTTCTAACCGTACTATCTCTTACTTCAATGTGACTGATGAGGTGAAGCTTAACCCAGGTGAGACTGTTGACAGCCGTTATCCTACATGGAAATGGGAGAGCTATCTCGTTTCATTCTACGGACGTATCAACTACTCTATCGCTTCCAAGTATCTCTTCACATTCTCTCTCCGTAACGACGGTTCATCACGCTTCTCTCCTGCAACACGTTGGGGTCTCTTCCCATCAGGAGCATTTGCATGGAACGTCAAGGAGGAAGGATTCCTCAAGGATGCAAAGAAGGTGTCACAGCTCAAGGTTCGTCTCTCTGCAGGTATGACAGGTCAGCAGGATGGTATCGGCGAGTACGCTCACCTTTCACGTTATGGTCTCTCTACAGACGTTTACCACCAGCAGTACATGGGTAATGCAGGCTGGCAGTTCATGTGGACTCCAGGTGCTTACGACCCTAACATCAAGTGGGAGACTACCACTACTTACAACGTCGGTGTTGACTTCGGATTCCTTGGTGACCGCATCACCGGTAACGTGGACGCTTACCTCCGCAACACTGATGACCTCCTCAACAGCGTGCTTACCCCAATGGGTTCTAACTTCGGTAACACCGTTCTTACAAACGTAGGTTCGATGCAGAACAAGGGTATCGAGTTCGCACTCAATGTTATCCCGGTACAGACAAATGACTGGCATCTCGCTATTGGAGTAAACGGTACATTCCAGGATACCAAGTTCACTAAGCTCAACGCTACTGACGACGACAGCTACTACATCCAGACTTCAGGTATCTCACACGGTACAGGTTCATATGTTGGACGTCACCAGGTGGGTTATGCTCCATATTCTTACTGGGTGTTCAAGCAGCTCTACGATCAGAACGGTATGCCTATCCAGAATGCATTCGTTGACCTCAATGAGGACGGCGTGATCAACAACGACGACCGTTACTGCGCAGGTGATCCTAACCCTGACTTCTATTATGGTCTTAACCTCAAGCTCTCTTACAAGAATTGGGACTTCGGTTTCAACGGTCACGGATCACTCGGATATAAGGTATTCAACGACTTCGCATCAAACAACTCTACAGCTTACTTCGATGTGAACGCAGGTAACCTTCCTAACTTCGCTACAGCAGTGAAGAGAACAGGCTTTACTCAGATCAGCGGTGACTACCAGTACTTCTCAGACTTCTATCTTGAGAACGCTTCATTCTTCCGTCTTGACGACATCAACCTCGGATATACATTCAGAGATATCCGCAACTGGGACGGTGACATCCGCGTAGCTGCTTCTTGCCAGAACGTATTCGTTATCACTAACTATTCTGGTATCGACCCTGAGATCAACAGCACTGACGGTGTGGACAGAACATTCTGGCCAAGACCTCGTACTTTCTCGATCCGTCTTAACGTAAACTTCTAATAAGGAGATAATGAAAATGAATATAAAGAGAATATTTTCCGCAGTGGCAGCTGCTGCTATGCTTTCGGCCTGCGTCGGTGATCTCAACACTATTCCGTTGAATCCTACCGATGTGACTTCGGAGACTGCTTATGGTGCAGACGAGACAGGTTACGTGCAGGGTCTTGCTAAGATCTATTTCCAGCTGACATCTAACAACACCCAGGACCTTCAGGTCGCTGACGGTGGTGCTTCGGAGTTCATCCGTGCATTCTGGTCTACTCAGGAGGTTACTGCAGACGCTGCAAAGTGTGCTTGGGGTGACGCTTGGGTAAATGACCTCAACAACAACACTTGGAAGGGTGACGTCCTTAACGATGCTGTTTACGCAGTATATGTACGTACTCTCCAGGGTATCACTTATGTAAACGAGTACCTTCGCCAGACTTCTGATGCTAACCTTGATTCAAGAGGTTGCTCAGCTGATGTAAAGGCTAAGGTTCAGCAGTTCCGTGCAGAGGCTCGTTTCCTCCGTGCATATTTCTACTGGGCTGCAATGGATACATTCGGACAGGTTCCTTTCTCTACTGAGGACACTCAGTTCGGTGGTGGATACAACCCTCCACAGCAGCCACGTGAGTATGTCTACGACTACGTAGTAAGCGAGCTCGAGGATCTTGCATCTGATGCAAGCGCAATGCCTGCAGCTCAGTCAAACTATCCACGTGCTGACAAGGGTTCTGTTCTCGGTCTCCTCGCACGTGTATATCTCAATGCTGAGGTTTATACAGGCACAGCAAAGTGGGCTGAGGCAAAGGCTGCCTGCGAGAAGATCTACGCTCTCGGTTACGCTCTTGCCCCTACTCATGCAGAACTTTTCCGTGGTGATAACGGTGAGAACGACGCAGTAAAGAAGGAGTTCCTTTTCGCAGCTTCATACGATGCTGAGAGTAACCAGTCATATGGTGGAACAACATACCTTACTCTTTCGACTCTTTCTGGTGACGACGGAGCTGTGAACATTACCGGTATCAACGGTGGTTGGGCAGGTAACCGTGTTCCTTACGAGTATGTCAAGAAGTTCTTCACTGACGTGAAGGATCAGGACTATACAGAGGGTACATATTCTTACACTGACAAGCGTGCAGGTTACTTCTTCATCAAGGGCCGTTCAGAGTCTATGCAGGACAACCTCAACACATTCCTTAACGGATGGTCTTGCATCAAGTTCAACAACGTTCCTCACAATGTTGACGCTGTAGACTATGCTGCAACAGCTGCAACAAAGAACTTCAGTGATATTGACTGGCCTCTTATCCGTCTCGGTGAGATCCACCTTATCTACGCTGAGGCTTGTATGCACGCAGGCGGAAGCGCATCTTCACAGCTCGCAGCTCTTGCAGAGCGTGCAGGTGTAGCAGCTCCGGCTGAGGTAACTGAGGAGTGGCTTATGGCAGAGCGTGCCCGCGAGCTTATGTGGGAGGCTCATCGTCGTACTGACCTCATCCGTTACGGAAAGTGGATCAGCGGTTACAACTGGACTTACAAGGGTGGAAACTTCGGTGGACAGGATCTTCCTTCACACTTCAATATCTTCCCTGTTCCTTCAACAGAGCTTGCTACTAACCTTGACCTCCAGCAGAACCCAGGTTATGCAAGATAGTCATTATAACAGTTTTAGAATATGAAGATAACAAAATATTTCCTTTCAATGGCTGCAGCGGTCGGCATGATCGCTGGCTGCCAGAAGCCGGAGATGATTCAGATCGCAGCTCCAGAGGATGTCAAGGCGCCTGTTCTTGAGGCTCTTGCCGGTCCTATCGAGATCACTCCTGCCAATATGGGTCTTGAGAAGGTTACATTCTCATGGTCAGCTGCTGACTATGGTGTGGCTACTCAGATCAACTATTCTCTCGAGGCTGCTACTGCAGCTGCTCCTGGAACAGTGGTGACAATCACTTCAGGTCTTACCGCTACTTCTGCTGAGGTACCGTACGAGACTTTGAACCAGATCCTTTTCAACGACCTCAAGCTTGCTGACGGTGTGGCTGAGGATGTTACCTTCAAGGTAGGTGCACAGCTTGGTGAGTACGAGAAGATCTACTCTAACGTCATCACAGTTTCATGCAAGGTGACTGCGGCTGAGAAGGTATATCCTAAGCTTTGGGTTGTAGGTTCATACAACGGCTGGGCTCACGATACATCTAACCAGTTCATCTTCGATTTCGCAGGTACTGATGCAGTATACCAGGGTATGATTGACTTCGGTGAAGACCACGCTTCCAATGAGTTCAAGATCACTGGTGGCGCTTGGGGTACAGATGAGCACTCTATGAACGGTGCACACGATCCTGAGGCGAAGACCATCTCCCTTGTAGCCGGTGGCGGTGACAACATCAATGTATACCAGGCTAAGCGTTTCTATCACCTTACATTCGACCGTGCTCTTACCCTTACAGCTGATGTAAGCTTCGACCAGATCGGTGTTATCGGTGGATTCAATGACTGGGGTGCAGACGTAGTGATGAACTTCAACAAGTCTAAGCAGAGATTCTATGCTGACGTTGAGTTTGCTGCTGACACTGAATTCAAGTTCCGTCTGGATGCTGACTGGACTATCTCATACGGTCTCGGTGCTGACGGCTTCCTCACATCTGATAATGGAGCAAACATTCCTGCAAAGGCCGGCAACTACCGCGTATATCTCAATATGAACAATTTCGGTGAGATCACTTATGAGCTTGTAGCCGGTATGTATGGCAAGGACGAGCCTGTAGCAGGCGGCACTACTGAGCCGGAGCCAGAACCAGAGCCAACTCCATTTGTAGGCTGGGGTCTTATCGGCGGCTTCAACGGCTGGGGCGGTGACCTCGCACTTACTTCTGACGGTACATATTATGTTGTCAAGGGCGTAGAACTCGAAGGTGAGCTCAAGTTCCGCAAGGATGCTGACTGGGCTGTGAACTTCGGTCTTGCAGAAGGTACAGAATTCGTTGCTAACGAAGAGATTGCTATGGCTCAGGACGGTGCAAACATCAACGTTCCTGCAGGTACATATGATGTATACCTCGATGAAGCAAATGCAAAGGCCTGGTTCATCACTGACGGATCTTATCCAGGTGGCGGAGCTGCTCCAGTTGAGGCTGAGTGGGGACTTATCGGTTCACTCGCAGCTTGCAACAACTGGTCTAACAATGTGAAGCTTTTTGTTGAGGGTGAGTACTCTGTAGCAAAGGGTGTTGCATTTGCAGCAGGTGACCAGTTCAAGTTCCGTAAGGGCGAAGCTTGGGGTGTAGAGCTCACTTATGAGGGCCAGATCACTATTGATGCAAAGCTCGATCTCATCGACGGAACAGGTGGAAAGCAGAATTCTACAATCGCTGACGCTGGTACTTATGATGTATATCTTGCAAATGATCTTTCTGCATACTATGTAATGACTCCAGGTAAGACTCCTGCTGATGCAGGTGCAGCTCAGAAGGTTTACACTGACCCTTCAGCTGAGTCATTCGTAGTAGGATTCTCAGGAAGCGCTCTTGGCTGGGATGACCCTTCATTCGAGACTAACGACAGAGCAGCGCTTGTAAACAAGACCGTTACTGATGAGGCTACATATGCAGGTACATATGAGTTCGCACTCGAAGGCCTTTCTGTAACAGAAGGTGATGAGTTCAAGGTTCGTATCAACGGACAGTGGATCGGTGTAGGTGGAGCGACTGTAGAGGGTCTCGCAGTGTCTGGTTCAGACAACTTCGTTGCCGGTGCTACAGGAACTTACAATGTAACCGTCACATTCGCTTGGGACGGCAGCACCCATTCAGACGTAGTCGTTACATTCTCTTCTGAGTCTGCAGCTGCTCTGACTCCTGCAGGAAAACAGTGGGCATACGAATGGACTGAGTTTGCCGCTATGATGGGATTTGAAACTTTGTCTTCTTGCCTTGATCTCGGTGTTTCAATCGAGAACTACTTTATGGCAGGTATTGACTATGAGCCACTTTATGGTCCTGATGCAGCAGGTATGTGGGTAGCAGGCTTTGAAGCTTATTTCGAGGTTGAGGCTACAGATGCTACATCTGGCTACATCTGGCTCCTTCAGGCTGATATGTCAGGAGAGCTTGTACGTGCAATGGCTATCGAGTACTCAAATCTCACTGAGACCACTTGTACATTCAACTGTCCAGAGCTCTACCTCACAAATGTAGAGGCAACCCTTATGACTGAGCCTGTTACAGTGTCATCAGCAGGAGTTGCAATGTAATAATACCAACTCATCTATATAAGCCGGTGGTCCCTGACCGGACCGCCGGTTTCCAATCAAATCTTTAAAAATGAAAAGAATCCTTTATCTGTTTATCGCAATCTCTGCCTTCATGGCAGCAGGCTGCCAGGAACCTCTCCCGCAGTTCGTCGTGACACCGACATCTCTCGAATTCACAGGTGAGGCTGGAACTAAGACTTTGGCTGTAACTGCCGGTACGACCTGGGCTTTGAAAGTGGATGAAAGCGCCGCATCATGGTTGAGCACATCCAAGATTTATGGACAGTCTTCCGCAACAGTAGATGTGTCCGTTACTGATAATGCTCCTGAATCACGTTCTGCTGAAATCGTTTTCAGCTGCTCCGGTCAGTCTGTCACTGTCACTGTGACTCAGGCTGCAGGAAACGCAGAGGTCGAGGTGGAAAAGGGTGAATTCTATCCGGATCCGACATCCGGAATCGAGCTCGATCCTGTATGTCCTGATGCTG
Source organism: Candidatus Cryptobacteroides sp. (assembly GCA_045614445.1). Lineage (GTDB taxonomy): Bacteria > Bacteroidota > Bacteroidia > Bacteroidales > UBA932 > Cryptobacteroides. The sequence continues at coordinate 14,838 of JAZLCW010000019.1, read as the reverse complement.
ACAAGCCTTGTACCATCAAGTTCAATCCTGCTTCGGACAACCCTCTTTATGGCTACACCGGAGAACTCTATGCTCACCTTGGTGTCGTAGTGGACGGTGAATGGCAGTTCGTTCCAAGCGATTGGGGAACAACTGATGAGAAGGTACATTTCAAGAAGCTTGCAGATAACTCATGGGAGCTGAAGCTCGAGCCTACTGTGCGTGAGTACTTCCAGAGTGGTGAGACGCCTGTAACCAAGCTGGCGATAATCGTAAGAACTGCAGATGGCAGCATCAAGAGTCATAACGATGACCAGTTTTGCTCTGCTACAGACAATAAATATAAAGGTGAACAGTTCGAACCGGATCCTCTCGTTACCAAGAAACTTCCTGAAGGCGTAGATTATGGTATCAACTATAATGCAGACGGCTCGGTTACCTTCGTGGTATATGACAAGGATACAGCAGGCCAGAGTCACAAATACTGCTACATCGTGGGTGACTGGAACAACTGGGAGCGCAATACTGAGGGCTCGATGTTCTGGGATGGCTCAAAGGGCTGCTGGTGGATCACCCTCGACGGCTTTGATGCTGACAAGGAATATCGTTTCCAGTATCGTCTGGGTAATGCTTCAGGTTCTGATACATACATCAGCGATCCATATACAGAGATCGTTTACGACCAGTGGAACGACCAGTATATAGACGGAGTACCTGCCTTCCCGGAAGGAGCCAAGCAGCTCGTGTCTGCATTCCAGATCAACAAGCCAGTTTATAATTGGCAGCATAAGGATTTCAAGGTAGAGGATAAGCACGACCTTGTGATATATGAGATGCTTTTCCGTGACTTCACCACATCTCAGGATATCGAAGGAGCTATGGCTCAGCTCGATTATATCGAGAACCTTGGAGTTACAGCCGTGCAGCTCATGCCTATCCAGGAGTTCGACGCCAACCTCAGCTGGGGCTACAACCCTAACCACTGGTTCGCTCTCGACAAGTATTACGGAACTCGTGAGCAGTATAAGGCATTCATCGACGAGTGTCATGCCCGCGGACTTGCCGTGATCATCGACGTTGTGTACAATCACGCTACAGGTTCTCATCCTTGGGCAAAGATGTGGTGGAACGGTGACAGAACCGCTTCCAACAATCCTTGGTTCAATGAGTATGCAATGCATCCATACAATGTCTACCACGATATGAACCATGAGAACGCTATGGTCAAGGAGCATGTCAAGAAGAGCCTCGAGTACCTTCTCACAGAGTACGATGTGGACGGATTCCGATTCGACCTTACAAAGGGTTTCACACAGAAAGATACAGGCGGAGATAATGGTGATGTGGCAGCATGGGGACGCTATGACCAGAGCCGTGTGGACATCCTCAAGGGATATGCAGACCATATCTGGTCGGTGAACGACAATGCAGTCGTTATCTTCGAGCACCTTTCCGACTGGGATGAGGAAAAGGTGCTTGCACAGCACGGAATGCAGCTGTGGAGAAATGTGAACCATGAGTATCGTTCGGCAGTGAACGGTGGTACAGGCAATTTCTCAAATATGTACTCTACAGATCCGTTCGGAGGTTACATCGGATATATGGAGAGCCATGATGAGGAGCGTCTCTGCTATGGTGCAGCTGCTGACGCATCTTCAGTAACATGGGGTGTGATCGGTCTTGGTGATGACTGGAACAATGACAAGAAGATGTCAAAGGACGGAGCCTTCTTCTCTGTCAAGAATGTAACAGCCAAGGCGAATGACCGCTTCAAGATCCGTAAGGCAGGCGAGTGGAACGATGCATTCAATTATGGCGCATCATCAGATAATTTCAAACTCACTGTCGGTCAGGGATACAAGATGACTAACGGCAATGGTTCCAAGGATATGTATGTTCCTGCAGCAGGTACATATGACATCTATTTCAGCCTTGAAGCGGAGACAATCTGGCTCATGAACGCAGGAGAGCGTCCGGCAGATCCTGCTGTCACTCCAGGCGAGAGCGAGGATGCCCTCACAGTCGCAATGCGTCGTGCCGGTGCATCGGCAGCATTCTTCCTCACTGTTCCAGGCCCTAAGATGATCTGGCAGTTCGGAGAGATCGGATACGACTACTCGATCGACCACAATGGCCGTACAGGCGAGAAGCCGGTAGTGACTGAGCAGTATCTTGCAGAGCCGGCACGAAAGGCACTATACGATACTTACGCTTCGCTCCTGAAGTTCCGTCGCGAGAATCCTCGTTTCTTTGATAAGGATGCCAAGTTCGAGTGGACTCCTTCAGGTACCGTGAAGAAGATCACCTGCTCAGTTGACGGAAAGACATTCCACGTAGTAGGAAACTTCGGAAAGACCACTACAACGGTAGCTCTTCCGGAAGGCCAGTGGAATGATTATATGAACGACAATACTTCGTTCACATCTGGCTCAGTAACACTCAAGCAAGGCGAATTCAAGCTTCTCGTAAGATAACCCTTCGGTTTTGTCCGTAAAAACTATGTGTTTTACGGACAAAAGCATTTTTAATAGTGGTTTATCCGTAAATTATGCCACATTTACGGATAAACCACTTTACTTTTGAGGAAGCAGTTCAGATATAATACTTTGGTCAAGCTTCAGGATACGTCGTATCTGCTTATGAGATGCGTTGTATTTGAAATATAGCTCTTTTGCTATTTTGATTCTCTGTTCAGGTGTCAACAGGATCAGGCTTCTGCACTCAAATTCTTCCTTTCCGTATCTGAAAGCTACGGTATACAGCTCTTCATCTGTAAGGAAGATACTGTCTTTCAGTCTTGCAGCTATCAAACTCATTCCTTCTGAGTTTCGTGTCAATGCCATGAAATAACTCCTGGCGTTCGCGAACATCCTTTCCCCTAGCTCTATATTGCAAAAAGATGGAATGAACACAGTTTCCCCAATAAATTTCAGACTTTTAAACTCTTCGAAATTCCTGCTGTGAGTGATCCTGCGGGCTTGTTCGAATCCTATTTCGCTGATACTCTTTGTCACAAGCAGATTGATGACAGGGGAGAAGTATGCCCATCCCCCGCCCCATGGATAACTGAATGGTGTGAATCGTGGGTCTGCCACAAATGCATTGCGATTCACATAAATGATTTCATTTCTCAATGCTTTCAGATCAGGAATTTCCAGGATATCAGCCTTGAACCGTTTCCAATCTATGCATCTGTCCTGCTTGCGGAAGATCCTTGCAAGCTTTTTCTTGAAGTATCCGAATAATTCAAGACAAGCTCCTCTGTCCCCTCGTAGTATCAGATGAAGATGATTAGACATCAATTCGAAAGTGATTATCTCAATCTCCTGGTAGATGCATCTCCCCATGGCAAGTGCAATCATCCCCGTTTTCATATCGTCCTCATTCAGGAAAATGTCCTCCATAGAGGATCCATCAGTGAATAGATGCCAGAATCTACCACCTTTGGCAAATTCCATTTCACAGATTCTTTCCTTTTCTGCAAAAGTCAGCATACCTCTCTTGTCTAATGGATATGATTTCCCTGTGGAACGAACGGCCGTTTTAACCGGACGCAGGATGGATTACATTTCTGTGTACGGCAGAACAACTTTATGGCATCTTTAAGAGTCCAGGCTGAAGCACTCTTAAAGTCACCGTCTGTGACTGTGTATACCGAATAGGCAGTATGAGGCAGATGTGTGAAAGCATCAAAAGCCGGAACGGTCTTTACATTAAGATATAGTATATCCATCATCAAATGTTTTATAATGTTTGTGCCATTTGATCGTGGATGGCGAACCAGAATAGTTCGTAGATGTTCCAAATGTAGTTCTTAATATTGAATATCCAAGCAATAGCCTCAATTTTTTGCAGTTTATCCGTAAAATAGCAGTGTTTTACGGATAAACACATCAGCTTGATGACTTTGTCCGTAATATAAGGTGCTTTACGGACAAAATGATAATAGGATGTGCTTCTGAGGAAATATAGACCGGTTTGGTCTGAGGATTGTTTGTCATCACGATGGGTAAATTTGAATATTTAAAAATTATGGCAAATAATAGACAGAGCGACGCACATAAGTCCATTATAATGGTACTTGCCGCAACATTCTTCAGCATAACATCGCTTTCAGCCCAGGGAGGCTATACCGTACAAGGTACCGTCCAGGATCAATATGGCCCGGTGATCGGAGCCGCTGTCGTGGAACTTTCCACCTCCAACGGAACCTCCACAGGACCTGACGGAAGTTATTCCCTTACCGTTACAGGACCTTCGGCAATGGTCGAGATCAGCTGTATCGGTTATGCTTCCCAGACTTTTGAAGCTGCCGCAGTCCCATCTGCCGTGACCTTGAAGGAAGACAGCGAGTATCTTGACCAGGTTGTCGTCATAGGTTACGGTACAGTGAAGAAGGACGATATGACCGGCTCCATCTCGGCAGTCAAGGCGGAAGATATAAACAGGGGAGCTGTGGTGAATACGCAGGATATGCTTAAAGGAAAGGTGTCCGGCCTTCTGGTGACACCGGGCGATGGCGGTCCTGGCTCCGGCTCTCGTATCAGGATCAGAGGTTCGGCCTCATTGAATGCCTCGAATGATCCTCTTATCGTCATTGACGGAGTGCCTCTAGCACAAGGTGCAGGAGGTGCAATGTCCAATCCTCTCGATCTTCTGAATCCTAATGATATCGAGTCGTTCACAGTACTGAAAGATGCTTCTTCCGCAGCAATATACGGATCCAGAGCTTCTAATGGTGTCATTCTCATCACTACCAAGAAAGGAAAGGGAGGCAAGCCCCAGGTCAGCTACAGCGGCTCGGCCAGCCTGCAGCATATCTCCTCTGAAGTTCCGGTGATGACACCTGAGGAACTGAGAAAATTCTATTGGCAGATCTATCCTCCCGGCACACCGACGGGAGATAGGATTGTCCAGCTGAGCGGGAACCACGACACCGACTGGCAGGACCTGATCTTCCGGACCGCCTTCGCCACAGAGCATAATGTAAGTGTCTATGGCAATTACGACTCAATGATGCCGTATCGTGCATCTGCGTCCTACAGCGGCCAGCAAGGTACTTTGAAGGAATCCCGATACGACAGGGGAACAATGGATATCTCCATTGCTCCGGAATTTCTGGACAAGCATCTGAAATTCGACTTTAATGCCAAGGGAGTATATTCATATTCAGACTATTCTGATGGCTCCACTGTGAGAAATGCGGCATTTTTCAATCCTACCCAGGATCCATACTGGAGGAATTCTGACGGCTCGATCGACTATACGACCACCAATGGATATTGGAATTACGGAAACGGACGCGGAGAGGCATTCACGCCCAATGTGCTTGTCGGACCAAGTCCTTTGTCACAGCTTTACGACAACATCAGTGATGCCCGCTCCGGCCGTTTCATCTCTCGTGCAGCCATCGATTACAAGGTACACGGCTTCGAGGCCCTCAGCTTCAATGTCAGTGCAGGACTCGACATCACTGCCACACATTCATATAATGGCATGCGTCCCGGCTCCTTTCAGGCGTATGCCGATACTGACAATCTCCGTATCGGAGAGCATACCAAGAGCTGGAACATCAGCCGCAGCCAGCTGTTCGAAGCATATGCCGACTTCAAGGATACCTGGGGCATCCACAGTCTCAATGCTCTTGCCGGATATTCGTGGCAGAACAATTTCTTCTCCACCCGCAGCATTACATATTATAATGAAACGAACGAGCCTAACCTGAATCCGGGTGAGACAGTAGATTCCCGCTATCTGACATTCCGGAATGAAAACTACCTGGTTTCGTTCTATGGACGTATCAATTACTCGATTGACTCCAGATATGTATTTACCTTCACGGCCCGCGCAGACGGATCCAGCAAATTTGCCAAAGACTACAGATGGGGCTTCTTTCCTTCCGGAGCCTTTGCCTGGAATATAGCACAGGAACCGTTCATGAAGCCCCGCAAGGCCGTTTCTACACTGAAATTGAGGCTTTCTGCCGGAATGACAGGTCAGCAGGATGGCATCGGAGACTATGTGCATCTGGCCCGTTACAATATAACCAGCAATCCATCCTATCTCTATAATATGGGTGATGGCAACTATGTCTATCCGGTTACACCTCTCGCTTACGATCCGACCATCCGCTGGGAGACCACCATTACATACAATGTCGGAATCGACTACGGTTTCTTCAATGACCGCCTGAGCGGAAGCATCGATGCCTATCTAAGTGATACCAAGGATCTTCTGAATTCAGTCCAGGTGCCGATGGGATCCAGTTTCGGCAACAAGCTCACGACCAATGTCGGCTCGCTCCGTAATAAAGGTCTGGAATTCTCCATCAATGCCATTCCTGTGCAGAAACCATATTGGAGCCTCCAGATAGGACTTAACGGAACATTCCAGAACACGGTCTTCACAAAACTCAATCCGACTGAAGATGACGGCTATTATATAGAAGTGGGCAATATCTCCAAAGGAACCGGAGGATATCTCAGCCGCCAGATGGTAGGCTACTCGCCTTTTACTTACTACCTCTATCAGCAGAAATATGATTCCACAGGACATCCTGTCCAGAACGAGTTCGTGGACAGGGACGGTGATGGCACTATAACAGAAAACGACAGATATATGACTGACAAGAGTCCGTCTCCGAAATTCTTCTACGGACTCAGCCTGAAAGCCACATATAAGGACTGGGACTTCGGCCTGAACGGTCACGGAGCTGCCGGAACCTGGGTCTTCAATGATTTCGCTTCGGCCAATTCCACCGCGAGTCTAGACCTGAATTCCGGGGCACTTCCTAATCAGGCCAAGCTTGTGGAAAAGACAGGATTTACGGCTCCTAACAGTGCAAGACAATGGTATTCGGACTACTTCCTCGAGAATGCCTCATTCTTCAGACTGGACGATATCAGTCTGGGATATACTTTCAGGTCGATCGGACGTTGGGAAACAGATCTGCGCCTGGGACTTGCTGTCCAGAATGTATTCGTTCTGACCGGTTACAGCGGTATGGACCCTGAAGTCATCTCTGAAACCGGAATAGATAATGTCATCTGGCCTCGTCCGCGTACCTACTCCTTCCGTGTCAATGTAAACTTTTAAAAACCAGAGCGAAGCGATAGCAAGTACTTCTCCTGAGTCTGTACCTCCTTGAAAATCGCATTTAGTTAAGATAAATTGAACCAAAGTAATAATCTTGAAAATATGAAACGAATGATATATATCCTCATCGCAGCGTCATTGACAGCCTGTGTGAACGATCTGGACACCCTGCCTCTGAACAAGACCGAACCTGTTTCGGAATATGTCTATGGCACTGATGAGAACGCCTACCTTGCAGGTCTGAGCCGCCTCTATTTCCAGTTCGTCTCGAACGACCTGACCGATCTTCAGCAGATGGACGGAGGGGCATCCGAGGTCATACGTGCCTTCTGGTCAGTTCAGGAAACCACTGCCGATGCCGCGAAATGCTCCTGGGAAAACGATGCCTGGGTAAGAGCATTGAACACCAATACATGGTCGGAAGTGCAGAATGACGCGGTGTATGCCGTATATGTCCGAACTCTTCAAGGCGTTGCCTTCGTGAATGAGTATCTCCGTCAGACATCTCCCGAAAAGCTTGCCTCCCGAGGTGTCACGACGGATCTGGCAGCTAAAATAGACGGATTCAGAGACGAAGCACGCTTCATAAGAGCATATCTGTACTGGATGGCTCTGGACTGCTTCGGCAGCGTTCCTTTCACTACCGAAAAATCTCAGTTCGGCGGTACTTATTTCCCTGAGCAGGCCTCCCGTGCTGATATATATGATTTCTGCGTCGGAGAATTGACCTATCTCATCTCCGATCAGAGCAATATGCCACAGGCCCGCTATTCCTACCCACGTGCCGACAAAGGCTCAGCTGCCGGCCTTCTTGCCCGGATGTACCTGAATTCCGAGGTATATACAGGGGTGGAAAGGTGGCAGGAAGCTAAAACTGCATGTGAGACAATCTTCAATATGGGCTATTCTCTCTGTCCCGATTATTCTGCACTTTTCAGGGGTGACAATGGAACCAATGCCCAGGCACAGAGCGAAATGCTCTGGGCAGTGGATTATAGTGCCGATTACACAGATTCATACGGCGGAACCACCTACATCCTGAGTGCCTCCCTCGCATCGACCGACATTACGGACCAATCGCGCCCCAACGGACAGGTAAACGGCTGGGCAGGCCTCAGGGTCCCATACGAATATGTCTCGCAGTATTTCAATGTCAGCGGACAGAACTATGAGACAGGTACCTACAATGTAGCCGACAAAAGGGGAGAGATGTTTTATATAAAAGGACGTCAGGAGTCAATGGAAGGAGCTCTCTACTCCTTTATGAACGGCTGGTCATGTCTGAAATTCAACAATATCCCGTACGGGCAGACAGATGAGTCCTTTCTTCCGACTTCTGCCCAGAAAGGCTTCTCGGATGTGGATTTCCCGATGATAAGATTGGCGGAGATATATCTGATCTATGCAGAAGCCTGTATGCATCTGGGAATGGATGCAATGGCTCTTCCTAAGCTTCAGGAACTTTCTGCCAGAGCCGGAGTGAACTCTCCGTCGGAGATCACCCGGGATTTCCTTATGGCCGAAAGAGCTCGTGAACTTATGTGGGAGGCTCACCGCAGGACCGACCTGATCAGATACGGACTCTATCATACAGATACATATCTGTGGCCGTACAAAGGTGGTGAATCATTTGCCGGTCAAGCCTTTCCGGAATACAAATGCCTGTTTGCCATTCCTCCGACAGAGCTTGCTGTCAATGACCAGCTTATACAGAATCCGGGCTACGCCCGGCCATAGACCTACTTCTTTCTGATCACATTCAGACCGTCGCGCAGGGGCAGAATCACTGACTCTACGCGGCTGTCGTCTCTTACCAGATCATTGAAACGGGCAATTCCCAGGGTCTGCTTGTCCTGAGGCAGCGGATCCTGGCATACCTTTCCGTCCCAGAGCACATTGTCCGCAAGGATGAGGCCTCCCGGACGTACCATATCGAACACCAGATCGTAGTACTCGCAATATTCCCTTTTGTTGGCGTCCATATATACGATGTCATAAAGCTTGGACTGATCGGCCTCAGAACCTTCTGCGAGGCCCATATCTTCGCGGAATCTGCAGAGTGTCTGCTTGCAGTCGCCGATATGCAAGGATATCCTGTCAGAAAGTCCTGCACGTTCGAAACCCTCGAGAATCAGATCTTCCAGTTCATCATTCAGCTCCAATGTATCCAGATGCCCGTCTTCAGGAAGTCCGGATGCCAGACAGATTGCGGAATATCCTGTGAATGTACCCAGCTCCAGGATTCTTCTGGCTCCTGTCATCTGCACCATCATCCTCATCAGCTGTCCCTGCAATGCTCCTGAAAGCATTCTTGCATGATTGGTCCTGATATGTGTCTGCCTCACTACCCAGTTCAAAGCCTCGCTCTGCCTTGTAGCATGTTCCTCAATATATTTATAGATCTGTTCCATAATTCGGACTAAATATAAATAAGTTTCGATATGCGGTCCTTATCAAATATCTTTATTGCCATCTCCTGCACATCCTCGGCGGTGATGGCGTCCACCAGCGTCCTGTTGTCCTTTCCGCCTGGCACCTTTCCATATGCCAGAAGACTCTTGCCCATCGACAGGCACTGAGTCTCGCCATTGTCTCCGCTGATGGCGATCTGCCCGAGCAGTTGCTTCTTGGCGGCCTTCAGCCTTCTTTCCGACATAGGCTCGCTCTGAAGCTTCCCGATTTCCTTCTCGATTGCCGCAAGGCATTTGTCCAGATTGGCCTTGTCACATCCGAGTGTTATGGCTACAAGGCCAGTGTCGGTGAATTGGGTATATCCGCATTCCACGCCATATACCCATCCGTTCTTCTCCCTCAGCACCGAGTTCAATATGGAATTTGTCGCCGGACCTCCGAGTATATTGCACAGAAGGACGGTAGCCAGCCTTTCGCGCTCCTGGTAAAGCGATGGCGCGAGCGCTCCGATGACGCAATTGGCCTGATGATTCCTTTTGCTTATTCTCTTGTCGAATGGTTCGGCCGATGGGATCGCCCTGTTGGTGCAAAGAAATCCCTGACGGTCGCTCGCTCCGCACTCCTGGATATTATTGCAAGCCACAGCGGTGTTATTGAAGAATTTGTCAGCCAGCTTCAGCACCGCTTTCTCCATCTTCGCTTCATCCATATCCGCCACTACCGTAAAAGCCATCTTGCAAGGCAGGAACTTCTCCTTGACAAATGCCAGAAGCTCATCTCTGGTGATTTTCTTCACAGATGCCGTCGTACCGAGAATGTTTCCGCTGAGAGGATGGCCCTGGAATATCATTTCTTCGAACTTATCGTAAATATCTTCGGAAGGACTATCCTTGTAGGAATGTATCTCGTCGATTACCACTCCCTTTTCGGTCTGTATCTCCTGTTCCGGAAATGTCGCGCTTGTAGCAAGTTCGAAAAGCAATGAGGCTGCCTTGTTCAGATCCTCTTTCAGAACAGTTGCGTGGAATACAATCTCTTCCTTAGTGGTGAAAGCATTGAGCTCACCACCAAGACGGTCGAGATAACTGTTTATTACAGAGGCACTTCTTTTGGCCGTGCCTTTGAATAAGGTGTGTTCTGTAAAATGTGCGATACCGCTGTGGAATCCTGCCTCATCCCTTGTTCCGCATTTGATGCTGATGGCGCAGTAGCCCACGGCCGATCCTCCCTTCTTCACTGCATACTGCAGTCCGCATCCAGCCTTTCCGCTTCTCATCCCTTACCTCCTGCTCGCTGCGATTCTGTCAATGTCCTCAGGCAGGAATCCGGCTCCGGCCTTCTTGCCGATACGATGTCTCTTGAAATAATAAAGCTTGTGTGTCTGAGCGTCGATCAGCATCTTATAGCAATATGAACCGAAAACAGGTTCTGACGCCGCAGCTACATAGCTGACCAATGTACCCGGAACATTGTCAAGCATATATTGGTCGGCATCATCTTCGTCGGTAATGACTACTCCCTTCTCTTCAGCCTTGTTTTTCTGTTCCTGGCTGACCTGCTCGCTCATATCTTCCTCGGAAAGCACTACCTCCATATCTTCAGTCTTGCCCAAGCTTATATTATTGCTGGCCAGACCTCCGTATCCGTTGTAATCATTCTCCATAGAAGCCAGGGTATGGCTCTGTATGATGTCCAGAAATGCCGGAAGGAAAACCAGCTCCCTGCCGGAAGGATATTCTGCCGAAGCGAATGGCAATGAAACGACTTCCAGCATATCGGCTATGCTTTTGTCTGCACCCTTTCCTCCCTTGACCAATGTCAGGAACTGCAGGCCTGGTGCGGTTTCCTTTCTGAACTGGCCGTAGGTCGTCATCAGGAAATAGTAATTCTCGTTACCCTTCAGCTGCTCGAATTCCTCGAGCGTGCAGAACTCGTAAGGAGAAATCCTCCATCGTGCTGAGATTTCCTCCTTGAATGTGATGTCGAAAAAATCGTTTCCGCTTAACACCACTTTGGTAACCTTCTGATTGAAGTCGCTGATCTTCACCTTCTTGGTGTTGATCTGTGCCTGGGCTGATGCCATCAAAGGCATTATTATCGAAGCAATTATTATAATGATTCTCTTCATATTCTGTTACTGAAAATTGGAATGCAAAGTTAGAAACTTTTATTTGATTTGCTGAAACGTAAATTGATTATCAAAATTTTTGCCGTTGTCATACAATAATTGCTCGGACGAGTTAAGCTTCTTTCTTGGTCTAAACTGGAATATTGTTGTCTTTTTAAAAGCCAATAAAACAGTTTCTATCGAAATTAATGCTATATTTGTAGGTTGACCAAAGAATGGATATGTCACAGTATATAGTATCAGCCAGAAAATACAGGCCGGATTCCTTCGGAACCCTTATAGGCCAGGACAATATAGCACAGACCCTCAAGAACTCTATTCTGAGGGGACAGCTTGCACATGCATATCTTTTTTGCGGACCGCGTGGAGTCGGCAAGACCACCACAGCGCGTATCTTCGCAAAGATGATAAACTGTTCCAATCCATCCGAGGATATGGAACCATGCGGTACCTGCGAATCCTGCCTCTCTTTTGCTGAAGGCAGATCTTATTGCATTCACGAGCTTGACGCCGCTTCGAACAATGGTGTGGAGGACATCAAGGCCCTTATGGACCAGGTCCGCATACCTCCTCAGGTAGGCCGTTACAGCGTCTATATCATCGACGAGGTCCATATGCACTCACAGGCAGCCTTCAACGCCTTCCTCAAGACATTGGAGGAACCGCCTGCACACGCGATCTTCATTCTTGCCACGACCGAGAAGCATAAGATCCTCCCGACAATCCTTTCTCGATGTCAGACATATGACTTCAACCGTATCACTGTCGATAATATCGTAAGAAACCTCCGGATGGTGGCTTCCAGCGAGGGAATCACCATCGATGACGAGTCGCTCCACGTAGTAGCCCATAAGGCAGACGGAGCAATGCGTGACGCCCTTACGATCTTCGACCAGACAGTGGCATTCTGCGGAACTGATGTCAAGTATCAGGATGTTCTGCGCAATCTCAATGTCCTCGATTACGAGTACAGCTTCTCCCTTGTCGATGCATTCCTGAAGGGAGATTACCCATCAGCTTTGATGACCTTCGATGAAATATTGACCAAGGGATTCAATGCCCTTCATTTCGTAGCGGCATTGTCCTCTCATCTGCGTGACCTTGTGGTGAGCAAGAGCGGGGGACTTGATGCACTCCTGGAACTCCCGGATTCTCTGAAGGTGCGTTATAAGGAACAGGCTGAAAGATGCCATCTTCAGTTCCTTTACGATGCATTGGGCATAACCACCCAGTGCGAATCTGGTTACAGGGCCAGTGTGAACCCTCGTCTTCATATCGAGTTCGCTCTGATGCGTCTGAGTTTCCTCTCAGGCAAGCTCAGCCAGCCGCAGGCATCTCAGCAGGCCTCGTCTCAGCCGATAGTACAGTCTCAGGCGGCTTCAGTTCCACAGGTATCAGCACAATCTGCAGTACAACCCGCTGCACCAGCGCCATCACCCGCACCAGTCCCATCTTCGACTCCTGCATCAGCTCCGGCGCCGATACCAGCTTCAGCACCGACTCCAGAGCCGGTGCAGCAGCCAGAGGCCTCTCAGCCGCGTGAACGCCGTACCCGTGCTTCACGTACAGGAGCAGCACTTTCTATGAAGGCAATGATGGAGGAAACACCGGTGGAAACAGTTGCAGCAAGACAGGAAGCTCCTGTACCTGCGGATGAAGTCCTGAAGGCGAAATGGCCGGAACTTGCAGAATGTTATAATGATAAGCCTCGTCTGGCAAGCATGCTCAAGAGCACTTCTCTGGATATAGAACCGGCTGAGGATGCCAAGACAGTGATATTCAGAGTGGTGAACGACGCTCAGAAGGACTGGGTGGAGTCAAAGCTTCTGCACGAGCTTGAAGGTAATTACCGCAGGATCGTGGGGTCGATGAAGATCTATCTCAGAGTAGCAGTCACTCCGGACAATTCACCTGAGCAGAAGAAGATATATATGCCGAGCGAACAGGCCAAGGAACTTATGGCACAGAATGAGGAGGTAAAGAGCCTGGTGAAGGATCTCGAGCTTGATATTAAATAGCCTTTGAAGGCTGCAAAACCGGAATTTTATGAAATTACGTTGCGAAAATCTTGTAAAGAAATATGGTCCAAGAACAGTCGTAAAGGGCGTTTCGATGGAGGTGAATCAGGGAGAAATCGTAGGATTTCTCGGACCTAACGGCGCCGGAAAGACCACCAGTTTCTATATGATCACCGGCCTTATTGTCCCTAATGCCGGCAGGATATTCCTTGATGATGAGGATATTACGAAGCTTCCGATGTACAAGCGCTCCCAGATGGGAGTGGGCTATCTCGCTCAGGAGGCTTCCGTGTTCAGGCATATGACCGTCGAGGATAATATAATGTCCGTGATGGAAATGTCCAATCAGTTCACCAAGGCTGAAAGAAAGCAGCGTCTGGAGGATCTTCTGGATGAGTTCAATCTCCACAAGGTACGCAAGAGCAAGGGTATCCAGCTCTCCGGAGGTGAGCGCCGCCGTTGTGAGATTGCCCGTGCACTTGCTATCGACCCTAAGTTCATCCTTCTGGACGAGCCGTTCGCCGGAGTGGACCCGATTGCAGTGGAAGATATCCAGTATATCATCGCAAAACTTAAATACAAGAATATCGGCGTGATCATCACAGACCATAATGTAGGAGAGACCCTCGCTATCATTGACCGTGCATACCTCCTTTATGAAGGCTCGATCCTTCAGAGCGGTACTCCGGAGGCACTCGCCGGTGACGACGAGGTGAGAACCAAGTATCTAGGTTCTAACTTTGTCCTCAAACGTTCTGCCGCTTTCCTCCGTGCAGAGCAGGGTGGTCCTCAGCGTATCAATACCAAAGCAGAACATGAAGCTGCTGCCGAACAGCAGATGACACCTTCGGAAGAACCGGCAGTAGAAGAAGCTATGACCGAAGAACCGAAAGTCGAGCAGCCGGTCATTGAAGAAGTAGTCATCGAAGATGCAGTCGTCGAAGAATCGGTAATTGAAAAGACAATCGTCGAGGAACTGACACCCGAAGTGGAATCAGAATCCAAAACAGAAAACGAATAAATAAAAACAAAAATCCGGCTCATTCAATTTCAGGAATGAGCCGGATCTTTATATTATGTCAGGTGAATTACTTCACGCGCTCGCCGTATGAACGGTCAGTAGTGTTCACGCGGATCTTCTCTCCGATGTTGATGAAGAGAGGTGCCATGATGATAGCGCCAGTCTCGAGAGTAATCTCCTTCTGA